>CAZMAO010000018.1:0-32122 GCA_964564465.1 uncultured Bacteroides sp.
ATTATCGCTATGCAGCGGTGGACGCGATGAATCGGCGTCCCTACAATTTGTTGGTAGTAAAGGGGGGAGGATTACTTGGCGGGATGGGCGGCGCGGGAGAGGGTGCGGTGGCCGATGCGGCAGTAGATGCATTTGTGTTGCAGGCAGTAGGCGCGACGGAGCTGTATGGCGGCTTGTGTGTGGAATGCGTCGCGCATGGGCAGGCCTGCGTTTTTAAAGAGTAGGGTAATGTGGTTCTGTTCAGGGGGGAGAGAGTGAAGGAATGTAAGCGCGCGGTCGGCGAGTTGTTCGTTTGCGTGTGTCTGTGCGTTGGCCGACATTATGGGGATGATTGTGTTTATGATGAGGCTGTTTATTGAATTTTGACTCAGTGCTGCGGCCGCGCGTGGTGATGGGGCGGAAAAGGTGTAGTGATTTTCCCAGTAGGCGGAAAGTTTAGGATTAAGGAGTTCCCTGGCTTGTGTTATGTCGGACAGGTTGAGAATGCGGGATACGAGTTGAAATCCGCCGGCGAGCATGGCGGCAAGGGTGGCTATGCGTCGGTGCGGAAAGTTTGCAGGACGCATACGGCTCATTTTCCATTGTAATGATTTTGGAGGTGTCAGCCCGAATTTGTGTGCCATGAAGCGGTATTCGCGCAAAAGATGTGCGGGATAGGAGTCGGGCGCCGGATTTTCGGGCAGAAGTCCGCTTTGGCCGAACAGAAGCGCTTCGATTGCGAAAAGTGAGTCGGAGTGCTTTCCGATGAAGCGGAGCGGAAGGCTCAGTGCAAGCCGTTCGAATGGTTCGCTGTTTACGCTGAATCCGAGAGAACGTGCTATGGAAATGTAGCATGCGCTTTCCCAGTCGCCACCAAGACGGTTCACAAGGTCGATTATGTGCGAAGCTTTGTCGTAGAGCCGTTCATAGGCAAGGGCTTCGATCCAGTCGGTGATGTAGAGCGAGGGGATTTCCGGTAGATGAGGTGCGCAGGGCAGATCAATGTCGCTACGGCCCACCATATAGTTGTATTTTTCGGAAAATTCAGGGGTGCACGGCATGCAGAGTTGCGGAATGGTGCGTCCGTTGCTGAGTGTTATAAGTGTGTCATCGCGGTCGACCACATGAAGGATCACGGAGTTATAGGCGGGGTCGTTGTGATGTCCGTGTCTGTGCCAGTCGGAAGCCTTTACGTGGATTTCGACATCGCCCACCCATGTTTGTCCGTCGATGATTATTTTCGCGTTAAAGAAGTCGGGTCCGGCATCGGTGTTAAGCTGACCGGGGTCGAGAACCTGTACACGCATTCCGTCGACTGTACGCATGTCGGATTGCATCCACAGCCGATGTCGCCACACATATTGCATAAGGCGTTCCATGTGGCAAACTTACTGAAAAATGCATGGAATTACAATTCCTGTGTAATTTTTTTGAACTGAATCATTTCAAGGGCAGTCAGCGCGGCTTCAATTCCTTTGTGGCCGTGTGTGCCGCCGATCCGTTCAATTGCCTGCTGTTCGTTTTCAACTGTAAGCAATCCGAAAATCACCGGGATGTCGCAGTCGGCATTTAAGGCGGTTACGCCTTGTGTAACACTCTGGCACACATAGTCGAAATGCGGAGTGTCGCCTCTGACCACGCAACCGAACACTATCACGGCATCGAACAGAGATGTTTCAATGAGCTGAGAAGCGGCAAATGTGAGTTCAACCGCGCCGGGAACGTCAAAAACCGATATGTTATCGTCGGGCACGGAGTTTTGTCTGAGAGCGTCGAGAGCGCCGTCGGCAAGTTTCCGGGTAATGTGTCCGTTCCATTTTGCGCGCACAATGGCTATGCGGGTTTCGGAATGCTGACCGGTTGGATTGAAGCTGAAAGTGTTGGTTGACATGCTGTTTGGGGATTAACGTGGAAAAATTTTGTGCCAGAAACTGAAAATGTCGAGAGCGTTGTTCTTGGCGTTGTATAGAATTTCGACAATGCGTCGGTGCTCGTCGGCGGCTGTGAGTTTCGAAGCCTTATAGAGCATGGTGTTGAGCAGATGGATTCCTTTTTCGCGAGTTCCCTTGACGGCAAGCAGGGCCTCGCCAAGGTCGATGGAAAGCTGCAGATGCTGGAGTCCGAACTGCGGATTAAGTTTGGTGAGGAGCTTCAACGCCCGGGTGAAATATTGAATGGCTTCGCGCTGACGGCACATTTTGGCGAGGGTTCGTCCTTCAGAGGTTATTGATTCGACGAGTCGCATGCCGGCATCGCCGATGCCTTCGTTAAGCATGCGGAGATAGTTTGTGGTTTCAACCTGATAGTTGGCGAGCATGGCAGCCTGTTTCTGTCGGGACCGGTAGATTGAGGTTGATGCGTTCATCGCCAGCATGTGTGCGGCTCCATAGCGTTGCGGATTCTGTTTTGAAAGGCGTTCGAAAAGTTTCATTGACTTTTCAATTTCGCGTTCGGCCTGTTTGTAGTGTCCCTGCGATGAATGAATCATGGCAATGTCGTAGAGCAGGGAAGCGAGCACCGAAAGGAAAGGTTCGTCCTTCCGTTTGGGTTGCTGAGAGAGTAGGGTAAGAGTTGTGGCGGCGGATGCAAGAGCCTTGTCAATCAGGCCGGCATAGATGTATAAGGCAGTTATTGTCTGCATCATTGCCGCATGAATGTCGAGGAGCTTTCCGGTTTCTTCACCGTGGCGTGTGGCGGCGTTGTCGAATTCGCTTATTCTTTCAATCGCTTCGTCGATACGGCCTTCGCTGCAAAGCTGGCGGGCGGCCTGCCGCATAAAGTCGTAAACTGCGTTGAAGGGAAGTTCCTGAACGGCATGCCGCAGTCCGGTCATGTTAATGTCTCCTTGTGTAAGCGAGGATAGAGTGGAGGTGTCGGAGGTAACGGTAATGAAAATCGGTTCAAGAGAGAGATCGGTCATAGTTTGCGGTGTTTAACAGATTCCTGTGCCAATTGTGTAAGAGTATGTGTGTCGAGGTTGGAGAGGTTTTCGGCGACAAAGTTATTTTTATGCATGAATTCCACCAATGAGGTGAGAACGGATTCCAAATCCGGAACGGATGTGCTGTCGGTGGGGAACGGAACTGAGGCTTTATCCTGTCCGTGCAGGGCTAAAACCGATCCGGATTCGCTGTCGGTGGCCAAAAGGGTGTTGCAGTAGAATTTTATATTCCGATTGAAGCAGTCGTAAGGATCGGAGTTGTTGAACAGATGCCTGAGGCTCTGCGATGAGGTGATAATAATGTCGGAGAGTTCGAGGTTATCGAGCAGAGAAGGCATTATTCGGGTTATTCTCGGTTCAATTTCCGGGTCGAAGCCCGGGAGATAGATAACGAGGGCTCCGCGCTGGCGGGCGTAGTTGACAATTTCTATGACTTGCGGACGAGAGCGGTTGTTCAGAGCAAAGAAGCCGCCGAATATAACGAAATCGCCGCTGTCGATACGCGGCCATCCGGAGTTGAAAGGCTGATTTTCGGGATATTTGCGTATGGGCACCAGAGGTTCGTTGCTGTTTGCCGAGCAGAAATTCACGGCAGTTACACCGCCATCGGCAAAAAGGTCGATGCAGTTGGTGTCGACTTTTTTCGATTTGAGGAAGTTCAGAATAATGGAGCCGAGGAAGTCGCGAGCAGCTTCACTGACAAAAGCCACTTCAATTCCGGTTTCTGCAATCATTGCGGCGGCATTTAGCAACGGTCCGGCCGGAGAAGCGGTGAGATTGCAAGGAAGCTGGGCGTTGACCGGGAAAGTGAAGTTCAGCGCGCTCTGTCCAATAATCGTGACTTTTTGCATGGGAGTTGTCTGTCGAATGGACTGTTATTTTCGTGCAGCCGAGCCGAGATAGCCACCGTGGTGGCGTTTGGCGTATTCCTGACGTGAGAAACCGGTTATGCGCATAACGTTCACCACAAGGATGTCGCCGATGACGGTCATCATGGTGGTAGAGGTGGTCGGAGTAAGACCGAGAGGGCAAACTTCGGGCGCACCGCCGGTGAACAGCGGGGCATCGGCCAGAGCTGCGAGTTCGCTGTCGGGATTTCCGGTTATCACGATAATCGGAATGTTTTGGTAGAGACGGCGTGACAGTTCGACGAGGTCGAGGATTTCGCGTGTGCGTCCGGAGTTGGAGACAAGCAGAAGGACATCGTTCGGCTGAAGCACGCCGAGGTCGCCGTGCTGTGCCTCGGAGGGATGCAGGTTTACGGCAGGGATTCCGGTTGATGAGAATGTTGTTGCAATGTTCATTGCAATCTGTCCGGCTTTTCCCATGCCGGAAGTTACGAGTTTTCCGCCCCGGTTGTGGACATGTTCAATGATGAGGTTCACAGCAACCGGATAGGCGTCGGAGTAAGGAATAGCGGCGATGGCTGCGCTTTCCGCCTCCAGAATATGATGCATGGATTGCTCAATAGCGTTCATTGTTCCGTGATGGTTAAATCCGAATGCAAAGATAAGAAAAATTAACTTTGGCGGAGGGGATGTTGTTCGAATTTTTCAATAGCGGCGGCCCAGAGTGGAGAGATGGGCTGTGCGGAGTTGGTGACCGGGTCGAAGCCGGCCATAATAACGCGTCCGACGCTTTTAATCTGTCCGGTTTCGGTTTCAACCACGCGCTGTTCCATTCTGACGCTTCTCGGGCCGATGTGTGTTACTTGTGTCCATACATCGATATTTTCGCCGAAGAAAGTCGGAGCGAGGAAGTCGATGTTCATGTTTGCGACAACAAGGTCGAAGTCGTGCATGTTGATTTTATGACCGATTACCGACGTGAAGTAGTCTATTTTGGCGAGATCCATGAACATGAGATAGACATTGTTGTTGAGGTGCCCGAGCATGTCGATGTCGGTGAACCGAATCTGCATGGGAATGCAGTGGCGGAAGGGGAATGCGGTGTCGACAACGCGTGGATTGTCGGAATGGAGGAATGATGGTTGAACGGTTTTCATCAGTGGAATTGTATTTGCTGAATAACGTTTGAGCCTACGGCTTTGTTTATGAGCTCAACGAGCCGCTGGCGATGGAAAGAGAGTTCGTTTTTAAGTGGGGCTGATGAGATGTAGACATGCATAACGCCATTGTCGATGTAGCGTCGGGTTGTAAGGCGATTGATGCCGTGCCCCACGATTTCGGGCCAAATGTAGCAGGCGCGCTGCTGTGCAAGCCGGTCGGTGATTCCGGCCTGTTCAAATGCGTTGGAAAGAATGTCGCCTAATGACATCGGTTCGGTGCGTTTCATTTTTTCAGGTGATTAAGCGAGAGGTTTGAAAGTTCCTGATTCGACATTCCATGTTGCATTCTGTCCGTCGGTCTGCAGAATTATATCATCGAGATGCTTACGGTTGGTGTCGGTAATGAAAATCTGTCCGAAATCAGGGGATGTTACCTGCTGCATTATGCGGGCAACTCTTGATGCATCGAGTTTGTCGAAGATGTCGTCGAGCAACAGCAGGGGTTTTAGGCCTGACGACCGGGCAATGAATTCATATTGTGCGAGCCGGAGAGCGATTGTGAGTGTTTTCAGCTGACCCTGCGAGCCTGTGCGTCGTGCCGGGAGTCCGTTAAGGGTAAGGTTTATATCGTCGCGATGCGGCCCCACGGATGTGTGCCTGACAATTTCATCGTGCCTGCGCGCAGAGTCGAGCAGTTCGGAGAGAGAACCTGATGATGAGTTGTTAAGCGAGCCGATGAACTGAAGTTCGAGGAGTTCGGCATCATTACCGGCAATATTGCAGTAGTGGCGTCGGGCAATGTGAGCGAGCGTGTCGATCCATTGCTGCCGGGCTTTATGGATAATTGCGGCGGCGTGGTCGAGAACGGCTTCAATGGCCAGATAGAGATGATGGTCGACCGCTCCGTCGCGAAGCAGCTTGTTGCGCTGTTCGAGGGCGCTGTTGTAGCGGATAAGAGCGTCGAGATAGGTCGGGTCGGTTTGCGATATGACCATATCCATCCATCGGCGGCGTTCCTCTCCGGCTCCACGCACCAGGTCAATGTCGTGTGGCGCGACAAGCACAAGCGGAAAACGTCCTATATGCTGGCTAAGCCGCTGATATTCTTTTCCGGCGAGTTTAAGGCTTTTGCGGCGTCCGCGGGTTATGCCGAGGGTGAGTTCCTCGGGGATGTGGTGTGAATGTCGGGAGTAATGAGCCCTTGCGGTTGTGAAATCCTCGCCTGATGTGATTATGAGCGAGTCGGATGTTCCGGTGAAGCTTTTAGTGAAGCTGAGCATGTAAATCGCATCGAGCAGGTTGCTTTTACCCATGCCGTTGTTGCCGAGAAAACAGTTGATTTTCGGGGAGAATGTTAGCGATGCCTGAGCTATATTCTTAAAATTTACAATGTTCAGATCGAGAAGTTGCATATTGCAAAATTACAAATTAGCGTTGAGCTTTGCAAGCACGAGGGCAAGCTGTCGGCGGATGTCGAGGAGCTGTCGGTTTGCCTGCTGACATTCCTGAAGCTCGAACAGATAGTCGGTGAGGGGAATTTGTCCGTATTGCAGCTGTTTGTCGAGAAGTTCGGTAAGCGGGTTGGCGGCAATGGCATCGTTGCAGCTGTTTTCAATGCGTTCGAGGGTCTTGGCCTGGTTGAAGAGCATACGCATACGCTCGGTGTAGGTTGCCAGGGCGTTGTCGGCGGCGATTACGGTTGCCTGATGACGCGATTTAGCCGCGCGGACTTTGTTGCGGTTTTCCCAAAGGGGGATGGAAAGCCCTACGACTACACCCTGAAAGGGTGCATCGGAAACGAATTCGCCCTGATAGCCTACGGAAAATTTCGGCAGCGTTTCGGCACGGGCAAGCTTAATGTCGGTCTGTCCGGATTTGATTTCAGAGTCAAGCATCAACAGGTCGGGGTTTTTGTGTTGATTTTCAGCAATCCATGTTTCGAAGTCGGCCGGGAGCATCTGCTTTGGAAATTCGGTTTCGGAGAAGCTGACGGGCTGTCCGCCGTTGAGTATCCTCAGTTCATCGAGCAGGCGCTGTTGCTCGGCGGCAAAAGAGGAGAGTTCAGCTTGCATAAGTTCATGACTGAGTCGGGCTTTGTTGAGGTCGACGTCAGTAGCCTCACCTTTTTCGGCGAGTGCGGAGTAGGTGTCGACAAGCTGTAGCCGGGTGTCGGTCTGCAATGAGCAGAGTTTGTGCATTGCATTGTTATAGAGGAGTTCAATGAGCAATTCTTTGGCCTGCAGCATCAGGTCGCGCTTTTCTGACTGCAGTTGCAGGGCGGCGGTGTTAGTGCGCTGTTTCTGAAGCGCGCTTCTATGCGAATAGACCGACGGGAAGTCGAAGCTTTGGGTTATCTTTACATCTTTTCTGTTTCCTGAAGCTTTGTTGCCAATGAGGTAGCCGAATTCGACTTCGGGATTTTCCGGAGCAAGTCCGACGCTGTTTTCCGTGGCGGTGGCATCGTAGAGAGAACGGGCAACGGCAAGCTGTCCGTTGTTCCGGGCAATTTGTTCGAGAACCGGAGCGTATATGTCGGTTTGCGCTACGGACAAAAGGGGCAGTAGCAGGACAAGCGAAAGGATTGCTTTTTTATTTTTCATTATTTAGTCTGTGTTTGATGTAGAACTGATAGATTACCGGTATGAGATATATGTTGAGAAGGGTGGATGTGAGCAGTCCTCCCAGCACAACAATAGCCATTGGACTTTGTATTTCATTTCCAGGTTTGTCACCGGCGATTACGAGCGGAATGAGGGCGAGGGCTGATGTAAGGGCTGTCATGAGAATGGGGTTCAGACGGTCGACGGAGCCTTTGATAATTGTGTCGGATAAAGGTAGTCCCTGTTCCGAGAGCCGTTTATAGTTAGACACAAGCAGGATTCCGTTGCGCACAGCCACTCCGAAAAGTGTGATGAAGCCTATAATAGACGGAATGCTGATGGTTGCGGATGTCACGCCGATGGCAATTATTCCACCAATAAGAGCAAACGGAAGGCTTACAAGAATAATGGCTGCGAGCGAAGGACTGTGGAATTCGCCGTAGAGCAGCAGAAAAATCAACAGCAGGGCACCGAGCGATGCAATTATGAGCGTGCGGGTTGCAGAACGTGCGCTTTCGAACTGTCCGCCATATTCAATGCGATATCCTTCCGGAAGGGTTATGTTTTCGGAAACGGCACGCTTTATATCCTCGACAGCACTGCCGACATCGCGTCCGCTTACATTTGCCTGCACAACAAGCTTGCGCTGCACGTTTTCGCGGCTGATGGATGACGGACCGCTTACGGATTTAATGGTCGCCACCTGTTCAAGTGGCACCTTAGAGCCGCCGCCGGTGTCGATAAGCGCTTTCTTTATATCCTCTATGTTTGTCGAATAGTTGTCACCGAGTGTGAGCACCACGTCGAAGCTGCGTTGTCCTTCGTAGATGTCGCCTATCTTTTCACCGGAGAAAGCCCGCGAAATGAAATTGTTGAAGTCTTCGACCGAAATTCCGTAGCGGGCCAGGGCCTGGCGGTTGGCGATTATCTGCAACTGAGGGGTTTCGGTCTGCTGTTCGATCGCCACGTCAACAAGCCCGGGTAATTTCTGCACATGTGCCTTTATCTGATTTCCGATAATGTTCAGCTTGCTGAGTTCGGTTCCGAAAAGTTTTATGGCTATGTTGGCGCGTGTTCCTGAAAGGATGTGGTCGATGCGATGGCCGAGCGGCTGTCCTATTGTCACGGCGATTCCGGGTATTTTTGCAAGACGGTTGCGCATGTCGTTGAAAAGTTCGTCGCGCGAGCGTTTGTCAAGATTGAACTGCACGTCGATTTCGGCACTGTTGGTCGATTGCGAATGTTCGTCGAGTTCACCTCGGCCGGTGCGCCGTGCGGTGGCTGTGACTTCCGGAATTTCAAGCAGCGTTTTTTCCATCATATTACCCAGTTCATTGCTTACCTCGAGTGAAACACCCGGTTGGGCGACTGCCGAAATGGTTGCGGAACCTTCGTTAAATTCCGGGAGGAAGCTGTGGCCGAGAGAAAGCAGGAGTCCAACCGAACCCACAAGGAGAGCAACTGTGGAAACCAGAACAATGCGTTTGTGTAGCAGAACCCAGTGGAGCGAACGTGTGTAGAGGCGGTTGAGGTTTTTCGTGAGCCAGCTTTCCTTTTCATTCCGTTCGAGGTAGGCGGTTCCTGACAGCAAAGTTTTTGACAGCAGCGGAGTAACTGTCATTGCAACAATCAGCGACATGAACAGAGCTATGATGTAGGCCACTCCGAGAGGTTTAAGCATGCGCCCTTCCATTCCGCTGAGGAAAAACAGAGGCACGAATGCGATTATGATGATAAGTGTGGCGTTGAGAATTGAAGCGCGTATCTCTTTGCTTGCCTCGAAAACCACTGTGAATGATGATTGCTGCCGGTCGGCCGGGAGTGCATGATTCTGCCGCAGGCGTTTGTAAACGTTTTCCACGTCGATTATGGCGTCGTCGACAAGAGAGCCTATGGCAATGCACATGCCTCCGAGGGTCATTGTGTTGATGTTCATTCCAAGCAGATGTAGCACCACTATTGTGCCGAGAAGCGAAAGTGGAATGGCGACAATTGATATCAGTGTAGTGCGGAATGAATTCAGGAACAGGAAAAGAATTATTATGACAAAGAACGCACCTTCGGCGAGTGCGCGACCGACATTGTTTACAGATGTGCGGATAAAATCGGCCTGCCGGAAAATATGAGTGTCCATCCTAACATCGGCCGGAAGTGATTTGCTGATGTTAAGAAGATTGTTTTCAATTTTTTCAGTAACGGCAAGTGTGTTTATGTTGGGTTGTTTTGAAACGGACAGGATTACAGCCGGCGATGCGTTTTGTGAGGCATAGCCCATTTTGCGGGCGGGGGCTATGCGTATGTCGGCAACTTGCCGCAGAGTCACCGGCTTTCCATCGGCCGTGGATGTTATGAACGATTCGGCAAGCTGGTCGAGGTCGGTTGTGCGTGCAATTCCTCGCAGGGTGTATTCGTTTCCGAAGTCGCGCACCACTCCGCCCGAAGAATTGTCGCTGAACGACTGTCCCACCTGTTCAAGCTGCTGCATAGTGACACCGTAGGCTTTCATTTTTTCGGGGTGGGCAAGAATCTGATATTGTTTGAAGTCGCCGCCGATAATGGTGACTTGCGAAACGCCTCCGGTTGCGAGGATGGCAGGTTTCACCACCCATTCGGCAAGAGTGCGCAGTTCCATCATGGATGTGGAATCGGCCTGAAGCCCGATGAACATGATTTCACCCATCACACTGCTTTGCGGTGCCATTACGGGAGTAATGCCGGCAGGGAGCGATTCGGAAACATTCACAAGTTTTTCACTGATTGTCTGCCGGGCTTTGAAAATGTCGCTTCCCCAGTCGAATTCCACCCATACGAATGAGTAGCCATACATTGAGGCCGAGCGGACGCGACGAACGTCGGTGGCTCCGTTTACGGCTGTTTCTATAGGGAAAGTGATGAGGCGTTCCACTTCCTCGGCTGCCATTCCGCGGGCATCGGTCATTACAACCACTGTGGGAGCCGTAAGGTCGGGGAACACGTCGATGTCCATTTTGTTGGCGGAGTATATACCTCCGGCCACCAGCAAGGCAGCCCCGACAATTACCAGCAGTGCGTTTTTCAGCGAGAAACTGATAAGACTGTTAATAGCTTTCATAGTTGTTGCCGGTTATGATTAATGAACATGTCCGGAATGAGCGTCGAGTGTGCCGGATGCGTGTGCGAGTTTTACAAGGATGGCGCCTCGGCCCACAATTCTGTCGCCACTGTTAATGCCGGAGAGTATTTCGGTGAACAATCCGTTTGATTTTCCGATTTTTACTTCGGTTTTCTCGAAAAGTTCGGGGTTTATCTGACGATAGACGAAGAAATTGCCCATCTCTTCGATAACGGCAGCGGACGGAACAGCGAGTGCCGGATTCGACGCTCCCGCTTCAATTGTCATTTCAACGAATGTTCCCGGAATAAGACCCGGAGCGTTTTTAACACGGAACAGAACCGGGATAAGGGGATTTTGTGCGTCGACGGTCTTGCCGAAACTTACAACCTGTCCGTCGAGTTGTTGCAGTGTTATGGGTGTGGCTCCGGAGGATGTTATGATAGTGGCATCGGTTATGTCGGAGAGAACGGGAAAATAAGTCGGGGCAACTTCCGCCTTAAGGTAAATATCGCGGTTCTGCCCCACTGATGCGAGAGTCTGTCCGGCTTCGACATATTGGCCGTTGGTTACGTTTATTCCGGTAATATAACCGGCTATGGGGGTGGATATGGCAGGAGAACCGTTACCAAAACCGTTGCGGAGAGTAGAATAGCCGGCTCGGGCGTTTTCAAATGCGTTTTTAGCCTGCTGCAAATCGGATTCGGTAGCTAATTTTTCAGCGCGTAGTTTCTGTTTCAGTTCGTATTCGCGTTTGGCCGCGTTGTAGTTGTTTTCAGCTTCCTGAACGCGCAGGCGAAGGTTGTTGTCGGGAGTCGACGATGCGTCGATGGTGAAGAGAGTCTGACCTGCCGACACAGCTGTGCCGTTGGTTAACGACGGATTGGTGAAATTTACGATTCCGGCGGTTTTGGCAGATATTGTGCGGATGTCGCCTTGCGAGGGTTCGACCTGTGCCATTGTCCGGATTATTTCGCCGAAACTGCGTGTGGTTGCCGTTACGGTGTTGAAATCCACTTTCCAGCTCATTTCTTTAGGGAATGGAACGGTGTTGGCTGCAGCCGGAGCCTGATTGTGAGCGTCGTGTTCCGCTTCCTCACAATCGTCGTAGACCGTGACAGGGGTCTGTATCTTTATGATTTTTCCGGTGGCTGTTATTGTGAACAGCAGTGTGGCTTTGCCTGCGGCATCAGGTGTGAGTTCGAATCTGTATATGCCGTTGATGTGTGAATGAACGGGGGCTGCTTCCACATTTTTTGATGCGGTTGCAAGTGAAAGTGACACTTGTTTGGCTTCAAATGGTTTGAAGGCGGCCAGGTCGGTGAGATGCACGGCCATCTGCGCTTTTTCGCCGGTGACAAGCGGTGTAGTTTCGGCAAAGAGTTCGATAGAATCGGAGTAGGCCGTTATTGTTATCTTGTCGGTGTGGTGGTGCTCATCATGATTGTGTGAGCAACCGATTGCCGCCAGAAGCATAGCTATTGTTGCGGCATAGAAAAATTTGGACATAATTAAAAGAGAACTGTGCTGTTAGAAAAACTAAAAAAGTGATTTGTAATCGCGTATCTTTTTTAACACAGCGGAGGGGCTCTAAGGGCGTTATTTTCTATGCTTATTTCATTGGGGAGGAGAGTGCAGGCCGCCAACATGAGCAGGGATGCACCGTGTATGAGCGGCATAAGGAGGTGAGATGAGGGAACGGCATCGCAGCTGTTGCAGTGCGCTCCGTGATGGTGCTGATGCTGATCGGATGATTGCGGAATGAACCATTGCGTTTCAAAACACTGATTGGCAGTGTGCGGATGCTTATGATGACAGCGGCAATTGTGAGTGTCGGCCTGTTCAAGTGTGCGGATCGCCAGACAGAGATGACTGTGGTGATGGCAATGAGGCACCATGTTGTGTGCCAACATGCAGATGTTGGCCAAAATGATGAACAGGGTTGTAATTGTGTTTCTGTGCCTCACAGGGGCAAAGATACAAATAATTCAGCTATTGTTGAAATATTAAGGCTGAGGCAAGAGCTGCAATCCCTTCACCTCGTCCGGTGAATCCGAGGTGTTCGGTTGTAGTAGCTTTTACGGATACGGCTGTCGGGTCGATGTTCAGATCGGCAGCTACATTCTGAATCATTTGAGTGATGAAAGGAAGGAGTTTAGGGGCCTGAGCGATGACGGTTATGTCAACGTTTGCTATGGAAAAGGAATTTTGTGCGAGCATATGGCGCACTTTCCGCAGCAGAATTCTTGAATCAGCGCCTTTAAATGCCGGATCATTGTCGGGGAAATGGAATCCTATGTCGCGTAAGGCCGCGGCTCCGAGCAATGCATCGCAAAGAGCGTGTAATGCCACATCGGCATCGCTGTGACCTAACAGGCCGAGATGATAGGGGATTTTTACGCCGCACAGCCAGAGTTCACGGTCGGGTGTGAGCCGGTGAACATCGTAACCTTGTCCGATTCGGAAATTCATCAGGAAGATGTTGTATTAGCGGCGTCCGAAGAGGTCGCGGAGGCCGTCGAGGTCGAAGGTGAGGGTGAATCGCAGAGTCTGGTCGAGAGGAGAGGTGGCTGCAGTGGCCAGCATGTATGCGGCATCGAGGCGAACAACGTTAAGCGAGAAACCGGCGCCTACGCCAAAATACTGGCGATTGCCTTTCATAGCGCTTTCGTAGTGGTAGCCTGCGCGGACAAAGAATTGCTGGTTATAGCTGTATTCCGCACCGAGAGTCCACTGAATTTCCTTCAGTTCCTCCTTGAATCCGCCGGGGGCATCGCCGAAACTCTTGAAGATGCCGGTGATGGGGCTCATGTTTTCCCAGTCGGTGAGCGCGTTTTCATATTCGCGTTCGCCATCGGGAGTCGATGTGTCAAAATCCTTTTCGCGCGGGCGGGTCGGCACGAGCAGTTTGTTGGCATCAAGACCGATGGAGAGATTGTGGTAATCGGCGAGAGGGAACATGAAATTGGCACCTATGCGGAGGTTTGTCGGGAGGAATGCCGGATCCTCGCCATGGTTGTACGAGACTTTAGTTCCGATGTTTGAAATGTCCCAACCCCATGAGAACTGGCATTCGTTGCGACCGATAATGGGATAGGTGGTGTAGTAGCCTGAAATGTCGGCTGAAAATGCGGAAGCACCGGTGTTTTGATCGCCCGCGGCATAAGAGTCGGAGAAACCGAGATCGGAATAAATGTAGCGGAACACAACGCCCATCGAGAATTTTTCGGAGAGTTTGCGCGAATATCCGAGGTCGAAAGCCATTTCGTAAGGGTTAAGGGTTTGTGCGGCAGTTCCGGTGGCCTGATTTCCGGTGGTTACTTCACCGAGAGAGAAGTAGCGCAATGATGCGGAAATGGCCTGATTGTCCTGACTGCCGATTTTCCAGTAGCCGGACAGGTTTGCAAGGAAAATGTCGTTCACAAGTTTACGGAGCCAGGGGGTGTAGCTTAACGAGAATGCGGCTTTGCTTTCGGCAAAGGCATATTTCGACGGGTTCCAGAACTGTGAGTTTGCGTCGGGGTCGGTTGCCGCACCGAGATCGCCCATTGAAGCTCCACGGGCATCGGGAGCGATGCTCAATGAAGTTACGCCGGTTTGAATTGGGTTGAAATCGTCTTTTTCCCCGTCAGCCAAAACAGTCGGAGCGGTCAGTGTAAAAGCAAGCAGTAGAGCGGTAAGACGTAAGAATATGTTTTTCCGATTCATTTGTTCCGAGTGAAAATAACTATGTAATATATAACTGAAATTCGGGTTCAATATTGCGTGATTCTTATTTTAATTTGAAATCAAGAACCGGTTGACCGGCTAATTCAGCGGTGAAACGGGCGCCTTCAAACGCAGGCAGTTCAACCTGAAGTGCGCATGGCATTATTATGTCGCCGTTCTTGAGGGTGGCGAATGCGGATGTTTCGGAGATTGCTGTTTCAAAGCCAACGTCCTGGGCCGATAGCGTGGTTTCGAGTCCGTTGATTTTAATTTCGAGGTCGGTGCCGTTAAGAGGCTTTGTCCAGGTTCCGGTTATGAGGGCATTGTCGAAAAGCCCCGGCAGGTCGCCGTGAAGCTGACCGCATGTGAGCTGTTCATACCATTGCCGCGGCATCAGCTGCAGGCATAATGTTATGGCGTCGAAATACCGGCCGGTGAATTTGAGGCCGATGGTTTTTCCGAGCCGGCTGATGCGACATGCCGTAAGCACCCTAAGAATCCATTCGTCTGAAAAATCGGGCAGGAACACCGGACGGTCGCCGTGTGTTATAGCGGAGTCGGCGAACATGGTAAGCGCTAACGGTTTAACGAACGGTTGGGCAGGATGTCGGTTAAATGCTATGGCTTTCATTGTTTAAGAGCGTCGAGACGGTTATACATTACCGCAAGATGCGCATAGATTGATGTGTTAACTATAACAACATCGTTATGTGCAAGCAGACGGACCGGCGTGAAGTTCCACAAAGCATGGATTCCGGCTTCGATAAGCTGGTTGGCAACAGACTGGGCTGCTTCGGCCGGAACGGCTATGATTCCAATTTCGGCGTTTGTGCGTTTAATCACCTCACGCGCCTGTTGCGGAAGCATTACGGGTACATTGCTTATCACTGACCCGGCAACATGCGGGTTCACATCGAAGCCTGCAATGATGTTCAGCCCGAAGTTCACCAGACCGTTGTCGGCTATCAGAGCGGCTCCGAGCGATCCGACACCCATAATGACCGCGCTGTGAGGTTTGCCGAATCCGAGAAAATTGAGCAGTGCGTTTTCCAGGGCGCTGACTTCATAGCCTATGCGGGTTTTACCTTTTATTCCGAGCACTGACAGATCCTTCGCTATCTGAGATGCGTCGACATTGATTTCCTTGGCCAGCGCCGTTGACGAGACATGCTTTATGCCGCGCGAGTTGAGGAGGCTGACGTGTGCCAGATACCATGGCAGACGCCGGAGTGTCGGCTCGGGTACGTAATCGCGAATTATGTTTTTTGATTCGTTCATATCGTTAACGGTTAACGGCAGGACGCAGGCCGCCTACACCTCCGGGAAGATTGAATCCGCTATTATTACGGTCGTTTCTTATGCGATTACCCTGGTTTTTGCCTTTCCGCTTTCCGAAAGGATCTTCCGGGTCGTAATAATCCTCATCTTCTTCATCGTATTCATTGCCGTAATCAGATTTGTTCTTGTTTTTCGGTTTGTTTTTCTTGATTGCGTCGGGTTTCTGCTTGTCGAGTGGCGTTTCGTAGATGTCCCATTCCTGAGCAATGTCCCAGTTTTTTTTCAGATTCAGTTTTTTAGGGAGATAGAACACTTCCTCGGGCTGCAGCGAATCGACTGCTCCGTGGTCCCATTTTCCGTTCTGATTGGAGTCGAGGAAAATACGTGCGTAGTAGGTTCCCGGAAGGATGTAATTGAAAGTGGCTTTGGAATTTTCGACGGGAACGCTTGCCACCGGAGCGTCCTGTGTGTTAAGGAGCTGAACAACAGCCGGTGTGGTGACTCCTTTCAGATTGAATGTGACGGTTGCGTAGTCCTCGAGCTTGCGTGTGGTTATTTTCTGTTCGATTTTTTTGTTGAACAGTCCGTAGATGTCGTGAACAGCGAGAGAATCGAGAGTGAGGCGGTAGGTTGTTCCGGGTTCCCATTTGTAGGTTGCCGACATCAGCATTGGTTGCAGGGTGTCGGGCATAATGAATTCGGGAGGTAGCAGCAGCTCGAATGTAGAATCGTCTATCTGCTTTTCAAACCGTAATTTTGATTCATCGAACAATGCAATCGGAACTTTTGAAGTCAGGGTGACGGGTTTGTCAAGATCCATTGTGCCGGAACTGGAAAAGGTTACCTGTGCAAATTCAATTTTCGGAACTGAATCGTTTGCGGCAGCGGTGTCGTTCTGGTTCTTTTTTCCTAACAGGCGATTTATGTTAAGTTTTGAGGATGATTCCTTTTTGGATTCTTTTTTTGCTTCCTGCTTGCGTTTCTGTGCGCCTTTTAGAATGAGTTTAAGGGTGTCGGTGCCCCAGACGAGTTGATTTGTCGTGTCGGTGCGTAGGAAACGTGATTCGAGCATCAGCGTGTCCATTTCCATGATTATGGGCGATGTGATCCAATATTCGAGGGTGTCGCGGGTGGGCGAAGCGTTTAATTTTGCCCATTGCTTGATTTCAAGTCCTTTGACTGAATCATTGCCGTTAATGAGCCGGATTTCAGGGAAAGTGTCGGAGGGAGCTCCGAACTGAAAGAGTATTTTTTTCCGGTCGGGGCGGTCGTATTTTGAAAGATATTGCGCTTTGTAGTCGAGATTGAACCATGTCAGCAGAATGTCGTCGGGGAAGAACCGTGTGGCGGGGCGCAGGACTATGGAGTCGGTGCCGGTGGAACTCTGAAGAGTGTCGGCCACTGTTATCGGCTCGGACTGCGGAGAAAGGAGCAGGTCGTAGAAGGCAATATCTTCGGAGCGGTCCCATTTGTAATCGCGGTTCATGTCGTTGATGGCATAGATGCGGTAGGACCCCGGAGCAAGGTTGCGGATTGTGAACTGACCTAACTGGTTGGTTTTTGTGATTCGTTCCATGGGCAGTGTCGTGATAGCGGTGTCGGAGGTGTTTGAGTAGACACCCACGAGCATGCCTTGCGCGGGTTCGAGGTTTGAAGCCTGAAAAACCATTCCGCTGAGGGCGAGTGTGTCGATAGAAGATCCGGTGGAGAAATCGAATGAAAATCCGTCGAGCTCGTTTCCTTCATTGAGGTCGGAAATGGCATCGGAGAAGTCGATGGTATAGGTGGTGTTTGGCAGGAGGGTGTCGCGGAGTTCCACGTTAATGCGTCGACCCACGGCCATTACCTGCGGCGGTGTGTTCTGCGGCGGAGAAACGACTACTTTCGACATTGCATCCTTAACCTGAACATTTTCATTGAATTCAACGGAGATTTTGTTGTGGTTCACGTTAAGGGAGCCCGGCAATGGATTGCTTTTCAGGTAAACCGGAGGCGTTACATCGCGTTCGCCACCTTCCGGGCGGCCAATTGAAGCACACGCCGCCAAAAGGATTGCAGCGATGACGGCGAGAATTGCCCGCATGGCGTATGTTGATGATGGTGTGTTCATTTCAGGCGCAAAGGTACAAAAAAAATGTGTTGCGGGGCAGGGGGTTACCAGGAAAGTGTTCTTGAACCGTCGGGATTAACGGTCAAATTTATGCGTAGCGTGTCGTCGGGAAGAATCGGTTCGATGCGTTCAGGCCATTCAAGGAGGCAGAGGTTGCCGGAGTAGAAATATTCGTCGAGGCCGAGATCGATGGCTTCGGCCGGAGAGTCGAGTCTGTAAAGGTCGAAGTGGTAGATGAATCCGCCGGGAATGTCGTATTGGTTAACGATTGAGAATGAGGGGGAATTAGCCTGATCGGCATCGACTCCGAGTGCTTGGGCGAGTTGTGCGATAAAAGTGGTTTTACCGGCACCCATATCGCCGTAGAAGGCTATGGTTTCGATGCCGGAATTTTTTATTGTATCAGCGAATTGCGTGGCAGCTGCCGGCAGCGCTTCGAGGTTGGGGATATTTAATGAGGGCATTATTTTTTTGGTGTTAATGTTACCAGCGGCACAAGCATTTCGTCCATTGAAATGCCTCCGTGCTGAAAGGTGCCGTCGTAGCGTTGAACGTATTGGTTGTAGTTGTTCGGATAGGCGAAGAATTGTCTGTTCGTTGCAAAAATGTAGGTGGTTGAAACCTGAGGGGAGGGGAGTCCGTACTGTTCCGGACGTTTGATTTCGTAGACCTGTCTGGGGTTGTAAGCCAGATTGCGTCCGAGTTTATAGCGTAGGTTGGTGTTTGTGTTTTTTTCGCCAACGACTTTAATAGGGTTGTCCACTTTAATGGTTCCGTGGTCGGTGGCAAGAACAATAGTGTGTCCTTCCTCGGCTATACGACGAAAAAAATCAATGGCAGGTGAGTGCCGGAACCAACTTTCTGTAAGCGAGCGGTAAGCGGCATTGTTTCCGGCCAGTTCGCGAATCATGCGGCTTTCGGTGCGCGCATGGCTAAGCATGTCGATGAAGTTAAACACGACGACGTTGAGCTGATTGTTGAGAAGGTCGGAGAAGTTGCGCAGCAATTTTTCGGCTGCGGCGCTCGAATTTATTTTGTTGTAGGAGAATTTGCACTGGCGTCGATAGCGCTGGAAGTGTGTGGCGATGAGGGGTTCTTCGTTGAGGTTTTTGCCTTCTTCCTCATCTTCATCGACCCACAGGTCGGGGAACATGCGTGCAATGTCGAGGGGCATGAGTCCGGAAAAGATGGCGTTGCGCGCGTATTGTGTGGCTGTAGGGAGAATTGAGCAGTAAATTTTTTCATTGAAGTTGAAAACGTCGGCAAGCAGTGGTCGGATTGTGAGCCACTGGTCGTAGCGGAAGTTGTCGATTACAATGAAGAATACTTTTGCATTTTTGTCGAGTAGCGGGAAAACGGAGTGTTTGAAAAGGTTGGGGCTTGTGAGCGGAGCATCGGGATTGTCCCGATCAATCCAGCTGTGATAGTGCCGTATAACGTATTTGCAGAAAGCGGCGTTGGCTTCGTTTTTCTGCATTTCGAGCATCTGCGACATGTCGGTTCCACGGTTCTGGAGTTCAATTTCCCAGAAGGAGAGCCGGCGGAACAATTCGGTCCACTCATTGAATGATGACGCGTTGTTAATCATCAAGGATATTTCCGCGAACTGCTGACGATAGTCGGTTGTGGATTGTTCGGAAACAAGCTGCTTGCTGTGCAGATTCTTTTTTATGGAAAGGAGAATCTGATTCGGGTTAACGGGTTTGATGAGATAGTCGGAAATTTTACTGCCTACAGCCTGATCCATGATATCCTCCTCTTCGCTTTTGGTTATCATTATGACAGGGATGTGCGGAGCAATTTCCTTTATGCGCTGAAGTGTTTCGAGTCCGGTCAGTCCGGGCATGTTCTCGTCAAGGATTATGAGATGGAAGGGGTTGGCCGCTACAAGTTCAATTGCATCGGCGCCGTTGTTTGCGGTTTCCACAACATATCCCTTTTTTTCGAGGAACATAATATGGGGCTTCAACATGTCAATTTCATCGTCGGCCCAGAGAAGTCGGTATTCAGGAGTCATGTCAGATATTAATCGAGAAGGTCATCGTCATCGCCCTCGGAGCCTTCAGGCACGTTGTGCAGAGGCGCAGGCTTGGGAAGGGTTACCGGCGGAGCGGGCTCCGGTTTTGTTTGCGGAATGGCTTTCGGTGCCGGTTTTTGTGCCGGTTTGGCAGTTGGTGCGGGAACCGGCGCGGGAGGCGCTTTTGCAGGTTCGGCGGGTGTGATTTTATGGGATGGGGCGGAATTGACCGTATTATCGGATGGGGTGGTGTTTTCTTTTTCAACAGCTGTTTCCGCTGCCGGTTCAGGTTTGGCGGGCTGATGATACATTTCTTCGGCCGAAGGGAATTGGTCGGGCGGCAGAACCTGACTGTGGGTCTGTTCAAGGCGGTGGTCGCCTATGGCTTCGAAGTATTCCTCGAATGAGCGTCCCTCGTTGAGCATAAGGTTGAAATTGCTTTCGCTGATTGTTACGGGAATAACCGATTGCGGAAGGGTGAAATCGGGTGCGTGTTCAAGCATCGTGCGATAGCGTTGTGCTTCGGCTTCATTGTTGAAGTTCTTGACAATGAGAAGTCCGAGTTGGCCGAAACGGAGCGGTTCGAGGTCGAAATCGCGGACAGTGAAGGAGTTGAAGTTAAAGCGTGCCACATCGAAAAGCAACTGGTTGGGCTGAATCTGATCGGCCGGATAGAGCAGGACAAGGTAGTGGGGCGCCGGTTCCTTAGGGAATGTGAATCGGGCGGCTTGTCCGGAGGGGTCGATGTCTGTGGAATCGCTGTTCATAAGGCGAGTGTTCCATAGCAAGCCCCTTACGTTGGATGCTGCCGCGGTGTTAAGTCTGTGTCCTTTCTGCAGGAGGTTGATGTAGTTTGTGGCTAAGGGCGTGATGTCCGTGTCGGGATATCGCTCGACAAGCGTGCGCAGCTGATTTTCAAATTGTTCGGGATTGTTTTCCGTTACATAGGAGAGTGCGTTGATGAATATGAACTTCGGCATGATGCGGGCCATGGGGTAATCGCGCTGCACGAGTTCGGTTATCTGATGAACGCGTGAATTGTCGTTGTTGAGATAGGCTTCATAGGCCTGTTCGTAGAGATTCTGCTGAATTGAATCGGCGGCAATCAGGCGGGTGGCATAGTCGGCGGGACGGATAGCCTCGGCAATTTTTGAGTCGGGGAAGTCGGAGAGAATACGTTGCCGCCATATTTCGGTCTGAGCGGTGTTTCCTTGCCTCAGATACATGAGGAACATGTTGTTGAAAACATCGAGCCGGAACGGATTGTCGGGATAACGGGTAAGGAGCGTGTTGAATTCATGCTCGGC
This sequence comes from uncultured Bacteroides sp., assembly GCA_964564465.1. Taxonomy (GTDB): domain Bacteria; phylum Bacteroidota; class Bacteroidia; order Bacteroidales; family Muribaculaceae; genus Paramuribaculum. Next base: position 21,040 of record CAZMAO010000018.1, read on the forward strand.
TGCGGAGAAATCGTTGAGTTTATCCTTGAGAATGAGCCCCATGTTATAAAGTCCGTCGGCAATGACCGAGTTTGCGGTGGCGCGTTCCTGGTCGGTTTTCGGAATTTGGGCGAGATAGTATTCGGGGTAGTGCGGATCGTTTTCATAACGGATTTCGTCTTCCGATTTTTCCGAATCCGGTTCGGCGGGAAGATTGTTGTCGGCATCATATTGAACGGAGTTGTCGGCGAGTGGATCGTCAATGCTCACAGATGCTTTGTTTCTGCGCCGCCAGTCATCTTCAAGACGTCGGCTTCCCCATCGTTTCTGGAATTCGGTGCGTCCGGCGTTTCGTGTGCCGGGGTTGTAGAAATACCAGGAATTGTCGGTGTTCATAACAAAGGTGGAGGGTGCCGATGAAGCGGCTCCGTCCATTTGCAGTCCGGTGCCGTTTGCGCGTTGCTCGGCAAGATATTCCTCACGTTTGCGTTCCTCTTCCTCACGTTTTTCCCGGGCTATAAGTTCGTCGGCAAGCCTGCGGGCAACGTCGAGCTGTTTGTCGGGTGGAAGTTCGGAGAGTTTAAGCAGAGAGTCGTTGAGCACTACATTCTCGGCATAGACGGCAAGTTCATCGAGCACGTCGCTCTGTCGTTTCAGAATGTCATAGTCGGGTTGTGATGCCGGCAGAAGGGGAATTGCTTCGGCATAACAAGGCTGTGCCAGGGTATATTCACCGCGGCTGTAATAGAGCTTTCCGAGTGCAATCTGAGCAAGCGCTTTGTCGATTCCGTTGCGGGTGGATAGCTTAATGGCCTGTTTGTAGTTGTCGATGGCCTGTGTGGTGTCGCCCCGTGAGAGGTAAAGGTTGCCGATGGCATAGTAAATCTGGTCGAGATACTCCTTGTTCGAGCCTTGACGTGTCATAGCGCGGAGTGCTTTGACCTCCGGTTTTATGTCGGAGCCCTGAAAGACTTCACTCTGCCGTATGCGGGCATTGAAGCGTGTGCGGTGACTTGCGGATGAATTTGAGAGTACTTTCGCAAACTGATCGTAGGCCAGACGATTGCTGTCAAGATCCTGATAAATTTGCCCGAGAAGGAAGTTAAGGCGTGTTTTCTGAGCGCCTTTAGCTCCTTTTATGGCTTCGCGCATGAACGGGATTGCGGCGGAGTAGTTACGCGACCGCAGATAATAGTCGGCATAGCAGAAATTGTAGAGATTTCGCAGCCGGTTGGATGTGAGTTCTTTTTCCTTTATGCGTGCCAGAATGCTTTCCGCTTCGAATAGCCAGTCGACGGCAATGTAGCTTCGAGCCTGCCATAGCTTGGCTTCGGTTACTGTTTCGGGAAGCCAGGTGAAGTGTTTGGAAATGTAGAAGAAGGTGGATGCGGCGGCGAGGAAGTCGCTGTTCATATACTGACTGCGTGCCATCATCATCCATGCGTTGTGAAGGAACGGGTTATATTCCTCGCGTTTGAGCCATGCCTTCTGTTCAGGGTCGTTCGCTTTTCCGCGTTTCCGGGCGGGTCGTTTTTTTATGGAGCGCAGCTGAATGGCTTTCTGCGCTTTTTCGATTGAGCGTTTGAAGTCGCCATCGGGCTGCGGGGCTTTTTCATCGACACGGGCTTCTGCCGGATGCATGAACAGTGTGCGGGTATAATCGTCGGCATAGGAACTTTCCATTGCACGGAGAGTCTGCTTGTAGTGTTCGTCGCCGTTGAAGTAAATGTTGTAACGTGTTATGAATGCCTGATAGTTGCGGGTGGCCGCAGTGTTTTTCCTGAGGCTGCACGATGAAAGCGTGGCGAGCATCAAGAGAATCAGGGCTGAAATCCGCAACAAGTTTTTCATATGTTATAGAACGTTGATTTTAGGGTGGTTATTGTGGAACAACGGTGTTACGATGCGAGTTAGAATGTAGACGGCAGCCATTGTAAGAACAATCAGAGCCGAACATGGAACATCGATTACGGTTGCAAGGGCGAGGGCAGTTAGTGAAGTGGCGGCCGATATGATTACCGACAGGATGATAATGCGGTTGAACCGGCGTGTGAAAACTTCGGCGGTGAGCTGCGGGAGCGTGAGCATTGACATGAGCATCATAATTCCGGCCAGGCGAATGGTAAGGACAATGCATATGGCCATGAAAACTGTCATGGTGTAATTGATGAACCGTGCGGGAATGTTGGATATTCGGGCATAATCTGGATCGAAGGCACAGGCAATGATTTGCGCACGTTTCCATAGGAAGAAGGCAAGCAGCAGTGTTGTGTAGATGAGGAAAGAGAGCAGATCGGCTGTGCTTACAGTGAGCACGTTTCCGAAAAGGAATGAGTTGAGTTCAGGCACGTAGCCCGGTGTCAGGAACACGAACAGAACGCCTATGGCCATTCCCACGGCCCAGATTACGGCTATGGCGGAATCGCCACGCATGTTTTTGCGTGCTGAGAGCCATTCGACTGCGGCGGTGCCTCCGATGGCGAATGCCGCAGCGGTAAGCAACGGGCTTATTCCGAGGAAATAGCCGAGTCCGAGTCCTCCGAAGCAGGCGTGTGTAACGCCTCCGCAAAGAGATGCAAGCCGGCGGCTGATGATGTAAGTGCCTATTATTCCGCCGGCAACGCTGATTATCAGAAGTGCCAGCAGAGCATTACGGAAAAATGGGAATGCAAGCATTTCGATCATTGTGGTAGGGCGGTTCGTTGTTGTCGTGTTTCGGCAACGATAAGCAGCAGCTCATCGCGCACGGATGCGGGGAGTTCGATTCCGCGTAGCTGCAGCGACCGTGCCCACGGGGCGATGTCGTCGGGAAGCAGTGTCAGTAGGATGTCGCGGAATTCTTCTATTTGCGCCGGGGTGTAGGCCTGGGGGTCGGTTCCCTTGAAGCGGTCGAGTTCGTCATCGTCGAAGTATTCGATGTCGGTGCTCACGGCCGAGAGCAGGGAATCGCGTTCGCAAGTAATGTGCATTCCGCAGCACTCTTCCTGTTCTGTGTCGGCGGTGGCTTGCGAAGAATCGTTTTCAGTCACGGTGTCAGCGCGGTGCAGCAGCCGCAGAACGGTGCCTGCCACAATCAAAGCGAGCAATATGTAAAGGGCTACAATCATTCGTCGGGGCAGCACTGGCGTTCAGCGAGGATTTTTTCGACTTCTTCCATGGGCATGAGCGGATCGAGGAGTGTGAATCCGATCTGTTCGAGATGTTTCCAGAAGTCGGGATATGATTTTTCGACAACGTGAATGTCGCGAATAATTATTCCGGGGATGTAGAGTGCAACCGGTGCAAGGGCCATTGCCATGCGGTGGTCGCTGTATGTGTCGAATTCGGGAATTTCATTGACGGGGCGTCGCGATCCATCCCATTCGAGCGTGCCGGGTTCGTTGTCGGAGAGCACCGCACCGATTTTAAGCATTTCGTTTTTCAGTGCCTCAATGCGGTCGGTTTCCTTTATGCGCAGTGATTGTGCGCCGGTGAAACGGAAGGGGACTCCGAGCATAACGGCTGTTACCGCTAATGTCTGTAGGATGTCGGGTGAGTCGGCGAAGTCGAGCGTGAGTCGCGGAGACTGTTCGGGTGATGCGGAGAGTTCGATGGCATTAGTACCATCATCAACCGGGTCTTCGGGGCTTGAGGTGATTACGCCCAGTTGTTCAAAGAACCGTGCGACAACGGAGTCGGCCTGCGCGCCTTCTATGTCGAGACCTATGAGGGTTGAAAATCCGCAGGTCAGTGCCTGGATTTCATACCAGTAGGATGCCGCGCTCCAGTCGCCACCAATTTTGAATTGCGTGGGGATGTAGCTTTGCGGTGCTATGTGAATGAAGGTTGGCTGCAGGTCGATTTCAATTCCGGCCTGCCGCATCAGGCGTGCGGTCAGGTGAACATAGGGGGCGGAAGCGAGTTCGCCGTCAAGTTCGAGGTGCAGTCCCTGTTCCATAAGCGGTGCTATCATCATCAGGGCAGAAACGAATTGCGAGCTTATTGTGGCGTTTACATCGGCATTTCCGCCTGTAAGTTTTTGTCCGGTAATGCGCAGAGGCGGGAAGCCTTCGCGGTCGACATATTCGATTTGCGCACCACACTGGCGAAGCGCGTCGACAAGAGGGCCTATAGGGCGCATACGCATGCGTTCCGATCCGTCGAGGGTAACGGTTCGGCCGGGGATGGCGGCAAAATAAGCGGTGAGAAAGCGCATTGCGGTTCCGGCAGCTCCGATGTTGATTGTGTCGGCCGGTGATGCGAGAGCCGAAACAATGGCAGTTGAATCGTCGCATTGAGCCGGGTTGACGGGCAGGGGTGCGCCGGGTGTAAGGGCGTTGATTATAAGAGCCCGGTTTGTTTCGCTTTTGGAGGGTGGCATGGTGGCCGTGAATTCCATCAGCGCATCGGGCGGGAAAATTCTATAGTCCATAGCGCGAAGTTACGGAAAATAATTAAAACGGAAAGACTAATCCAATTAGTAATTTGGAATTAGTAATTTGGAATTAGAACATGTTTATTTCTTTTCCATCATTAATCCATTTATCAAAGTAAGGGGCGGTTGAAGCTACTTCATGGTTAATATACTCTACATCGGCTGCGAGAATTTCCAATGCCGCGACTTTATCTCGCTCTAAATGTCAGGCATTTTATAATTCCATTATACTGAAAAGCTGAAAATTCAGGAAAAATTGCCAATTTTGTGTTCTTATTTTCCTCACATGACAAAATCAGCAACCACCATAGAAAAACAATTGGAAATCCTCGAATCGAGAGGACTGACAATTCTTGATAAAGAAAAGGCGAAGGAAATCCTACTTGATGTAGGTTATTATCGTCTTGGCTTTTATCTGTTCCCTTTTGAGAGATCTTATCCCAGTCTATCGCATCGTACTCACAAGTATGTTGACGGAAGTACTTTCGAAGATGCAGTGCGTCTTTATTACTTCGATTTTGACCTGCGCCTTATGCTTATGCGTTATCTCAATCGTATTGAGATTGCATTTCGTACTGCGATGATTTATACTTTATCGAATAAATATGCCGCCGATACAATATGGTTTGTAAATCCTACTGTTGTAAGTAGAAGTTATGCCGAGAATTTTGCTAGTAATGTATATACATCAGATTTCAGGCGAAATCAAGTAATTACGCACCACCATCAGAAGCATCCCGGTGATACATACGCTCCGGCTTGGAAGACATTGGAATTTATGACCTTTGGCGCAGTGTTGAAACTGTATGAGCAACTGAAAGACTCGGCAGACAAAATAAAAATTGCCCATCAGTTCGGCATCCGTCAGGTTGTAACCTTTGAAAGCTATATGCATACCATTCGCAACGTCCGTAATGCATGTGCCCACGGCTCGTTGCTGTATGATTTGAAACTGCCGACGCGTATTAGACGAGGCCCAGCATGTTCTTCTGTTGAAGAATCCGGAAACATTATTGGGGCATTACGAGTTGTTAGATATATAATGGAGCAAATCTCGATTAATAGAGCAGATGATATGAGAAGCGCAATATACACGTTGTATAATAATCTTTGTGTAAAATCTCCTAAAATCAAACCGCTCATACCTGACTTTACTCTAATTTAAACACTATATTGAATTTAACTCCGTTAAAATTTTGAAGGATGAAATAAAAGCATTACCTTTGTAATACTAAAAGTGCCGATGCATACTTCGTCGATGCATCCTTGCACTATAAAAAAAGGTAAAGTCGATGCCACCACTTAGTCGGGTGGCATCGCATTTTTTTATCCCAATCCCTTTACCAAACGAATTCCGGAACATTCTGCAAAAATTTCTTTACCGGGACTCCCTTGTACTCTCGGTATCAGGTGTTTCATTGATTTTTGCAATTTTCCCGGTTGGGGAATGGTTAGGAGGCGGGGAGGGTGAGGATTTCGGAGAGGATTGCCTGTGCCTGTTCAACTGTGGGGACGTCGGAAAAGGAGAATGAACGTCGGCCGTTGCGTTCGCGTATGTGGCATCGGAGAGGATTCTGCTGAAGGTATGTGAGCAGACGTCCGAACATTGGGCTTTGATAGTAGGCCCGGTTTTCGTCGGAGACAAAGTAGGTGAACATGTTGCCTTGTTTGAGGGCGATTTTTTCGATGCCGAGCTGCCGTGCAAGTCGGCGAAGCCGGGGCACACGAAGAAGTTCGGCGGCTTCGGGGGGTATTTTTCCGAATCTGTCGATAAGGCGTGAACGGAATGCCTGAAGATCGAGTTCACGTTCAATGCTGTCGAGTTCCTGATAGAGAGAAATGCGTTCGCTTTCCTGCGGCACGTAGGTTGCCGGCAGCAGCAGTTCGAGGTCGCTTTCAATTATGCAGTCGGCCACGAAATCTTCCTCGCCTTCGCTGTTTTTGGGAGCGAACTGCGATTCGGAAGCAAATTCTTCGGTTCGGAGTTCGGTTACGGCTTCCTTAAGGATTTTCTGGTAAGTTTCGTAGCCGAGATCGGCTATGAATCCGCTCTGTTCGGCTCCGAGCAGGTTGCCTGCGCCACGAATGTCGAGGTCCTGCATGGCTATATGAATGCCTGAGCCGAGGTCGGAGAAACTTTCGATTGCCTGCAGGCGCCGGCGTGCGGTGGGCGAGAGCGGAATGTGTGGCGGAACGGCAAGGTAGCAGAAAGCTTTGCGTGAACTTCGGCCAACGCGTCCGCGCAACTGATGGAGTTCGCTGAGCCCGAAATTCTGGGCGTTGTTAATGAAGATTGTATTTACGTTCGGCATGTCGATGCCACTTTCAATGATGGTTGTGGAGAGAAGAACATCGTAGTCGTGGTTGGCGAAATCGATTATTGCTTTTTCAAGCTTTTCGGGTGGCATCTGTCCGTGTGCGGTGATTATGCGTGCATCCGGAACGAGTCGACGAACCATCGATTCGAGTTCGTAAAGTCCTTCGATGCGGTTGTTTACGATGAAAATCTGTCCGTTTCGGCTCATTTCGAAGTTTATGGCATCGGCCAGCAAGTCGTCGGAAAGTGGCGCGACACTTGTGAGGATGGGATAGCGGTTCGGGGGCGGAGTTGTGATGGCGGAGAGGTCGCGGGCGCCCATCAGCGAGAATTGCAGTGTGCGCGGAATAGGGGTTGCACTCATTGTGAGTGTGTCGACGTTTGTTTTCAGTTGCTTGAGCTTCTCTTTCACGGCGACTCCGAATTTCTGTTCCTCATCGACAACCAGTAAACCCAGATCCTTGAATTTTACGGATTTTCCTATGAGTTTGTGCGTGCCGATAAGTATGTCGATTTTCCCTTGTTCGAGGTCGGCGAGAATTTCCTTGACCTGTTTTGGCGTCCGGGCACGGGAAATGTAGTCGACTCTCACCGGCAGATCCTTCAGACGCTGGGAGAATGTGCGGAAATGCTGATAGGCAAGGACTGTTGTAGGAACAAGGACGGCAGTCTGTTTACCGTCGGCAGCGGCTTTGAAAGCGGCACGTATGGCTATTTCTGTTTTGCCGAATCCTACGTCGCCGCAAATAAGCCGGTCCATGGGTCGGGGACTTTCCATGTCGGCTTTTACGGCCTGCGTGGCTGTGAGCTGGTCGGGTGTGTCCTCATAGATGAATGATGCTTCAAGTTCCTGTTGCAGATAGGAGTCGGGAGAGAATGCGAAACCCTTTTCCTTTAGCCGTTCGGCATAAAGTTTGATGAGGTCGCGGGCAATATCCTTGAGCTTGGATTTGGTTTTTTCCTTTACTTTGTTCCAGGCGCCTGAGCCGAGTTTGTTAACTTTAGGGGGAACACCCTCTTTACCACGGTATTTGGCGAGTTTGTGGAGTGCATGGATAGAAACGAAAATAATGTCGTCGTTAGCATAGACGAGTTTAATCATTTCCTGTGTGCGTCCGTTTACGTTTGTGCGCAGAAGTCCTGCGAAACGTCCTACGCCGTGGTCGACATGCACTATGAAATCGCCCGGTTCGATTGCGCTCAGTTCCTTGATGCTCAGAGCTAGTTTTCCGCTGCGGGCGCGGTTTGAGCGCAGATTGTAGTTGTGGAACCTGTCGAAAATCTGATGGTCGGTGAAAATGCAGGTTTTGTTTGCGTGGTCAACGAATCCGGCATGCAGGGTTGAGATAACGGGAGAGAAAGTGATGTTGTCGCCACGGTCGGAGAAAATTGCTTTGAGGCGTTCAATCTGTTTCTCGCTGTCGCTGAGAATGAACAGTTTAAATCCGTCGGCAATGAAGTTTGAGAGGTTTTGGCTTATGAGGTCGAAATTTTTATGGTAAATTCCCTGCGGTGAGCATTGGCAGTTTACCTGTGTTGAGAGAGGCGGTGTGGACTGGTCGGCATCAGTGAGGATAATGTGGCGGAATCCGGAAAATAACGTTGCGAAACCGGCGGGGTCGACCAATTGGGAGAGGGCGTTGAGGTCGCCTTCCTCTGCCGAGAGCGCGTGGCTGCTCATTGATTCCGAGCAGATGGCTTCAATTCGCTGAACCACAGGTGTGGAGCCTATGATGGCAATGAGTGTGGAGGAGGGGATGAAGGAGAGAAGCGACTGCGAGGCGAGTTGCTGCACATTCGCGGTTATTGAAACAGATTCGAGGCGTTGCTCGGAGAGCTGTGTTTCGACATTGAAAGCGCGGATCGAGTCGATGTCATCGCCGAAAAAGTCGATTCGGAAGGGGAGTTCGCTGCTGTATGCGAAAATGTCGAGGATGGAGCCACGGATTGCGAACTGTCCCGGTTCGTAGACGTAGTCGACTTCTGTAAAGCCGTTGTCGCGCAACCAGACGGCTGTTTCCGTGAGGTTGTGGGTTGATGTGGTGGATATGTTTAGGGTATGTGTTCCGAGATTGTCGCGCGAGGTCACTTTTTCGGCCAGAGCTTCAGGATAGGAAACCACGAAGCGCGGAGGATTGTCTGAGAGCCATGCGTTGAGGGCTTCGGTGCGCAATATGCGTTGTGGCGGGTCAGGCTGACCGTATTTTATCGAGCGTTTATATCCGCTGGGGAAGAAGAGTACCTGTTGCTCGTCGAGCAGGCGAGAGAGATCGTGGTAAATGTAGCCCGCATCATCGAATGAGTCGGCTATGATGAGAACGGGATCAGTCTGCCGTGGCATCGATGCCAGAAACATGGCGGTGCTTGAGCCGGCAAGACGGGTGAATGCAACCGGAGCGGATGTTTTGTTTAAGGCGGCTGCCACGGCTTTGCCGCGCGCACCGCCCATGAAGTTATCGGCTAATTGTCGGAGGGTCACTTTTCAGGTGTGAGAGTTTTTTTATAAAGGACGGGGTTGTTAAGGATTTCGACCGCTTTGTCGAGCGCCGGGTCGTGGCGCAGAGCTGATTCGATTTCGCCTGTCCGGAAATAGTAGCGCGATGCTATTTCTTTTTCAAGGAAAGGGGTTATGGCAGCGCGGTGTGTGTCGAGGTCGTGAGAGAGAGAGCGTTTCATCATGGCGCTGATGCGGTCGAATTCGGTGTTAAGCGAATCGGACATATATCCTTCAATTCTGGCGGCCTCACGAAGACGTTGCAGGATGGTTTCGCACACTTTGTCGTAGTTGAACTTGTCGGGGTCGATGGATTGTTTGAAATCGTTATAGATTGAATCGGTTATTTCAAATTGCTCGACAGGAGGAATTGACGTGTGTGTGGCGGCATAGCGGTTTGCAAAGTCGAACGCCCAGTTGTCGTTGACCACGTTATAGGTTATGCGGCTCAGCTCGGGGTATTTCACGGTTATGTCGGGGGTTATGCCACCGCCATCGCGTACGGTCCGACCGGCGGCGGTTGAGTAGGCGGTTGTAAGCGAGTCGGGGATGCGAGCGACAGTTCCGTCGGGATTGCGGTGAGAGTAGTCGATTGCCTGAATGAGACGTCCGGAGGGGATGTAGTAGCGTGCCATTGTGACTTTCAGCATTCCGTCGTGGGGAAGCTGGCGTGTGGTCTGCACGAGTCCTTTTCCGAAAGAGCGGTTTCCGAGGATAACTGCACGGTCGAGATCCTGAAGTGAACCGGCTGTTATTTCGGCGGCGGATGCGGTTGATTCGTTGATCAGGACAATAAGTGGAATGTCGGGCATTATGGGTTTTGATGTTGTTTTGTAGACTTTTTCATCAAGAACACCTTTTCCGCGCGTGCGTACAACTTCGGTTCCCTTGGGAACAAAGTTGCCGACGATTTCGACGGCGCTTTCAAGGTAGCCGCCTCCGTTGTCGCGCAGGTCGAGGACTATGCCTTTTAAATTTGGATCGGCTTTGAATTTTTCAAGAGCCGCACGGATTTCATCGGGCGATTTTTCGGTGTAGCTCGTAAGCATGATGTAGCCGATTCCTGACGGCAGTATTTTTGCCATAGGGACGGAGGGCATTGAAATTTTTTCGCGGGTGATGGTGAATGTGCGGATTGAATCGGCCACGTAGGGGCGTTTCACGGTAACGACAACATCTGTTCCGGCAATGCCTTTGAGCCGGTCGGAGACAATGTTGAATGATTTTCCGAGCATGGTGTCGCCATCGACAGTCACTATGAGGTCGCCGGGTTTGAGGCCGGCGCGGTGAGCGGGGCTGTTTTCATAGGGGCCGGAGATGTAGACGTTTTTGTCGCGCTGCATTATGTAAGAGCCGATTCCGGCATATTCGCCTGAAGTGAGGCTTTTGAACTGCTCTTTTTCGGACTGGGGGAAGTATTCGGTGTAAGGGTCGAGATTTGACAACATCGAGTTTATGGCGATGTTGGTTGATTTCTGTGCGTCGATGGTGTCGACATAAAATGTTTGTATTTCCTTCATTACGGCGGTGAAAATGTCCACGCTTTTGGCAATGTCGGACTTGGGGCTGCGTGTGGCGGCGGAAATTGCCATGGCTGCAAGAATTACCGTAAGGAATGTATATAGCAGTTTTTTCATATCAGTTTATTGTGGTGTGTTAGAGGTGTTGGAATCAGGATTCAAAATTAGACAATAATATAACATAAACAAAATGTAAAAAAGTTTTGAAAAATATTTTTGCGAAGAAAAATGAGGAAATAGTTGCACGGATGGAATTTTTGGGTTAAATTTGCACCGCAAAAGCCGGGAGCGGCGATTGTGAAAGACTGCTTCAGTAGCTCAGTTGGTTAGAGCACCTGACTGTTAATCAGGGGGTCGTT
>CAZMAO010000019.1:0-28509 GCA_964564465.1 uncultured Bacteroides sp.
GATTGGTTTTTAGATTGGTTTAAAAGCGGCTCCAAGTGATTGGGGCCGCTTTTGAGTTAATGCCATTCGGAGAGAAGGCCATGCGGCGCGGACGTGCCATCCGGGTGGCACGTGCGGAACGCACATCCGTACAGAAAAGTGGTGGGAATCAGAGTGTTGATGGTGGAGGTGCAACCCCTGCAGGGGTTGAGAGGGAAGAGTGGAGCATGATTCCTAGAGAGCAAATGCACTCTAGGGTTTCCTTGATTGAGCCGCTTGCTGCGGCTCGGAGGCCATGAGGATGAGGACGTGCCAAAGGCAGCGTCCTTACAATGTGGTGGAAATCAGGGGTTTAATGGTGTGTGATTGTGCCATGCGGGAGGCACGTGCCGGAGGCAGCGTCCGTACAATTTTTTGGTGGGCAGGTGGTTAATGGTGGGGAAATTACCTTATGCAGTGGTGGATGATGGGTTATGTAATAAGTTGATGATTAGGTGTTTGTGGGGTTAATATGGAAGATAAATCCATTTGCAACCGGAAATATCTACTAAGCCGATTATTTGGAATTACTTAAATATAGTTATTACTGCTGGCTAAACCAAAAGGGCTGATTCTTACAAAGTAAACAACCAAAATCAATTACCATTTGTAAGAATCAGCTCTAATTTCTTTACCGCTCAAATATATTTAGCGGACAATACTAAATTATGATAATTTTCTACGTCGGTAAATTTAGTGGTTTAAGTACATTTCACCAAATCTACGAATTGCAATGGAGCGTTTATTCATGCCCCAAGGGAAAAATTGTGAAGCAATTTTTTTTCCGCTTACCGTATAGACTGTTATAAGTTGTCCTTTATCCGTTGTTTGTTGCAGTGCGATTTTCCGATTTGAACCCTTTCCACCACCAAAAGTAAAGTCTTTATCAAATTGACATTGCAAAATCCATTTTCCTGTTTTGGGGTTCAACAGTCCCATTTTACCTGATGTGGAGGTAACCTTTAAAAAATCTGTATAATCCTGAAATTGAAAGTACGCATTTTCAATGTTATCTAATGTGTTTAGAATCGTGCCGTCAGTTGTGATAATGTTATATTTGTTGGGTGCAATTTCAACAGCATATCTGTCGTGTGGTAATGAATAAAATCTATCATATTTGCCCGGTTCAATAATCCATTTTTTATTTGTCAATGAATATATACCTGTGGTATAGATTTCGTTCTTGTAAGTATATATAATTCCTGATGAAATATTGTTAAGGCTAATTTTTTCATTGTCCGGAACTTCTAAAATGGTATTGCCTTCTTCATCGCAAAGTATATACTTATCGTCTGCAGATGTTATGACATAACCGTTCGTTATTTTACATATATAACCGGGAAATATAAACGGCATGGTCATTTTTCCTGTTTCTAAGTTATATAATCCCCACTTTCCATCCTTTTTTACGGAAATTGAACCGGGAGTTTCATTTGACTGTTCAGTCTGTTCAACCATCAGATCGTTCAATTTATAAGAACCGTTGTCGTTCACCGGAACAAACATCGTTTCTTTTTGATTGTACTTATTATTAAACTTAAGTACAGCACCTTTAGAAAAATTCCCATTTTTATCAAGCCTTATACTTTTATCGCCATTATTGAATACACGACTGCCATCGTTTAACATATACGATTCTAATATCGGCTCTTGGAAATGGTTATTTTTGAAATCGATGTAACCATAACGCCAATTATATTCATTAGTCCCCTTTTTTAGAATAATTATATCATTATCGCCACTCCATAGATCATAATCATCAAATTTAACAACAGGAGTTAATGAGGCGTTTTGCCGATATATATATTCCTTTCTGTTTGAATGTTCATAAGGTTTTTTGAAAGTTATAACTGCATTTGGTTTTAGAATTACGAATCCGTCATCAATTTTATTGAAATCATTTCCATACAGGTCTCCGGGGTGCTCTTTTGAAACACTGATTCCCATCCCATTTCTACGTCTGATGTAATTGTCAGAGTTTATCCAATATCCCACTGGCAGTTTTTTTATAATTACACCGGGAATCTGTTTAGTCATACTCCCGGTTTTATCATATAAGATTATGTTATGTTTTTCTACCGTTGATTTATTGGGTCATGTTTGCTCCGCATCAGTAACAAACGAAATAAATCCATTGTCAGTTATTTCAATGGAATCGGCTAATATCGGAACTATTTCCTTTCCATTTGAATCAATAACACCATATTGTAGTCGTTCCCCAATAAACGGTCTGTTCACTATTTCCTGAACAATAAACCTGTCGTCCATAGACGTTATTTTGGAAACAGATTTAAACTTAGCTTTTACAACAGTTTTGCCAGTATGTTCGTCCATAATTCCCCACTTGCCTTTCTTCTCAAAAGGAATATTTGCCTTTCCAATCAAAAAAGAAATACACATTAATACAATAGCAATCTTTTTCATAACATTATGTTTTTATATTTTAACCATGGCAAAAAAAAGCGTGAGATGCTGTTACCTGTTGCTCTTCCTTATTACAGAGGCTCTCGCATTGCCCATCGCAGAAGAAAGAGCAACGCCGAAGCCTCACGCTGTATGATATTCAATCCCTTACATCTCGCGATATAAGGGTATAAAAGAGTATCACACGACAAGGCATCTACCGTTGCTTCATTCTTGACTGCGAAAAGAATTTGCGAGATTCCTGTAAATCAAGAATAAGCGTAAGATAAACGCTTTATAATATATGTCTATATCCCGTCCGCAAGCCCATATCGGACTTCGGCATACGATATGTGTAACAAAGATACGTAAAAACCTGAAAACTACAATACAATTTCAATATTTCGCTTAAATTATTCCGCTCCTTGAGAGTTTTTAACTGAAGAATGTGTGGGTTATTCGTCCATGCCGCCGTCGTCGGAGTCGGGGTCGGGATCGTCGAAGAGCTGCTCGGGGAATTTGCGGTAGTATTCTTCGAGGATTGTTTTGATGTTGAAGTAGAATCCTCCGGCGGAGGTTCCGCGAGGCGACATTACTTTAAGGTATTCGTAGTAAGGGTCGTAGAAAAGCGGAGTGGTTACGGAATAACCCATCAGGTTAAGTAGGATATATTCGTGGGAGGGTTCAATTACATACCAGGCGTTTTCTTCGTCGAGTCCTGTTCCGGTGCTGACGATTGCCATCAGAATGTAGTTAAGTTTGTATTGCCAGATGTCGGCAAGGTTTCTTTTCCCTTTCAGCCGCAGGGCGTGAATGAGTCCCATCATCTGTGTGAGGTTGAAGGGGTTGTCTTTGAGTGCGAGCTGGGAATATTTAATAACGGAGTCGCATTCCTGACGTGTAGGGTTGGGCTTGTTGTAGACTGTTTCCATGTGCCGCGCGACGTTTGAGGGGCGGTAGGGCTGATAGTCTTCCTGAAACATGTAGCCGAGGTAGAGGTGGCGATATTTGTCGAGCTTCATGAGGGTGTCGTTTTTTTCGAACTCTTCCATGAGGCGCGGATAGTAGTAGGGTGATGTGCGGTCGTTAATTGCTTTTTTAATGGCTTCGAGATCAGGTTTTTCGCGTTTAATCTGAGGCAGCAGCGAGTTGGCCTGTGCGAAAGCTGTCAGGTTAAGCAGTGTGATTATTGAAATGATTAACTTACGCATTGATTCAATGGATGAATGTGAAATAAACCGTAAGGGCGGCGACGCACATGCAAACTACTGAGGGGAGGCCTTTGGCACAAAGGTAGTTGAGGAATTGTCGAGAGGGGAAGCGGAGATTTTTTCCGTCGGGTGTGCGACTGAATGCGAGAGCTCCGCAGAATGCGCCGATCAATGCGCCGATCACCATTCCGGCAAGTGAGAGCAGAAGGCCGACGAATGTTCCGGCAAGTGCTCCGGTTGCAATGTAGTTGAGTCCGAACCGTGAGTTCATGACTTCGCGTGGGAGGAGAATGCAGATTCCCCAGGCGAGCAGTGTTGATGAGCCCCAGAACCAAAGGGTTTGTGAGGGCATTCCGGTTTGCCCGAGAAAGTAGATAAGGGCGATTGCAATGAAACTCAGGAGGCAAGCCCAGCGCCGGGCTGCGAAGTTGGAGATGACAGCGGCCAGGGCGATTATAATCGCCACGACGCAGATGATGATGTTAGGTGCGGTAGTTTCCATATATGTTATAACGGCTGTTGGGTGGGTTTGTTTTTACGGGTGTCTTCGGGATATTGCACGCGTGCGTGATAAATGCCGCGCAGACGGGATGAGAATGCTTCTTTTATTTTTTCGACATCGCGGAACGATAGGCTTGAATTGTTATGCAGACCTTCCGCAATCTGTGAGTCGATGATTTTGTCAATGAGGTTGTTTATGGCGGCGGGGGAATGGTCGGTGAGAGAGCGTGAGGCCGCTTCGACGGAGTCGGCCATCATTAGGATAGAAGTTTCACGGGATAGGGGGTTGGGACCCGGGTAAGTGAATGGAGCGGGGTCGACGTTTTCATCGGGGTGTTCGTTACAGTAGGTTGTGTAGAAATATTTGGCTTTTCCGGCGCCATGATGCTGAGAAATGAAGTCGCGGATACGCTGGGGGAGTTTGGCCTGTTCGGCGCGCCGGAGGCCTTCAGTAACGTGTCCGATGACAATGGCGGCGCTCTGGCGTGGGTCGAGCCCGTCGTGAGGATTTACGCCATGCTGGTTTTCAGTGAAGAAGACCGGGTTTCCGAGTTTGCCGATGTCGTGATAGAGCGCACCGGCACGGACAAGCTGAACGTTTGCTCCGATGCGCCGGGCAGCTACGGAAGCGAGATTGCTGACAGCCATAGAGTGCTGGAATGTTCCGGGACATTCCTCGGAGAGTTCGCGGAGCAGCGGATTGTTAATGTCGCAAAGTTCCACGAGTGTGACTTTGCTTGTGAATCCGAAAAGTTTTTCAAATACGAAAATCAGAACGTAGGCGAATGAGATGAGTACGCCGTTTATTGCGAATCCGCCGAATATTTTTGTGTTCATGCGCACCAGCGAGCCGCTGAGCATCATTTCCATTGCGGTGAAGGTTAGGCAGTAAGTGAGGAAAACCAGCATGGCAGTGCGTAAAAGTTGCGATCGGCGTGTGAGGTCCTTTATTGAAACGAGGGCCACTAGTCCGGCAACGAATTGCACCATTACGAATTCCACGGGGAAGCGTGCAGAGGTCTGCGCAATAAGAACAGTGATGAGATAAGTGAAGAAGGCTGTGCGTGAATCGAGGAAAACAAGAGTGGTGACAATGACAATCGTGAAGGGGATGATGTAGACTCCGGAGAGCAGTGTGCGGGGCATGAGCATGGAGAAGGCGCCGAATGCCGTAACCATAAGCATAAGGAAAAGGACAATCCGGACGTTGCTGAAGTAGTCGGGCCGGAAGAAGTAGAGGTAGAGATAGATTGATGCGAAAATCAGCATGAGGTATAGTGCCTGTCCGGCAAGAGTGTAGTAGCGGTCGACCTCGACCTGCGCCCCCCTTGCGGCTGCGAGCTGTTCGAATGTCCGGAGAATGGTGTAGAGCTGCGGGGTTACTATGTCGCCTTTGTCGATTATGCGTTCGCCTTGCTGAACCACACCGATGGGAGCAAGTGCAATCTGGTAGGCTTCAGAAATGAAGCGTTTGTTTTCGAGAGAGTCGACCGTTAGGTTTGGACGGAGAACTTCGTTGAGGGAGGATGTTATGAGCGCATCGTGCATTCCGGCGGAACGGACGGTAGAGTCGAGGCGGTTATATGCGGTTTTTGATGAGAGGATGTTTGCGGATGGCAGGGGTTTCGCCATATTGTCGACGAGAAGTCTGACTCCTTTAATCTGACCTTCCTTAATTGCGGAGTAAAGAGTCATGTCGACGATTCCGGCGTTGTAGATCTGTTGAATTTCCTCGCGCAGGCGGTTACGCTGGATCACGCTTAGGTTAATGTCGGCCTGAGCAAGACGTTTGTTAAGGGCATCGATGCGGGCTTTTTCCGTTTCGAGATTGCGTACCATTATCGGTTCGAAGTTTTTATCGATGGAGTCTTTGATGGCTTGGGCGCTAACGGTGTCGAGATAGATGGGGATGTCGAAAGGAGCTGTGAGCAGCTGATATGCCCATGGCCGGTTAACTTCGTAGATGTATTTGTTGCTCTGCTCACGCGGAAGCAGGTAGAGCAGAATTGCAGTGGCGCAAAGGAATACGGATATATAAAGAATGGTTATGCTTCGTTTATTCATTTTCGAGCCTGTTTTTTTGTTGCATTGGTGATTGACGGAAAGCTTTATCGACTCCTTTGATTGCGAGAATTGCGGAAAGGATCCGCGAGAGAGTATCCGCGTCGGGAATTGATAGGGAGAATGTGCAATTAAAGAGTCCGGCATCAGTATTATAGCTGAGAGATGCGAGGTTGGCGCGCGGCACTGATGCGATTGCCTTGTTGATTTCGAGCAGGGTTTCCGGCGAGGCTATTCCGGAGGCAGTTACGTCGGTGAGGACCGGGTGTCCGGTTTCGCCCCAGGAGGATTTTAAGATACGGTTCCCGAGAGTGCTTTTAAGGAGGCGAGCCCGTTTACAATCATGCAAATGAATTTCAACATCGTTGTCAAGATTGAGGAATGCGATTACTTTGTCGCCCGGAAGCGGTGAGCAGAGCGGGCATGCCACATAGTTGCACTCGGCTGGGGTGTTTGTGAGGATGTATGATTTTTTCAGATCGATGTTCTGAGGGGAAATGCGTCGCTGAGGTGTAACTGCAGATTTTGCCTTCCGTCCGATCCGCAGGATTTTGGCAAGGAGTCCGGGTGAGGTTTTAGGAGAGTCCTTGAGGATGTAGTTGTTAAGAGTGATTTCACCGGATCCAAGCTTGAGGTAGAGGTCGGTGGGGCTTTTCAGTTTGTAGAATCCTGTTATTTTGGTGATTACGTTGTTTGTGGGTTCGACCTGTCCTTCAGACAGGAAATTGTCGAGAATCTGTTTTCCTTTGTCGAGCAACGGCTGCCGTTCACGCCGCAGGGCGGCACGCAGCTGGGATAGCGCTTTGGCCGAGGTGAGGAACTGCAGCCATTCGGCACGCGGCTGCTGGTTGTTTGAGGTAAGAATCTCAACCTGGTCGCCACTTTGGAGCGTGTGGTTGAGTGGCACGAGTCGGTGGTTTACTTTTCCGGCAATGGCGGAGAGTCCGATCTGTGAGTGGAGATGGAAAGCGAGGTCGAGGACAGTTGATCCGTTTGGGAGTGTCACGAGTTCGCCTTTTGGTGTGAAAACAATTATTTCGGAGGCGAAGAGGTTGAGTTTCAGTGTGTCAAGAAAATCGAGCGCATCGGTTGTCTGTTCGGTAAGCAGATCCTTGATGGTCTGTAGCCAGACGTTCAGTTCGCTTTCTTCGTCGCCGTCGCCGACTTTGTAATGCCAGTGGGCCGCGAATCCTTTTTCAGCTTTTTCGTCCATGCGTTGAGAACGAA
The DNA here is from genome assembly GCA_964564465.1 of uncultured Bacteroides sp. Lineage (GTDB taxonomy): Bacteria > Bacteroidota > Bacteroidia > Bacteroidales > Muribaculaceae > Paramuribaculum. The sequence goes on from CAZMAO010000019.1 coordinate 7,422, forward strand.
TCTGCACTTCCACCCAATTTCCGTCGTGTCCCATAACGGTTACGTGCAGAGCCTGGTAGCCGTTTGCTTTCGGATTAACAACCCAGTCGCGCAGGCGGTCGGGGTGCATTTTGTAGAGATCGGTAATGACGGAGTAAATTTCCCAGCATCGTTCCTTTTCCTGCGGAATGCTGTCGCATTGGAAAATTATGCGTGCAGCGTAGAGGTCGTAGACTTCGCTGAATGGTATGTTTTTGGTCTGCATCTTACGCCATATGGAGTAGATGCTTTTTACGCGGGCTTTAGCTTCGTAGACAATTCCACGTTCGTCGAGACGTTTTTTGATGGGAGCGATGAAGTCGTCGAAGCGTTTGTTGCGCTGATTCTCAGATTCGGCAATGAGTTCGGAGAGGGTTTTGTATTCGTCGGGGTGTTCGTATTTGAAACTGAGATCCTCCAGTTCCGATTTTATTGCGAAAAGGCCGAGGCGATGAGCAAGAGGGGCGTAGATGTAGAGTGTTTCACCTGCGATTTTATATTGTTTTTCCGGGGGCATTGAACCGAGAGTCCGCATGTTGTGAAGGCGGTCGGCCATTTTTATGAGGACCACGCGAATGTCGTCGCTCATTGTGAGGAGGAGTTTACGGAAGTTTTCAGCTTGTGCGGATGCGCGGTCGCCGAAGATTCCTCCGGAGATTTTGGTCAGCCCTTCGACAATCTGTGCGATTTTATCGCCGAACTGATGCCGTATGTCGTCGACGGTATAGTCGGTGTCTTCCACGACGTCGTGAAGAAGGGCAGCGCATATAGAAGTGGAGCCGAGGCCAATTTCGCGGTTTACGATTTTGGCCACGGCAATGGGATGGAGAATGTAAGGTTCGCCGCTTCGACGTCGGATTCCGGCATGCGCTTTTTTGGCAAATCGGAAGGCACGGACAATTTTTTCGACCTTTTTCCGATGGTGAGAGTTGATGTAACCTTCGAGGAGGTCGTTGAATTCCGCGTCGATGAGCTGTTCTTCTCCGGTTGTATTCACCTCGTTATCGGGATGATGGAACATTTTCTGTAAGTGCAGGAATTATTTAGAGAAGGAGTAGGGAGCTGCGTCGGGAGCGGTTCCACGGTTGAGGTTGGGGGTTGACGACATTCCGAAATCAAGTTTGGCGCCTTTGACAAGGTCGGAGTGGCGCAGGAAGTTTTTATCGTATTTTTTTCCGTTGAGGGATAGCGTTTCGACGTAAGGAGTAAGGTCGGAGTTTAGTGGTGCGCTAATTTCAACCGTTTTACCATTTTCGAGGTGAAGTTTTGCGTTTTTGAACAGGGGCGCTCCGAGCGCGTATTCCCCTGAACCGGGAGCAACGGGATAGAAACCGAGTGCGGAGAACACATACCATGCGGAGGTCTGACCGTTGTCCTCGTCACCGCAATATCCGTCGGGGTTGGGAGTGTACATGCGGTTCAGGACATCGCGTACATGTTTCTGTGTTTTGTAGGGTTGGCCGCTCCAGTCGTAGAGATAAATCATGTGCTGAATCGGCTGGTTGCCATGCGCGTAGTTGCCCATGTCGGCGATTTGCATTTCACGAATTTCATGGATTGGGAAGCCGTAGTAAGAATCGTCGAACACAGGTGGAATAGAGAAAACCGAATCGAGCATCTGGTTGAATGTTTTTTCGCCGCCCATAAGGTTAATGAGACCTTTGGGGTCGTGGAATGTAGACCAGGTGTAGTGCCAGGAGTTACCTTCGGTGAAAGCGTCGCCCCATTTAAGGGGGTTGAAGGGAGTCTGGAATGTGCCGTCCTCGTTGCGTCCGCGCATGAGATTGTGTTCCGGGTCGAAAAGATTTTGGTAGTTCAGAGCGTTTTTAGCATAAGGTTCGAGTTCTTTCTTCGATTTGCCGAGGGCAAGACCAAGCTGATAGATGCACCAGTCGTTGTAGGCGTATTCGAGAGTGCGTGCGGCGCTTTCGTTGATTCCGACGTTGTAAGGGACGTAGCCGAGACTGTCGTAGTATTCATGTCCGAGGCGGCCTGTGGATTTAACGGAAGGATGCACTTTGTGTGCATCGGAAGTTACAGCTTCCCAAAGCGTTTCGATGTCATAGCCGCGGAGACCTTTGAGGTAGGCGTCGGCCACTACAGAAGCGCTGTTGTTGCCGACCATGCAGTCGCGATGACCGGGTGAAGCCCATTCGGGGAGGAATCCGCTTTCGCGGTAAGCGTTTGCGAGGCCTTCCTGAATCTTTACGTTTTCAGATGGATAAAGGAGGTTGAGGAGTGGGAAGAGGGCACGGAAAGTGTCCCAGAAGCCGGTGTCGGTGTACATGTAGCCGGGAAGTACCTGTCCGTTGTAAGGTGAATAGTGCACGGTGTTACCGGAGCCATCGATTTCATAGAATGCTCTTGGGAAAGCGAGCGAGCGGTAGAGGTTAGAGTAGAATGTGCGTAGCTGGTCGAGGTTGAAGGGGTTTGAGCTGTCGGGGGCTATTTCAATGCGGCCGAGCACATCGTTCCAACGGTCGCGACCGTTGCTTGCAATCTGGTCGATGTTGTTGTCGGCAAGTTCGTTGAGATTCAGGAGAGCCTGTTCGGGCGAAATGAATGATGAGGCTACGCGTGCGTTAACCTGCTGACCTTTATGTGTTTTAAAGCCGATAATCGCTCCGGCGTGACTGGCGTTCGCCACGGTTTTTCCGGGTGTTATAACGGAGTCGGCCACGGTTGCGGAATAAGTGAATGGAGTGTCAAACTCAACCACGAAGTAATTTTTGAAATTGTCGGGGACGCCGCCTGAATTTTTGGTGGTGAAGCCGGTGATGCGGCGGTTGGCGGGGTCGATTGTCACAGCGGAGCCGTTGTCGAAAGCGTCAATAACAACGAATGCGCTGTCGGTTTCCGGGAAGGTGAAACGGAATGCAGCGGCGCGTTCAGTAGGAGCGAGTTCGGTTGTCACATCGTGGTCGGCGAGGTAGACCTTGTAGTAGTAAGGCGTGGCTGTTTCAGCCTTGTGACTGAACCAGGATGCTCGCTTGTCCTCGTCGAAAACGGCAGAGCCGGTTACCGGCATTATGGAGAACTGTCCGTAATCGTTAATCCATGGTGAAGGACGGTGAGTCTGTTTGAATCCGCGGATTTTTTCCGCATCGTATGTGTAGACCCAGCCGTCGCCCATTTTTCCTGTCTGAGGAGTCCAGGAATTCATGCCCCAAGGCAGGGAGACAAGAGGGAGGGTGTTTCCGTTTGATAAGGAATAGTTTGATTGAGTGCCGATGAGAGTGTTTACGAAGTCGACCGGCTCGGCCGCTCTGGAAAACAATGCGAAGCATGCTACGGCGATGGTTATGAGTAATTTTTTCATGAATTAAATCGGAATAATAGTCAAATAATAATTATCACAAAATTAATTATTAAAAAGGATATTTCGCATAGGGGTAAATGTTTTTTAAACTAATTTTGTGGCAAATTTGGAAATATTATGGAAAAGAAGGATCTGCGTATAGTTTTTTTGGGAACTCCGGAGTTTGCGGTTGAGAGTCTTCGTCGCCTTGTGGAGGGGGGGTATAATGTTGTTGGTGTCGTAACCATGCCGGACAAGCCTGCAGGCCGTGGAAAACATCTGAGGGCTTCGGCAGTGAAGGAGTATGCAGTAGCGGCCGGGCTTCCGGTCATGCAGCCGGAAAAGCTTAAGGATGAAGTTTTTGTTGAGGAACTCAGGAATTTGAAAGCAGACCTTTTCATAGTTATAGCCTTCAGGATGCTGCCGGAAGTTGTTTGGCAGATGCCCCGTTTCGGAACATTCAATCTGCATGCCTCGCTGTTACCCGCCTACCGGGGTGCCGCTCCCATTAACTGGGCCGTTATAAACGGAGAAAGCCGGACCGGTGTGACGACTTTTTTCCTCAAACATGAGATAGATACCGGAAACGTGATAGACCGTGAGGCGATAGAGATAAGAGATGAGGATAATGTCGGGACTGTTCACGACCGGTTAATGGAGCTTGGTGCGGACCTGACAATAAAGACAGTGGACAGAATATTGGCCGGGAATCTTTCGTCGACACCACAGGCTGAGATGGGAGATGATGATGTGAAGAAAACCGCTCCGAAGATTTTTAAAGAGACGTGCCGTATTGACTGGAACCGTACGGCAAAGGAGATTCATAATCTGGTGCGCGGTTTGTCGCCTTATCCCGGAGCGTGGAGTGATGTTTATGCAGATGGAGTTCCGATGGGCCAGATGAAAGTGTTCGAGACAAAAGCCGCGGATGTTGAATTCGGAACAGAGGATGTTGCGGGCGCTGTATTGATGGAAGGTGGCCGGATGTTTGTTAAATGCGGAGATGGTGCGCTTGAACTGCTAAGTGTGCAGGCTCCCGGAAAGAAGCGTATGCCGACAGCAGATTTTCTTCGCGGAATAAGATGGGGAAGCTGCAGTTTTGACGCTTAAATTTTTGTTTAAGGAATTAAACTTTTCCGGATTCAGACTGTCTATACATTCAGGGAGAATAGTGTGCCGGTTTTCAGGGCATGTTGATTTCTCCCGGGCTTTGCCGTGACTTATTCTTATCATCATATTATGAAATTTCGATTGAAAATCGCCACATTGCTCGTGCTGCCCGTTGCGGTGCTGTCGTTGAGCGAGGTGGTGTCTGCCGAAGAAAAATCTGCGGCAGACAGTATAACAGCCGAGGATGTAACGGCGTTGCCACCGGCAGAGTTACCGGAAGTGTGGTCGTTCGACGATTGTGTCAGATGGGCGTTGGCCAACAATACGGATGTCCGCAGAACAATGCTGAACATACTGACAGCCCGCCAGGATGTTCTTGCGGCAAAGGATGCATGGCTTCCGAAAGTTGATTTTTCAACAAATCAAAGTTTTACAAATTATCCGTCGCCCGAGCAGGGACATAAAAGCAACTCATACGGCAGTTCGTATAATGTCGGGGCCTCATGGACCGTTTGGGACGGAAATGTGAGGAAATACAGGTCGGAGTCGGCCAAACTATTCGAAGAGCAACAGGCGCTTGCCGGCGATGATGTTGTCAAGACATTGAAACTTGGGATACTGGAAGCGTATCTTAATATAATGTATGCCGGAGAGTCGGTTGAAATAGCTGAACTTACGCTTGAGGTTAGCAGTTCGCAGGCAGAACGTGCGAAGAAATTGTCGGAAGCCGGTCGGATGTCGCGGGTTGAATATGCACAGCTCGAGAGCCAGCGAGCACAAGATGCCTATAACCTGACACAGGCCCGAAGCAATTATGAAACGGCCAGGATGGCATTAAAGAAGATATTGACTCTCGGGCTGGATTATAATTTGCGGGTTGAGAAAGTTAATTTTCCGGATTCAGAGATATTGGGAATGTTGCCCGACAGGATGGAAGTTTACAGACTCGCCTGCGCGTGGCTTCCTCAGTTCAGGAGCAATGCTCTGTCGAAATCTATTTATAATAACGATGTTAAAATAGCGAAGGCCGGTTCGCTGCCTTCGGTTTCGCTTCAGGGCGGTATTGGAACCGGTTATGCATCGGGCGCTTCGCAAGGCTGGGCATCGACAATGGGCCATAATTTCAATGAAAATGTGGGGGTTACGTTAAGCGTTCCTATTTTTGACGGAAATTCGACAAAGCGTGCCGTTGCAAAGGCGCGGCTTGCCGAACTGGATTATGATCTGACCAGAAAGGAACTTGAGGATAATTTGTCGCAGACGGTCGAGGGGCTGTATATAGACGCCACGAATGCCCGGGCAAAATATGAGTCGGGACTTTCGCATTTAAAGGCGGTGGCGCTTACGGACAGTTTAGTTAACAGACAGTATGAACTCGGTTATGTCAATCCATTGGATTTGCTGATCGCCCATAATAATCTGCTAAATGCACGGTTAGAGTTGCTTCAGAGCAAATATATGGCAATACTCGCCTCGAAGACAATAAATTACTATGCCACGCAGGAGGTTAAACTGAAATAATTATAAAAACAGATAATGAAATACAAAAAAAGAACGGGAAATTACGTGCTGATTTCTGCAACGGCAATTGCACTGGCGTTGTCATCGTGTTCGAAGAAACCGTCGTATGAACTTGAAACGTATGCGGTTGAGCCGACGTCACTTTCCGAGGTGGTGACAGCGACCGGCACCATGGAGTCGGTGACATCGGTTGATGTCGGAACCCAGGTTACCGGCATAATAAGCAATCTTCTGGTTGATTTCAATGATCAGGTTACGAAAGGCCAATTGATTGCTGAAATAGACAAGACAGTGTTGCAGAGCGAGTTGCAGAGCGCTGACGCGACGTTGTCGTCGGCCAAAGCCACCTACGATTACACTTCGGCGAATTTTGCCCGCGATAAGGCGCTGTATGCCGAGAAACTGATATCGGATTATGAGTATCAGACGAGCCGCAAGGATTACGAGGTGGCGAAGATGGCTTATCAGAAATCGCAGGCTGATAGAGTCAGAGCCGCAAAGAATCTGACTTATGCCGAGATAACTTCGCCGATAGACGGAATAGTTGTGTCGCGGGAAGTAGAAGTGGGTCAGACTGTTGTGTCGAACATGAGTGTCGCCAGCCTGTATGTAATAGCCGATCTTGATCATATGCAGGTTGTAGGCAGTGTGGATGAGGCGGATATAGGTCAGGTCAAGGTGGGTCAGGATGTATCGTTTACGGTTGACGCTTATCCCGATGATACGTTCGAGGGTACGGTTACCCAGGTGCGGATAAGTCCGACCACCACCAACAATGTGGTGACTTACGAGGTTATAGTCTCAACGACGAATCCTGACCATAAGCTGCTGCCCGGCATGACAGCCAATCTTTCAATCTACACGTTGAAACTTGATAATGTGACAGCTGTTCCGCTGAAGGCGCTTAAGTTCGAGCCGATGGCAGAGGAATATCCGTCGCTTCCCAAGCCTAAGCCCCTTCCGGGCAATGCCGAACATTCCGTTTGGGTTTTGCGTGACAATAACCTTGTGCAGACTGCCGTGAAACTTGGTGTGAAAAACAGTGTTTATCAGCAGATTGTGTCGGGGCTTGAAGCCGGCGACAAGGTTGCGATGCAGTATCAGGAAATAAAGGCCGGTGAAGGGAAGCCGAAGGCACAGGAAAATCCTTTTATGCCGAAGCCACCCGGAGCGAAGAAAAAGTAGAGTTGTAATGGCCAAGGAAATAATAAAAGTAGAGAACCTGAAGCGCTATTTCAAAGTCGGTGATGAAACCGTGAAAGCGTTACGCGGTGTTTCCTTTACGATATATGAAGGGGAATTCGTTACGATAATGGGCACATCGGGATCGGGCAAGTCGACGCTTCTGAACACGTTGGGTTGTCTTGACACTCCGACATCGGGTGAGTATTATCTTGACGGTATTCCTGTAAAAGGAATGGGCAAGAATGAGCGTGCGAGAATCCGAAACCGAAAGATAGGTTTTATTTTTCAGAACTATAACCTGTTGCCCAAGACAAACGCTCTTGAAAACGTGGAACTTCCGTTGCTGTATAATCCGGCGGTCAGCGCGAAGGAGCGAGCGGAGCGCGCCGAACGGTGTCTGCGCGAAGTCGGGCTCGGCGAACGCCTTTATCATAAGAGCAATCAGATGTCGGGCGGTCAGCAACAGCGTGTGGCGATAGCCCGTGCGCTGGTGAATAATCCGGTGATAATACTGGCTGACGAGGCGACAGGTAATCTTGACACACGCACGTCATTTTCAATTCTCACCTTGTTTCAGCGTCTTTACCGAGAGGGTAAAACGATTATTTTCGTGACTCACAATCCGGAAATAGCGCTTTATTCGTCGCGCAACATAATGCTCCGTGACGGACGGATAGTGAGTGATGAATACAACGCCGATATCAAGTCGGCCGAGGAGGTTTATCGCAGTCTGCCATTAGAAACAGAATAATCCGGTTGTAGACATGAAATTATCAAATTTATCGAAAATAGCAATAAAGGCATTGGGAAACAACAAGATGCGTTGTTTTTTAACCATGCTTGGGGTTATAATCGGAGTAGGCGCTGTTATTGCGATGCTTGCCATAGGTCAGGGTTCGAAGAATTCGATCAAGGCCCAGATTTCCGAGATGGGCAGCAACATGATAATGATAATGCCTGGTGCCGAACGGCGCGGAGGAGTGCGTCAGAGCAGTGAGGATATGCAGACCCTCACACCTGAGGATTACGAGGCAATAGTGTCGCAGTCGACTATGATAGACAAAATAACTCCGATGGTTTCCTCGTCGGGTCAGTGGGTAAACGGCAACAACAATTATCCGTCGCAGGCCCAGGGTGTCAACACCCAATTTCTTGACATAAGGCAGCGTAAGGTTTCGGAGGGTGAGATGTTCAGCGAAGCTGATGTGAAAACCGCCGCAAAGGTTTGTGTGCTTGGGAAAACCCTTGTAAGGAATCTTTTTCCTGACGGCAGTAATCCGATAGGGAAAGTGGTGAGGTTCGGATCGATTCCATTGACAGTTGTAGGTGTTCTTGATGAAAAGGGCTATAACACGATGGGGCAGGATCAGGATGATATGGCGCTTGTTCCCTATACCACGGTGATGAAGCGTATGCTTGCCATAGATTATATTCAGGGTCTTCAGGCTTCGGCGCTTGATGAGGATATGACGGAGGGCACCATAAGCGAGATAAGGGAAATATTGCGCGAGAGCCACAAACTCAGGACCGAGCAGGCTGATAATTTCACTATACGTTCCATGCAGGAGCTTGCCGAAATGATTTCGTCGACATCGTCGATGATGACTGTGCTTCTTGCGGCGGTTGCCGGCATATCTCTCCTTGTAGGCGGCATAGGAATCATGAATATCATGATAGTGAGCGTTACGGAGCGTACGCGTGAAATAGGTTTGCGAATGAGCATAGGGGCGACCGGCCGCGACATTATGACCCAGTTTCTGATCGAAGCCATAATTATTTCTGTTACCGGTGGTGTTCTCGGCATAATTCTCGGCGGAGCTGCCACGTGGATGATAAAACTGGTCGCTAACTGGCCTGTTCAGATCGAGCCGTTTTCCGTGTTGCTGTCATTTGTAGTGTGCACGGTTATAGGTGTTGTTTTCGGATTCTATCCGGCGGCGAAAGCATCGAATCTCGATCCGATAGAGGCTATCCGTTACGAGTAGGAAAAATAAATGAGGAATGATTTTCCACGAAAATGTTGCAGAAGCCGGTGATTCTGCCGAAATTTGCTCTGGGGTTGCAGAAACCGGCATTCCCAAGGCAAAATTATGAAGAGTATCAGGGCAATATTGTCGCTTTCAGTGGCAGGAGTTACAGCTGCCGCAGGCGCCGGGGCCGAGAGCAAGCGGCCTAATGTTATTTATATCATGTGTGACGATATGGGTTATGGCGACCTGGCTTGTTACGGGCAGCCTTATATCTCGACACCGCACATAGATTCGCTTGCCAGAAGCGGAAGAATGTTCACGCAGGCTTATGCCGGCAGTCCGGTGAGCGCTCCGTCGCGAGCTTCGTTGATGACGGGTCAGCATTCGGGTCATTGCGAAGTGCGTGGCAATAAGGAATACTGGCGCGATGTTCCGACAGTGAAGTATGGTGAGAATGAGGATTATTCCGTTGCGGGTCAGCATCCGTACTCACCCGATCACATAATCTTGCCGGAGATTATGAAGAAGAACGGATATAAAACCGGAATGTTCGGCAAATGGGCCGGCGGTTACGAAGGTTCAGTGTCGACTCCCGACAAACGCGGCATTGACAAATTTTTCGGGTATATATGTCAGTTTCAGGCGCATCTTTATTATCCTAATTTCCTGAACCGTTATGATCCGGAGAAGGGCGACAGTGCCACAGTGAGGGTTGTGCTTGATGAGAACATCAGGCATCCGATGTATGGAAAGGATTACAGGCAACGTACGCAATACTCGGCTGATTTAATTCACCAGAATGCCATGGAATGGCTTGAGGCGCAGGATGGCAAGGAGCCGTTTATGGGGATACTGACCTATACGTTGCCGCATGCGGAGCTTGTTCAGCCGGAGGATTCGATTACTGAGAGCTACAAGCGGAAATTTTTCAATGACAGAACCTGGGGCGGGAATGTGTGGTCGCGCTACAATCCGGTTGTGCACACCCATGCGCAGTTTGCGGCAATGATAACCCGGTTGGATGCTTATGTCGGTGAAATTATGGAACTGCTTGAGCGGAAAGGATTGCGAAATAACACGATAGTTGTGTTTACGAGTGATAACGGCCCGCATGAGGAGGGTGGTGCCGATCCGACTTTTTTCGGGCGCGACGGCAAGTTGCGCGGATTGAAACGTGAGACGCATGAGGGGGGCATAAGGATTCCGTTTATCGTTTCATGGCCGGGTCATGTGCCTGCCGGAAGCGTTGACAGCACTATGTTCGCTTTTTATGATGTGATGCCTACGCTTTGCGAGTTGACCGGCGACAAAGGATTCCCGAAAAAATATCTCAATAAAAAGGATAAAAACGATTGTTTCGACGGAATATCCATGGCCAAGGCGTGGCTTGGCAAGGAGGGGCAGGAACAGCACGATTTCCTTTACTGGGAGTTTGACGAGACCGATCAGATCGCAGTGAGACGCGGCGACTGGAAACTGATTGTTAAGAAGGGAGTCGCGGAGCTGTATGATTTGTCGAAGGATATACATGAGGATCATGATGTGGCGGAGAAACATCCTGGAATAGTGGCTGAAATGAAGGCGATTATCAGGCGTGAGCACAGGGACAATCCGCATTTTCATGTAACGATGCCCGAACAGTAGATTTTATCGGAAAAAATCATTACTTTTGCCGAAAGTTTTATTTGCTATGCGTAAGATATTAGCTTTAATGATTTTGCTGGTGTTCAGCGTGCCGGTGAAGGGTGCGGATCACCGGTATTTGGCCGACAGTCTGAAGCGTGAGCTCGCAAAAGTGCATACGCCTGTCGATTCGATTCATATATATTATGATCTGTTCGATTTGTCGAAGATAACGGAGCGCAAGGCGCTTTCCAGACAGATCTATGACCTGGCGCGGAGAACACATAACATAACGGCTCAGCTCGATATGCTGAGGCATATGGCCAACATAGCTGAGAGCGAGGACAGTGATTCCACCATACTGGAGTGTGAGCGTCTGGCCAAACAATTGCCTGAAATCGATTTGCAGAACACAACCTTGGTGTTCATAAACATGAAGCGGATAGCGCAGAGGTCGCGACTGATGACCGATTCGGCGCGTACTGCTTTTTTTCAGGATGAGATGAACAAGTATCCGGGCGACGAAAAGGCTTCGCTTACGGAACAGCTTCTGCATCATTTCACTATAATGATGTTTATGGGGGGCAACAGGCGGGGCAGTCTGTTTTCGGACAATATCAAGCATTTAGGGACGCTTGTGGAGCAGCTTCCGGTTGAGGCGGAGGCGCTGCGAAACAATTATTACACGCAGGCGGCCCGAATGTATACCATGATAGGTGACTACAAGAATGGTCTGGAGGCAGACAGGGAGATGCTGCGCGGTATACACGAGATGGAGCAGAGGTATCACAAGCAGGGAAGGAAATTCCGTAATTTCGAGATATATTATTTCGGCATTTACCGAAGGATGCTTGTAAATTATCGTGGCTTGAGTCCGGAGGATGTAGATACGATATACGGCAAGGTGCTTGAGCTTGCGGAGAAGAACGCCGATGTGGCGGCCGATATGGACAGAAACCGCAGAGCGACGATTTTTTATCTGCTTTCGAAGGAGAGATATCCTGAGGCTTTGAAGCTGTTAAGAGAAAAGATTGATTTTCAGGGCAACAAGACTTACCGGCTTATAATGCTCAGGGAAGCGGTTGAGGCAGCTACCAAGATCAATGACAAGGAGTCGCTGCTGTTTTTCATGCCGGAGTATCTGAAGAGTCTTGAGGAAATTGTATCGCACGAGAACCTGTCGGAGACCATAAGCAAGGAGGTTGAGTACAAGACCAATGAATATAAGCGTAACAAGGATTTGCTTGACAGCGAGATTGCGGAGCGTAATGAAACGATTCATCGCGTAACGGTGTATACGGCGATAATAGCAACTGTTGTTTTGCTGTCGTTCATTCTGATTCTTTATAATCTTTACAGGCGTTCGAAGAAACTGGCCATAGATCTCAGCCGCAGGAATCTGGAACTGAAGAGCGAGCGCGATAAGCTTCGCCGTTCGGAGTCGGATCTGCGAGTGGCGAGCGAACGGGCGAACAAGGCATCGACGCTTAAGGAGGATTTCATAAACAATATAAGTCGTGAAATCAAGGTTCCTCTCGATTCGATAGTGGAGTATTCGCAATTTATTGTCGACAACATGGATGTTGACAGAAAGAAATATCTTCAGTCGTTTGCCGATGTGATTTCGCTGAGTGCGGAACTGATAACGACACTTATCAACGATTTGCTCAATGCGTCGTCGATGGAGAAGGGTGGCGTTGAAATAACGAAGCGTCCGGTGGATGTGAAGAGTATCTGCAACATGGCACTGGGTAATATCCGTTCGGAAGTTGCTCCTGGAGTGGAGATTGTTCTTGAGGAACCGACTGATGCCGGCAGCACTATAATAACGACAGACCCGCAGCGTGTTGATCAGGTTCTGCTGCATTTGCTGTCGAACGCGGCGAAGTTCACCGAGGAGGGCAGCGTTACGCTGAGCTATGATTTTACGCCGGACCGCAAGAAAATAATATTCGCGGTTACGGATACCGGCATCGGAATTCCCACCGGAAAAGAGGAGGCTGTTTTCCAGCGTTTTGAAAAGCTTGACAATCACGCAAAGGGTCTTGGCCTTGGTCTTTATATCAGTTCCATGATAGCGAGGTTGCTGAAAGGTGATCTGAAGGTTGACACTGACTATAAGGATGGTGCGAGATTTGTGTTTACAATACCTACCACATAAATATAAATCATTATCTAAATAAAGTGATGTTAGAGGAAGCAAAAGTAAAGACTGCCGAAAAGGTGGTTGTAAGGTTCACGGGCGATTCCGGTGACGGAATGCAGCTGGTGGGCAACATATTTACAAATGTGTCGGCCGGATTGGGCAATCAGGTTTCGACATTTCCTGATTATCCGGCCGAGATAAGAGCTCCGCAGGGTTCGCTTGGCGGCGTTTCGGGATTTCAGGTGAGTGTAGGCACTGATGTTCACACTCCGGGCGATCTTGCCGATGTGCTTGTTGCCATGAATGCGGCGGCCCTGAAGACGAATGCGCAGCATTGCAAACCGGGAGGCGTCATTATAACGGATGTGGATTCATTCAAGGAAGCTGACCTGAAGAAAGCGCTTTACAAGACGGATGATGCCGTAAAGGAACTTGGCATAAACGCGCAGGTTCTGGAGGTGCCTGTAACGACTATGACAAAAGAGGCGTTGGCTGAAAGCGGACTCGATAACAAGTCGGTGCTTAAATGCCGCAACTTTTTCGCACTCGGTTTGGTGTGCTGGTTGTTTGACCGTCCGCTTGAACAGGTAAAACATTTCATACGCAACAAATTTTCGAAGAAGCCGGCGATTGCGGACGCGAATATCAAGGTTCTGGAGGCCGGATATAATTACGGTGCGAACATACATGCTTCGGTTTCTACCTACCGCATAGAATCGCCGCAGGCAAAACCGGGAATTTATACTGACATAAACGGCAACACGGCAACTGCATGGGGTTTGATAATGGCGTCGGAAAAGAGCGGACGTCCGTTGTTTCTCGGCAGTTATCCTATAACTCCGGCCACTGATATTTTGCACGAACTTGCCAAACGCAAGGATGTGGGGGTCAAGGCTTTGCAGATGGAGGATGAAATTGCGGGCATATGCTCGGCTATCGGAGCATCGTATGCCGGCCATCTTGCCGCCACCTCGACTTCGGGTCCGGGTCTGGCACTGAAGGGTGAGGCATTAGGTCTTGCTGTAATAGCGGAGCTTCCGTTGGTGGTTATTGATGTTCAGCGTGGCGGTCCGTCAACCGGTCTGCCCACCAAGACGGAACAGACTGACCTGATGCAGGCGCTGTATGGAAGAAATGGAGAAAGTCCGCTGTGTGTTGTGGCTCCGGCATCGCCAACCGATTGTTTCAACATGGCTTTCGAGGCCGCGCGCATAGCAATAGAGCATATGACTCCGGTTATAGTTCTGTCGGATGCGTTTATCGGAAACGGTTCGTCGGCATGGCGGATTCCGGATGCTGACGAGTTCCCGGCTATAAAGCCTCCGTATGTTCCCGACGGGCTTGCCAAGGATGGCGCATGGTTTCCGTATATGCGCGATGATAAGAGCAAGGTGCGCTACTGGGCTATTCCCGGCACGGAGGGGCTGACCCACCGTCTGGGTGGTCTGGAGAAGGACTATAAGACAAGTGCGATATCCACCAATCCGCTGAATCATGAAAAGATGGTGGCTACGCGCCGTGAGAAAATCGAGAATATAGCTTTTGACATTCCGGCACTTGAGGTGCTTGGAGCGGACGATGCTGAAACATTGCTTGTGGGCTGGGGCGGCACGTACGGACATCTGCGGACGGCAGCTCAGGAACTTTGTGCGAAGGGCGTTAAGGTTGCTTTCGCTCATTTCCGTTACATTCAGCCGTTGCCTGCCAACACGGCCGAAGTGCTTTCGAAATACAAGCGTGTGATTGTTGCTGAACTGAACACCGGTCAGTTCGCCGATTATCTTCAGGGTAAGTTCGGTGGAGTGAACATAGAACGAATCAACAAGGTTCAGGGTCAGCCGTTCATGGTGTCGGAGGTAGTTGAAAAAGTAATGCAAATTATTGATAAGAAATGATGGAGAATCAGACATATACACCCCAGCAGTTTAAGAGTGACCAGCCTGTGCGCTGGTGTCCGGGATGCGGCGACCATGCCATATTGAATTCGCTTCACAAGGCTATGGCCGAGCTTGGCGTGCCCCCTCACATGAATGCTGTGATTTCAGGCATAGGCTGTTCGTCGCGTCTGCCGTATTACATGAATACTTATGGCTTCCACACAATTCACGGACGTGCGGCTGCCATAGCTACCGGTTTCAAGGTTGCGAATCCGGAAATGACGGTCTGGCAGATTTCGGGCGACGGCGACGGTCTTGCAATAGGCGGAAACCATTTCATTCATGCCGTGAGAAGGAATGTGGATATAAACATGCTTCTGTTCAATAACCGCATATATGGTTTGACAAAGGGTCAGTATTCGCCCACGTCGCCCCGCGGATTCGTGTCGAAATCGTCGCCTTATGGAACAACGGAGGATTCGTTTATTCCGGCCGAGCTTGTTTTCGGCGCCCGTGGCAATTTCTTTGCGCGTGCCATTGATGTTGAGCTCAACATATCGCGAGAGGTGCTTGTTGCGGCTGCCCGTCATAAGGGAACGTCGGTGGTGGAGATTCTGCAGAACTGTGTGATTTTCAACAATGGCATACACAGTTGGGTTACCGATCGCGAAACCCGCGCTGACCGTACGATTCACCTTGTGCATGGCGAAAAGATGCTTTTCGGTAAAAATAATGAGAAGGGTCTTGTGCGCGACGGATTTCTTGTGAAGGCCGTTACGGTGGGTGAGGATGGTTATACGCTTGACGATGTGCTGGTTCATGATGCGCACACGCCGGAGAATTTCCTGCATCAGCAGCTTGCCATGATGGATGGCCATGATTTGCCGCTGGCACTCGGCGTTATCCGCGATGTTGAGGCTCCGACCTATAACGATGAACTGCACGCCCAGGTGGCGGATGTTAAGGCTAAGAAAGGATTCAGCTCGCTTAGAGATATGATTCTTGCGGGTGAAACCTGGGAAGTGAAATAGCAGGTAACTCACATAACAGAACAGAAGGCCGCGCACTAAGCGCGGCCTTTTTTATTGCCCGGATAGTTAAGAATTTTATTATAACGATTTAATTCCTATATTTGCTTTCAATAATTAAATAACCAATTGCGCTTTTTGTGAAGCCGGGCGTTTACAAGCGGCTGTTTGGGAAAATTGCCGGGCGGGGGTGAGGATGAGGTTCGGTGCGGGATAAAAATGGGGTGAAATTTTGGAGTGGCAAAAATAATTGCTATCTTTGCAGCGGGTAAGTCCTACACGACCAGCTCCCCGGGAACTCCGTCAGATCTTGACCGAAGCAGCGGTACCGGGTTGTAGCGGTGCGATGTAGTAAGCTTACCCTTTTTTTGTGATATAAGGAAATAATGGCTAAATTAGCGGAATAAAACGAAAAACGTTCCAATGCAAAATGACAAGATAATAGTGGGGATTACGCACGGTGATATAAACGGTGTGGGCTATGAGGTTATTCTCAAGGCTCTGGCCGATGAGCGGATGCTTGAGCTGTGCACTCCGGTGATATATGGGTCGGGGAAGATTGCGGCGCAATATCGTCGCACGATTTCGGAGCAGCTGCCGCAGTATCATCAGATAAGCGATGCGTCGCAGGCTGATTCGTCGCAGATAAATCTGGTGAATGTTGTGGGCGAGGATGTTCAGGCTGAACCGGGTGTTGCATCGGCATCGGCAGGCGCGGCAGCGCTGGCGGCGCTGGAACAGGCGGTTGCCGATTTGCAGTCGGGGGATATAGATGTGCTTGTTACGGCACCTATCGACAAGCACACGATTCAGAGTGAGCGGTTTGCCTTTCCGGGGCATACGGAGTTTTTAGAGTCGAAACTTGCGCGTGACGGTGCGGATGACCGTGCGCTGATGGTGCTTTGCAACGATGTGTTGCGTGTTGCTCTGGTTACGACCCATCTGCCGATTTCGCAGGTGGCCGGGGCGGTGACAAAGGAGAATGTTCTTGACAAGATAAGGCGTTTCAACCGTTCGCTGACCCGCGATTTCATGCTGCCTCATCCGCGCATAGCCGTGCTTGCGCTGAATCCTCACGCCGGCGAGGAGGGACTTCTGGGTAAAGAAGAGGAGGAGGAGATTAAGCCTGCGGTTGCGGCTGCGCGCGAGGAGAGGATAAATTGTTTCGGACCTTATGCGGCCGACGGTTTTTTCGGCAACGGCAGCTATAAGAAGTTTGACGGAGTGCTGGCCATGTATCATGACCAGGGTCTGGCGCCGTTCAAGACAATTGGCATGGACCAGGGCGTGAATTTCACGGCCGGTCTGGACTATGTGCGCACTTCGCCCGATCATGGCACGGCGTTCGACATTGCAGGTAAGGATCAGGCAAATGCAGCAAGCATGCGCGAGGCTATTTATATGGCCATAGATGTGGCCCGAGCGCGGGAACGTTACGATGAGGCTTGCGCCAATCCGCTCCGCAGGCAGTATGTGGAAAAGAATAAGAACGATAATGTTGTTTTGACAGAGGAGAAATGAATTACGCGATTATAGCAGCGGGCGAAGGCTCGCGTCTGGTTCAGGAGGGGGTTAAGTTGCCTAAGCCTCTGGTGCGTCTTAACGGTGTGCCGATGATTGAGCGCCTGATAAATATTTTTATGGGTTGCGACGCGGAGAGTCTGAGCATAATTGTAAATGAGCAGATGACTGAGGTGCGGGAGTTTCTGGAGCAGCTTGAGCTTCCGGTTCCGCTGAACCTGGTTGTGAAGAGCACTCCGAGTTCCATGCATAGCTTTTATGAGGTTTCGCGTGGGTTCAGGGAGGGGAAATTCTGTCTTACGACCGTTGACACAATTTTCCGTGAGGAGGATTTCCGCCGTTATATAAAAGCATTCGAGGCTGATGGCGAAGCTGACGGATTTATGGCCGTTACGCCTTTCATTGACGATGAGAAGCCACTTTATGTGGCGACTGACGGAAGTGACCGCATTACAGGATTTCTTGATGCTCCGAAGGTTGGCGTTAAGTATGTTTCGGGTGGCGTTTACGGTTTGACGGGTCCATGTCTGCGTGTGCTTGAGCGGTGCATGGATGAGGGGGTGTCAAGGATGCGGAATTATCAGCGGGCTCTTGTTGAGAGCGGTTTGCGTCTGCAGGCTTTCCCGTTCGATAAGATTGTTGATGTTGACCATGCCGGAGATATTGCCACGGCAGAATCGTTTATAAATAACAAATGATAAAATTATGGCAGAGATAAAAATAGCCGGAGTTATGCGGGCCGGTGCTTATTCGCCGAATCATATAGGAAATGATGCCGCCATTTTCAATGCTACGGCCGAACAGCTGCGCAAGCGGGGCTGTGAGGTGCGGATGTATAGCGAAGAGCAGCTGATTTCGGGAGAGGTTGAGGAAAATGTGGTGGTGAACATGTGTCGCGAACATCGTTCGATTCTGATTCTGGAACAGATGGAGGATGACGGAAAGCTTGTTATAAATTCGGGCTACGGCATAGAGAACTGCACGCGCGAGCGCATGACACGCCTGCTGCTTGGCAACGGCATACCCTATCCCGACAGTCTGATGGTTAACACCAACGAGAGCGTGCGCGAGCAGCTTGAGGAGGCAGGTTTTCAGAGTTGCTGGATTAAGCGCGGCGATTTCCATGCCATGCACAAGGAGGATGTGAGCTATGTGCGTCATCCGGAGGAGGCGCAGGAGGTGCTCCATGAGTATTTTCTTCGCGGCATAAACCGTGCGGTGATAAACCGGCATCTTGTGGGCGATCTTGTGAAGTTCTACGGTGTTAAGGGCACGGATTTCTTCTATTGGTTCTATCCGTTCGACGAGGGACATTCAAAATATGGTCACGAAGCTATAAACGGACGGTCGAAGGGGATTGCGTTCAATCTCGACACGATGAAGGAGATTTGCCACAATGCCGCTGATGTGCTCGATGTTACGGTTTATGGTGGTGACTGCATTGTTTCGCCCGAGGGTGAAATCAGAATAATCGATTTCAACGACTGGCCCAGTTTCGCGCCATGCCGCAATGAGGCCGCTCCATATATTGCAAAAGCCATTTTCAATGCCATAAAGAAGAGATGAGCGAGAAGGTTACTACAGAATTGAAGGAGGGATATAAGGCTTCGTTGAAGTCGATGGACACGGAGGAGCATATCGATCTGGCGTTCTACCGCCCTATTGGTTATGCGTGGGCCTGTCTTGCGAAGAAGCTTGGTGTTACGCCTAACGCCATAACGATAGCATCGATATTCCTCGGGGTTGGAGCCGGTGTTTGCTTCTACTTCAACGATATGTGGATTAATGTTGCGGGCATGCTTCTGCTGATATGGGCCAATTCGTTTGACAGCGCCGACGGCCAGCTTGCCCGCATGACGAAGCAGTATTCGCGTTTAGGCCGCATTCTCGACGGATTAAGCGGCGATTTCTGGTTTGCCACGATTTATGTCGCAATTTGTCTGCGCGAGAATGTTACCAGCAATTTCTTTTCGGCTCACAGCTGGGTTATATGGGTTGTTGCGGTGGTGACCGGGCTTTGCCATGCCAAACAGGCTGCGATGGCCGATTATTACAGGCAGTTCCATCTTTATTTCCTTAAGGGTGAGGAGGGAAGTGAACTTGACAGCGGGTCGGAACTGAAGCAACGGTTGAATGAACTGACATGGAGCGGTAATTTCTGGAAGAAACTTACGCTTACGTTCTACACCAACTACACTCTGCAGCAGGAGGCGACCGCTCCGGCCATGCAGCGTTTGCGCCGTGAGCTGAAGATCCGGTTCGGCGGGGCGGTTCCGCAATCGTTCCGCGATGCTTTCAGGGCTGCGAGTCTGCCGCTGATGAAATATACCAATATCTTGTCGTTCAACTGGCGGACGATTGCGTTGTTCACCGCTCTTTTCCTGCAGATGCCGTGGCTATATTTCGCATTCGAACTCACTGTTCTGAATTTCCTTCTCATAATGATGGTGGTGCGCCACGAAAAGATATGCAACCGTTTTACAAAGGAGCTGAAAGATGGGAAATATTAAAGGTGTGATTTTCGACTACGGCGGAACTATCGACAGCCGTGGCGTTCATTGGAGCGAGATTATATGGGACGGTTATCAGGCGTGCGGTGTTCCTGTGGTCAAGGAGGTTTTCCGCGAGGCGTATGTTTTTGCCGAGCGTGAGCTCGCCAGGGTGCGTCACATACTTCCCGAGGATAATTTCCATGTTCTGCTGCTGAAGAAGATGCGCATTGAGCTCGGATGGCTTGTGGAGCATGATTTTCTTGCGGATGGCGCTGTGGAGGCATTTGCCGGCCCGGTGGCTGATTATTGCTATGATGCCGCTCGCAACGCTATTGCGGATGCGCGCCCGGTGCTCGAGGCGCTTTACGAGCGTTATCCTATGGTGCTTGTGTCGAATTTCTATGGAAATGTCGAGGCTGTGCTTAAGGATTTTGATTTGCGCCGTTATTTCAAGGCCATAATAGAGAGCGCGGTTGTTGGTGTGCGTAAGCCGGATCCGAAAATTTTTGAACTTGGTGTAGAGGCTCTCGGGCTCAGGCCTGAAGAGGTGCTTGTTGTTGGCGACAGCTATAAGAAGGATATAGTTCCGGCCGAGAGCATAGGATGTCGCGTGGCGTGGCTGAAAGGGAAGGGCTGGACAGCCGAGGAGGATGCGGTGGTGCATCCGGCAATGATTAAAACTTTGGATGAAGTGCTTGAAGCCTCATTTTGATTTATTAACTAAATTGGCATAAATACGCTTCATTTTAACGTTTATTGGTTGAAATGAAGCGTTGTTATGTTATTTTAAGGATTGGCGGCGTTAGATTTTTGTATAAATAATTTCACATTCCAAAAATTAACCCTACTTTTACATGCTTTTTGCCGGCATTCCTTAAGAGCCGGCTAAAGCCACTGAAATTCGAAAACAAAGGATAAAAACAAATCTTACAACAAAAAACATGAACAAGACAAACGTAAAACCTGCAGAAGGTAAACTTGGTGTTCTGGTGGTTGGCCTCGGTGCCGTTACATCCACATTCATGACCGGTGTTCTCATGGCCCGTAAGGGTTTGGCAAAACCCGTGGGTTCGATGACGCAGTATGATAAAATGCGTGTAGGCCAGGGCGCGGATAAGAAATATTTGAAATATGACGAGATCGTTCCCATTGCAAAGCTCGATGACATTGTTTTCGGAGCATGGGACGTTTATCCTGCAAACGCATACGAGAGCGCAATGAACTGCGAGGTTCTCAAGGAGAAGGATATCAATCCTGTCAAGGAAGAACTCGAGGCTATCAAGCCTATGAAGGCAGCTT
>CAZMAO010000020.1:0-28217 GCA_964564465.1 uncultured Bacteroides sp.
ACCTCCAACAGCGCAGAAAGTTGCCACAGCACCGTCAAGCACACGAAGCGAACGCTCAACCTCAACAGTGAAGTCAACGTGTCCCGGAGTGTCAATCAGGTTAATCTTATATTTCTCACCGTCATACTTCCAGAATGTGGTCGTAGCGGCTGAAGTGATAGTGATGCCACGCTCCTGCTCCTGCTCCATCCAGTCCATGGTCGCAGCACCGTCGTGAACCTCACCTATCTTGTGAGTAAGACCGGTATAGAAAAGGATACGCTCCGATGTCGTGGTTTTACCGGCGTCGATATGAGCCATAATACCGATATTACGGGTATATTTCAGCAGTTCGTCTGATTTTGCCATCTTTTTTCCTTAATTGATATCTTATTCTATTAACAATTAATTCTATCCATTAAAAACGGAAATGAGCGAATGCACGGTTAGCCTCGGCCATCTTATGCATATCCTCCTTGCGCTTGAATGCACCGCCCTGATCATTGAACGCATCAACAATCTCCGCTGCCAGCTTGTCAGCCATAGTCTTGCCGCCACGCTTGCGTGCATATAAAATAAGATTCTTCATTGAAATCGATTCCTTGCGATCAGCACGGATCTCAGTAGGAACCTGGAAGGTGGCACCGCCCACACGGCGGCTCTTCACCTCCACCTGAGGAGTAATGTTGTCAAGAGCCTGCTTCCATATCTCAAGCGCGCTCTTCTCCTCGTTCGGCATCTTTGCCTTGACAACCTCAAGGGCACTATAGAAAATTGTGTAGGCCGTGTTCTTCTTGCCATCATACATCAGATGGTTAACGAACTTCGACACTTTCACATCATTGAAAACGGGATCAGGTAAAACAACCCGTTTCTTAGGTTTTGCCTTTCTCATTTGTTTTTCTACAAATTTGTCGTTTTTTGTTTGCTTGGTTGCTGCATCTTTCTTCTTCAACGGAATCCGCTCCCGGACCCATTTACTCAACCTTTTGAATTAGCTTTCCAATAAATCAAAAACGAAGTTTTATAACTCATTTTTTCTTTATCAAAGATCCATGTTTCAATTCCCGGACCCCGTAGGAATTTCCTGCTTTAGGCGTTCGGCTTACTTCTTGGCAGCCTTCGGACGCTTCGCTCCATACTTCGAACGACGCTGGGTGCGATCCTTCACACCGCTTGTGTCGAGCGTGCCGCGCACAATGTGGTAACGGACACCCGGAAGATCCTTCACACGGCCTCCGCGGACAAGAACAATCGAGTGCTCCTGCAGATTGTGACCCTCTCCGGGAATATAAGAGTTAACTTCCTTTCCGTTCGTCAGGCGCACACGTGCAACCTTACGCATCGCTGAATTAGGCTTCTTGGGTGTCGTCGTGTAAACACGCACACAAACACCGCGACGCTGAGGACACGAATCCAAAGCCGGACTCTTACTCTTGTCCTCAAGAGCCACACGCCCTTTTCTTACTAATTGCTGAATCGTAGGCATCTTAGTCTTTTTTCTTTACGTTTATTAATCCTTTTAACTTTCTGTCTCTTTTTTCACTAAGCCCTTACACACAATCACACCCTGCCAACACCTTGTCCATCAGGAATTTAGCGTCGGGCGGGCACAATCCATGCCTAAAAGCGATGCAAAATTATAACATAAAATTCTTATTTCCAAACATTTTCACTTTTTTATTTTCGCATCCCGTCTCCACGGAAAACATGAATCCCCGGCTCACGGAGCCGGGGATTCAACAACACTTTATGTAAATCGAAATTTTACTTTCTTACAACCTTCACCGTGCGGAGCTCTACACCGTCCTTTACAATCTTCACGATATAAACCCCTGCAGTAGCAAGCGAAATCGAAGCAGTCTGACCGTCAACCACATTCAAAGTCTTATTGGCAGCCAGCATACCGGCCGTGTTATAAACACTTACGCCATATTCGCCACCCTCGGCAAAATCAAGGAAAAGCATATCGTTTATGGTGTAAGTGGCAACTTCGCCCCCGTCAGCGACAACTCCGTCGATACCGGCAGTTCCAGGCATAACCTTGATAACCGGGAAGCTCATTGTCGATGAACCGTGACCGTTGCTCAATGTCAGATCAACGCTGTAGTCGCCGGTGCGCGGGAACTTGATCATGGCCTCGCCCTCTTCGCCGTTGCCGCTCGCCTCTTCAACCTGAGCGCGGGTTGTCCAAGTCGGCTTCGTCACAATCGGATAGGCATTACCCGGAATAATCGGACATCCCGACAGATAGTCTGCCTTCTGATAATCATAATACTCCGAATTTCCGCTCTTTCCTAACTTCCACCAGTATGCCTTCGGCGCCTTGTTCTTGGCATTTGCTCCCGTATAGCCAACAAATCCATTGTCACTGGCCGGCTCGGTCTCAAAATCCCAGAAGCCGAGAACATCTGCCGGCAGGTTGTTCTTGTCAAGACCATACATCGAAGCATTGATATCATCCTGCGTCATAACCTTGCCCCACACCTGCAGGTCATCGAGCGAACCCTTTACGGCGCTGATATCCTGCGACGTGCCGCCAAACGCAATCTTCATCGCGGCAGAAATAGGATTGTCCGATTTATTTGTGTAGTCCGGATCATACGTATCCTCTCCGTAACCCGACGTCATGGAGTGACTCTTCACCAAATCCAGACGTGTCCAGTCACCGTTTGCACCCACAGCGGCCTCCATTGCCCCCTTGTCGCAATTGGCCCATTTCTCGACCTTCATCTTGCGGCCGTTTATATAGAAATGCTGACGGAACCACTTGTTGCTGCTGTCGTAATCGAACGTCACAGCCACGTGTGTCCATACACCCAGATCAATCTTCGCCTCGCGGAACACGTAATAGATTCGCGGAGATTCCGTACCCGTTCCTCTCGAACGCATACCCCATGCCCCGTCGATACGGTTTGCCGTGAAGCCACCGTTTTCATTTATTCGGCTCCAGAAATAACCCCAGTTGTTATAAGGCCAGCCGCCTGAAACTCTATCCTCGATAGTCAGGAAGTTCGAGCAACCTTCAGGAAGCGCGTCATAACGTATCCATGCGGCAACAGTGAACGATGTGTTAGCCTGAATCTGAAGCTGGTCATTGCCTACACCGAACCACCCTTCGTTCAGTGATACACCACGCGATGCCGCACCGTCTGCATAACGGCCGGTGTAACTGAACTTGGTCTCCGAATCAACTGTCTTGATCTCGACATCCGGATGGCTCTCGCCGACAACCTCATCATCCATAGCTATCGAATAGATTTCAGGAAGCGCACCCGTTGCAGGCGATGTAATGGTGATATAACGCGGATATTCCTTCTCAACCGTCGCACGCGAATCGTCGTATGAAAGCACCAGCGTGTAAGCGCCCACACTCGACAGACCGGGACAGGTAACACTCTTGCCGGTTCCGCGCCAAACCTCTGCCTTGCTCTCATCGGTCTGCGACGCATCCTTCAGCACCCATGTGCCCTCGCTCATCATGTCATCGACAAAACTCATTGTGAATTTCTCGTTAGGTTTGATAACAGCCTTGTCCGTAGTAATGTCGACTATCCGCTCATAATCCGGCATTGTCACATAATCGCTCCATGTAATTTCGCTCTCGCTACGGTTGTCCATAGCAACCGCGCTCACACCGAAACGTATCTTCTGACTGCCTTTCTTGTCTATCGGACACTGATACAGTATCGATGCCCACGATGTCGTGGCGCCTATCTGAACAGGCTCGCCACCCTCCTGCTGTGCCCAGGTGCGGAACAGCGATGTGTTTACATCGGAATTATACTTGGGAACACCCGCCTTCAGTGCGGCATCATCGTCCATCGTCCATACAAGCTTGGCATCAACACCCTTATAGCCGTTCTTCAACGCCTTCGCAACCTTGAGCTTCGGTTGAGCGGGAGTAGTCGTATTCTTGGCCGGAAGAATCGAAAGCTCTCCCAGCAGCATTTTCATATTCTTGGCATTCTTGAACTCAAGGCCTATCATACCAATCTTCTGACCCGGAAGATTCGCGTCAGTTGTCCAGTTGTTGGCAATCGTAAAGGTTTTCGTAACCCAGCCGTCGCCACCTTTCAGGTAACTGTTATCCTGAATATCCTGCGACTCATCCACGCTGCATAAAACCATATTCATCCATGCAGCCTTTTCTTCTTTCGGTGTGCCGTTCTTCGCACTGCCTGTTCCCGTACAAACCAGACGCACGTCTGCCGAACCTTCAAGAAGTTTATATCTCACAGTTATAGTCTGATTGAATGCAACTTTCATATCGGTTTTGAAAAGATGCAGATACTCCGTGTCGGTCGTGCCCGCAATCTTAAGGCATGAACCTCCCACATAGGCATCTTCCCATGTGAATTCAGCTGAAAGGTGAGTCGTACCCTCGGTCACATCCGTCTGCATCCAGGTCGGTGCAAACCAGTAGCGCCATGTCGGAGTATAATCCTGAACACCGATATTATACCACTGGTTGTCGTTCATCCTCTCACCCTTCCAGTTGAAGAACCTACCGTTACCGAGGTTGAAATAAGTGAAGAACGGCTCCTTCGCAGTCTGATGATTCAGCACCGAACGCGCGTTCATCATGCTGCTCATGCCGGCAAAATCCTCGCTCGGAGAATGGCTGCGGTTATCGGTTATAACCTGCTTGATGGCCGGATTGCGCTTGCCGTTGCCGAAGAACTGCTCGTTGATCTTATTGTAAGTCGTCATTTTGGCAACCGGATCGGAACCCTCCTGCGACCTCTTCAGCCACAGTATGTTCCTGATATGACCGGCCCATATTCCTATACCATACTGATAATCTTTCAGCAATGTATAGTTCTGACCATCTTTTGGCTCACCGCCTTCCTGGTTCATGCCGGCATAGATACGCATCGGATCCCTGCCTACATTCTTGGCATGCGCTATCGATGAGGTAATATACGCTGTTTTGTTCCAGCTATAGTTCAGGAACATCGATGCACTGTTGAACAACTTGGTGTTGCCACCGCTTGAGCCTACACCTTGGTCAAACTTACGGCCTCCGTTATCTGTTACTCCCGCATACCAAAGCACATCCCAGGTCGGATCATCAGTATTAGCAGCCAGATAATCATGCATCTCAATAAGGGATGTAGGGGCCCAGCTATTCGTCCATTCCGAATTATAACCCACACCGTTCTGACCGAAATACTTAAAGAACTTCAGGGTCATCGCTTTGTCCGCATTGCCGAATGACTCCAGACCCGTCTTCCATTCCGCAGTCATTGTTTCTGGAACCGAAGCGACACCCGATACACCTACACCGTTCTTATGAGCGGCATCGGCGAAATTACCCGGAGTCCAACCAAATGGACAACCCCAGTTGCCGTAAGTGTCTACATACGACCACATATTGAACACCTCCTGGTCGAACAATCCGTTAGGAAGTGCGTTTGATTTTGCTTCATTTGTCTTTTCATCCGAAACGCACACCCAGTAGCACAGACGTTTGTCCGTACCCGTTTTCGACTCTAAATCATACGCCACACGCTCCGGATAAATCTGCGTGGCCACATTGTTGAAACGCGTACGCGGTTTGACACGCGATGTGAAGAACTCCTGGTCCTCCCACGCCTTTCCGTCAACGGTAATTGTGCCCGAGCCTCCGTTCCACTGCTTGATATAGTCGCCCAGTTTATGTGTATCAGGCCACGTTATGTAACCCGGCTGCAACGACTGGCCAACCGCCGCTCCTCCAAATAGAGCAACGGCCGAAATCGAAAGTAAAAATTTTTTCATAAAATATTGATTGATTTAATTGGTGTTTACATGGCATTAAATATACTTTCAGGCACTTGTGACATTCATCTTCCTGCACTTCGGGCCTGATACATCCGCAAACTTACGCACTTTCCCGATAATACACAACAGCACATCATACATATATTTAGTTAAAAAACATTAACACCACTTTTACATACACGTTCACCCTCATTCGGTAACTTTTCCCCATCTTTACGCGACTAAACCTATAAAAACTTTCAGCAATGACCATCACCATACCGTCCGACTTCACCAGCTCACTCTGGCTCCGCATATACCGATTTGCGGCTGAAATTGCCGATGCCGCATACACCCGTCCCCGACAATCATACGATTTCTCCACAATAACCGGCCAATACCTCCCGCTTATCGAAAGGATATGCTTCGGATATGCCGGCTCCATCTCCGAACTCAACGACCTTAAACAGGATGCCCTCATCAACCTCTGGCAATCCATGCCGAAATTCCGGGGCACATGCTCACTAAAATCATGGATATACCGCATCACGCTCAACTCATGCGTCACTTCCCTCCGCAAAAAACAGCGCCAGATCCCCACCACCCAGCTCACGCAACTCTACGACACAATAACATGTGATGACTCCAACCGCGAACTTCTTGCCGACCTTCACGAAGCCATCTCCCGGCTCGGACCAATCGACAAAGCAATCGTGACCCTATGGCTCGACGAAATTTCCTACGACGAAATTGCTCAGATAATAGGCCTGTCACGCGCAAACGTGGCCAAACGCCTTCACTTCGCAAAGAAAAAAATCAAAACACTTATTCAACAATAAAACACCATGGAACAGAAAATAAAAAAATGCTGGCAACAGGCCACATTCTCAACCGAAAACCCGCTTACCCCCACCGGAACCATGCAGCGCAACACAGCCCTTCATTCACTGGCGCGACGCTACAGACACTTCTCGCGCCTCGCACTCATTCTTGCCGTAACATTCCCCTTCCTCCTCACCCACCTCCTCCATAATCAATCCTCCGCCCCAATGCACCTCACAATCGTAACCATAGCTACCGGTTCCCTCTACCTCCTCACCGCTTCCATAATGGACCGATGGCTCTACAACGGCATCTCGAACATCGACCTTTCACAACTCACCGTCGCCTGTGCCTGCGAGCGCGCTCTCTACTATCGCAAGAAACACCTTCAGTTCATACTCGTCCTCGTGCCGTTTGCCGCCGTCTTCATTGCATTGCTTGCCTACCTGCTCTCCTCCAACACCTACGCCCTCTGGGGAATGCTCTGCGGTGGAATCGCAGGCCTGTGCATCGGCGCATACAAACTCCATCAGTTCATGTCCGAATACCGCAGCATCATCAATCCCTGATTCCAACCCACTTCTACGGACGCCGATTCATCGCGTCCACCCCCGCATGGCTCATTCCCAATCACTAATAAAAAAAGCGGCCTCACATCACGTGAAACCGCTTTCCGATATATATACTTCTTAAATCATTTCAATCCAAGACGAGCCTTAACCTTCGGAGTGATGTCCTCCACATCAGTTCCGACATAAAGCGGAGCCTGATTTTCAAACACCATAGTATATGCACCCTGTGCGCCTACACCCTTTATGGCATCCATAACCTTCTGCTGAATCGGTGCCATAAGCTGCTGCTGCTGCTGCTGAAGATCCTGAGTCGCAGTGTTGCGGAACTGCTCTATCTTCTGCTGCATCTCCTGAATCTCCTGAACGCGACGTTCCTTTATGGTCTGAGGCGTATTGGCGTCATCAGCAATTTTCTGGAACTCCTCGTAGCTCTTGTTAAGAGCATCCTGAAGATTTTTGAATTCATCCTCATATTTTTTCGATGCAGCCTCAAGCTGTGTGCGGGCCGATGCCATATCCGGCATAGCCTCGATTATAGTCTGCGAATTGATAACAGCAAACTTCTGTGCATAGCCGAAAGTAGGCAGGGCTATTAGAGCCGCAAGTAAAATTTTCTTAATCATTTTTCTATACGTTTTTTTATTATTTATTTCAAATTTAATGCATAACGCATTCCTGCGCTGCAAATTTACATTTTTTATTTTGAAATTCCTAACTTGGCACAAACTTCATTCGACACATCTATCCGTGGAGAAGCAAAAATTATATCTGCCGACGACGCCCGGTCGAAAATACACATATATCCACGCTCCTCGCTCACCTTTTTAACCGCGTTATAAACCTGCTCCTGAATCGGTTTCATAAGGCTCTGACGCTTCTTGTACAATTCGCCGTCGGTTCCGAAATATTTCATCCTCAGTTCCGCGGCCTCCTTCTCCTTGGCCACGATATTTGCCTCCTCCTTCTTCTTCTGATCATCCGTCAGAAACGGCATCTGGCTCTGATAATTCTTATACATGGTCTGCGCCTCGCGCTGAAGCTGCTCAACCTCGCGCTGATAGCGTTGCGACAGCTGATCGAGCTGATTGTTCGCAACCTCATAATCAGGAAGCGACTTCAGTATATACTCCATATCCACCAGCGCGAACTTCTGCGCACTGCCGGCAAACGCGCACATAGCCGCAAACGCCAGTGCAATTGCCATTCTCTTCATTCCTTTCATCTTTCTCTATATTATTGATTTCTCTATATAGACGATTTTAAACCTCTAAAGTTTACTCCTCATCAGAATTCCTGTCCGAGAATAAAGTGGAACTGGCTGCCTCCGCGGGTTCCGAACACCTTGTCAAAGCCATATGCCCAGTCAATACCCATCATGCCAACCATCGGCAGGAATATACGCAAACCCACACCGGCCGACTTCTTCAGATCAAACGGAGCGAAATCCTTAACCTTTGTCCACGCGTTACCACCCTCGACAAATGCGAGTCCGTAAATAGTGGTAGACGTCTGCAACATGAACGGAAAATGAAGCTCCATGCCGAAACGCGTATAAGCATAGCCCTCACGGCCCCATGGCGTCAGCGAGCCGTTCTCATAACCGCGAAGACCGATTGTTTCCGTAGCATAAGTATATCCCCCCGACATTCCGTCGCCACCCATATAGAACGTCTCGAACGGCGACTTCAGCCACTTGTTGTAACTGCCCAGCAATCCCACATCAGCACGGGTCATAAGCACCAGCGTGTACTTGCCGTTCGGATCGGTAAGCGGAGTGTAGGTGCGCGAATGGAACTTAAGCTTCCAGTACTCTATCCACCTGTACATCTCCTTCTTGCTCTGCGTCGTATTTTCCTGCGACAGCTTCTTCCAGTCCTTCTTTCCGAAAAGCGATGCCGGAGGAGTCATCTGCAGACTCAGTGAAAATGTCGAACCGCGCCGCGTATAAAGCGGATTGTCTATTGAATTACGGGCAAGTGTCAGCCCGAGAACTATCGAATTCGACGTACCGTTGTTCATATAGTACAGATAATCCCAGTTCTTCAGATAATACCAGTTATAGCTCAAATCAGTCTGGAAAGTGAAATAGTCATCCGGCCAGTTCAGACGCTTACCGAAACCAACCGTAACACCCACCATCTGCAGAACCTTGTTCGGGTCATACGCATTATTTATACTCTGCTGATAATAATCCGAACCATATCCGTAATTATAACCGTAGCCCCACGAATTATTCAGCCACGGATTCGACCAGTTGCTGTTATAATACGATGAATTCACACCAGTCTGGCGGCTGTAGTAGGCCGACACACTGAGCGAATTCGGACGCTTGCCACCGAACCACGGATCAAGGAACGAAATTGAGTAGCTCTGATAGTAACGCGCATTCGTCTGAGCCGAAATTGTAAACGTCTGACCCTCACCCTGTGGTATCAGACCCTTATACGTGCTCGGATGGAACAGATTCTTTATCGAGAAATTGGTGAACTTCAACGCAACCTTTCCTATTACACCCGTCTGGCCCCAGCCGAGCGAGAACTCGATCTGGTCATTGGCCTTGCTCTCCAGATTCCATATTATGTCAACCGTGCCGTTTTCCTGATTCGGTTCAGGTCTTACATCTATTGTTTCCGGGTTGAAATGGCCGGTCTGCGCAATTTCACGATACGAACGCATAAGGTCCTCCTTGCTGAACAGCTCACCAGGCTTGACACGCAATTCGCGGCGGATAACCTTTTCATACAGTCGGTCATTGCCGTTTATCACCACATTGTTAACCGTGGCCTGCGGACCCTCCACCATACGCATCTCCAGATCAATCGAATCACCCTTCACATTCTTCTCAATCGGAACAAGATCATAGAACAGATAACCCCGGTTCATATAAAGACTCGAAACCGCATCCTCATCATCCGAAGTGCGTTTTCTCAGCAATTTCTGATTATACACATCACCCTTCTTTATTCCGAGAACCTGATTGAGAGCATCCGTAGGATAAAGAGTATTGCCTACCCATGAAATATCGTTTACATAGTATTTCTTTCCCTCTTCGAGCTGAATATATACGTCTACAGTCTTGTCATCATACTTAACCACACTGTCGCTCAAAATCTTGGCATCTCTATAACCCTTTTCGTTATATTTCTCTATTATTCGGTTGAGGTCATCACGATAGTCACTCTCAACAAACTTTTTCTGCTTGAAAAGATTCAGAAGTTTTCCCTTCTCGTTA
Source organism: uncultured Bacteroides sp. (assembly GCA_964564465.1). Lineage (GTDB taxonomy): Bacteria > Bacteroidota > Bacteroidia > Bacteroidales > Muribaculaceae > Paramuribaculum. Next base: position 10,351 of record CAZMAO010000020.1, read on the forward strand.
GTTTTCTTCATTGTGCGTTGCAGCGCATTGTCGCTCAACGCCTCGTTGCCGTCAATATAAATCTTATGGACCTTGACCTTCTCGTTCTTATCCACGTGAATATTTACAATCATCTCGTTCTTTGCCGACAAATCCTCCTGAAGGTCTATCTTTACGGTAGCATTGCCGAACCCCTTGTCTGCAAAATATTTCCTGATTATACTTTCAGCACGATTAACAATGTTTTGTGTAATCTGATTGCCCTTGTGAAGCTGAAGCCGTTCCTGCAGATCATCACGCTCACCCTTTTTCACCCCGTAATAATGGATCTCGGCTATGCGGGGCTGCTCCCTGAGGTTTATTATCAGCCAAACCTTGTCCCCGGCAATCTTGTCTGCAACAATCTGCACGCTGCTGAACAATCCCTGACGCCACAGACGTTTCGATGCCTCGGTCAGTTCCGCGCCCGGAACCTCTACACGCTCTCCTATTTTCAGACCGGAGTAACCTATCACTATAAAATCTTCGTAATTGCTGGCACCGCTCACCGATATGCCCGCTATCTCATAGGTGTGAGGCAATCCGCCATAAACTATTCGGGGATTATGCACGGTATCCGCAACCTCCTGTGCCGCAACCGTGGCAAATCCTGTAAAAATTGCAATTATTATACTGAAAATCTTATTGCGCATAATTTTTATTTGATTGGCTTTTGACCTGTTCGGAAGTCAGTCCGAAACGTCTTTCGCGTGATTGATATGTCTTTATTGCCTGTCCGAAATCCTCCTTATTGAAATCGGGCCAGTATTTCTCTGTAAAATATAACTCGGCATACGCTATCTGCCACAGCAGGAAATTGCTCACCCTGCGGTCCCCGCCCGTGCGTATCAGCAAATCCGGATCAGGCATATCCGCTGTCGACAGATTCCCGATAAACAGCTCGCTGTTAACATCCCCCGACTTTACCTCACCCTTTTCAGCCTTCTCCACAAGCCTGCGGCATGCCTCCACTATCTCCCAGCGCGACGAATAACTGAGCGCAAGCACAAGTATCATACCGTTGCACTTCGACGTCCGCTCCATGCATTCGCGCAAACGCACCCTGCTCTCCTCCGGCAAACTTGCCGTATCCCCTATCGTCGTAAGCCTGACATTATTCTTTATCAAATCAGGCGTCTCTCGTTCTATAGCACTGACAATCAATGCCATCAATGCGTCAACCTCATCCTTCGGTCGGTTCCAGTTCTCAGTCGAGAACGCATAAAGGGTCAGATACGAAATCCCGGCTTCCCGGGCCGCCTCCGTTATTAAACGCACCGTGTCGACACCCTTCACATGGCCGGCTGTACGCTCAAGACCACGCTCCTTGGCCCAACGCCCGTTGCCATCCATTATAATGGCCACATGCCGGGGCATGCTTTCCGGCACAGCGTTAAACTCTGTTTTGAAGGTTTGCGACATTTCTGTGATATTTTCTATTTATGATTGGCTTTGGTTTCTTATCTTAATCTATCCGGTGACAAGTCACACATCTTGGACCGAACTCATAACTTATTCCTAACATTATTGTCGAATACCAGTCCGTATTCTTTATAAATGAGCTTTTTATCTGATAGGGATCTTTGAGATTCGTTCCATCCATCCGGTCGCTGAAAACCTTTGTCATGGTAAACTCCGCCGACAAATTCATCCGCCTCTTCAACTTATATCTGAAGCCGAAGCCCATCGGAATATTGAATCCCGCCGCCGTATTTCCTCCACACGACGAAACACTCACACCAACACCAAGCGACATAAACGGAGTCCATCTTTTCAAACGCTTGTATGTTTCGCCAATTCCGTAGGCAAAAAAATTGAATTCCCCGCGGAAGCCGAGATCATAGACATTTGCCTTAAAATCATAAACGGCATGACCTGGATATACATTCTCCATATCTCCGCTGTTGCCGCTTATTGTCGCATACGTCAGCTGAGCGCGGAGCGACCATCTGCTGTCCATCAGATAACGCCCCTCTAAATTGAACCCGAAACCGGGATGCGCATACAGGTTGCTGCCGTTCGCATCGCCAAGATAGCCGCTCATCCCTACACCGGCTCCGAAATCAAACTTATAGCTCTCAACTTCATCATCCGCATAAAGCAGTTTTGGCACTGATACTGCTATCAGCGCCAACATAAATCTCAGAATTGCCCTATGCACCTTTGCCATCAAGTTTAATACTATTGCAATGGTTTAAAAATCAACCTGTTTATCGCGCCTCGCCAAATATTGCCGACAAGAACGCCCTGCTCGTCATATCCGCCGAATAGATAAATGAACGGACAATCCCATTCCGTTATCGGAGTAACCGCACGCCCACCGGCCTCATAGCTGAGCCAATGCGGAAGCCTTCGCTGCGGAAGCATTTTCCAGTTGTCGGCTCCGCGGCTGCTGAATTTATGAGGAGCAACAAATGCCTGTCTCCCCGAAGCCGGAGTAATCTCATCCGGAAGCATCAGATACTGACCGCTTTCCCGCCAGTCGACTCCACGGTTATATGAAATGTAACTTACCTTGTTCATCTCTCCGTTTGCCTTCACGCCTCCGAAAGCAAGCATTATGCTGCTCTCGTTTACCTGCCATGCACCATTCACACGGAAACCGAAATAAGGAACAAGTGTCATGCCGGTTACATCCGCAATCGGTGTGTTGCTTATTTCCGCCCACTCCTCTCCGTCAAATGCCCAGCATGCGCCCGTCACTCCTCCGTCTGCCGTCGTCCCGCCGCACATAATGGCAACAGGCTCGGTCGACCATTCGCTTACATAAGTCATCATTTGCGATGTCCCGCTAACCGGGCATCCTGCCACTACTGCGGTTTCAGTAGTTTCCGGATAAGTGCAGTGCACATATCCCTCTCCCGCTTTACGTACGCCAACAATCTCACTGCCGAACGCTCCGTAAATGTGGCTCATCTCCGTTCCGGTAGGCACCCACGTCACACCTTCGTCATCACTCTTGAACAACTCGCCGGCCGAATCCAGAACATAAAACACTCCGGCTGCATTAACCACGCTGCCGGGTTGAGCGCCATCCGGCATATTTACAGTGGATGTCGTCCAGACTCCGGCATAAGGATCGCTGCTCTCCGCGCGGCAAAAATTCGAACCGTCGCTGGTGAAACATATCAGTTTACCATCATTCTCCACACACCCCTGCATCGTCACTACGCTTAAATTTGTCGGCAACTCGCTCTGGGCTGTCTGACTCCAGGCCATAAGGTTAGGATCAACCTTATGAACATTCACCTCTATGCTGTAGTAACACTCCACCTCACCGTTTGCCGAAACAAGATGCAGCGTAACCGGTCCCTTGCTGAAATCTATCGAATCTGTCGAGGATGTCAGGTAATCTATCGAATCTGTCGATGCCGCTCCATACTCGCGTAACGAGGCCACCCTGCATGCCGGAAGCGTTATGCTCGCCTGCAATGCCGTGATTTTCGTACCCACCGGAAGTGAATCGGCATTGAATATCCGGCCCTCATCCAGATCTATCGAAAAATACACGGAATCAAGATTTGCAAGCACACTGTCGTTCTTCAACAACGAAAAACCGGTCACCATAACGGAATAGCCGGTATTGTACTCGCCTCCCGTAAATGTGCTGCTGTCCGAATTACATGACGACACCAATGCCAGCATAAACCCGGTCAACACATATATCAGCTTCTTCATTTTCATAAAACAATACTTTTCAACATGCAAAGTTAAAAACAATTTCCCTATTTCTCTATGCGAAACAGTCAAAATCGTTCACTTTCATCTCTTTTTAGACGATTTAACACACCGTTTATTTCCTCCGGAAATGAAGAATCTCATTTCTGCCGCTCTTTTCAAATGCAACAAGCCGGCCGGAAGGAAGGGATATCGGAGCCTTTCCATCTGAACCCAACTTCACGGGCGAAACCTCCACACGGGCCTCATCCCATAATCCGCATTCCATAAATCCCATCAGCAGACTTGCGCCGCCTTCAACCATAACCGATGTTATTCCGTTGGCATACAACTCTTTTAACACTAAATCCAGTTCTATCTTCACATCATTCTCGTTTCCTCCGCCCACATGAATTGTTCCGTCTCGCTCCATCACGACACTTTCCTGAGAAACTCTCCCGCGGCGATCCATCACTACTGCCCGCGGACTCCTTCCCTCAACAAGTCTTACATCCAGCCTCGGATTGTCATCTATAACCGTCTGGCTTCCCACCATCACAGCATCATAACAACTGCGGAGTTCATGCACTTCGGCTTGCCCGACAGAATCTGAAAACTTTAACGATTCCACACTCCTGCTGCCCAGGAAACCATCACTGCTCTGCGCCCACTTCAGCAAAACGTAAGGACGCTCCAGCGTATGCGCCGTGAAAAAAATTCTATTTAGTTCGCGTGCCTCCGACTCCAGCAGCCCCACCTCCACTTCAACACCATTTTCCCGCAAAAGCTTTATCCCTCTGCCTGATACTCTCTCGAACGGATCGGCGGTCGCCACCACAACATGCGGAATCCCGCAATCCAAAATCAGATTGGCACATGGCGGAGTCTTTCCGTAATGCGAACAAGGCTCGAGAGTCACATACATTGTGCTCTGCTTCAGCATCTCACTGTCCGCAACCGAATTGACAGCATTTACCTCCGCATGGGCTTTCCCATATTCCCTGTGCCAGCCCTCTCCGATAATTCGTCCGTCATAAACAATAACAGCACCGACCATCGGATTTGGCGACACCAGTCCGCGACCGTTCGCAGCAAGTTGCAATGCACGACGCATAAACTTCTCATCACTCACCATTGCGGTCACTCTCAATTAGTTGAAGCAATTTCTCCACAGCCAGTTCGGTCGGTATGTTTTTCTCTACGCACTCCTTGCCGCGGTAAAGACTAACTTTGCCTGCACCTGCCCCTACATAACCGTAATCCGCGTCAGCCATCTCTCCGGGGCCGTTCACTATACACCCCATAACCCCTATTTTCAACCCCTTGAGTTTTTCCGTAGCCTCTTTAACCGCATGCAAGGTGCTTTGCAAATCAAACAGGGTGCGCCCACATCCCGGGCAGGCAATATATTCCGTTTTTGTAATCCTCCGTCTTGTAGCCTGCAATATGCTGTAGCTCAAGCGTTCCACATCGGAACCGTCAATTCCTTCAGCTTCTATCATTATCCCGTCACCGAATCCGGCAAGCAGCATCCGCCCTAAATCAACCGAAGCCTTTATGGTCAGTTCATCCAAATCGCAATCCTTATACTTCAGATTCAGAACCACCGGATTACGAACTCCGGCCTCCCTCATCTCTGCCAACGCTCTCATCATTTTTCCCGATGCACCGGCACCCTCGCCGGTTAAAACAACAACATCTTCAGCCTTAAGCCCATCCGTGCTGAAATCTGACCCCACATCATAAACAACCTCATGAAAATCAGCAGCTTCACCGGGCAGAACTCTTACCGGATTCTCTCCCCCAATTGTCCCAACCGCAAAACTTCTCGCATTTTCAGGCATTGTTGCAGCTCCATCATTGCTTTTCAACACCTCAGACGCGTATGCAGCCAGCGCTCTGGCAACCGGCAGTTCATTCTCCGGAGCTTCACTAAGCGAAACCCTGATTGTATCTCCGAGTCCCTCTGCAAGCAAACTTCCTATTCCCACAGCCGATTTCACACGTCCGTCCTCGCCGTCACCCGCCTCTGTCACTCCGAGATGAAGAGGATAACAAAGTCCCTCATCGGCCATTACACGAGCTAAAAGTCTTACGGTTTCAACCATTACCACAACATTCGAGGCCTTGATTGAAACAACCGCATTTTCAAAACCTTCACGTTTGCATACACGCAGAAACTCCATGGCGCTTTCAGCCATTCCGGCCGGTGTGTCTCCGTAACGGCTCATTATCCTGTCGCTTAACGACCCGTGGTTTACACCTATTCTGATTGCGGTTTCATTAGCCCGACATTCTGCCAAAAATGGAATCAGAGCCTCATCTATCCGTTTCAGTTCAGCGGCATACTCCTCATCCGTAAATTCTATTTTTCTGAACGTTCGGCCCGGGTCAACGAAATTTCCGGGATTTATACGGACCTTCTCCACATGTTTCGCGGCCTCAAATGCCGCGCGCGGATTGAAATGAATATCGGCCACCAGCGGAACCTCGATTCCCAGCTCTCGCAAGCGGGCTCTAATTTCTGCAAGATTGGCTGCCTCACGCACCCCCTGTGCCGTAAATCTTATCAGTTCGGCACCGGCTTCAGCCATGCGCACGCTCTGTTCAACACACGCATCCGTATCCATTGTTTTGCATGAAGCCATACTCTGCACCCTGACGGCATTACTGCCACCCATTCGCAGATTCCCGACTTTCACCTCACATGTGGCTCTCCGTTCTCCCATCAGTTGGTCTTGAATTTATATGTAACCTGTTTAAGTTGCTCGTTTGCCGACACAATCTTGGCCGACAGTTGCTTCCTATACTCCATAAAACGCTCGCATATCTCCTTGTCGTAAAGGCTGAGAATCTGCACCGCAAGAATTCCGGCATTCATGGCTCCGTTTATTCCGACTGTCGCAACCGCAACACCCGGAGGCATCTGGACAATCGACAGCAACGCATCGCGGCCGTCAAGCGACGCACTCAGCGGAACACCTATCACCGGAACCGGCGTCATCGCCGCAATCACTCCGGGCAATGCAGCAGCCATGCCCGCGCCGGCTATTATAACCTCTATTCCGCGCCCTTGGGCTTCTCTTGCAAATTTCTCAACCTCAGCCGGAGTCCGGTGAGCCGAAAGGGCGTTCATCTCAAACGGAACTTCCATCGACTCAAGAAAATCGGCAGCCTTCTTCAACACGGGAAGATCTGACATGCTTCCCATTATTATACTGACTTTCGGATTCATTTGTTATTTATTTTAATTTATTTAATTAACAGCGTTAGCAGCCCTACACATAGCATACCGTTTACAAACCCCGCACCCACTTGTCCCAGCGTATGTCGTTCCAGCTCAAGTCGCGCCGACCCTACAAGACCACACAAAACAGCCACAGTCAACACAATCCATATCATTGGCCTTACTGCGACTCCCCCGGTCATCATACACATGCACAACGCCAGCAATCCACCCATAGCTGCCATATGGGCGCTGATTTTCCACCACCTGTTTATAACCGTGGAAAATGCAACCGCCATAAGCCCTCCGCAAAAAAACATAATCAGCCACATCGGCGACTTTACACTGAACAGATACACAACCGCCGCAACATAACTCGCCGCCGTAATCAGATACGGAACAGTGCGGTCTGTGCGCGAATTCAGCCCCGGATCCGAAACCTTGCCTAACTTCCACAGCGTGCCTATCAGAAGCAGCGGAAAAAGACATGTGAATATGAACACCACAGCCGTTACCCCCGCCTTTGTCCCTGTCGGAGCAAGCATCAGGTAACTGTAGTGAAACGCCAGTAAAATCCCATAAGTGGGCACCAGCAGCGGTGAAAACACAAACGATAATATCTGCGAAATTTTCTTTATCATAATCCTGATTCTTATTTCAAACCTCGTCTTAAACGCGCGACAGGCAATCCCAGACGCTCCCTGTACTTCGTTACGGTTCTTCTCGCTATTCCGTACCCTTGCTGTTCAAGTGCCTCTGCTATCTCCGCATCGCTTAACGGATGCAGCCTGTCCTCCCCCTCTATTATTTTCTCTATACTGTCGAGTATCTCATGCGCCGACACATCGCTCCCCTCGGTAGGACGCTCACTGAAAAAAAACTTAAGCGGGTAAACGCCTCTCTGCGTAGCGACATATTTACCCGACGTCGCTCTGCTTATCACCGACAGATCATAACCGGTCTTGGCCGACACATCCTTCAGTATCATAGGCTTCAGCTCTCGAACATCGTCCGAAAGAAAAAACGGTCGCTGCAGCTCTACTATCGCGGACATTATGCTGAACAGCGTCTGCTGACGCATTTCGATTACTTTTATAAAGCTGTTCGCATCATCACGCTTCTGCCTTATGAACGCCTGTGCCGACTGATTATCCTTCAGATTGCCTGCCGTCTCCTCCCTGAACGTCCTCTCTATCTGCAGTTCAGGCAAACGGTTGGCAAGCGAAACCGTTATCTCACCGCTTTCCGGATCAGAATAAACATAAAAGTCAGGAATTATATGACGCACCCTGTCCTCGGCATCCGATGCTCCGTTAAACACAGTTCCGGGCTTCGGATTCAGCCCTCTTACAACATCATACGCCCCGGCTATCGCCTCATCATCAACCCCGAGCATCGATGCAAGTTTTTCAAAATGCATCTTCGAAAAAACATCGAAATAATGTTCAACAATCTCACGTGCAAGTACAACATTCTTATCCGCGTCACCCATTCGTTTCAGCTGAAGCAGCAAACAGTCCCTCAAATCCGTTGCACCTATTCCGGCCGGATCCATTTTCCTGATTTTGCGCCACACCTTACGCACCTCATCTTCATCAGCCTCAAATCCGGCATGAATGGCTATGTCATCGGCTATCTCATCTATTCTCCTCATCAGATAACCGTTATCATCTATATTACCCGCCACATATTCCCCTATCAGAATCTCCCGGGCATCACACCCTATTTCCGACAGATAACGCATTATCGCCTCATACAGCGTCTCTCCACGGCTCGTAGCCGCAGTTTCATAAACAACCTTCTCACCTCGGCCCGATACACGCTCCATCACTCCCGACGGCATCTCATCCTCGTTCCGGTAGTCAGCCTGCTGCAGTTCCTCGGCGCTCTCCTCATATCCGTCATTCGGCTCCTCCACATCTCCAACAGCCTCCAACGCAGGGTTTTCATCTAAAACTTCCCGCACATACTCCTCCACTTCCGGACCGTTCATTTCCAGCACCCTCACAAGCTGCATCTGCAAAGGTGTCAGCGTCTGAACCTGACGCTGCTGCAAACTTAATTTCAGTTTCTCCTCCAACGGTCCGTTTCTCTGTTATTTAACTAACCCCGGCGTTAATCACCAAATAAACAACATATCCCACATATCCCCCAAACAAAATTCCTCCCTCAAGGCGTGTTATGGTTCGCTCTTTTATTATCCATCCGAAAATCCAGAACAGTACCGCCGACCCGAGCATTACACTCAAATCAACATTGCTTACTCCACCAAACGGCAACTCCTTTACAAGCGACGCACATCCCAGCACCATCAGTATATTGAATATATTGCTGCCTATTACATTCCCCACTGCTATCCCGGTGCTCCCCTTGCGCGCGGCAACAACCGATGTCGCAAGTTCCGGCAGCGATGTCCCGGCAGCAACTATTGTCAGTCCAACAACCGCATCACTTACTCCCAAAGCTCCGGCTATCGACGAAGCGCTGTCTACAAACAAATCGCCGCCATAAACCAATGCTGCAAGACCGCCTGCCGAATAAACCAGACTCCTCCACACCGGCATCGGAACTTGCCCTTCGCCTGATGCTCCTTCATCCTTCCCCTTGCTCACCACATAACGCATGAACATTATGAATATCAGCAGAAAAAGAATACCGTCAACTCTTGTAATGACTGCTTCGGTTCCATCGAGCCAAACCGAACAGCCCACCGCAAACAAAGCCAGCGCCGACAATATTGTCATCGGAATTTCCTTGGTCATTATGCCACGCTCCACCTTTATCGGGCACAGAATGGCTACGACTCCTATTATAACCAGCGTATTGAATATATTGCTGCCCACCACATTACCTATAGCTATTCCGGTGTTTCCCTGCACCGCACCCGTAACGCTTATCGCCAGCTCCGGAGCCGATGTGCCGAATGCAACTATCGTTAAACCGGTAACCAGCTCACTCATTCCCATGCGGCGGCCGAGCGAACTTGCACCGTCGGTCAAAAAATCCGCACCATATACAATCAGGGCCAGACCGACAAGAAATAAAACTATATCCATCACCATAACTATCCACAAAATTAGAAAAATCCGACCAATCTCTTTGCCGGGGTTCAACAAATAATGTTAATTTTGTATCAAAATATTATAGCGCATGGAAAATGACACTCTTTTTGTAATCACGGCCCGGGGTGGAAGCAAAGGCATTCCACGGAAAAACATAAAGCTTCTCGGTGGAAAACCTCTGATTGTTTACTCCATAGAAATGGCTCGGCGATTTGCCCCTGACTCACACATAATTGTCTCTACCGACGATGAGGAGATTGCTGAAGTTGCTCGTGCAACCGGCCTACCCGTCCCATACATGCGTCCCGCTGAACTCGGTGGCGACACCATCGGCTCACGTGAAGTTATGGTCGATGTCCTCGACTGGGCCGACCGACAGGGCATAAAATACTCTCGTCTCTGTCTGCTTCAGCCAACATCGCCTTTCCGTTCCGAAGCCGATGTACAGGCTTGCCTCGACCGATACACTCCCGATGTCGACATGGTTACTACCGTTGTTGAATCTGCCGCGAATCCCTACTACGACACGTTTGAGGTTAATCCCGAAACCGGCTTCATGCAAATTGCAAAAGGACATGGAATGTACACTCGCCGCCAGGACGCCCCGCAATGCATTCAGACTTCCGGTTCGGTCTACGTGTTCAATCCCCATGCACTGCGCACAAAGCAGCAAGGCGAAATGAACCGCGTCCCGGTTCTTGTTGATAAAACAAGAGCGGTCGACCTCGACACGCCCTTCGATTGGATTGTCGCCGAATCTATAGCCCGGATGGAACAACCTATTTGACGTTCCGGACGTTATTTACTTGTAACTATAACTGAATTCTACTATGGCTGATTCCAATTTTATCGACTACGTGAAAATACACTGCCGCTCAGGCAAGGGAGGTGCCGGCTCCCGACATTTCTACCGCGCTAAATACATTCCCAAAGGTGGCCCCGATGGTGGCGACGGCGGACGTGGCGGACATATTATCCTTCGCGGAAACAGCCACATGTGGACACTCCTGCCTCTTAAATATAACCGCCATGTTTTCGCCGGAAACGGTCAGAGTGGCTCCGGTGGCCGGAGCTTCGGTAAAGACGGCAACGACGTTATCATCGACGTGCCCTGTGGAACTGTTGTTTTCGATGCCGAAACAGGCGAATTCCTTTGCGAGGTAAACAACGATGGCGAGGAAGTGAAGCTTCTCCGCGGCGGACGCGGAGGTCTCGGCAACTGGCACTTCAAAAGCGCCACAAACCGTACTCCCCGCTACGCACAGCCCGGCGAACCGGCAATTGAAAAAACAATAATTCTTGAATTGAAATTGCTTGCCGACGTCGGTCTGGTTGGTTTTCCCAACGCCGGTAAATCAACCCTCCTCTCGGCAATTTCAGCCGCCCGTCCCAAAATCGCCGACTATCCATTCACAACAATGGAACCTCAGCTCGGCATTGTCGACTATCGCGGAAACCGATCATTTGTAATGGCCGACATTCCGGGAATCATCGAAGGAGCTTCCGAAGGCAAAGGTCTCGGACTCCGTTTCCTGCGCCACATCGAGCGAAACGCCGTGCTCCTTTTCATGGTGCCGGCCGATTCCGACGACATCAACGCTGCTTATTCAATCCTGCTCTCCGAACTTCAGAAATTTAATCCGCAGCTAATGGACAAACAGCGCATCCTCGCCATATCCAAATCCGATATGCTCGACGATGAACTGATGGCTGAAATTGAAAAAACGCTCCCCCCTGACATTCCTCACGTTTTCATTTCGGCTGTCACCGGCTTTGGAATAGACAAACTTAAAGATATCCTTTGGAGTGCCGTTTCCGATGAAACCAACCGCATCGCCACTCCATCTATCACGCATCGGCCTCTTGATGCCTCTCATCGTGTTCGTGAAGAAGATGAATTCATCTTCGACACCCCCGAAATCAACCCCGACGATGATGAACAGCTCGAAGACTTCGACGAAGATTTTGACAATGACTTCGACGAAAGCTGGTCAGAACAAATGGATTTCGAATACGGAATCGACGAAAATCCCGACGATGACGGCTCATTCGACGACAACCGGCGTCATTGATTTATAGCCCGCAACCCCCTGTCAATTACAGTTTCCCACGCTTAAATGCATCTATGAAACTGTGTGGCGTAGCGTTTATAATCTCTACGCCCTTGCTTTTTGCATATCTCTCTATTGCAAAATATGAGCTGAATGCAACATAAAGGCTATACATCATTTCATGCATTCTCACCCCACGGTAAATTGATGCGCGACGGGTCAACACATCCTCACTCTCCTCATAGAAATGATTTTCAACCGCACACAGTTCATTCCGTTCGTTAACGCGGAGATTTTCTGTCCACGTATGATCCGCGCCAACCACATATATCTTTTTATATCCTAATAACAATCCGGCCATCAGACTGCCTATCAATACATTGCGCGGACGTGGCATACCGCGCCCGCTACCGAAGGCCCAGTTCTCAAGCCATGCGAAACCCTCCACGCCAACCGGATTTATCCTTCCGATCCTTATATTCCCGTTTTTCGATAAATCCACAGGAATAACAGCCCTGGCCGGAACAATAACTGTCATAGACCAGTCAACGCGGTTCAACAGGGCGTCCCAGAGTTTTTTCACATTCTCATTAACCTCATACTCAACGAAAAAAGCGGGATCAATCATCGTATAGTATTCAGGTTTCAGTTCAAAAAACTCCTCACCTTTCACAGCGAAATTCACCGCCATCAAAGGATGTTTCTCAAGTTCAGCCCTATCCGATTCTATCGTTTCCGCAAGCGACGGGCCATTACCCATTATAACAAGACTTTCTCCGGGCTTGGCCACAGCCTTTAAGTTACATTTACGCGACTCTACCGCTATCTTTGCCAGGCTCTTTAAAGTCGACCCACTCTTATCGGCCCACCGCGACACTCTGTCCACCAGCTTCATACCGTTAAAACTCTACGTTATATTTATGCACCATAAACATCGGGTGCAACGACAGCTTTGCTCTTCGTAAACCCATGTCACCCGAATCATCCTGACGGTTTACCATCGTAACTTCCGGGTGGTTCTTTAGAATATGCGCCACATAGCGGTGACACAATGTCTCACCTGCGCCCGCCACCTCATGATTCATCTTCTCTATATGAACATGCAGCGTGTCGCCTATAACCTCTCCGAACGTAAAGCCGACTATTCCATTCTCCTTGGTTTTCAGCACACACCCTTCGAACGGATACTTTTCCATTTGCTCAAGCATATGCATGGTCATCCGGCGGTCATACTCTGCCATCGGAGAATTCTTGTCGCTGTCGGCCGTAATTTTCTCATAAAAGGCCTTTAGTGATTCAACATCATCGGCAACTATCCTGCGGAACTCGGAATCAGGATGATCCGCTTCGAACCTGTTCACATGATTGCGCTTCTTTGCAAGTTTCTTACCCGCAAATGTCGCAAGACTCTCCGCCGAATAAATATAATCGCTCCAATCGCTTAACTGCTCCACTCTCTTGGCGTCCATATCTATAAGAACCGGAAGAGCCTCCTCCGGAACCGACGACAGCACAAGCGGTTTGCCGGTTCGATCGCAATATTCCCGCAACGGTTCAAGCGACACATACAGCGGCTTCGGGCCTAACGGAATTGAAAATGCCTCTACATCCGAGCGGTTAACCGGGCGACCCGACACATACAGCGTGCCATCCTTCACACACGCCTTGTAATCGAACGCATCGGCCCAAAGATACAATCCCCCCACCGTGTAATCACACGAACGGAACGGATGGCTCTCCAAAAAAGGCAACAGCTCGGCTACCTCATTTATATCCAGCGGCTTGAAGTCCATAATCAATTATCACCCTCCTTCCTGAAATACGCATCAAGCACATCTCTCGCCGCCGTAAATGAACTCTGTCGGTTCGCCAGCACCATATTCTCCTTGCGCTCCAGCAATTCGGCAATTTCAGGATTATTGTAAAAATGATTGCGCAACTGCTCGTCTATGGTCTCCCGCATCCAGTATCGCGCCTGTTTGCGGCGACGTGCTTCAAAATAACCCGTATTCATCGCAAACTCAAAATATCGGTCAATCATTCCCCACACCTCCTCTATTCCAAGTTCGAAATATCCGGAATATGTCAGAACTTCCGGACTCCAGCCGCTTTCCGTAGGCGGAAACAGACGTAACGCCGAACTGAACTGCGCTTTTGCAAGATTAGCCCGGTCTATATTGTCCCCGTCAGCCTTGTTTATCACAATTCCGTCGGCCATCTCCATTATTCCGCGTTTTATTCCCTGAAGTTCATCTCCCGTCCCGGCAAGCTGTATAAGCAGAAAAAAATCCACCATCGAATGAACGGCAGTCTCGCTTTGACCCACGCCTACGGTTTCCACAAAAATATTGTCATAACCCGCAGCCTCACATAACACTATCGTTTCACGGGTCTTTCGGGCAACTCCTCCCAGCGAACCTGCCGATGGTGAAGGACGTATAAAAGCTTTGTCCTGTTGGGAAAGCTTCTCCATTCGGGTCTTGTCACCTAAAATGCTGCCTTTTGTCCGCTCACTCGACGGATCTATGGCAAGCACCGCAAGCTTTCCCCCTCCTTTAAGCACATGCAAACCGAAAACATCTATCGACGTACTCTTTCCGGCACCTGGAACTCCCGTTATTCCTATTCTGCGCGAATTCCCGGAATATGGCAGACACTTCTCTATAACCTCCTGGGCTAATGCCTGATGTGGAACCGAAAGCGACTCTATCAGCGTAACGGCTCGCGACAACTGCGTTATGTCTCCCTTCAGAATTCCCTCCACAAGCTCTCCCGCACTTGGCAACGGCTTGCGCTTACGCTTTGTGAAATACGGATTTACCGAAGGGGGCTGAACCACACCCTGATTAACATTCAATCCTATGTATTCCGGTGAATTTTCCGGATGCTCCATCTGCGACGCACACCCGCAGTCCATCTTTTCGACATCCTTATTTTCTCTTTTCTCGCTCATAAATCATTAATGTGTACCCACAAGCCTGACCGCCAAACTCGACGAGCCCGGGGAATTCGTAATAATCTGCAGTCTGCCGTTCAGAGGCTTATCGCTCTCAACCTTTTCCGTGTCTAAAGTCAGTTTGATCCTTACGCTTTTTCCGGGCATCACTTTCGCCTTGTAATCCCCTACACTTACAGCCTTTTCCGCAGTTTCAACCTTTCTTATCAGCATCGCCTTCCCTCCGCGGTTCCACACCACCAACGTGCGCTCAACCTCCTTTTCCCCTGCAAAATGTCCGAAGTCAACCGTCTCCGGCTCAACCTCTATCTTAGGTGCGTTCGCACGTTCCTCATCAGTCAGCTTGCTGAAATCCTCGTTTATAATGCCCACCGTACTTATTCGTATGCTGTCGCCCGGAGCGCTTTCATCCGGAATAAGCACGAAACTGTCCACAACCGTTCCCCATTCATCGCAGCGGCTCGTGTTGAAACTCAGCGAAACAAATCCCTCCTCGCCCACACCTATCTGCGCAGGTCGGAAAATCACGGTCATATAGGCAGGCAAATCCTTTACCTGAGGCTTTATAACCTTATCCGTCGAATTGTATATATTCAACCCGCCGGAAAGACCACGCCCCTTTCTTGTCGAACCGAAAGGAACTACAGTCCCGGAAATACGTGTCGCTCCTACACCCACAGGATAACGTTGCACAAGCGTCGATTGCACGCCTATCACAGTTCCTCCTATCGTTAGTGTCGCTTTTCCGCCGTCCGAAGTGTCGACAAACACCTTCTTCGTAAACCGCCCCGGTCTCCCCACCGCATTGAATTCAACCGGCACGTATAGCGTGTCGCCGGGCTCGACAACATCACGGCTCGGCCTCGCAACCGTACATCCGCAGTTTGCTCGGGTCGAAACAACCGAAACACCCTCCGTTCCGGTATTCACAGCCTTGAAAACATGATTAACCGTATGCAGATCCTCCGAAAAAGCACCGAAATCAAACACCGGATCAAGCCACACAAGCTCCGCGTTCAGCAACACGCAACTCAACACCCCGGCCAAAAACGAAAAAAATCTTCTCATCTAATCATCAAGGTATTATGACTGCCGAAAAATGCAATTCCGCATTTCCGCCATTGCTTTTCACACGCACCGAACGGTTAACCTCACCCTTTCTGCCTCGCGGATTGAAATGAATTTTTATCTCGCCGCTTTTCCCCACCGCAATCGGCTCCTTCGGATAATTGGGCTGCGTGCATCCGCATCCGCCGTTGGTAACCTGAATTATAACCAACGGACCGTCTCCCGTATTCGTAAACTTATATGTAGCGGTCACCGCACCACCGTCAGCCTTTATATTTCCGAGATCAAACTTCTTGCTTTCAAACTTAAGTTCCGCCTTGCCCCCTGCAAGCGCCCCCATCGTGCCCACCAAAACAAGCAGAACCACTGTAATTATCTTTCTCATATCAAAAGTCGTTTTATATATCTTATGTCCCAAAATTATGAAAACAAAACCTATTTTACAAATCTCAATTATAACAAATCTCCACTCCCCTTTTGTTCCATTCCAATCCCGAAAAGAGCATAATCGAACCACACCGGATCCTCAGGCCTGCGCTCCGCAAGCAAACGCGTCAGCTCCACAGCCGTACGCTTGTCATTGCTTCTTCGCTCGACCAGCCCCAGCTCGCGCGACGTATTGCCAACATGAACATCCAGCGGAATAAACAGTTGCGAAGGCTTGATCGAACGCCATACACCCATATCCACAATCCCGTCATCCCTCACCAGCCACCTCAGCGCCATATTCACACGCTTCAGCGCAGTCGTCTTCAGATTCAGAGGAAAACACCGCGAATCACCCTTGCCGTCGTTAGCCTCCTGCAACTCCGCATTGAGCAGCTCCACAAGCCGCCACGCCGGAAACTCATCGTTGCCCACACCGTTTTCCGCGGCAAAAGCATCAAGCGACTCATAGCGCTCATAAACCCGGCGCAATCCGCGCAAAAAATGGCGGAGATCCCTTGCAAAAAAAGTCCGGTGAATATTACCGTCAGGCAAATCCTCATATCCCCTGTCCATCACATAATTATATGGATCATGCCCCATCAGCGCAAGCATCTTGTCCGCATCCCGGCAAATCATCTTACGGTTTCCCCACGCTATCGACGACACCAGAAACGACACAATCTCAACATCCTGCAGCCTCTCGAAACGACGTGGAAACTGCACGGGATCATTCGCTATAAACGCCGGAGAATTAATTCTCAGCGCCTCAGCCTCAAGCAATTCCCATGTAAACTCACTCACCTTCATAACACATGCAGATATCAAAAAACAAAAATAGCCAAAACCACCCAAATCCCCAAATCAAATTGTACTATCCCCATTTTGATTGCAAGTCAGAAACCACCCCACCTTGTACAGACGTTGCCTCCGGCACGTCCACAGCAGCATGGCATTATATCCGTAAACTACACCAATAAATGATTGCCTGACATTCACACGATAATGTACGGACGCCGATTCATCGCGTCCACACCCGCATGGTACCGTCCCCATGATTCCCACCACCTTGTAGGGACGTTGCCTCCGGCACGTCCACACCCGCATGGCCTCCACACCGCACCGGCCTGCTTCCCCCGCAATCTCTCCGGACGCGACAAGTCGACGTCCCTACAATACATTAATCGTCAACATATTACATAACAAATCACCCATCCCAATGTAGGGCACGCGATTCATCGCGACCACACCCGCATGGTACCGTCCCCCTGATTTCCACCACCTTATAGGGACGTTGCCTCCGGCACGTCCACATCCGCATGGCCTCCACACCGCACAGCAAAGCCGTAGCAAGCGGCTCAATCAAGGAAACCCCGGAGTGGATGCGAAGCGACTCTCCGGGG
>CAZMAO010000021.1:0-27769 GCA_964564465.1 uncultured Bacteroides sp.
TTACCCTCAACGGTTTTCAAGACCGCCGCAATCGACCACTCTGCCATCTCTCCTTAGTGGTTTTGCTCGGCAAAGGTAAACATAATTTTTTCATATACAAAATTTCTAACAAATCTTTTTTACTTTATTTATCTAAATATGTCATAATCATTCATAACAATTCAGTTTACACAACCAAGAATTTTGCATAATGTTTAAATATTTACTAATTTCGCATCCGTTTTAAAAACGGGCGGGTAAACATGTCGCCTGCACTGACCTAACTAAAGCAACAAAAAATTGAACAACAATAACCACCAGACACGTAAACCTTTAGGATTATTCGTTTCCTGCATTCCAATAACCGTTCTTTTAATAAGCATCACCCTTATAATTGTACTTAAGAATGCCGACACCGTGCAGCAATGGAGCTATCTTATTCTTCTTGCCTGCGCAGTTCTTTCGTGCATTCTTTATATTATCTGCCGCAAATCAACCTATGGAATATGGAACGGCATATGCCACAGTGCCCGTCAGATTCTCCCGACGATTCCCATACTTCTTGCCATTGGCACTCTTTCCGCCTCATGGATGTTAAGCGGCGTTGTCCCCTATCTCATTAATCTCGGACTCCAATTTCTACGACCCGACATGTTTCTGTTCATTGCATGCCTGTCATGCGCCATTATTTCAGTTATGACAGGTAGTTCATGGACCACCATTGCCACCGTAGGAGTCGCGATGACGGGAGTTGGCACCGTTATGGGCTATCATCCCGGCTGGATTGCCGGTGCCGTGATTTCAGGAGCTTATTTCGGCGATAAAGTCTCTCCGCTGAGCGACACCACCGTCCTCGCCTCATCGAGTTGCGGCGTTCCCCTGTTCACCCACATCCGGTTTCTGATGAACACATCCATTCCGGCAATTACAATTTCACTTATAATATTCCTGTCAGTCGGAATGTCGGGCGGCGAAATCGCCGACACCAATCATAGCCTGCAAATGGCATCGGCATTGGCAAAGACATTCAACCTCACTCCTTGGGTACTGATAATTCCCCTGCTCACAATGATTCTGATAGCACTCAGAATTGGCACTGCAACAACAATGGCTCTTAGTTCACTCTTCGGCATTATAGGCATGTGGATTTTCCAGCCGCATATAGCTGCAGAACTGTGTGCCGAAGCATCAGGATTTTTTGAAAAAGCATTCTCAAGCCTTCGACTTGTGCTCGGTTCGTCAGCTCTTTCCACCGGCGACACATTGCTCGATCCGCTTGTTGCCACAGGTGGTGCCAAAGGCATGTTACCTACAATTCTGCTTGTATTGTCGGCCATGACCTTCGGAGGCACAATGATTGGCACCGGAATGCTCGGCACCATTACACACGCCCTCACATCGCGCATAAACCGCCCCATGGCCATGGTTTCCACAACTGTCGGCAGCGGACTTTTTCTCAACTCATGCACAGGCGACCAGTTCCTTTCAATCATTGTAGGAGGCAACGTGTTCAGTGAAGCCTATAAACGCATCGGACTCCCGCCACATCATTTGAGCCGCACACTCGAGGACTCAATTTCCGTCACTTCGGTTCTTATTCCTTGGAATTCTTGTGGTGTTACACAAAGCGCAGTGCTTGGAATCAGCACTCTTGTCTATTTCCCGTTCTGTTTTTTCAACCTTCTCAGTCCCTGCTGCACCCTTACTTGGGCATTTTTAAAACACCGTTCCCTACGCCTGGCGGCTGCATGAACTTTTATCCCCATAAAATGTTATTGATATAGAATTAAAAGTAAAACATAAAAACTCAATAACTATGGAGAGACCTTATTTCAAAGACAAAAAGCATCTGGCAATGGTGCTTACCTACAGCTTTACTGCCGATGCTGATGAAAAAACCAAAACTGACTTTTTCCAAATGCTTGATGATCTTTGTTTTGACAAAGAAAAACATGAACCCGGAAAGCGTGAGTTAAGCAGCGAATATGCCGACGATGTCCGCAACGTGCGTAACACCTTGAAGGCATTCTTCAAAGAACATGGCGACAAAATGGGTAAGGACACAGTTGTCTCTTTCTATTTCACCAAACCCGATAAACATGTTTTAAGTGTTCGTACCTACACTTTCAAATAAATTCTTTAACTGGAAAAATTAAAGCGGGGATGCCTTACCATTTGGCATCCCCGCTTCTTTATCATCTGCATTTCCGATTCTACTTCTTTATACCGCCTTTCACACCTCCGCCCATAGCGAAAATATTCTGTGAGTAACTTACGGTTTTCATCCCCTGTTCACGCTTGCGTTCAAGCGCAAGCTTAACCAGAGTATCCATAAGCTTTTCAAAACTCAAGCCTGTTGCCTCCCACAGATAAAATGATAACGAACCGGGAATGGTGTTGATCTCATTAACATAAATCTCGCCGTTATCTGCATCCATAATCACGTCTACACGGCTTACTCCATGACATGAAAGCACTCTGAAAGTTTCCCCGGCAAGAAAGCGGATCCGGTCACTTACAGCCTCAGGCAAATCAGCAGGAATTCTTTTCTGCGAGGCCTGCATGCCTTTTGCCCCCTTAGTGCCACCCATATACTTATCTTCATAGCTGAGTATCTCACCGCTTTTAATCGGCTCTTCGCAAACCGAGGTGCGGTAATCATCACAACTTCCCAGAACAGAGCAGTTCACCTCGTGCAGATTCTCAACCATGTGTTCCACAATTATTCGCGAGCTATACGTCTCGGCATTATCCACACGCTCCATAAGTTGCTCACGGTCAGCGGCACGGCCAATACCTACGCTTGAGCCAAGATTAGCCGGCTTAACAATAACCGGATATCCGAGTTTCCCTTCAATGTCAGCTATGATTTTTTCGCGTTCGGCAAACCATTGTTTATCCGTAAACCATATATACGGCACCACAGGCACATCACATGCCTGCAGAATCATTTTCATGGTTATCTTATCCATGCCGTTAGCCGATGCCAGGACATTGCATCCCGCATAAGGAATTCCTATTGATTCAAGAACCCCTTCGAACGTACCATCCTCACCATTAGAACCGTGAAGCACAGGAATTACAACATCGAGTTTTGTTTCCACAGCGCTACCGAACATCGGACGCTTTGTTTTATAAAGATTATAATCACCGTAAGTAGGCTGCATGTAAACCTCCTGGCATTTTGCAAGCAGTGCCTTAGGATCGCGATAGTTCTTCACATCGGTCAAGGCCTCACCCGTATACCATTTCCCCTCCTTCGATATGTAAACGGGGGTAACATCATACACGTTGCGGTCAATCGCCGCCATAGCCTGATTCGCTGATATAACTGAAATTTCATGCTCGGTGGAACGGCCACCGAAAAACACTCCTATATTGGTTTTCATCTTTATGAGTTTTATTTATTCTGATTATTGAATTATCATTTGAAAGTATCAGGCAGGTCATTTTCATAGAGAACCGTCGTTCCGGGCTCGCCAAGCAAAGCCAACTGCTGCTGCGCCTCACCGAAAGTGTCTACTGTAATTATCCTCGAACAAATGCCTTTTCCCTCCTCAATTCCGCTCACAATCGCATCACGGTTATACAAACCCACAACAATAGCCACGTCAGCCGAATGTGCAATCTTGCGGCCGAATTCACGGTTAAGTTCCTCCTGTCGGTCGCCAAGTTCAATCATTCCGGGTGTGATAACTATCCGCTTCCCCGATGTCATTGAAGCAAGAACATCCAAGGCCATAGCCGAACCGGCAGGATTTGAATTAAACGCATCATCGATTATTGTGAGGCCACCCGGCGTACGTTTCACGTTCAACCGATGTTCAACCTGCTCTATTTTCTCCACAGCGTATGCAATTTTATTATCAGGCACCTCAAGACGTAATGCCACGATAACGGCCGCAAGCAAATTGCTTATGTTACATTCTCCTACAAGCTTCGTGCGCAAAGGCAATCTCCGCCCGTCAGGACATACAACCGTAAATGTAGTGCCGGCAACCGAATAACATATATCTTCGGCCCTGTATCTCACTTCACCCGCTGCATTCACCGCGTAACTTTCAACTGCCAACCCCTCAACCTTACGGTTTGCCACATAAGGGAAATCATAATTTAAAACTGCCAGTCCTGAAGAGGGAAGGGCATCTATAAGTTCGAATTTTGTCTGCTGAACACGCTCTATTGTCTTGAATGATTCAAGATGTTGAGGTCCTACAGCCGTCACAATTCCAATCTCAGGATGAACAATATCGCATATCTCCTTTATATCACCGGGCTGCTTCGCCCCCATCTCACAGATAAAGACCTCGGTATACGGCTTAAGATACTCCCTCACTGTACGCACAACTCCTAAAGTCGTATTAAAACTGCCGGGAGTCATGACAGTTTCAAATTTTTCCGAAAGTATGCGCTGAAGATAGTGTTTGGTCGATGTCTTTCCGTAGCTGCCGGTAACACCAATCACTTTTAATGAAGGCATGGAAGCTATTATTCGCTTGGCATCCGCAATATAACGATTGTTGATAGAATCCTCAACCGGTTTAAGCAACCATACCGACACAATAATTACAATATGTGATGCGCAATACAGACCCACACATGCAACCGACGCCACAAACAGCCGGCCTGTTTCATTACTTGCACCGAACACCGTAGCCAAACCAACCGCAATGACACATAGAGCCATGCAAACCGCATAAATTCTCTTGCAACGCGCCGTCCACACCAACGGCTTTTTATATTTTCTGCGCACCAGACTCACATAACCGCATATAGCGAACAGCACAATCAGAACCATCGCTATTTCCGGACGGGCAAAACTTACAAGCGATGCAAGGAACACACACATACCTAAAAGCCGTAGCATCGAGGTCGTATCATCCGAAGTCTTAAGCCAACGGCGATAACGCTCAATCCTGTAGGAATTCTGTTGCATCATCATCAGGTCACGTTTCAATTCCGCTACAAGCAACAAACATGCAACAACAAAAACAATCGAAAAAAGAACAACGGTAAGCACCATAAGTATGTCTGTTATTATTCGTTATTCGCCATTTAGTCTGGCATTTAAAAAGCTTGACAATATAGCCGCGAACTGTCTTGCATTATCGAGGAAACTATAATGACCGCATCCCGGAAATGACACAAGCCCGGCATCAGGAATTTCTCGCTCCATCCGTTTTGCATCGGCAAGCGGAGTCGCCGTGTCATCTTCGCCCCACACAAGGAGTGTCGGCGCAGAAATTCTGGGCAGGCAATGCGACAGATCCTCATTAACCACTTTACTCAATATGGCACGCATCCTCGGCGAAGCGGCAGCATAATCCGCCGATCCCCGTCTGGCGCGCTGAGCCTCAATTCGCTTTGCAGCCCCTTCTTTGCCATAAAGCAATCTGAAAATAAACTTCATTGCCTTGAAACTGTACACCTTTAAATAATATGCCGGCCTACGGCGTGGTTTCAAACCGGCCGCATCAACCAGCACAATCCGGTCAACTTTGTTTCTGGAACCGTAAAGAATTGCCACACGGCCGCCGAATGAATGTCCAAGCAATGCCGGATTCTCAAGACCGAGAAGTTCGACAAAACGCTCTACAAGATGTGTATATTCCTCAACGCCCCACACGGACGAAGGCTCGGGAGAATCTCCGAATCCGGGAAAATCTATATTGTAAACCGTATGAGTCTGCTCGGCTACTTTAGCAATACTCGACAATGTTGTGGCACGACAACCCCAACCATGCATCAAAATAATCGGAGCCCCACTGCCCGACTTTTCATAATGCACTTCCTGACCGTCGATTTTAATGGATTTTTGCATGTGGCAAATTTACGAAATAATTGGCAAACGTTGCGCTACATAGGAAAATTTACTACTTTTACATTCGTTATGATTGCAATTACTCTAATTTTATTGTCTTTTGTTGTGGCGCTTGCCGTCACAGCATGGAAATTTGCGAATAAAAATGCCGATGCAAAAGTAAGGATTGCGCAGCTTGAAGAAAAACTCAATGCTTCCGAAACAGAAAACTCAAGGCTTACAACTGAAAACGCAGGCCTTCAACAAGCCAACTCACAAGCTCTCGAAAAGCAGAATCAACAATTCGAACTGCTTGCCCGACGTATTATTGATGAACAGTCAGCCTCCCTGCGCCAGAATCACAATCGCGAAATCAACGCTCTGCTCGACCCGCTGAAAACAGAAATAACATCATTCCGGAAACAAGTTGTTGAATGCTACGATAAAGAAGCCCGCGAACGTTTTTCATTGGCGGAAAGAATAAAGGAACTCGCCACTACAAACACATCTATTGAAAAAGAAGCCCGTCAGCTTTCAAGTGCATTGCGTGGAAACACCAAATTCCAGGGCGACTGGGGAGAAATGGTTCTTGAATCGATTCTCTCAAAAACCTCACTTCGCGAAGGATTGGAATACTTCACTCAAATGTCGTCAAATCCCGACGGCACCCCTATCCGCAGTGAAGAAGGACGCATTCTTCGTCCGGACGTAGTTGTCAACTATCCCGACCGCGGTTTCGTGGTAATCGATTCAAAAGTGTCGCTTACCGCCTATACCGACTATATAAACGCTGAAACCGATAGCGTTCGCGAAGAAAATGGACGCAAACACCTCATGTCAATCGTAAAACACATGAAGGAACTTGAGGATAAGGCATATCAGGATTATGTCGGCTCTTCAGGAAAACTTGATTTCGTAATCATGTTCATTCCGAGCGAAGGCGCATATTCCGCCGCCCTGCAACTCGATCCTACCATATGGCAAAAGGCATACGACAAACGCGTTCTGATAACTTCTCCCACTCAACTGGTGGGAGCACTCAGACTTATAGAACAGATGTGGCGTCACGACAATCAGGAACGTAACGCCCAGTTAATTGCCACAAAAGCGGGAGCTCTTTACGACAAATTCGTCACCATGCTCGACGATATTCGAAAAACACAGCGCACACTCAAATCCGCCTCCGATTCACTCGACACGGCAATCAACAAACTCTCCACCGGACGCGGAAACATTATCTCAAGAGTGGAAAAGCTAAAGGAACTGGGAGCGAAGACATCGAAACAGATGCCTGAAATTGAAAATCCCGAAATAGAATCGTGATATTTTCTATTTCTGTCCGAACATACCGGAATCGCTCACTCATAGCGATAATCCTCGAGCTGCTTGCGAAGCCGCTGACGGGCATAATAAATACGGCTCTTGATTGTACCTACCGGAAGATTCATACGTGCTGCGATTTCATCATAATGGTAGCCTGCAAGATGCATTGAAAAGGGAATTCTATATCCGTCCGAAAATGAATCGATAGCATTATTTATTTCTTCAACAATATATGACTTTTCAGGCGATTGGAATCCGGAATTCTGTGAAACATTCAGATAATATAAATCTGTCGTGTTGTCAACCACAGTCTGCGTTCTGCTTGCCTTACGGTAATTGTTGATGAAAATGTTACGCATAATCGTAAACACCCATCCTTTGAAATTAGTATTGTCAGTATATTTGTCCTCGTTGTCAAGTGCTTTTAAAGTAGTATCCTGAAGCAAATCGTACGCATCATCACGATTTGATGTTAACACCATAGCGAAACTCAGTAAATTGCTCTGAAGCGCCATCAACTTATCCTGAAATAATTGTGCAATCATAGTAGTATTTTTACGGATTAAAATAAAAGGTTCTGTAAAAAGAACCCCTTTCGGGCATCTATTGTTTTCAAAAAACAGCTTATAATCCCTTTTTAACCCCCTTTCACATTTTGCGAAATCTCATATCTATACTATAGTAGTATATAGATAATAGACTATAGTAATATAAATAACAGTATGTATGACTATATCTAATAATTGTAATAAAATTATCAAGCCGACATGCTCCCATAAATCAAAAATTTCGCTACGGACCATATGCAACATGGAAATGTTCGAATTGTAGCGTTAAAAAATATTAAGTTACAAATCAATGACAAAATTTGGTTGTTATATGTATAAAAGGAATCAAACTCGCTTAGAGAAGCATTTTACAAATAAAAAAAGTAAAAGTTGATTTCGTAAATTGAATTTTGATTTTGTAATTTAAGTTTACAAATTAATTTGAAAACTTGATAATTTACATTTTAATTTACAAACAACTCGATTTTAAAATTGTAAATTAACAAAAATCAATCATAAACTGAGATTAAAATTTACATTCCGGTTTAACCAATAAATAATATTTACAAAATCAAAAACATATCGTTAAAACTCATTAACAATACACACAACAGGACAATAAATCAATATTTTATAGCTAAATCTTAAATCAACAATTCAAAAAATGACAATAACAGCGCCCATCCAAACAGATAGGCGCTGTTATTTTTAACTTATATAATAATAACCAGCATTTTATATGCTATTACATAAACCAAAACTTAAGACCCTTAATTTAAATTTACAAACGAGAAGCATCAAGCTACTTTGTTTTGTTTAGTTTTGCAAACACAAATTTACTAATCAAAATTTGCATATTAAATTTTTTATTTTTACATTTGCACATCTAATTACAATTTCAAATTTACAAATGGATATCGTTTCAAGACTTAAATCCTTCATAAATTTCTCTGGTGTGCCGGTCACTCAATTTGCCGATAACTGTAGAATTCCTCGTCCTACCCTATCGCAACTGCTTAACGGACGTAACAAAAAGGTGAGCGATGAGCTTATAGGAAAAATTCACGAAGCATATCCGCAACTTTCTGTGCTGTGGCTCATGTTTGGCGAGGGCAATATGCTTCACAATGAAAATTTTGAAACCTCAGAGCCTCAAAATGGCCCTTTTTTAGACTTTTCCAATCAGAATAATCCTGAAAAACAAACAATTGCGCCCACGCTTGACTTCTCCGGAAATTTTCAATCTGCACAGTCAAATAGAATGGAGACCGAAAAAGTGGAAAATCCGGCAACTCCTTCAACAATTCTTAACATGACAGACACCTCCTCTTCACCAAAAGATAAAAAATCCGATATTTCAGCAACTCTTTCATTCAATCCCGACCAATCTAAAAAAATAGTAAACATCATTGTTTACTACAACGACAATAGCTTCGAATCATTCGTACCCTCGCCCGAAAAATAAAATAACCTACAAGATTTTAAAACATAAACCCTGACCTGCGAACATTTCGCAAGTCAGGGTTAATTACTTTCATTGAATCAACGTGCGCCAATTATACTTCCAAAGCTCCAATGAGCTCTGTAAAGTTATCCACATTGTGCCTTTTACAATAATCTTCAAAATAATCAACAACCTTACCTGAAATGGCCGGATCAATAAAATTTGCCGTTCCGATCTGCACAGCCGATGCTCCTGCAAGTATAAATTCCATGGCATCCGCACCATTCATAATGCCGCCAAGACCAATTACAGGTATACTTACCGCCTTTGCAACCTGCCAAACCATTCTTACTGCGACAGGACGAACAGCAGCTCCGCTCAATCCACCGGTTACAGTCGACAGCTTCGGCCTACGCTTTTCAACATCGACAGCCATGCCCATTAACGTGTTTATCAGAGAAACCGAATCAGCGCCCTCCCCTTCAACAGCCTTCGCAATTGTTGCTATATCCGTTACATTTGGTGACAGTTTTACAATAACCGTACGCGGAAATGCCGCTCTCACAGCTTTTGTAACAGCCGCCGCTCCCTCAACAGTAGTTCCAAATGCCATTCCGCCATGTTTAACGTTTGGACACGATATGTTAACCTCCACCGCAGAAACATCGTCCAGATCAGCAAGACGCGAGCAAACCTCCGCATAATGTCCGATTTCAGATCCGGAAACATTTACTATCATCTTCGACTTAAAGCTGCGTATACGCGGATAAATCTCCCTGATAAAGTAATCCACACCTTTATTCTGCAATCCTACGGCATTTAACATGCCCGACGGAGTTTCAGCCATTCGGGGATAATCGTTGCCCTCACGGGGCTCTAATGTGGTTCCTTTCACAATATACGCACCAAGCTTGTCGAGATCGACAAATGAAGAAAATTCCTCACCATATCCAAACGTGCCGGATGCGGTCATAACCGGATTGGCAAGCTCCAATCCGCCGATATTAACTTTTAAATTTACCATGTGAGCTGTTCAATATCAAACACCGGTCCTTCGGTGCAAACACATACATTACCTTTAACAGTTTTCTCAACGCAACAAAGACACGCTCCAATGCCGCAGGCCATCATATTCTCAAGTGAAACCTCACAATGAACATTCTTTTTACGTGCCAGGGCGGCCACCGCCTTCATCATGGGAAGCGGACCGCAGCAGTATATTTCATCAAACATTTTTTCCGTAACCGGATGTTGAGTAACCACACCTTTGAAACCCATGCTTCCGTCATCGGTACATATATTCACATTGCCTAATTCAAGAAAATAATCAAGTTCCGGCAAATGCTTCGACGTACGTCCGCCTAATAAAAAATCAAACTTACAGCCGGCTTCCTTCATCAAACGACCTAAATAGAGCAACGGAGCAACGCCTACGCCTCCTCCAACCAATAGAACCCGTTTTTCCGCCGATGGCATTGAAAAACCATTGCCAAGCGGAACAATCAGATTCAACCAGCTTCCTGCAGTAAGTCGGCACAATCTGGCCGTGCCGGGTCCGGCATTTCGCACAAGCAACCACAGCTCACCGCTTTCCGGAAAATAATTATTTACAGAAATCGGACGACGCAAAAATGTTTCCGCGCTATCCGGAACTTTAACCTGCACAAACTGTCCCGGCCTTATGGCAGGCAATTCAACACCGGCCTCTGGCCTTAACTTCAACAAGGCATAATCATCGCCAAATTTTTGCGAATCGACAACCTTAAAATCAACAACGCATTTATTGTCCATATAATAATCTGTAGCCTATATGCATACCAAAACAAAAGCCGCACACCCCCACCGGATTACAATCGGGATATGCGGCTTAATGAATTCATTATCTTATATTGCTCAATTCATCATTTAAATCCATTTCACATAAGCAAAATCCTGACGATGAGCAAGATTAGGATTCTTAGGATACAAACGCAAACCATAACGGTAAACACCCGGATCCGTAACCTTATCATGAAGTGTATAAGTAATCACGTTTCCTTCTATCTTTTCAGGCGTAAATTGCTTGATTTCATGAAGATGTTCTACGCCGTCGTTAACTGAGTAAGCAACATATTCCACGCCTATATCCGTACCCAGACCATTTGTGTCAACCTTTACTTCTATATTGAAGGTCTGCCCGGTAGCCGTAGCACCAACAGCATCGCTGGTAACATCGAGCATCGTAACGCCATCCCATGCATCTACCACTTTCTCCTTCCATGCAACAATTTCTTTTGCAAGAGCGTCATTGTTTGCACTCAATGCCTTGAAACGTTTGCTTTCAGGGAGATAGAAACGGCTGATATAATCATCAATCATACGTTTCATGGTGAAATTCGGAGCAATCAAGCCAATTGAACGTTTAATATATTGAACCCATTCCGGTGAGTATCCGAGTGAGTTTTTAGCAAAATAAAGAGGAATAATCTCATTCTCAAGCATAGAGTAGATTGTAGCGGCATCCAGTTTATCCTGCTGTTCCTGGTCGGTAAACGTACGTTTGTCTGTTAATGCCCATCCTGCATTTTCAGCAAAACGGTAGCCTTCATACCACCATCCGTCAAGCACGGAGAAGTTGAGCACACCGTTCATTTCTGCTTTCTCACCTGAAGTGCCTGAAGCTTCAAGAGGACGGGTCGGGGTATTCAGCCAAATATCCACACCTGTTACAAGGCGCTTCGCAACAACCATGTTATAATCCTCAAGGAAAATAATCTTACCAAGGAACTGAGGCATACGTGAAATTTCCATAATGCGTTTAATCAGTCCCTGTCCGGCACCATCAGCCGGGTGTGCTTTTCCTGAGAACACAAACTGCACGGGGAATTGCTCGTTATTAACAATCTTAGCCAGACGGTCGAGATCGGTAAACAGAAGATGCGCACGTTTGTAAGTGGCGAAACGACGGGCAAATCCAATAATCAAAGCATTTGGATTAATCTTATCGACAATGCTCATAACAGCACCCGGATCTCTTTGATTCGCGAGCCATTTTGCTTTAAACTCACGTTTCACGAAATTTATGAACTTATTCTTCATAGTCATACGCAGATTCCATATCTCCTCATCGGACACATCGAATATTCCTGCCCAGGCCTTAGGATCGCTCTGATTTGCAAATACCTGCTGACCAAGTTTCTCAGCATAAAACTCTTTCCATTCCGAAGCCGCCCATGTTGGCATATGAACGCCATTGGTCACATAACCCACATGACTTTCTTCCCATGAATAGCCTTTCCAGATGCCGGCAAACATTTTCTTCGAAACTTCACCGTGAAGCCAGCTCACGCCATTTGCCTCCTGGCAGGTATTCAATGCAAACACACTCATAGAAAAACGTTCGTTGGTATCCGGATTTTCACGACCCATATTCATCAGATCATTCCATGAAATTCCAAGCTTACCCGGGAATTCATACATATACTTTCCGAAGAGGCCTTCGTCAAAATAGTCGTGTCCGGCCGGCACGGGCGTATGAACCGTGTAAAGCGATGATGCACGGACAAGTTCAAGAGCCGTATTGAAATCAAGATGCTGACCCTGAACATAATCAACCAAACGCTGAAGGTTAAGCAAAGCTGCATGTCCCTCATTGCAATGGAAAAGTTCAGACTTCACGCCAAGTTTCTGAAGCATCAGAACGCCTCCGATACCAAGCATATACTCCTGTTTCAAACGGTTTTCCCAGTCACCGCCATAAAGCATATGCGTAATCTGTCGGTCAAACTCCGAATTCATGTCGAAATCCGTATCCATCAGATATAACTTCATACGGCCTACGTTCACACGCCATATATGAGAGTAGATTATCCGATCATAGAAGGGAACTTCAAGTATTTCAGGATTGCCCTCACTGTCACAAACCAGTTCAATAGGCAGCTGATTGAAATTCTGAGGCTCATAATTTGCTATCTGCTGACCGTCAACTGAAAGTGTTTGAGTGAAATATCCGTAACGATACAAAAATCCCACAGCCGTCATATCCACACAACTGTCAGAAGCCTCCTTAATATAGTCACCGGCAAGCACACCAAGACCACCGGAATATATCTTCAGACAGTTGCACAGTCCATATTCCATCGAAAAATAAGCCACCGAAGGAATATCCTTACGCATAGGCTTTTGCATGTATTCATTGAAGGCAGCATAAACTTTTTCAAGACGATCCATCAAAGCCTTATCCTTCATAATCTGTTCAAGACGCTCACTGCTAAGACGCTGAAGCAACATAACCGGATTTTCACCGGTCGAACGCCATAAATCAGGATTCAATTCGCGGAAAAGCGACTTTGCCTCACTGTTCCATACCCACCAGAGATTTTTGGAAATAACCTCGAGGGGTTTCAATTTTGAGGGAAGATGCGCAACAATAGTTGACTCATGCCAAACAGGCGCATTTGCATTGCTAACTTTAATTTTCATTGTAATAAAGTGAGTTTTTTAATTATTTTCTGAATTTCGTGCGGCGCATTTTTCGAATGCTACTTCATACGCCTTAATATAATAATTAATGAAGTATTTCCACGCAGCCTTATCGGCAGTTTCAAAAGCCCGTTTCCTCATTTCGGAAAGCTCTGTGCCATCTGATAGCACCAGAAAACGGAGCGACCGTGCAATTGTAGAAACAACTTCACTATAATTGGAATCATTACGACCAACAACTGTAACACCACAATGTTCAAATCCGCTTTGAGAAGTATTAAGGATCCACTGTCCGAAACCTGAAAGCGATGTGGTTATGGTTGGAACACCAAACGCAACACTCTCAAGCGGTGTATAGCCCCAAGGCTCATAGTAGGATGGGAACACAGTTGCATCCATTCCCACAAGCAGTTCATAGTAAGCGGAGTTGAATATTCCGTCTGTTCCATTTAAATAACATGGCACATAAATAACAGTGACATCTTTATTATTTGCATCACCGAAACCGAGACCATGTATATGGTTCAAAACAGCGTCAAAATCAGCATTATGCAACCAATGCGTCAGAACCGGATCGGAAAGACCGTCAGTCTTCACACCTTCCATGACTTCACGTAAATCCTCACGAGGGCCACCGCACCATGCAGGCACCATTACAAAAGCAAGTACATTACGTCCGCCTGTCTGCCCGCGCAATTCCGACAATGCATCTAAATACACGTCCAGACCCTTGTTGCGATATTCGCAGCGTCCGGAAGTCGCAACTATAAATGTATCATCGCCGAAGTCACGTCCGGTAAGACGCGACGCCACATTTAACATCAGCCGTCGGGCCGCCTTTCTGCAACCGTCAAATTTGGTTTTTGCAGGGACAAAGTTCTTTTCAAAACCGTTAGGAGTTACAACATCGGGATAACGCTCAAGCAATTGTTCGCATTCAACAGCCGTAACATCACTGACTGTTGTGAAGCAATCAGCCTGGTGCGCGGCGACTTTTTCCACAGAGTGCTTACTCTCCATGTTCAGTTCACCGGCCATCTGATCGCCATTATAACCCTTCATGTAATCATAAAGAGGCTTACCGTTGCCGCATATGCTGCGTCCTATACTTGTTGCATGAGTAGTGAAAACCGTGGCCATATCCGGGATACGGCTCTTCACATAAAGAAGCCCCATTCCAGTGGTCCATTCATTGAACAAAGCCAGAACACGCTTCGACGAAGGGGTAAGGAAATTATACAGACTCTCTATCACAATGCCTGCCGCGTGTGAAAAAGCACATGCTTCATCGTAATCGCCGTAAGCATGCAACGAATCAACTCCGAATTTATCCCACATCTCACCGTAAAACTCATTTTTTACGGCATACATTGGGGAAAAGTCCACCAACACAGCAATCGGCTTTCCGGGCACATTCCAACGCCCAACCCTTACCTTCAACCCATAAGGAAGTTCTATTTGCTTACGCCAAGCTTTTAACAATGAATTGGATTCTACAAAATAGGGCGACGGAGTTTCATGCGTCCATACATCCGGACCTACGAATATAACCTTATCCTTATATAACTTTTGCAATGTTTTTGCCTTCGTCGACAAAACTGTGTATATACCGCCCACTTTGTTGCAAACCTCCCATGAAGTCTCAAACATCATGTCGATACTTACCACGTCTTCATCCATATATGTCATTATAAAAATTTGGTGCAAATTTACGAAATAATGTTGTTATAACCACGTGTCTAACAACTATAATTTAACATCTTTACTAAATTTCCAATCTTAATTTCAAAAATATAACATCTCTATACAATATTTTCACCATGTTCTTCCGGCAAAATGATTTTTATAAAAAAAACAGCTCCTGAACCTAATCGGAACAGGAGCTGTCTATGAACAGATATAAACTGCTCTTATTTCTTTTTGCGGGAACCATAACGGCTCATGAACTTATCAACACGACCGGCAGTGTCGACAAGCTTCTGCTTACCCGTAAAGAAAGGGTGCGATGAGCTGGTGATTTCAAGCTTTACCAAAGGATAGGTAACACCATCAATTTCAATAGTTTCCTTTGTAGCAATTGTTGAACGGGTAATAAAAACCTCTTCGTTCGACATATCCTTGAATGCTACTTCACGATAGTTTGAAGGATGAATATCTTTTTTCATTTCAGTAAAATATTATACTACTTTAATAACCGCTGGTAAGGCGTTTTTTGGTAATGGCGTGCAAATATAGCAATTATTTCTCACTCAACCAAATTTTCACCATTCAGCGAATAATTTTATACAATCGGTCCGTTAATCCTCAAATTCCACCAATGGAGCATCCGTTCCGACAACGTCACCAACTTTCACGAAAACACGCTTAACCGTTTCTTCCTTTTCAACAGTGACATCGTTTTCCATTTTCATTGCTTCATAAACAAGCAACACATCATTAGGTTTCACTTTGTCACCACGTTTAACATTAACAGCTATAACTGTGCCTCCCATCGGTGCCGAAATCACTTCTCCCGTAATCGGATCAAAGGCATGCGGATCCTCTTCAAGAATACGCTTCTTTTCTTCCTCTTTCACCACTTCATACTCCTCCGCGCGACGTTTCTTAAGGAAACCGTTTGCAACCGTCGGAAGAAGCTCCAGAAGAAGTTCTTCTTCATTATTCTTAGCAAGTTTCACACCTCCGAACTCGGGCAATTCAGGGTTTTCAGGCTTCTTATAACGGCTCACATCATAGGGCTGTTCTTCAGCGTTACCCGTAATTTTTTCGCGGAAGGCAGGGTCAATGGGAGCAGGCGTGTGTCCGTACTCACCCTTAACAAGCGAAATAAACTGATTGGAACGTGTCGTATAATCAGGATTGCCCTTCTTTCTGTCGATAGCAAGACTCACTGCCTGGCTGCCTACAATCTGACTCGTGGGAGTCACCAACGGAACCAGACCGGCATCGCGACGAACCTTCGGAATCAGACGCATGGCATCGTCAAGCAACTCCGAAGCCTGAAGTGCCTTAAGTTGAGCCACCATGTTTGAATACATTCCACCTGGCACCTCCGCCTCTTTTACAAGCTGATTAGGCTTGGGGAAATGGAAATATTCCTCAATTGCATGACACGCTGCAAGCAAGCCTTCCTCATCGCCCTGACGTGCAGCCTCAACAGCCGTGTCGAACAAGGCTGATACATTATCCGGCAACTTATCATTGAGCGGATCGAACTCAATGGGCATCTCCGCCTGAAGATCGAACTCCTTAAGTTCTTTACGCGCTGAAAGGAGTTCATTGCGGATCTTACCCACAGCTTCCATGTTCACATCCACTTCCACACCCAAACGCTTTGCAAAAACATATATAAGTTCAATTGCCGGAGCAGCTGAACCGCCACCGAACCACCAGATGTTCGTGTCAAGGATGTCGACACCGTGAAGAATTGCCATTACAGACGATGCCAAACCATAGCCGGGGGTGCAATGTGTATGGAAATCAACCGGAACACTGAGATTAGCCTTCAACGCAGATATAATTGAAGCGGCACGCAACGGAGGAACAAGACCGGCCATGTCCTTCAAAGTTATAATCTTTGCACCGAGACGTTCCATCTCCTTTGCCTTCTCTATAAAGTACTCGTCGGTAAATATCTTTTCAGCAGGAGCCGGCTTTGCCGCAAACACGCTCTTTATCTTTCCCAGTAAAGTAGTCGGTTTTTCAGGCTCCTCCTCTTTAGGATCAACTGTGTAGCAAACAGCACCATCTGCTATGCCGCCAAGTTCATTTATCATTCTTATCGACTCCTTAACATTATCTATATCGTTAAGTGCATCGAAAATACGCATCACATTCAGTCCGTTCTTTATAGCCTCCTTATAAAAGCCTTCGAGCACACTGTCAGGATACGGAACATATCCGAAAAGATTACGGCCACGCGACAAAGCAGAAAGAAGTGATTTACCCTTCATTGCACGGCTTGCTATGCGCAGACGCTCCCACGGCGACTCATCAAGATAACGCATAACCGAATCAGGGACAGCACCTCCCCAAACTTCCATTATATAGTAACCGGCATTCTCATACAGAGGCAAAAGCCGGTTTATTGTAGTCTGGCTCATTCGGGTCGCGAAAAGCGACTGCTGGCCGTCACGTAATGTCAAATCACGGATTTTCAACTTACGGGGTTCCATATCTTTTCTGAATTTTGTGTTATTATTTTTCTTGAATTTACTGATGGGCACAAAAATAATTATTATTTAATAATTACGGAAATAATTCCATAATTATTTCTCATTACCGCCATGTAAATTGACTCAGGAATTGAGCATCTGCCATGCAAGCTGCGGATCAGTTTCAAAACAACCGCGTTTGGTAACGGTTACGGTTGTAGAGTCCTGTTTTTCCACGCCTCGCATTTTCATGCACAAATGTCCGGCCTCACACACAGCCATGACATCCTCACAACCGGTAGCCTCCATTATAGCATCGCACACCTGTTCCGTAAGCCGCTCCTGAACCTGAAGCCGACGGGCATACATCTCCACTATTCTTGCAAGCTTACTGATTCCCAAAATCTTACCTTTAGGAATATATCCTATTGAAATATGACCGAAAAACGGAAGAATATGATGCTCGCATAAGGAATAGAACTCAATATCCTTAACCACAACCATCCCCGAAGTCTGGCATTCAAACACTGCGCCATTAACAGTTTCAGCAAGCGTAGCGCCATTGCCACAAGTTGCGCGCAACAATGCCCGTGCCGCCCTTAAAGGTGTTTTCTCCAGACCATTACGCAAAGGATTTTCCCCTATCAACCTTAATATGGCCTCATAATGGCTTGCGATCGCCCGTTCGGTTTCAACATCGAAATGCGCGTTGTTATCGTTAGAATCAGTTGTTTGCATTTTTAGGTAAATTAATTCGGTCACGTACCACCCTGACCTCACGGGCGAACGAAGGAAATGAACGGCGAATTTTCGACGCAAGCTCCTCAGCATCCTCCATTTTCACGAAATCACCGACTTTTACACGCCAATATGGCGAAGCAAAAGTGACATATATGGGATACTGTGGAAAGCGCGATGCAACATTTCGCTGTTTTGTGCGAGCCTCGTTTTTTGCCGTTCGCTGATTGGAGTCTGAAAAAACCTGCACACGATAGCCGATGTTGGCAGGACGTTTAGGCCCCTGTTCCTCATACTCCAGCAACCATTCCATGCCCGGTTCAACAACCACCTCACTAAGAGAATCGGAAACAATATGTTCAACTATCGACGGCTTATCATCAGGTGCTTTTGTTTGAGAAAACATCTTAGAAAAGCATGCGGCAATCATGAACAGGATTATGAATATTCTTTTTACTGTAATCATTACCAGTTTATCTACACAAATTTCCGTCCGGCAAAGTTACATATAATAGTAAAACTAAGCAAAACTATATAAAAAGATTACGTCGCCGGCCTTTATTCTTTAACATAAACAAGGTGGCGACGTAATCAATATGTCTGTCTAAATACTTACTTTTTAGCTCTTAGCGAAGCGCACGCCAGATAAACAATCAACGCTGCATAAACCACTACGCCAAGCGTCTGCGTAAGCCACACCGGCATCGCGTTATGATACTCATATCCTGCAAAACGTGTCAACGCCGCAAACACGCCGAAAAGAGCACCGCCGGCAATCAGTCCGGATGAAATAAGAGTACCCCTGTCGCGACGTGCGTTATTCACCGCATCATCTTTGCTGCGTGTGCTTACATACCAGGCGATAGCGCCGCCCACAAGCAGTGGAGCATTAAGCGACATCGGAATAAACATTCCCAGGCAAAATGCAAGTGCAGGCACTCCGAGCCAGTTAAGAAGCAACGCAAGAACAGCACCAGTGATATATAGCACCCAAGGAGTATCGCCTCCCATCATTATGGGCTCAATAACGCCCGCCATGGCATTAGCTTGAGGAGCGACAAGAGCGTCACGTCCGGAAAAACCGTAAACATTGTTTAAAAGAAGTATCACACCGCCAACTGTAGCCGCCGACACGAGCGTTCCAAGGAACTTCCAATGCTCCTGTTTTTTAGGTGTAGAGCCGAGCCAATATCCGATCTTCAAATCCGTAACGAATCCACCTGCCATTGAAAGAGCCGTACACACGACACCACCTATAATCATTGAAGCAACAATGCCCGAGGCTCCTTTTATGCCGACCGCAACAAAGATAGCCGAAGCAATAATCAAGGTCATCAGTGTCATTCCGCTAACCGGATTTGTTCCGACTATGGCAATCGCATTTGCTGCTACTGTGGTGAAAAGGAAAGCAATAACAGTAACAACCACCCATGCCACGAATGCCTGTCCGAAGTTGTGAAGCACACCAAGCCAAAAGAAAATAAGAACACACACCAGCGCCAGACCCATAAAGAACACCACATGTTTCATTGACATGTCGAGCTGCCAACGGACCGGCTTCTTAACATTCTGTTCACCTCCTTTAAATTCACGCACTGCCAGCCCCGCAGCCTGCATAATAATTGGCCACGATTTAATGATTCCGATCACACCTGCCATTGCGATGCCGCCAATACCGACTTTACGCGCATAAACCGAGAACAGAGTATCAGCATCCATTCCCATTATTTCCGGTGAACCGTAAGCACCCATTAGCGGCATCAGAACCCACCACACAAATGCAGAACCGGCAAAAATTACAAAGGAATATTTGAGGCCGACTATATATCCCAGTCCCAGCAGAGCAGCTCCGGTGTTACAACTGGCCACGACCTTAAACTTTTCGGCCAGCCCCTGACCCCAGGAAACAACATTAGTTGAAATTGTTTCAGCCCAAAAGCCGAATGTAGCCACAATATAGTCATAAACACCACCTATAACTGCAGCAATCATCAGGGTCTTTGCCTGCGAGCCATCACTTTTCGCACTTGCCTGACCGCTCATAAGCACCTGCGTGGTAGCTGTTGCCTCGGGGAAAGGATACTTGCCATGCATATCCTTCACAAAATACTTGCGGAAAGGTATGAAAAACAGAATGCCGAGAACTCCACCGAACAGCGAACTGAGGAATATCTCCATAAAGCTCACCGTAATTTCAGGATGTGTTCCCTGAAGAATATACAGAGCCGGCAATGTAAAAATAGCTCCGGCAACAATAACTCCGGAACATGCACCGATCGACTGTATAATTACATTCTGACCCAAAGCATGTTTCTTCTTCAATGCTCCTGAAAGTCCGACAGCTATTATAGCAATAGGTATTGCCGCTTCAAACACCTGACCCACTTTCAGACCAAGATAAGCAGCAGCCGCACTGAATATCACGGCAAGAATCAGACCCATACTCACGGAGTAAGGGGTTGCTTCGGCATAATCATGTGCCGGATGCATAACCGGACGGTAATCCTCATCGGCGCCCAGTTCACGAAATGCATTTTCAGGCAATTCAATCGGATCGGCATCCTCATAAATAATCCTGTCCATTTCCTCAATTTCCTTGTTGTGCATAGTCATTATTAATGATTAGTTATTATTCTGTGCTCTTGAGAGTATTTCGAACCCATCAGCGTATATTTCCGTAACCGAACGTTTTATCGCATTACGATCCTCCCACACACGGGTTCTGATCTTTCCCTCTATCAACAGCTTCACACCCTTCCTTACATACTTTTCCGCGATCTCGGCGTTTCGGTCCCACATAACTATATTATGCCATTCCGTACGTTCCGGCACCTGAACCCCCTTTGAATTCACATATGCCCTTTCAGTGGTGGCAAGCCTGAATTCAGCCACCGGACGGGTCTCAACAAATCTTATCTGTGGATCAGAACCTACATTTCCCACCAAAATTACTTTATTCATAATTGAAAACCAACGTTATCAACATAAAAATTCAGTCCCTCCGTACCCACATACGGTTCTCCGTCACCGGCACTCATCATTATAATTACATGTGTAGGAGTAGCGTTGGCATCGTATCCCTCTTCATTTATCGGTTTCATTTTACCTTTTGAATTCTTTGCGTGATATGAATTGCTGCCTGAACGAAGTTTCAGCCAACCCATTCCCGGGTTTGACGAGATGTCTCCATAAACAATCGGCAGCTTATATCCATTCACCCAACCGGAACCTTGAGTAAACTTACGTCCCCCCGTACCAACTCTTACAGCATGGATATTTCCGCTTTCATCTTCCCATCTTTTCTGGAGGAAAACAAACACCACCGGATTGTCATGGCCATTTAGTTCTTTTTTTGAACTGAATCCGGTTGACTTGATACGTTTATTAGTATTCGGCATATCCACCTTATAATCAAAAACCAATGCTTTCGGTTTCTTTGTGTATGCCATACCCATATTCATTTTTGAATAAGGATTTTTGGTCGACGAAACCGGCTCAAGCATATAACCAGTAAAAAGTGTCCCGGCAACCAACACTTCCATATTGACTATTCCGAGAACTTTAACATGGTCAAGAATCGTACACATCTTGACACATTTGTCCGACCCGTTTCTAACTGCCGGAAACACAGCATTCGAACCTTTAACTATACCACACACTTTTCCCATAACGTTGCTCGTACCCCATGGGGAAATAGTGCTTTTATAAGGATTGTTGCCGTTGAGTGTGGATGTGGGGCCAACCTCATACAATTTCTTTGTCTGGCCACCTAATGCAGCCGACTCCTTGATGTTTCGTGTAACCCACTGATTGAAATCACCGAATTTTATAGGTTCTATCGTCTGCGATGCTGTAAACTCGGGAAACGCCACTGAAAAAACAATAACAAATGAAACTATCCACTTATTAAGTCTGCTCTCAATTAAATTCATGCTCATTTTCTAATACCTTTTCAAAACCGAGCATACATCCATATTTATACTTAAATAATTAGTCTACCCGGACAATTCTGTTTAACACAACTGAATCACTGGCAAAATTACATTTTTTTTTGCGAACAGCAATAAGGCAAGGCACGCTTATACACCTGCCAATTGTTCTAAATGTAATAATATTTGGATTTTTTAAGAACAAAAATCCGGTTCGAACTCTATATCGTAATAAATTACTAACTTTGCATCTCAAATTAAACCTAATTATGCCTCAAAATAAAAAGATCTGGTTTCTTGTTCTGGCAATAGTTCTTATCTCCAATATTCCTCTCCGGGCTCAGACATCCGAAAGCACAACGGTTATCAGTAATGATTCCGCTGCCATGACAACTTCAAAACCCGGATTTATAAAGAAAATAATAAATTATTTTGGAGAAGCAAATAAGGAAACCCGACACGATGGCATTGATTTCCGATTTTTAGGCGGCCCACATTATTCCTCCGACACCAAGCTCGGATTAGGCCTGGTGGCTGCCGGAAATTATTACTCAAGCCCGGAGGGCGACACTATTACACGTGTTAGCAACATCGCACTCTACACAGATGTCACAACCGGAGGATTTTATAAAGTAGGCATCCGCGGTAATCATTTCAGTCCTGAAAACCGTTGGCGAACGCACTACAATGTAAGCTTTTACTCTTTTCTTCGCCACATGTGGGGAATTGGCTTCAATGCCGGCAAAAACCCGGACGACTACACCAAATTCACAGAGTTATGCATAAAAATAGACGGAAGCCTGCTATATAAATTAAAATCAAATTTCTACTCCGGACTAACCGCTCAGTTCACACATTTTAAAGCCAACCACGTTTCCGCACAGGAACGCCTCATACGCTGGGACGGACAGCGTCTGTCAACCTTCACAACCAGCCTTGGCATTGAACTTCTTTTTGATTCACGCGACAATCTCACAGCACCGCGGAAAGGCTACATGGCTCACATCATACAACGTTTCAGCCCCCGTTTATTTGGAAACAGATATGCCTATTCCGGCACCGAAATCGAAGCCTCAGGCTACTTCAAAGGTTGGAGGGATGCTGTTATCGCTGTCAATCTGCACACCGTGTTTAATTATGGCAACGTGCCCTGGGGCATGCTGGCGACTTTCGGAGGCAGCGACAACATGCGCGGCTACTATGAAGGCCGTTTTCGCGACAAAGCTGAATTTGACGCCACAGTCGAGCTGCGGCAGCATATCTGGCGACGTAATGGCCTTGTCGCCTGGGTTGGAGTTGGCTCGGTATTCCCAAAATTCAGCCACATAGAATTTAAAAAATTACTTCCCAGTGCCGGCATAGGCTATCGTTGGGAATTCAAAAAAAATACAAACGTGCGTCTTGACTACGGATTTGGCCGTGGTGAAAGTTCCTTTATTTTCAGCCTCAATGAAGCATTCTGATTTCACATCCAACTCATGCAGCCGAGGGTCCGCTGCACTCTTTTTCTGGATACTCGCAATCTGCATAATCCCAAACTTTGCCTTGAGCATAACGGAACAATTAACCATATTCCAGAGAATTACAAACATCATTCTGCCTCTCGGAATCTATGGATTTCTATGTGCCTTATCGAAACACATCGGACGAACCGGCCTATGGATGTTCATAGTTATGTTCTTTGCAGCCTTCCAGATTGTTCTGCTCTATCTGTTTGGGCGTTCGGTAATTGCTGTGGATATGTTCCTTAATCTTGTAACCACAAACCCGGCCGAGGCAAACGAGCTGCTTGCCAACATGACACCCATTGTCATTCTTGTTGCGGTGCTATATTTGCCAACTCTAATTTTATGCATAGTCGCTGTTGTAAAAAAATGGCGGCTATCTGATAGTTTTACCCGTATCGCTCGAAAAACTTCCCTGTGCGTCACTGTTGCCGGAATCATATTTTTCGGCTTAAGCTTCACCGGGTCACGGAAATTCAATCCCATAAGCGATATTTACCCGCTTAACGTTGCTGAAAACATTGCAATTGCTGTAAACCGAACGGTTAAAGTCCGCAACTATCATACCACATCCGCAGGATTCACGTTTAAAGCCTGCTCTCTGCGCCCCGCCGACGAAAAAGAAATTTATGTTATGGTTATCGGCGAAACTTCGCGAGCTCCGCAATGGAAACTTCTTGGTTACGGCGACCGCAACACAACCGCTCCCCTCGACACAGTTAAAGGCATAATCCCCTTTTCAAAAGCTATCAGCGAAAGCAATACTACACATAAAAGTGTTCCGATGCTTCTTTCAATGCTCGATGCCTCATCGTTCGAAGACTCTGTATATACCTCGAAATCAATAATCACGGCTTTTAAAGAAGCTGGTTTCGCCACCGCATTCATTTCCAATCAGGCCCGCAACCATTCATTCATCGATTTCTTTGCTGAAGAAGCTGATACAACACTGTTCATCAACGAGCAGAAGGCAGAAGGCCATCCCCATCTGTTCGACCATGATCTTTTGCCCGAAATGCAGAAATTCATTGAGAACAGCACCGCAAACAAAATATTTGTAGTGCTTCACACCTACGGTTCGCATTTCTGCTATTCCGACCGTTATCCTGCAGAACAGGAACCGTTCCTTCCAGACAGTCCTATCGACGTTACGGCTCACAACTCCGAATCACTCGTCAACGCCTACGACAACTCCATTCATTACACCGCCCGCCAGCTTGCATCCATAACAGATATGCTCACTGAAATGGATTGCAAATCAGCAATGATTTATGCTAGCGACCATGGCGAAGACATTTTCGATGATTCCAGACATCTGTTTCTACATGCCTCACCTGTGCCGAGCTATTACCAGATTCACGTTCCACTGTTGATCTGGATATCACCACGGCTTGCACAAAGTCACCCTCACCTTAAAGAGAATGCCGAATCACATTCCAAAGACATAATTTCATCTTCCTCATCATTCTTTCACACCGCTCTTGGTCTGGGAGGCATAACCACGCCATATTATAATCCGCAGGCCGACCTGACCTCAGGAAAATTCACCTCCGGAAAACTAATCTACCTGAACGATCATAATAAAGCCACACCCCTTTGGGAATGTGGCCTTCAAACAGAGGATTTTGACAAATTCCGTCAGCTTGGCATCACCGGGTAAGGTGATAATCCGTGTCAAGAATTTCAAATTTCATATAATCGCCATTTACTTTAATGTCGTCAACAGCACGCATTCCGGCATACCTTGCCTGTAATGTACATGTTATCTGCGACTTTAAAACTTGCAGCTGGACGTCATTAAGAACTCCGGTTGTAACCGAATCAACTGATGTCAGCGTATTGTTCTCCAACACAACTGTCGATGGATCAAATTCAACACTAACCTTATCAAAAGCCAGATCCATAATCATTTCATCGTGCGAAGTAATCCGATAGTTGCCGGAAACATATGATTTACCACTCACACTCGTGCTTACCGCTTCATTAATACCGGAGGTGGAATCATCAGCCAAAGTAATATTGAACATACCTACAATTTTAACCTCTCCGCCTCTGTAGGTCGAATCAGGTATAAACTCATAAACATCGGTAGTAACCGCATTCGCCGCCGCTATGCCGGGAAGTACATTACTGCCGGCCGACCATTCGCCGGCAATCTCCTTGCCCAGCATTGCCTCATTGTTGCAGGAGCACAGTCCAAATCCAAGCAAAGCACCGATGACATAAAATAATTTACTCATAACTAATATGTTTTT
Source organism: uncultured Bacteroides sp. (assembly GCA_964564465.1). Classification (GTDB taxonomy): domain Bacteria; phylum Bacteroidota; class Bacteroidia; order Bacteroidales; family Muribaculaceae; genus Paramuribaculum. The sequence continues at coordinate 26,137 of CAZMAO010000021.1, forward strand.
CTAACATTTAATAATATACTTTCAAATTCAAACGTTTCAACACGCCTTTTGTTTGCTGTGTGCACATTTATAACTATCTTTGCACAAAACAATTCAACAACAATTCAATCAAACAATACCCATGGCTACAAAACCGTTCAAGTACCAGGAAATGTTTCCTATGACTCCGGAAACCACAGAGTACTATCACCTTACCTCCGACTACGTTAAAGTGGAAAATTGGGGTGGAAATGAAATTCTGGTTGTCGACCCGCAGGCGCTCACAGTTCTTGCAAATCAGGCAACACACGACAACGCTTTCATGCTTCGCCGTGAACACAATGAAATGGTTGCAAAAATACTCAATGACCCTGAAGCAAGTGAAAACGATAAGTTTGTAGCGCTCACAATGCTCCGCAATGCCGAAGTCGCTGCTAAAGGACAGCTTCCCTTCTGCCAGGATACCGGAACTGCAATCATTATCGGCAAAAAGGGTCAGAACGTATTCACAGGCAACACCGATGAGGAACGTCTTTCGGAAGGTGTCTACAAAACTTACACTGAAAACAACCTCCGTTACTCGCAAAACGCTCCCCTCAACATGTACGACGAAGTTAACACCGGTTGCAACCTTCCTGCTCAGATCGACCTCTACGCCACCGCCGGAAATGAATACAAGTTCCTTTTCGTAGCAAAGGGAGGCGGCTCGGCGAATAAAACTTATCTCTATCAGGAAACCAAAGCCCTTATAAATCCCAAAACACTTCTTCCCTTCCTTGTTGAGAAGATGAAAACACTCGGCACTGCTGCATGTCCACCTTATCATATAGCATTCGTAATCGGCGGAACAAGTGCGGAAATGAACCTTGCAACCGTTAAGAAAGCATCGGTAAAATACTACGACAATCTCCCCACCGAAGGCAATGAACTCGGTCATGCTTTCCGCGATGTTGAACTTGAAAAGCAGCTGCTTGAAGAATCACGCAAATTAGGGCTTGGAGCACAGTTCGGCGGCAAATACTTCGCCCACGACATCCGCGTGATCCGCCTCCCGCGCCACGGTGCTTCTTGTCCCGTTGGTCTCGGCGTTAGCTGTTCCGCCGACCGCAATGTAAAAGCAAAAATAAACCATGACGGACTTTGGATTGAGAAACTCGACACCAATCCCGGCGAACTCATCCCTGAAAAATATCGCAATCAGGGTGAAGGCGATGTAGTGAAAATTGACCTGAACCGGCCAATGCCTGAAGTACTCGCTGAACTTTCAAAATATCCCGTCAGCACCCGTCTATCGCTTAACGGAACCATAATTGTGGGTCGTGACATCGCTCATGCTAAAATTAAGGAACGCCTCGACAAAGGCGAGCCCATGCCGCAATATCTTAAGGATCATCCCATCTATTATGCCGGACCGGCTAAAACTCCCGAAGGCATGCCTTCAGGTTCATTCGGGCCTACTACTGCAGGAAGAATGGACAGCTACGTCGACCAGTTCCAGGCTGCAGGTGGTTCAATGATAATGATTGCCAAAGGAAACCGCTCGAAACAAGTAACCGATGCCTGTCATAAACACGGGGGCTTCTATCTTGGCTCCATTGGCGGCCCTGCTGCCATTCTCGCAAAGAACTCCATTAAAAAGGTGGAACTTCTGGAA
>CAZMAO010000022.1:0-25614 GCA_964564465.1 uncultured Bacteroides sp.
CGCCGAAGATGTTTTTACGTCCGGCTGCAGCCCATTCGTCGACATATTCAGCCATTGTCGACGAGGGGGTGATGGGATAGATGGCGGCTACTTCCGAGAACATATACGAGATATGTGCTGCGGCCTGGTTGCCGTCACAGGTCAAGAATTTCTTTTCCTTACTCATAGGTTAATGAAATATGATATTGTGAAATTACGTAACGTTGGTTATAATAGCGCGAAGTTACGAAAAAAGGTTAGAACAGGCAATAAAAATCGGTGCTAAATTCAGGCTTGAGAATAGAGATGGCTGAATATGCAACCGGCGTGCCCGACGCTCTGTTTTTCCGTGTGCATAAGTCAGCCAAGCATAGCTGCGACGCGACGTAGGGCCGTTATGAAGTTATCGCACTCGGCGATGGTGTTGTAGAGGGCGAATGATGCGCGGACCGTTCCTTCAATTCCCAGAGCCTGCATCAGGGGCTGGGCGCAATGATGGCCGGTGCGCACGGCAATTCCGAGTTTGTCGAGCAAAAGGCCAATGTCGTAGTGATGCTCGTTGCCTATAAGAAATGAGATTATGGGTTCTTTGCCCGGTGCTGTTCCGAAAATACGCATGCCTGGAATCTGCTGCATCTGCGGCATGATGTGGCGCATAAGCATCTGCTCGTGTGCGGCTATGTTCTCCACTCCAATATGATGCATGTAATCTATTGCGGCGCGTAGGGCGGCAATTCCAACATAGTCGGGTGTTCCGGCTTCGAATTTAAAGGGGAGTTCCGCAAATGTGGTGTGCGGAAAGGTTACGTGGCTAATCATTTCGCCACCACCCTGATATGGAGGCATTTTTTCGAGCAGCGGTCGTTTTCCGTAGAGTACTCCTATGCCGGTGGGGCCATACATTTTGTGGCTTGAGAAGCAGTAGAAGTCGCAGTCAATGTCGCGTATATCGACTTTCATGTGAGCTATGGCCTGCGCGCCGTCGATAAGGCACACCGCTCCATGCTCGTGCGCTATCCGGGCAATTTCTTTGACCGGATTGAGGGTGCCCAGCACATTGCTCACGTGGCATGCGCTGACAACGCGTGTGCGTGAAGTGAACAGGTTCTGATATGCGTCCATGTCGAGCGAACCGTCGGGGAGCATGGGAACAACTTTTATTACAATGCCGCGTTGCCGGCGCAGCAGCTGCCAGGGGACGATGTTTGCATGGTGTTCCATTACGGTGAGAATCACTTCATCGCCTTCGTCGAGCAGCTGTCCGTAGCTTGAGGCTACAAGATTGATTGATTCTGTTGTTCCGCGCGTGAAGATTACTTCGGCAGTTTCGGAGGCGTTGATCAAGGCGGCGACGTCGGTTCGCGTGGCTTCCATCATTGCGGTTGCCTCCTGTGAGAGAGTATGCACCCCGCGGTGCACGTTGGCGCGATGTCCGGTGTACATCCGTTCAATTTCCCTCACCACCTGCAAAGGTGCCTGTGTCGAGGCTGTGTTGTCGAAATAAACGAGGTTGTGTCCGTGAATCTTTCGGTTCAGGATTGGAAAATCGCGGCGGTAGTCATCGACGGGGAACATATTGCAGGAGTTTTATTTCTGACACTGGGTGTGACAATCGTTGCATGTGGCTGGGTGGCCGTTGAAGCGTCGTTCAACAAGCATGTGCAGCCTTTGGCGGAGCGATTCCATTTTAACTGAATCGACAACATCGGCCATGAAAGCCTGCATAAGCATTACACGGGCCTGTTGCTCTGGGATTCCGCGGGTGCGCATGTAGAAAAGGGCATCGGCGTCAAGCTGGCCGGTGGTAGCGCCGTGGCTGCATTTTACATCGTCGCAGTAAATTTCGAGCTGGGGTTCGGTGTGCATACGGGCCGAATCGGCAGCGAGCATATTGCGGTTTGCCTGGTAAGCTTCCGTGGCGCAGGCTTCCTGCCTGACAAGAATGCGCCCCTCGAATGCTCCGCGGGCATCATTGTCGAGCACATATTTGAAAAGTTGTGTGCTTTTGCTTTTGGGTGCGTTATGGCTGATGAAAGTGTTGTTGTCGATAATCTGATTGTCTCCCGCAATAGCCATTCCTCCGATGGTGGTGTTGCAATCGGAACCGGCAATGTCGATGTTGATGTTGTTGCGTGTGGTGCCGCAAGCCAATGTAAAGCCGCCGAAGGTAATTTGCGAGCCGCCGGCCTGTTTTATGAACAGGTCGTTGTGGCGCGAGGTCTCGGCTGTGGAACTTTCAACATCGTAGAGAGAAAGCTGTGAATTGCTTTCGGCAAATACTTCCGTAACGGCGGAACTCAGGAATGAAAGTCCTTGTGACTGGGTATGGTCGCAGAACAGGACCGATGCCGAGCTTTCTTCTTCAGCAATGACAAGAATGCGCCTTACGCCCATAAGCGGGAAGGTGGCGTTGAAAATATTCACGAGCTGGAGAGGTTTGTCGAGTTTTACGCCGGCACGTATGCGGATGAATACGCCGTCCTGGGCAAGGAGTGTGTTGAGGGCCACCGTAGGATTTGATAGCGGTGCCAGAGAACCGAGATGTTTTTGAATCAGCTCGGGATGTTGTTCGGCGGCAGTGCGCAGTGAACAGAAATCGACACCATCCGGAAGATTATTCAGCAGCGATGCGGAGGGGTGGAACGAATCGTTAACAACCACTCCGAGCAGAGTGCTGAGATTAGGGACATCGCATCGGAACGCTTCGGCTACATCAGCCTTGAATGGCAAGCGGCCTAAATTTATTCCGAAATCGGGACGGAACATTATGTCAGGGGCAGTGAAGACATGGCCTTCGCTCCCTATGTCGGGCAGTTCAGAGTGTTGAAGCAGTTCCAGAGCTTCGCTCCTGAACCGGTTTAGGGCAGGAAAGGAATTCCGGTTGATCTGCGTCAGGTTCTCTTTTGCGAGATCGGTGTATTGTTTCAGGCTGTTCATGCGTCGATTTCCTCCTTAATCCAATCGTAGCCACGTTCCTCGAGTTCAAGCGCGAGTTCCGGCCCGCCTGTGCGGACAATGCGCCCTTTGTAAAGTACATGGACGAAGTCGGGTTTAATATAGTCGAGCAGACGCTGATAGTGTGTTATTACGATGGTGGCATTTTCAGGAGTCTTGAGCTTGTTCACGCCGCCGGCGACAATGCGCAGCGCATCAATGTCGAGTCCGGAGTCGGTTTCATCGAGAATGCTGATTTTCGGTTCAAGCACGGCCATCTGAAAAATTTCGTTGCGTTTTTTCTCACCGCCGGAAAATCCTTCATTAACGGAGCGTGATGCAAGTTTGTTTGACAGTTCCACAACCTGGCGTTTTTCACGCATCAGCTTGAGGAATTCCGTTGCCGAGAGCGGCGGAAGCTGCAGGTAATTGCGTTTGGCGTTGATTGCGGCACGCATGAAGTTGACCATCGATACTCCCGGAATTTCAACCGGATACTGGAAAGAGAGGAACAGGCCGAGATGGCTGCGTTCCTCGGGGGGCAATCCGAGCAGTTGCCGGCCGTCGAGCATGGCTGAGCCTGCGGTAACTGTGAAGGCCGGATTTCCGGCAAGGACTTCGCTGAATGTGCTCTTTCCGGAGCCGTTCGGTCCCATGATCGCATGCACTTCGCCGGGATTAACGGTGAGATTTATCCCTTTCAGAATTTCTTTGCCTTCGATTCCGGCATGCAGGTCTTTGACTTCTAACAACGGTTGTTTTGCGGACATGTTATGTTGGGTGTTTTAGTTCTGTTATTTCTGTTAGCCTACGGAACCTTCGAGGGTTATCTGCAGGAGTTTCTGCGCTTCCACGGCAAATTCCATGGGCAGTTTGTTCATTACTTCTTTAGCGTAGCCGTTGACAATCAGCCCAACTGCTTCCTCGGTGGGGATTCCACGCTGATTGCAATAGAAAAGCTGATCTTCCGAAATTTTGGATGTTGTCGCTTCATGTTCAACAACGGCCGATGCGTTCTTCACGTCGATGTAGGGGAAAGTATGTGCCCCGCATGTGGACGAGAGCAGGAGCGAGTCGCACTGGGTGTAGTTTCGACAGCCTGAGGCTTTTGGCGCTACACGGACCAGGCCGCGGTATGAGTTTTGCGAGTGTCCGGCGGAAATGCCTTTGCTCACGATTGTGCTTCTTGTTCCCGGGGCAAGGTGAATCATCTTGGTCCCGGTGTCGGCCTGCTGGTAGTTGTTTGTGACGGCTACGGAGTAGAATTCGCCCACGGAGTTGCGCCCGGCAAGGATGCATGAGGGATATTTCCATGTGATTGCAGAACCGGTTTCTACCTGGGTCCACGATAGTTTCGATTCCTCGCCGCGGCAGATTCCGCGTTTGGTAACGAAGTTATAGACGCCTCCCCGACCCTGAGCGTCGCCGGCATACCAGTTCTGGACGGTGCTGTATTTCACTTCCGCACGATTTTCCACGGCTATCTCCACAATTGCGGCATGAAGTTGGTTTTCATCGCGCATGGGCGCGGTGCAACCTTCGAGGTAAGAAACATAGGCATCGTCGTCGGCAACAATGAGCGTGCGTTCGAACTGGCCTGTTCCGGCGGCATTTATGCGGAAGTAGGTGGAGAGTTCCATGGGGCATCGCACGCCTTTGGGAATGTAAACGAACGAGCCGTCGGAAAACACTGCGGAGTTTAGAGCGGCGTAGAAGTTGTCGGTGTAAGGGACAACAGTGCCGAGATATCGTTTCACGAGGTCGGGATAATCCTTAACGGCTTCGCTAATGGAACAGAAAATTATGCCCATTTCAGCAAGCCGTTCGCGATGCGTGGTTTTAACGCTCACCGAGTCCATTACTGCGTCGACCGCCATTCCGCTCAGAAGTTTCTGCTCTTCGAGCGGTATTCCGAGTTTATTGAATGTTTCAATCAGTTTTGGGTCGACATCGTCCATTGATTTTGGACTTTCTTTCTTTTTTGGAGCAGCATAATAGCTTATGGTCTGAAAGTCGATTTCGGGGATGTCGAGATGCGCCCATCCGGGAGGCGTGAGGGTAAGCCAGTGGCGGAATGCTTTCAAGCGGAATTCAAGCAGCCATTCAGGTTCGTTTTTTGCACGGGAAATGAACCGGACGGTCTGCTCATTCAGTCCTTTCGGAAGGATGTCGGTGTCAATGTCGGTTGTGAAACCGTATTTGTATTCACCGGAGGTTACATCGTCTATTATATTCCCGCTTTCGGCTTTCGAGATTATGTTTTCGTTATTTTGACTTGCTGGTTTGGTCATGATTCGGAAGTTGTCATAATAGAAACATTTGTGGCGTGGAAAAGTTACTGCACCGATTGGGTGACAATACCGAACAGCCATGGGGCGAACCCGAGGCATGCTTTGATGATTCCCTGAGGCGGATTGGTTCCCCACATTGAAGCTGCCGGAGCTATGAGATAGATTAGGTTCAGCAGCAGGCTAAGAATCAGAAGCCATTTTCCACTGCAATAGAGGGCGCCGATGCATGAGTCGAGAACGCCAAGTTTAACGGCATGAACGGCACCGCGAAGTATGCGTCCGAGCAGAAACACGCTTATCCACACAATCAGGAAAATAACCAGACATCCTAAGACGGAGGCTGTGTAGTGGCTTAGGCTCGCGTCCGACGGATCAATGCCAAGCAGTTTTGACATGGCTGCTGTGGCCGGGGCGGAAAATAGCCGGCAGGCCATGATTCCGAGAACAATGGCAATGAGCGAAACGGCTTCCCTGACAATGCCCCGACGGAAGCCGAAGATAAGCCCGATTGCCGTAACTATCATTATTATTATGGATAATGTGTTCATTAATTTCTGATTTTGATGCAAAGTTACAAAAATAATTTTGGCAACTGAACCGAATGTTAATCCCGAATGTTAAAATATAAATTATTTGATGCGTAAAATAATGAAGAAACAATAACATATACTTAAAATTTAACAGAATTACAATTATGAGTACTCAGAAAGACGAAAACGTAAAGTTCAGCAATATCGAGAATCATGAGCTTCCTAACGGTGGGAAAAAGCTTGAAGGCACTGAAACTGAAAAGAATCTGCGCGAGGCATTTGCAGGTGAGTCAATGGCCCGTAATAAATATACTTTTTTTGCCAAACAGGCTAAAAAGGATGGTTATGAGCAGATTTCGGCTATTTTTGCTGCAACCGCCGCTAATGAACAGGCTCATGCCAAGATATGGTATAAGTATCTGAATGGCGGAGATATGTCGGATACTCCGACAAACCTTGCCGACGCAGCCGCCGGTGAGCATTACGAGCATAGCGATATGTATAAGCGTATGGCGGAGACTGCACGCAAGGAAGGTTTTGATGAAATTGCCCGTAAGTTCGAGCTTGTAGGTGAAATTGAGAAGGAACATGAGGAGCGTTATCGTCGTCTGCTGGAAAATATTGATGAGGGTATTGTATTCAGCCGCGAAGGTGACCGGATATGGATGTGCCGTGAGTGCGGTCATATTCATATCGGCAAGACGGCTCCGCAGATATGTCCGGTATGTTCACATCCGCAGGCATATTTCGAACTCAAGCCTGAAAATTACTAACCTACTGATTTCATCAGGAAAGGAAACGCGCTTAACGGCGCGTTTTTTTTATTGGTAGGTGGGAGGCAAGTGATTGTGAAGGTCATGCGGGTTAAATATGCCGAAGGCATGTCTGTAGAATTTGTTGGAAATCAGTGGGAGGGTGCAGCCCCTGCTGGGGTTGAAGGATGAGAGAGGGACTATTCCCCGGAGAGTCGCTTCGCTGCCACTCCGGGGTTTCCGTAATTGAGCCGCTGCTGCGGCTCGGCCGGGAGGTTAAAACTTGGCCATCCGGATACGGAAATTACCCTATGCAGCGGTGGACGCAATGAATTGTGTCCGTACAAGGGGGGCTTTCTAAATAGGATGATGTGAGGGGGTAAAAGCAGTGAGGAATGTCTTCCCGACATTCCTCACTTACAAGTCTCTAATTATATCTTATCTTATGGTATGAAGATTTGGTTTTATTATCTAAACGAGAATGTAAACTTGTTTTGTTTGATAACGATGCAAAGTTAAGGATGCGATATTACATCGCTACGACAATTTTGTTACAATACGGTTACTTTCTCATCAGATGTCTTGTTTTAACTATTTTTAACCATTTTGCCACTTCTCAAGCGTAAACATGAATTCCAGACCACCGGCGCGACGATTGTGTACGGAGATTGAACCGCCCATCGCTTCAATTGCATTTTTAACAATGGGGAGTCCGAGGCCTGTGCCTCCGGCTTTACGTGAACGTCCGGCATCCACGCGATAGAAGCGTTCGAAAAGATGAGGCAGATGCTCTTCGGCAACGCCAGTACCATCGTCGAAGAAAGCGAATGTGTAATATTTTTCGCTTTCCACCATGAAGTTCAGTTCCATCCGTGTGCCGTGTGAGTGGTTGGCGGCATTACGCATAAGGTTGGATATAGCTCCGGTGAGTAGGTTGTTGTTTGCCTTCACCATTATGCCGAGAGGAATGTTGGAATGGAATTCCATGTTTCCAAGAGCTCCGGATGTTACGAGGTCGGTTTCAACACCGAGAACAAGATCGTGAAAATCGAGGGCGGTTGTGTGTACGTTAGCTCCGCTTTCTTCAAGTCGTGTGATGGTGGAAACGTCGTTAAGCAGGTTGCAAAGTCGCAGAACGTTGCTGTGTGCGCGGGTGAGGAACTGCATTTTTACTTTTTCGTCCATGTCGGGTGAGGCAAGCACGGTGTCGAGATAGCCACGGATAACACCCACGGGAGTCTTGATTTCGTGGTTGATGTTGTTTGTGAGCTGACGTTTGATTCGTGATTTTTCCTCGACGGCATACATGGCGAGTTTGTGCTCGCGCTGTGTTGCTTCGAGTGCTTTTGAGCGTTCGTTGTAGAGTTTGACGATTTCGCGGAACACTTCGCCGAGTTGGTCCTGTGAGAATCCGGTTTTATTGATTTCAGTCTCACCGGTGGCTGCCGCTCTGGCGAAGTTGCGTAGAGCCTTGATGTTTTGAGTGAGATAGCCGGTTGAGAGGTAGCAGACAATTGCGCTGCCAATGAGCATTGCCACCATAAGGAGCCAGAATCCGACTCCGGGGCCGTCGACTTCAGAGATTGCAGAGCGGGCAAGAGCCACTATGCATGCTATTTCACCGTTGTTTGAACGTCGTGCGGCATACATCGTGCTTTTGTCTGATTTACGACGTTCGGATGAAATGAACGAATATGGGATAGATTCACCGCGTGAAAAAACGAGGCGTTCGCGCTCATAAACAGAAATGCGTGTCTGTTCCAGCACGGTTCCGTTGGCAAACTCATTGAAAAAGGTGAGGTATTGCTGCGGATTTTCGTCGTGGTCGTAATAGGAGAGAATGTCGGTGACAGCGGAATGCAGCTGTTTTTTTATTCGTTGATTCCGATAGGTTATTTCGCTTGAAAGCTGAATGTAGGCGAGCACACCCACCACAATCCATGTGGTGGCCACCATGGGCAAGAAAAGTTTCCAGCGATAGCTTTTAGATATCTTCTTTAAAACCATAACCGAATCCCAATCGGGTGACTATGTTGTTGCCATATTCACCTATTTTTTTGCGTAGACGGGCAATGTTGGTGTCGATTGTTCGGTTTGTAACCACCACATCATCGCTCCAAACTTTGCTGATTATTTCTTCGCGCGAATAAATGCGATTGCGATGTGAGAGCAGGAACAGAAGTATGTCGAATTCCGTTTTGGTGAGGTTAATTTCCTTGCCATGCAGGAAGCATAGTTTTTCGTTTCGGTCAATGCGCAGCCCCTGGAAAGTGATGTCGGGCTCGTAGATGCTTTTCGAAACGTTATATTCCCACTCGCGAGTTGTTTGCGAACGGCGTAGCACGGCGCGGACGCGTGCAAGCACTTCGTTAATTACGAATGGTTTGGTAATATAGTCGTCAGCGCCGATGTTGAGGCCCATAACGGTGTCGTCCTCACCGTCGAGCGCAGAGCAGAATATTATGGGAATGTTTTCAGCGGCAGGATTATTGCGCACACGTTTGGCAAAATCGAAACCGCTAAGACGTTCCATCATTATATCAACAATGAAAAGACCGTAGCCGGTGAGATCCATTTCCAATGCTTCTTCGGCACTATAGGCTGTGTCAACATAATATCCTTCCTTTTCAAGGTTGAATTTAAGGATTTCACACAAAGCTTCTTCGTCGTCAATTACCAGTATTCTGATTTTCATAAGTTAAATAATGTGGTGGAAGTGGCCAAAGGTTAATGAAATTGGTCGGGCGCCATAAATGGTGCAATTTTTCGGGTGTAAAATTACAAAACTAAAACATACACACTTGTTAAAGTATGTTAATTGAGTTATTTAATCTAAAATGAATAAATTAAGTGAAGGTTCCTCTTACAAAATTAGGAAATTAAGCGGAATAATTTTTTAAAATCATTGCCGATTTGAAAATTATCTGTAAATTTGACCGCAGATGGCATTTATATAATATATTAAGGTATGTCATCGAATGAACCATGTAAATTTAAACTCAAATTCTTGATTATGGAATCCCTTGAAAAGCATGATGCCGAATTGAAAGAGGCTGATGCTATCCTTCCCGAGGCAGTAGAGCCTGAATCGTCATTGGAGAGTGTTGAAATCGCAGATGAAATGCAGACTGAGGCGGAGCCGCAACAACGTGTTGCACCCTCAACAAAAGCCGAGGTGCTTGACGCGCTGAAGGCTATCTGTGCTTCTGAAGCTTTGACCGATGAGCTGATTGACGAATCGAACCGTCTGAAACGTGATTATTACAATCTGGAGCATGAGCTTCAGCGAAAGGCGTTTGAAGAGTATAAGGAAGCCGGAGGGGATGTTGAGAATTATGTTGCGGAGGCTGATTCGACTGAAGGTGAACTTAAGGAATTGCTGAATGCAGTGAAGGAGAGGAAAGCAGCTTTAAGAGAGGCACTTGAGGCAGAAATGGCCCGGAATGCCCAGTTGAAGCGCGACATAATTTCGGAGATTGAGAAAATTGCTGCGGATACGGACAATGTTAACCGCCATTATCCCCGAATAAAGGAACTTACTTCTGATTTTAAGAATATTGGAGTTGTTCCTCAGGAGGAGGCCACCAAATTGTGGAAAAGTTATACGGCGGCGGTTGAGTTGTTTTATGACCAGTGGAAAGTAAATAAGGAACTTCGCGATTATGATTTCAAGAAGAATCTTGCCGAGAAACAGCTTCTGCTGACTGAAGCGGAGGGTTTGGCCGATGAAGAGGATGTTATTGTAGCGTTCAAGCGTCTGCAGGATCTGCATGACAAGTGGCGCGAAATTGGTCCTGTTCAGAAGGAGATACGTGAGGAACTTTGGAATAAGTTCAAGGATGCCAGTGCGGTTGTGAATAAGCGCTATCAGACTCATTTTGAGGAACGCAAGGCACGTGAACGTGAAAATGAAGCTGGCAAGACCGCGCTTTGCGAACTTGTGGAGGCAATTGATTTTGAGAAGGCTAATTCGTTTACGGAATGGAATGCCTTGACAAAGGAGATTATCGAAGCACAGGAAAAGTGGAAAACTTACGGATTTGCTTCGCGCAAGGTGAATAATGAGCTTTTCAGCCGTTTCCGCAGCACGTGCGACAAGTTCTTTACCGCAAAGGCAGAATATTTCAAGAAGGCCAAGGACACACAGGCGGAGAATCTGGCCCGTAAACTTGAACTTTGTGAAAAGGCTGAGGCATTGAAGGAGAGCACCGAGTGGCGCAAGACGGCTGATGCTATAAACAAGCTTAAGGATGAGTGGCGCACAATTGGAGCTGTCGGCAAGAAACAGAGCGATGTGGTTTGGCGCAGATTCATGGATGCATGTGATTATTTCTTTGACCAGCGCAAGAAGGCGACATCGTCGGTGCGCAAGGCAGAAAATGCCAATCTGAAGGTGAAAAAGGAGATTGTTGATGAATTGCTGAAACTTAACTCGCCTGAGGATGCTACCGAACAGACGGTGGCTGTTGAACGTATAAACGAATTAAGACAGCTGTGGCAGCAGACAGGGCATGTTCCGTTTAAGGAAAAAGATGCTCTGCACGACACATACCGTAAAGTTGTCGGTGAGCTTTTCGATAAGTTCGATATGCGACAGAGCCGTGCGCGGATGGAAAATTTTGAAGCAAGTGTCAACGAGACTACCGATCAGGGCAAACTGTCGCGGGATCGTGAAAAGATGATGCGTGCGCTCGACCGTTTGCGTCAGGAACTTAAGACATATCAGAATAATCTCGGATTCCTTTCTTCGAAATCTAAGAGCGGAGAATCGATGCTTCGTGAGATGGAGAGGAAAATGCAGCGGTTGCAGTCGGATATAGTGGAACTCGAAAAGAAGATAACCATTATCGATAACAAACTGTAAGAAAATAAATGACATATGGAACCGGGGTGCCGATAAGGTGCTCCGGTTCTTTATGTTAACGTAAAAGGTAGGGAGTTGATTCCGGATCGGTTTTGCCTATATGCACGGGCTATATAGGTCGAGGACTTGCTGGCGGGAGGTATTGATGAGTTCCGGTTCGTGGGCATCGCTATTGATCACTATGTCAATGCCTAAGGATTTTATGAGCGGAAACCATTTTTTGTCGGGGAAAATCCGTCCGTGTTTAGCTAAGGCTTTGGTGTTAATCTCCAGAGTGTAGCCTTTTTGCTTTACCAGTTCGAGACACTCTTTCATATATTGTTCGAACCATGGTTCGTGATCTATTCCGGGGGAATATAATGATGCGTTTTGTGCTATTTTATCAATGTGTCCTACAATGTCGAAACATCCTTCGTTGAGCATCTGTCGGGTTTGATGGAAGAATGTGTCGACAACATAGCGAATGTCGTTGTCGAAAAACCGTTGCATTTTCTGTTTAAAGGATTCGAATCGGCCGTCAATGTCGACAAGCGTTCCGGAACGTGTCGGAACGAAATGAACCGAAGCAATGCGGTAGTCGAGCGGAAGTTGTCTGAAATAGGGACTTGCCGGTCCCCATTCAGTGCCCAGATAGTCTATTTCCATTGCTGCATAGAGATTTAAGCGTCCGTCATACAGTTTTTTAAGGCGTTCGACTTCGTTAAGAAAAACCGGCACATCGTCAAAGGACATGTTGCATGGCGATTCTATTGGAACCGGAGAATGTGGAGAGAATCCATAGTGGATAAATCCGGCTTCGGCAGCAGCTTCAGCAAAATATTGCATTTCAGCGCGTCCGTCGCAGAATTGTGTGTGCGAGTGGAAATTATAGAGGAAGGTTTCGGATGTGAGGGCTTTGAAATTCATAAACAGTTACTTACTTTCCGGATTTTATAAACCGAATGAAAAGCGTCAGGAAAATGGCCGATATGGTTCCCGCTACAATCAGTCCGATGGTCAGTCCAAGCCCTAATCCTTCAGGGCGGGGGGCATAACAAAGGTATGTTATGCTTACGATTGTCATGAACAGGGCGGGAACAAGAGCAATTATGTAGGGCAGATGCCTGCGTGCCATAAAGACAGTGATGGTCCATAGCGTGAATACGGCCAGGGTTTGGTTGCTCCATGCGAAATAGCGCCAAAGCACCTGGAAGTCGAGCATCATTATTACAAAAACTATTGCAAATATAGGTATTGTAATTGCCAGACGATGTATTATTTTCTTTTGATTGAATCCGGCAAAGTCGGCAATTATAAGGCGGGCGCTGCGCAGAGCTGTGTCGCCGGTGGTTATTGGTGCGGCTATTACACCAAGCAGGGCAAGCACTCCGCCAACCGAACCAAGCCAGGAATGGGATATGTCGTTAACAAGTGAGCCTGTTGAATGCCCTTCAGCGGCCATATATGAATGAAGTTCGCTGTAACCGCCTGTAAAAGCTACGGCTGCGGCGGCCCAGATAAGAGCTACGATTCCTTCCGCCACCATCGCACCGTAGAAAACCGGACGGGCAAGCTTTTCATTCTTAAGGCATCGAGCCATCATGGGGCTTTGTGTGGCATGGAACCCGGAAATTGCACCGCAGGCAATGCTGACGAACATCATAGGGAAAATGGCTGAGGATGTTTCGACAGCGTCGAGATCGCGGAAGTCGACCGGTATTTTATAGGGACCGAATATCAGAACGCCGAGCAGTCCCAAAGCCATAAACAGCAATGCAAATCCGAACACGGGATAGAGATTGCCAATAAGTTTGTCGATGGGAAGCAGTGTGGCAAGGAGATAGTACACGAAAATGGCTCCGATCCAGAAGGTGAGATTCAGATTGCCGGGGGTCATGCCGTCGAGCAGTCCGGCCGGGGTAAGTATGAATACGGCACCGACAAGTAGAAGGAGCAGAACGGAGAAAGCCATTGAGGCTGCTTTAACCTTATTTCCGAGCTGGGAGCCGATTATCTGGGGGAGTGAAGCGCCGCCCTGACGCATGGATATGACAGCGGAGATGTAATCATGCACTCCGCCGGCAAAGATTGTTCCGAGAGCAATCCACAGAAATGCGGCGGGGCCGAACATTATTCCCATTATGGCACCGAAAATAGGACCGAGTCCGGCAATGTTCAGGAATTGGATTAGAAACACTTTCCATGTGGGAAGTGGAATGAAGTCAACGCCATCGGTCATTGTGTTTGCCGGCACAGGGTTTTCCTTGCGGGTGTCCATAATGCGGTCGACGATTTTTCCATAGACCAGATAGCCCACCACAAGAATGGCGAGGGAAATAAGGAATGCACTCATGGTTTATCAGGCGTTGAGGTCGATTGGCGGGGTTGCGATGTTCTGGCGCATTTCGGTGTCGGCCTGCACGTTTTTCATTTTATAGTAATCCATTATTCCGAGATTGCCCGATTTAAATGCCTGTGCCATGGCCATAGGCAGTTCGGCCTCAGCTTCAATTACTTTTGCACGTGCTTCCTGAGCTTTAGCTTTCATTTCCTGCTCGAGAGCGATTGCCATTGCTCGGCGTTCTTCGGCTTTAGCCTGTGCTATATTTTTATCGGCCTGAGCCTGATCTATCTGAAGTGCAGCACCTATGTTCTTGCCTATGTCGATGTCAGCGATGTCGATTGACAGAATTTCAAACGCAGTGCCGGAATCGAGTCCTTTGCGCAAAACGAGTTTGGAAATCGAGTCGGGATTTTCAAGCACCTGTTTGTGGCTTTCGCTTGAACCGATTGATGAAACAATGCCTTCGCCGACACGGGCAAGCACTGTGTCCTCGCCGGCGCCGCCTACAAGCTGACGGATGTTGGCGCGTACCGTTACGCGGGCTTTGGCAATAAGCTGTATGCCGTCTTTGGCAACTGCGGTTACGGGTGGTGTGTCGATGACCTTCGGATTTACACTCATTTGAACGGCCTGAAAAACATCGCGGCCTGCAAGGTCGATGGCTGTAGCCATTTTAAAGCCGAGGTCGATGTTTGCCTTCGATGCCGAAACAAGTGCGTGAACCACTTTTTCAACATCGCCACCGGCCAGATAGTGCGCTTCAAGATCATCGCGCGTAACGTCTTCAAGTCCTGCCTTGTGTGCTTCAATGAGTGCGCTGACAATGGTTGATGCCGGAACTTTTCGAATGCGCATAAGCACAAGCTGAACAAGTGATATTTTAACTCCGCTTACGCGGGCAGAAATCCATAGGAAGAAAGGGCAGTAGTAAAAAAAGATAATAAGGAATCCAATTACGAGAATTCCGAGTATAACTACGGTGATTTCAAGAGAGCCAGTATTCATTTTTATGTGAGGTTGGTTAATTTTTCAAGGTTTTACTTTTCTGCGCTTACAACTAAATTGGAAAGCCGAAGGAGTTCATGCTGCATACGCAGGCACTGACTTTCAAGGTCGAGTATGTGCGATGCCACCGATTTGTTTCCGTTACGATAGTCGGCGCGCAGATTGTTGAGAAGGACACGGGCCGCATCGTATTCCTTTTTATATTCAAGATAGTTTTCGAGAGCATCGGCGGCTTTAGGATTTTGGAATTGTGTAAGATCAGTGATTATGCGGCCATCGGGGAGTGCAAATTCAAATTCGGGATTCTGACCGGATGTCTGCGAAGCTGTTTCTGCATCTATTTTATTTAGGAAAGCTTTTTTATCAAAGCCGTCGGGCTGAGTGCGGGCAATGTTGTCGAGTCGTGCGAACGAAGCGAGAGCCGGCGTGTCAACCGGATAATTCACACGCAGATCGGAGGGTTGGAATATATAGATTGTCACCATGCCCGGTTTTGCATTCCGGTCTGTTGCCCACCAACCGGCTCCGGTTGTTTCGTCAATAACAAACATATAGTCGTTATAAGGAGAATTATAAGGCATTCCGAGATTCTGCGGTTCAAGATATTTGTCGCTGTCGAAGCGTGATATGTATATGTCGAGTCCGCCGAACGAGCTTTCCGGGTCGTCAGAGGCAAAATACATTGTAACACCGTCGGACAGGACATAGGGGAAATTAACATGCTGTGCTTCGGGGGCATTTACAGCCCCGTCAATGGGGTGTGGGGTTTCCCAACTGCCGTCGGCAAGTTGTCCGCTTTCAACAATGCGTGTGCGGCCGGTGTCATCAAGGGCTCCCCACATCATTTTGTTGCCGAGCTGGGTCCGGAAAACAGCCGCGCCATTCTCCGCTTCGAAGCTGTCGGGGAGTTGTGCGGGTGATAATAATGAGCCTGCGTAGGGACTGAGTCGGTAAGCCTTGAAAAAATCGTTGCGCGGAACCTGAAGTGAATCAACTACAACGATTTTTTCTACACGTTCAAGCATGGAGCGTGTCTGTTCTATTCTGTTTTCAAGCTGTTCGGCTTTGGCAGTGTTGGCGGTTTTGGCATTCTTGCCCGAAGTGTATTTCTCAAGAAGTTCAGATGCTTCATCGAGATTGTAATCAAGCATTTTACGGACGGCGTCGAGGTAGAGCGCATGTGCGCCAGCACGTTTGGCATAAGCGTCGGCTTTGGCATTGTCGCGGGCCCACAGATAAGCTTCCGCAGCAAGGAGATTAGCCATGGCATCAGATGGCGAAGCATCGGCTTTTTTTGCAAATAGTTTTGCAGCTTCGCTGTAATTTCCAAGTTTCATTAGCGTTTCTGCGTTTTCCGCAACGAGGCTGAATGCAGAGCAAAGCATCAGGGCAATTAAAAGATTTATTTTTTTTGTAAGCATTGCCGGCATTAATTACATTTGATGCAAAGTTATAAAATCTTCAAAAAAATGGCAAGATAAAAGAGATTGTCGATCCGATAAAAACATGTGCAGATGTTAAGAAAATTAAAATAATTTGGATTTTGTTTGCAGTATTCAGCGAAACTGTCTACCTTTGCATTGCTTTTAACCCATCGGGGTGTAGCTCAGCCCGGTTAGAGTACGCGTCTGGGGGGCGTGTGGTCGCAAGTTCGAATCTTGTCACCCCGACAAAGCAGTTGCTAACGCAGCTGCTTTTTTTGTGTTTAAACGGCTCCTTAAGCGGCTGGTTTTGCAGTGCGTATTATAAATGGGGATTATTCGTCGAGGGCGCGGTTGATTGCGTCGAGATCGGCTTTGGCTTGTGCCGGCGGCTCGCCATCGGTTGTTTCGCGACGGATAATATATTCGTCGTAGTAGGCAATGAGCAGGGTTGTTAACGGTAGGGCTATTATAAGTCCAACGAGTCCGAGAAGAGTTCCCCACACGGAGAGTGAGAGCAAAATGATGGCAGGGTTCAACCCCATGGCTTTACCCATTATTTTAGGAGTAAGATAAAGATCCTGTATGCCCTGCACAATGCAGTAGACGGCAATTGATTCTGCAAATATTGTCCAGAAATCCACCCCACCGCCGGCGGCATAAACAAGGCATAACAGTGTTGTGGGGATAAAGGAAATTAGCTGGAGGTAAGGCACCAGGTTGAGGACACCAATGAAAAGTCCGAGCATAATGGCCATAGGAAGTCCGATTATGCTGAAACCGATGGCAAAGAGTATTCCAACAATGAACGCAACAAGAGCCTGTCCGCGGAAATAGCGGTTCATGGAGTGTTTCACATCGCTGCCTATTTTGAAGGCCATGTGGCGGAAACGAGGAGGAACCATGTGCCTGATGCCGGCGCCGAGGCGTTCATAATCGAGCATTATGAACACCACATAAATAATAACCACAAGCCAGCTGATGACGCTGATGATAATGCCGACTGAGCCGCTTATTATCGCCCACAGGGCCTGCACGGCATCGTCGACGAACTGTGCCCATTCCTGACGCGTGAGTATGTTTGCTATGTGGTTGAAGTCGACGTTCCTGCGCAGCCAAACATGTATTTCCGAGGGGAGGAAGCGGACGGTGGCGTTTGATTCGGCGTATTTGCGCAGCACGTTTGCCATTTCGTGTACCTCGTTGAAAAGCATGGGAATGAAGAACCAGCAAAGAATGCCGAACAACACTGCCATTTCAAAAAGAGTGATGAACACCGCACCGCGACGCTTGTGCAATTTAAGAAGTTTGCGGTTATGCTGCACAAAGGGTTCGAACATGTAGGCTATTAGGCACGACACGAGGAACGGTAGCAGAACGTCTTTAAGTATGTTTATTACCCAGAGGGCGGCCAGAACGAGAACAATTGAGATGACGAGACGGACAACACGGTCGAGGGTGTATGGAGTTCTGGAGTACATAACTTTACATTTTGATGCGAATTTACAAAATTATAAATTAAAGTGATGTGCGGACGGGGTATTTTTTGTAATTTTGGGACAAAATATGTTAAACCTGAAAAATAATTTGATTTTTGCATTATGCTTACAAACCAATCTAAACCACAGGCGTTGAACGACAAGGCTTGGGCGCGCTGGACGGCTTTGGGGCTGCTGGCGTTCGCCATGTTCTGCTCCTATATATTCATGGACATTCTGTCGCCGATCAAGGATTTATTGCAGTCGGAAAGAGGCTGGGATTCTCTGGCATTCGGCACTATGCAGGGTTCGGAGACTTTTCTGAACGTTTTCATTTTCTTTTTGATTTTCGCAGGTATTATTCTCGACAAGATGGGCGTGAGGTTCACGGCATTGCTGTCGGGAGCCGTTATGCTTGTTGGTGCGGTTATAAACTGGTATGCACTGACCGATATGTTTATCGGCTCAAGTCTCGATGTATGGTTTACCAATCATCTGAATTATATACCCGTGTTCGATCAGCTGGGCATTTCGCCTTTCTATGAGGGGATGCCCGCATCGGCTAAATTTTCGGCTGTCGGTTTCATGATTTTCGGTTGCGGCGTGGAGATGGCTGGCATAACCGTGAGCCGGGGCATTGTGAAATGGTTCAAGGGGCGTGAAATGGCTCTGGCTATGGGCTCGGAAATGGCTCTGGCGCGTTTGGGTGTGGCAACCTGTATGATATTCTCGCCCGTGTTTGCAACGTTGGGAGGCACCGTAAGCGTTAGCCGTTCGGTTGCTTTCGGTGTTGTACTGCTTATGATTGCGCTGATAATGTTTGTGGTTTACTTCTTTATGGACAAAAAACTAGATTCGCAGACTCATGAGGCGGAGGAGAAGGACGACCCGTTCCGCTTGCGCGACCTCGGCAGCATTCTCACCAGTTCCGGATTCTGGATTGTCGCTTTGCTTTGCGTGTTGTATTATTCAGCTATTTTCCCGTTCCAGAAATATGCGGTAAACATGCTGCAGTGTAATCTTACATTCGAGGATCCGACAGGATTCTGGGCCACGGATGCGGTTACGCTGATTCAATATGTGATTATGCTTTTTGTTGCCGGCGCTGCGTTTGCCAGCAATTTCTCGAAGGAGAAGGTGATGAAGGTGTTGTTGATGGGAGTTGCCGTGGTGCTTCTGGCCTGCTATTGTTTTATGGGCTACAAGCGCGGATCGGCTGCTGCGGTGTTTGCCGTGTTCCCCCTGCTTGCAGTCGGCATCACACCGATTCTCGGCAAATATGTGGATTATAAAGGCAAGGCAGCTTCGATGCTTGTCATCGGTTCGTTGCTTCTGATTATCTGCCACCTTACTTTTGCATTTGTCCTTCCGATGTTCAAGGGTTCGGCTGTGGGTGGAATCATAGTGGCTTATGTTACGATTCTGGTTCTTGGCGCGTCGTTTTCGCTTGTTCCTGCATCGTTGTGGCCGAGTGTGCCCAAGCTTGTGGATGCAAAGATTATAGGTTCGGCATACGCATTGATTTTCTGGATTCAGAATATCGGTCTGTGGTTGTTCCCGCTTCTGATAGGCAAGGTGCTTACGGAAACAAATCCCGATATTGAAACAGCTGTTGCCAACGGAACAATGACGGCTGAACAGGCGTCGATAAGCTACAATTATACAGCTCCGCTGGTAATGCTTGCATGTCTCGGCGTCGCTGCACTGATTCTCGGAATTGTGCTGAAGGTTATTGATAAGAAGAAACATCTTGGACTGGAGCTGCCGAACGTTAAGAACGACACGGCCGAGGTAATGGAGTCGGAGGTCGCGTCTGCAGAAGGATAAATTGTTGAATAAACGATACAAAAAAAGAGCCGCTGAAAAAGCGGCTCTTTTTTTGTGCAGGTAACGGTTATCTAAGGGCGATTTCGGCTATCTGCGCAGGGGTGAGATTAAGCTGTTCGGCAATAAGTTTTGCGTTGTATTCGTTGAGGAATTCGCGCGGGATGCCGAGACAGGTTACACGCACAGGCGAGTCAGACAGATAGGTGGCTATTTTTTGACCGAGACCGCCGTCGATAATGCCATCCTCAAGTGTTATTACTTTTTCGTAGTTTTTCAATGAATCAAGCGTTTCGGTGTCGATGTATGTGTAGGAACGCGGATTGACAAGCGTTGTTTCAATTCCTTTGTTTTTCAGGATGTCGGCAGCCTGCTGTGCCATCGGGAAGAATGCTCCGGCGCCGATAATGGCAGTGTCACCTCCTTTGCTGACCACCTGATAGGGCGGTTCGGAATAGTCGGAGAGTAATTCGATTTCAGGGTTTTCAAGAACCGGAGCAACCGGAACACGTATGCCTACCGGGGTGTTGTTCTGTTCAATTGACCAGTCGAGCATGGCAAGGAATTCCTCTTTGCAGGTCGGAGCAAGATATAGGAAATTCGGAATGTTCGAAAGCAGGGGAACATCGAAGAAACCGAGATGTGTTTCATCGTTCATTCCGAAAAGGCCGCCGTAGAAAACCGTATAGACGGCGGGCAGACGGTTCAGGGCTATATCGTGCGAGAATTGGTCGTATGCTCGCTGAAGGAAGGTGGAAACCACTCCCATTACACCTTTCGCTCCACCTTTACATAACGCTCCGGCCATTGCCACAGCCTGCTGCTCACATATTCCCACGTCGATGAACTGTTTTCCGGCTTCACTGCGGCGCTCAGGTGTGAATCCGAGAACGGCCGGAGTTCCGGCGGTCAGAACGGCCAGCTGTTTATTCTCTTTCATTTTCGCCAGCATGTGATTCGCGAAAATATCATCGTAGCTTTCCGGTTCGGTACCTTCGGCATATTCGTTAAGCGGAGCTCCGGTTTCAGCATTGAAGGGCGCGGAGAAGTGGAATGTTTCTTTGTCCTTTTCGGCTACGGGAAGTCCCATGCCTTTCATTGTGTTGATGTGAACAACAACGGGATGGTCAATGTCCTTTACGGAGCGGAATGCTTCGATAAGGCTGCGGATGTCGTTGCCATACTGCACATAGCGATAGGAGTAGCCGAACGCGCGGAACAGGTTGTTGTCGGCAGTTCCGTTGGTGTTACGCAGCAATCGCAGGTCGGCGTAAATTCCACCATGGTTGTGTGCTATGCTCATATCGTTGTCGTTTACAACCACAATTAAGTTGGTGCCGAGTGTGGCACCGTAGTCCAGGCCCTCCAATGCCATTCCGCCACCGAGCGATGCATCGCCTATTACGGCCACTACATTTTCCGACCCACCCCGTAAATCGCGGGCTTTAGCCAAACCTGATGCCATTGAAATGGAAGTTGACGTGTGGCCGACGGAGAATAGGTCGTATTCGCTTTCGCGGGGTTGTGTGTAGCCTGTAACATCATCGTAGTGAGCCGGATTGGTGAACGCCCGCATGCGTCCGGTGAGCATTTTGTGGGCATAGCTTTGATGGGAGACGTCGAAAACAATTTTATCGTGCGGGGCGTCGAACACATAGTGCAAGGCTATGATAGCTTCCACCATTCCGAGGTTCGGACCAACGTGTCCGCCATGAGCTGAAAGTTTCTTTATGAGAGTTGATCGCATTTGGGCTGCGAGTTCGGTGAGCCGGTCGATATCCATGTTTTTTATGTCGGCCGGCGATTTGATTTGATTCAGAATGTCCTGTTCCATTATGATTATGTTATTACGTATTCTAAACATTACAAATATACAATGATTAAACCATAAGCGCAACATAAAGGTTTAACCGGCAAATGTTAGGTTGCGATGGATTTTTTTGTAATTTTGGCTTATGATAAAAAAATAATGTAGTATAAGTTGTTGACAATGATAAATATAGGCAAATATAATAAGCTCGTTGTGAATAGAATTGTGGATTTCGGCGTTTATCTTTCAGAGAAATTGGGCGAAAAAACCGAGATTCTGTTACCTGCACGTTATGTGTCTGAACCTATGCATGAAGGTGATGAGGTGGAGGTTTTCGTATATACTGATTCAGACGACCGTCCGGTGGCTGTGACGGATGCTCCGCTTGCGACAGTAGGGGAGTTCGCTTATCTGGAATGTGTTTCCGTTACTAAGGTCGGGGCATTTCTCGACTGGGGCTTGCCCAAGGATTTGTTGTGTCCGTTCAGTGAGCAGAAAATGAAGATGCGTCCCGGCATGGTTTACCTGGTTTATGTTTATCTTGATCATGAAACAGGCCGGGTGGCCGCATCGGCAAAACTTGAAAAATATTTAGGAAATGTTTATCCGCAATTAAAAGAGGGGCAGCAGGTTGAGGCATTGGTTTATAAGCGGACACCTCTGGGTTACGGCTGTATAGTTGAAAACATGTATGCCGGCATGATTTATGAGAATGAGGTTTTCCGCCGGGTTGAAATCGGGGAAACTGTGAAGGCAATGGTTCATAGAGTGAGAAAGGATGGAAAGATAGATCTGACACTCGGTGGGAATGCGAGGAACCGTAGTGTTGATGTGTCGGAGAAAATAATGGAAGTGCTTAAGGCGGGTGGGCGTGTAAGTGAAAAGTCGAGTCCTGAAACGATTGAGAGTAAGTTCGGCTGCAGCAAGAAGGACTTTAAGAAGGGGATAGGTTTTTTATTAAAAAGTGGAAAAATATTCATAAACCGCGAAAACGGTGAAGTTTCGCTGCCAAAATAGCTGAAATATGAAAAAAAAATTGCAAATTTGCATGTTTGTTAAACATAATATGGTTGATTTGTATTTTTGAATATGGAATTTACCGCCAGTCAGATAGCATCACTCGTTAATGGAACCGTCGAGGGAGACGGCGATGTTAAAATATCAACATTTGCAAAGATAGAAGAGGGACATGAAGGAGCCATTTCCTTTCTTGCCAATATAAAATATCTTCCCTACATATATGAAACAAAATCATCGGCTGTTTTGGTGAGGAATGATTTTGTGCCTGAAAAGCCGGTCAGCACAACCCTGATACGGGTTGAAGACCCTTATGCAACTGTGGCGCATCTACTTACAATGGTTCAGCAGATGACAACCCCTAAACCGACAGGTGTTGAACAGCCTTGTTTTGTGGCTGATGGTGTTGAGCTTCCTGATGACGTTTATGTGGGTGCTTTCGCTTATATAGGCAAAGGCGCCAGAATAGGCAAAGGCGCCAGAATTTATCCACAGGCTTATATAGGTGAGGGTGTTAGCGTAGGGGAAGACAGCATTGTTTATCCGGGAGTCAGGATTTATCACGGTTGTAAAATCGGTAACCGCTGCATTATTCATTCGGGTGCTGTTATCGGTGCTGACGGATTCGGATTCGCACCGCTTCCCGATGGATCGTACGAAAAGATTCCGCAGATAGGTAACGTTGTTCTTGACGATGATGTGGAGATAGGAGCAAACACCACTATTGACCGCGCAATGATGGGAAGCACTCGGATTGCAAAGGGTGTCAAGCTCGACAATCTGATTCAGATAGGACATAATTCGGCCGTGGGAGCATGGACGGTGATGGCGGCGCAGGCCGGAGTTGCCGGAAGTGCTAAAATTGGGGAACGCTGCATGATTGGCGGACAGGTTGGCGTGGCAGGCCATATTGAACTTGGTAACGGTGTTCAGATTGCCGCACAGTCGGGATTGCATAAAGGCGCTGCCGATGGCGAACGTCTGTTCGGTTCACCGGCCATGGATATGCGCGAATACGGACGCCAGGCCATTAATGTTAAGAATCTGCCAAAGCTTACGGCCCGTGTGAAGGAACTCGAAAAGGAACTTAAAAGGTTAACAGAGTCGCTAAATAAGGAATAATAAGATATAAAAATATAAAAATGAAGCAATTAACTTTAAAATCGGCTTTCAAGGTAGAGGGTAAGGGTCTGCACACCGGCCAGAAACTTGAGGCTGAGTTTTTACCGGCACCCGCTCATCATGGCTACAAGATTCAGCGTGTTGACATGGAGGGAGAGCCAACAATCGACGCGGTTGCTGAAAATGTGGTGGCCACAAACCGCGGAACAGTTATAAAACGTGGCGATGTTGTTGTGAGCACCATTGAGCATGCTATGGCTGCGCTTTACGCAATGGGTGTGGACAACGTGCTTATCCGCGTAAATGGCCCCGAAATGCCGATTCTCGACGGCAGTGCAATGGAGTATTGCGAGAAAATTGAAGCTGCCGGTCTGGAGGAGCAGAATGCCGACAAGGAATTTTACATTGTGAAGCAGAAAATTGAGGTGCGCGATGAGGAAACGGGTTCGTCGATTGTTGTGCTTCCCGATTCTGATTTCAGCATCGATGTAATGGTGCAGTTCAATTCGCCTGTGCTTTCGAATCAGTTCGCTTCACTGGAACATATTGAGGATTTTCAGAAGGAGATAGCATCGAGCCGTACGTTTGTTTTTGTGCGTGAAATTGAACCTCTTGTAAAGAATAACCTGATAAAGGGCGGCGATCTGGATAACGCTATCGTTATTTATGATGAAAAGATGGCGCAGAGCCATCTCGATGCCCTTGCCGATATGATGGGTGTGGAGCGCAAGAATGTTCACGATTTCGGTTATATCCAGGCACGCGGTTTAAGTCATGAAAATGAACCGGCACGGCATAAGCTGATGGATGTAATCGGTGACCTTGCTTTGATAGGCCGTCCGCTGAAGGGAAAGGTCATAGCCACCCGTCCGGGACATTCCATAAACAGTGTGTTCTCAAAGAAAATCAGAAAGGAAATCAAGCGTCAGGAGGTTCAGGCTCCGAGTTATAATCCGAATGTTGAACCACTGATGGATAATAACCGCATACGTGAGCTTCTCCCTCACCGCTATCCGTTCCTTCTTGTCGACAAAATCATCGAGAAGGGTTCGAACTATATTGTGGGGGTGAAGAATATCACTGCCAACGAGCCGTTCTTTCAGGGTCATTTCCCTGAAGAGCCTGTTTTGCCCGGAGTGCTTCAGATTGAGGCTATGGCTCAGACAGGCGGACTGCTGGTGTTGAGCACGGTTCCTGATCCGGAACATTATTCAACCTATTTCATGAAGATTGACAATGTGAAATTCCGCCAGAAAGTTGTTCCGGGCGATACACTTCTGTTCCATGTGAGCTTTATGACCGAATTGCGTCGCGGATGCGCCGTTATGAAGGGATATGCTTTTGTGGGCGACCGTATTGTGTCGGAGTGCGAATTTATGGCTCAAATAATTAAAAACAAGTAAGTTTATGAAACAGCCGTTAGCATATATTCATCCCGCAGCAAAGATTCATCCGAGTGTTGTTATCGATCCGTTTGTTACTATCGAGGCTAATGTTGAGATTGGCGAGGGGACGAGAATAGGCAGCAATGTCACAATTATGGATGGTGCGCGAATCGGTAAGAACTGCACCATTTTTCCCGGAGCTGTTGTTTCGGGCATTCCTCAGGATTTGAAGTTCCGTGGCGAGGAAACTCTTGCAATTATAGGTGATAACACTACGTTACGCGAATGTGTGACCGTGAATCGCGGAACTGCGTCGAAAGGCAAGACTGTTGTAGGCAACAATTGTTTAATAATGGCCTATAGCCACGTGGCTCATGACTGTGTTGTGGGCGACAATGTGATTATTTCAAACGCCACACAGCTGGCAGGTGAGGTTGTTGTCGATGATTTCGCTGTGATTGGCGGAGGTTCGCTCGTTCATCAGTTCTGCCATATAGGCCCGCATGTTATGTTGCAGGGTGGCGCGTTGGTTAACAAGGATATCCCGCCGTTTGTAAAGGCAGCCCGCGAGCCTATAAGTTATACCGGTGTGAATTCAATAGGTTTGCGTCGCCGTGGCTTCACAAGCAAGCAGAT
Source organism: uncultured Bacteroides sp. (assembly GCA_964564465.1). Classification (GTDB taxonomy): domain Bacteria; phylum Bacteroidota; class Bacteroidia; order Bacteroidales; family Muribaculaceae; genus Paramuribaculum. The sequence goes on from CAZMAO010000022.1 coordinate 25,372, forward strand.
TCAGGATATACAGGAGGTTTACCGTTATCTTTATCTGTCGGGCATGAATAATTCAGATGCGGTTGAGCGCATTGAGGCTGAATTGCCCGCTACGCCTGAACGCGATGAGATAATTTTGTTCGTAAGGAATTCGAAGCGCGGCATTCTCCGCGGTTATGTATAAACTGCGGTGCCGATAAAATTTAAACGAGGCTGTGTCAAAATAGGCGCAGCCTCTTTTTATGCTGTTGAGGTTTCAATAAT
>CAZMAO010000023.1:0-23389 GCA_964564465.1 uncultured Bacteroides sp.
CGATGCGGGCCATGCCGATGTTCTGAATCACACGGAGGTGTGTGAGGTATTCCTGTCCGAAGGTCATCCAGAATCGAGCCCGTTTAATAGAGGGGTAGTTTTTGACAAGGCTTTCAAGTTCCTCGTGATAGAGCAGGTAGCTTTCACGCGGGCCGATGTTGGGATAGGTGAGCGGTTTGTGAATTTCAAGCGGCCCGGTCGTTATCCATTTGCCATCCTGATAGTAGCGTCCGTTCTGAGTGATTTCGCGGATGTTGATTTCCGGATTGAAGTTTGTGGCGAAAGCTTTTCCGTGATCGCCTGCGTTGCAGTCGACAATGTCGAGGTATTCCATTTTGCTGAAGTAGTGCTTGGCAGCGTAGGCGGTGAAAACACCTGAGACGCCCGGATCGAATCCGCATCCGAGAATGGCTGTGAGTCCGGCTTTTTCAAATTTTTCCTTATAGGCCCATTGCCATGAATATTCGAAGTGAGCTTCGTCTTTGGGTTCATAGTTTGCGGTGTCGAGGTAGTTGACTCCACATTCCAGGCAAGCGTCCATAATGGTAAGGTCCTGATAGGGGAGGGCGACATTGATTACGAGCTGTGGTTTGTGGCGGTTAAGGAGTTCGACGAGCTGGGGCACCGAGTCGGCGTCGACCTGGTCGGTGGTTATACGTCCGGAGCCGATTTTGCGGGCAATAGCTTCGCATTTGGAACGGGTTCGAGAAGCGAGAACGATTTCGGTGAATACATCGGGGTTCTGGGCGCATTTGTGCGCTACAACCGTGCCTACGCCACCGGCGCCGATTATAAGGACTTTAGCCATTTTTTTTCAAATATTGATTTTTGATGATAAATTTTCGGGCGCTAAGATACAAAAAAAATGGCAATAAGAAGACCCCGCGTCGCAGATTGTGCGGCACGGGGCTGTGAAAAGTTATAAGAATTCAATTAGTTGTAGGCTTCGTCCATGGCCATGTAATGCTGGTAGGGGTGATCGCAGCCGGGGCAAGTCATTGGAGGTTCGGTTCCGGTGAATTCGTATCCGCAGACGAGGCAGCGCCATTTCACGGGTTTATCGCGTTTCCAGACGGTTCCATTGTTTACCTGATTGAGATAGCGCTGGAAACGGGCTTTATGTTCGGCTTCGATGGATGCAATCGCTTCGAAGTGTGAGGCGATGGTGTCGAACCCTTCTTCGCGAGCAACGCGTGCGAAGTCAAGATATGATTTCACACCTTCAAATTCTTCTTCCTTAATTGAAATTTCAAGATTCTGAGCGGTGGTTCCGATGATTCCGGCGTCGACGTCGAGTGTTACGGGCACTTGTCCGCCTTCAAGAAACTTGAAAAATACTTTGGCGTGGTGGAGTTCGTTAGCAGCGGTTTCGCGGAAAATCTGTCCGATGGGGAAATAAAGTTCTTTGTCGGCTTGGGCGGCGTAGAAAATGTAGCGTGTATTGGATTGTGTTTCGTTTACGTAGGCAATTGTCAGATTTTTCTCGGTTTGCGTGCCTTTGATGGATTTAGTTGCTGTGGCCATGTGATTAAGTTTTATAGTTGTGTATTAAATAATGTTTTGAAATAGAACACGAGGGCGGGCGCATTTGTTTCGTGGAGGGGAATGAAAAGGGTGAATCGCATTGTAAATTTGCGGATAATGAGTAAATTTGCAGATAAATGAAATCAACAAGGAAAACAAAAGAATAAAAAAGATATATGGCAACGAATTTACTTGAATTGAGTGAGCAGGAGATAGTGAGACGCGGATCGCTTGAGGAATTGCGTAAGAGAGGGATAGAACCCTATCCTGCTGCGGAATATGTGGTTACCGGTCACAGTGCTGAAATCAAGGAAAACTTCAGGGATGAGGATGAGAGACGCGAGGTGAGCATTGCCGGTCGTCTGATGGGAAAGCGAATAATGGGAAAGGCTTCGTTTCTTGAGCTTCAGGATGCTGATGGCCGGATTCAGGTTTATGTGAGCCGCGATGATTTATGTCCGGGTGAGGATAAGGATTTTTACAATGTAGTAATAAAGAAGTTGCTTGATATAGGCGATTTCATAGGTGTGAAGGGTTATGTTTTCCGCACCCAGATGGGTGAAATCACTGTTCATGCCGAGGAGATAAAGGTGTTGAGCAAGAGCTTGCGTCCGCTTCCGATTGTGAAGGTTAAGGATGGAGTTACTTATGATGGCTTTGATGATCCGGAACTCCGTTACCGCCGCCGTTATGTTGATTTGGTGGTCAATGAGGGTGTGAAGGAAATATTCCTGAAGCGAACAAAGATTTATAATACCATGCGCGAGTGTTTTAACGAGCGTGGCTATATAGAGGTAGAGACTCCGGTTCTTCAGCCGATTCCCGGAGGTGCTACAGCCCGTCCGTTTATAACGCACCACAACGCACTTGATATTCCGCTTTACATGCGAATAGCAAACGAATTGTATCTGAAGCGTCTGATTGTCGGCGGATTTGACGGAGTGTATGAGTTTTCGAAGAATTTCCGTAATGAGGGAATGGACAGGACCCACAATCCGGAATTTACCTGCATGGAGGTTTACGTTGCCTATAAGGATTATAACTGGATGATGGACTTCACGGAGAAGATGCTTGAGCGTATCTGTGTAGCCGTGAATGGAACTACAAAGGTAAAAGTAGGGGAGAACGAGATTGATTTCAAGGCGCCGTACAAGCGCGTGACCATGATAGATGCTATAAAAGAGCATACCGGAATCGATATAACCGGCATGGATGAGGCTCAGCTCCGTGATGTGTGCAAGCAGCTGGAGATAGAAGTTGAGGAGTCGATGGGCAAAGGCAAGCTTATTGACGAGATATTCGGGGAGAAATGTGAGGGCAAGTATATTCAGCCGACATTTATAACCGATTATCCGATAGAGATGTCGCCTCTGACAAAGCTTCACAGGAACAATCCGGCGCTGACTGAACGTTTTGAACTTATGGTTAACGGTAAGGAGCTGGCGAATGCTTATTCGGAACTGAATGACCCGATAGACCAGTATGAGCGTTTTGTGGAGCAGATGCGCCTGAGTGAAAAGGGCGATGATGAGGCTATGATAATAGACAAGGATTTTATCCGTGCGTTGGAATATGGCATGCCTCCTACATCCGGAATGGGAATAGGCATGGATCGTCTGGTTATGGTTATGACCGGCCAGACAGCTATTCAGGAGGTGCTGTTTTTCCCGCAGATGCGTCCGGAAAAGGTTCAGAAGCGAGATGGTGTCAAGGAATTTGCCGTGGCAGGTGTTCCGGAGGAATGGGTTCCGGCACTGTATAAACTTGGAATTGTTACGGTTGGTCAGCTTGGCCAGCAGCAGAGTGCCGGAAAGCTTCAGCAGGAGCTTTGCGGGCTTAACAAGAAATATAAACTCGAGTTCACGAATCCGAGCATTGATGATGTGAAGGGTTGGATTGCCTCGGCTCAGACCGAGGAGGCGTGAATGCGACAAATCAGAATTAAGAGTGTTATATAAGTAACAGGATGATAATCTAAGCATGTTGGAAGAGAAAGAAAACAGTTTGACTGCGGATGGGAAGAAGGAGTTTCCGGGACGAGTCGCGGTTATGGGAGGAGGCAGCTGGGCTACGGCGCTGGCAAAGCTGTTGCTTGACAATTGCGAGTCGCTTGACTGGTATATGCGCAGGGATGACCGAATTGAAGAGTTCAAGCGACTCCGGCATAATCCGGCTTATCTGACGGATGCGGAGTTTGATGTTGAGCGTATTTTCTTTTCGAGCGATATAAACGAGATATGCGAGCGGGCGGACACTCTGTTGCTTGCGATGCCCAGCCCGTATTTCAGGAGCCACATGGAGAAGATTTCAGTGGATCTGAGCGGCAAGAACATAGTTACGGCAGTGAAGGGTATAGTTCCGGAAGTGAATCAGATTGTTACGGATTATATGCGTGATACTTACGGTGTAAATCCGGACAATATGCTTGTTATAGGCGGCCCGTGTCATGCCGAGGAGGTTGCGCTCGGGCGTCAGAGCTATCTGACGGTTGCCTGTCATCAGCGAGCCAATGCGGAGGCTTTTGCCCGTTTGCTGAGAGGCAAGGCAATGCGTACGATAACGTCGACAGATGTTGACGGCATAGAGTATGCGGCTGTCCTGAAGAATGTGTATGCGATAGCCGCGGGTATTGTTCACGGGCTTAAGGGTGGCGATAATTTCATAGCGATGCTGATTTCGAACGCAATCCGTGAGATGGAACGTTTTGTGGCGTGTGTGGTTCCGGGAACGCGGAATATATGTGATTCGGTTTATTTAGGTGATTTGCTTGTAACGGCTTATTCGCAGTTCAGCCGCAATCATAATTTCGGTTCTATGATAGGAAAGGGATATTCGGTTGTGGCAGCGCGCATGGAGATGAATCAGACGGCGGAGGGATATTACGCCACCAAGTGTATTCATGAAATAAATGAGAAGTATGGTGTGCCGATGCCGATTCTTGACGGCGTTTATTCGATTTTGTATGAGCGTAGCCGTCCGGGAAAGACAATACGGGCAATGGGCGCAACGTTTGTGTGAGCGTTAACAGTTAATTGAATTTGAAGGATATTATTTAAATGAGAAATAAAACTATGGAAACTATTAAAATTGATATTGCACATGCTCTGAATTCAGGAGTTGGGCAGGCGGCAGTTGACGCATTGCTTCCGGAAGCGTTAGCAGCTCTCGACAAGGTGGAACAGGGCACGGGTGCCGGAAACGATTATCTTGGCTGGGTTAAACTTCCGAGTTCGATTCCGGCGGATTTGCTGAATGATATAGCCGAAACAGCAAAGTCACTTCGCGAGAAATGTGAGGTTGTAGTGGCGATAGGTATAGGCGGATCGTTTTTAGGAGCTAAGGCGGTTGTCGAGGCACTGAGCGATTCGTTTGCGGCATATAAGCATGATCCGAAGGAGACGAAGCTGGTTTTTGCCGGTCAGAACATAGGGGAGGATTATCTGTTTGAACTGATGCGTTATCTTGAAGGCAAGAAGTTCGGTATCATAGTGATTTCCAAGAGCGGAACAACAACTGAACCTGCCATTGCATTCCGTTTGCTCAGCGAGATGCTTGAGCGTGAGGTGGGTAAGGAGAAGGCAGCGGAAAGGATAGTCGCTATTACTGATCCGGAAAAGGGCGCATTGAGAACTATGGCGGACGCAGAGGGCTACAAGACTTTTGAAATTGCCGGTAATATAGGTGGCAGATTCTCGGTTCTTACGCCGGTCGGTCTGCTTCCGATTGCAGTTGCAGGCTATGATATAAAGGCCCTGGTGGGCGGAGCAGCCGCAATGGAGCAGCTTACGGGCGGACGCACGTATGCCGACAATGTTTCGCTGCTGTATGCGGCTATGCGAAATGCGCTGTATCGCAGCGGCAAGAAGATTGAGATTCTGGTTGACTACAATCCTAAGCTGCATTATATCGGCGAATGGTGGAAGCAGCTTTATGGTGAAAGCGAAGGTAAGGACGGCAAGGGTATTTTCCCGGCATCTGTCGATAATTCAACAGATCTCCATTCAATGGGTCAGTGGATTCAGGATGGCGAACGCACGATTTTCGAAACGGTTATATCGGTAAAGGCTCCGAAGCACACTACTTTGATTCCGACTTCAAATGATAATCTGGATGGATTGAACTATATAGCCGGAAAGCGTGTGGATGAGGTTAACAAGATGGCTGAGCTCGGCACTCGTATGGCGCATGTTGACGGCGGAGTGCCAAATATGCAGATCGAGATTCCGGCTCTTACGGAGGAGTATATAGGCCAGCTGATCTATTTCTTTGAGAAGGCATGCGGCATAAGCGGTTATATGCTCGGTGTTAATCCTTTCAATCAGCCGGGCGTTGAGGCCTATAAGAAGAATATGTTCAAACTTCTTAAAAAGCCGGGATATTGATAATTAGTAATTAGTAATTAGTAATTAGTAATTAGTAATTAGTAATTATCAATTATCAATTATCAATTATCAATTATCAATTATGAGTTATGATGTTATAAAAACAGAAAAGGGCGCGGAAGCGCCCTTTTTTATTTTATATGTAAGTGCAATTGTTTTAAATGATGGAGTTGCGTTTTGTCCATTCAACAATTTCAGGAATGTAGCCGAATGCCAGCGATGTAACGGTGTCAGCGCAGCCGTAGTAGACGGCGATGCGTCCGGTTTCGGGATCGTGGAGTGCAGCGCAGGGGAAAGTTACGTTAGGCACATCGCCTGTGAGTTCGTAGATTTCGCGTGGAGAAATGAGGTAAGGTCCTGAACGTGCAAGAACTTTCCAGGGCTCGTCGAGATCGAGGAGAGCAGAGCCGAATGCATATACGTAGCCGTTACAAGAGCGGAGCACGCCGTGATAAATAAGCAGCCATCCTTCGGAAGTTTCGATAGGAATTGGTCCTGCACCGATTTTCATGCATTGCCATGCGGAATCCTCGAAAGGAGCGGGAGACATTACGTGACGGTGACGTCCCCAGAATTCAAGGTCGGGCGATTCGCTATAGAAAATGTCACCGAAGGGGGTGTGTCCGGTGTCGGAGGGGCGTGAGAGCATGGCATATTTGCCGTTTATTTTGCGGGGGAACATCACGCCGTTACGGTTGTAGGGGAGGAAAGCGTTTTCAAGCTGGTGGAATGTTTCAAAGTCGGTTGTCCAAGCCACACCGATTGTAGGGCCGAAATATCCGTTACACCAGGTTACGACATATTTGTCGTCGATTTTAGCAACACGCGGGTCGTAACCGTAAACCCAGTTGGCAACTTCGGGATCGGCGCCAACGAGTTTGAAATCCTCTTCGTTTATATCCCAGTTGATTCCGTCGACAGAGAATCCGACATGAATGCGCATTCTACGGTTTGTATCATCGCAACGGAAAACGCCGGCGTAGTTATATTTGCCTTTTTTGAAAGGAACGACGGCCGAGTTAAATATCGAATTTGAAGTTTTAAGCAGGTTGCGTGGAATGATGGGGTTGTTCGAGTAACGCCACATCACTTCATCGGAACCGGCCGGACGGTCCTGCCAAGGCATTTCGGGCAGGGGCTGACCTTTAATTTCGAGTTTGCTCATGTGTTATGAAAATATTGTGATTTGTTAGGAAAAAGCTTTGGTTAATCGGCAATTGGAGTTTCTTCGGTGCCTTTTATGATTTCAGCCTGTATTTCGTTGTCCGACTGGTTTGAGTCGGAATCGGAGTGGGTGAACGGAATTGTCCAGGCAAGTATGAATGCAGGCACAGCCATTACAAGTGCAATGATGAAGAAGGTTTCGTAGCCGGTTCTTTCGCATATCCATCCGCTTATCATTCCCGGGAGCATTACGCCGAGATTCATTATTGCGGAAGCGAAGGCGTAGTGGGCCATGGAGTGTTTTCCGGGAGCAACCTGCTGCATCATGAACAGGGTAAGGCCAACGAATCCGAATCCGTAGCAGAAGTATTCAAGAACCAATCCTGAGCCGATTGCCCAGAGGCTCGAGGGCTGGTAGACTGAAAACAGGAAATAGATTACGAAAGGGATGTTGAATATGCATACGAGTGAGAACAGCACTTTCCGCAGTCCGAAGTGTGCGATATAGTAACCGCCGAGGATTGAGCCTACGATGAATGCTATTGTTCCAAAGATGCCGTAGATTGTGCCCATCTGTTCGTTGGAAAGGGCGAGGCCGCCTTCGTTAAGCGGAGCTTGCAGGAAGATGGGAACCATTTTCATTGCGAATCCTTCGGTGAGACGATAGCAGACAATGAAGATGATGTAGGTGAAAATAAATTTTTTATTGAAGAAGTTGAGCAGCACGTGATACATTTCGTTGAGCGATTCGCGTGCTGTTTTGGGCTGTGTTTTTTCTTCGGATTTCTTTGTGCCTGGAAGGACGAAGAAGTGGTAGACCGACAAGCAGATGAGCAATGCGCCGATGATGCCCATTATAATCATCCATGCGTAGAAAGGGGCGCGTTCGGGGTTGGTCTGCTTGTAGTGATTCATCAGCACACCGGCAAGCCAGACGAGTCCGCCATTTGCAAGGACTTTGGCAAGGTTATAGAATGCGCCCTGCCAGCCGATGTATCTTGACTGTGTTTTTTTATCGAGTGCCGAGAGATAAACGCCGTCGGTAGCAATGTCGTGAGTGGCACCGGAAAAAGCGATGAACCACATTGCGATTATGCAATAGGTGAAGAAGTCGGGAAGAGGAAGCAGAAAAGCGATTATCGCGAAGCAGAATCCGGAGATGGCCTGCGTGGCTACCACGAAATTTTTTTTTGTCCAGTAGATTTCGAGGAGGGGACTCCAAATGAATTTCAGGGTGTAAGGAAGTGTAAGAATCGATGTCCAGAATGCGATCTGGGCTTTATCGACACCGAGATTGTTGAACATAATCACTGCCACAAGGTTGAGGGCAATGAACGGGAGACCCATGGCGAAATAAACGGAAGGAACCCACGAGAGGGGATTGTGCTGTTTTTTTGTGATAGGATTGGTTTCCATGGCGGAAATATGAAGAAATTATTGTACCCCGGAGCAGAATCGAACTGCTATCAAAAGTTTAGGAAACTTCTATTCTATCCGTTGAACTACCGGGGCGTTCGCTATGTGCAAAGGTAGCAAAAGTTTTGGAGAGTGCAAAAAGGATTTGTAAAAGGGGGGGATAAGTCAAGAGGGGGTTATGATCTGGATGAGTTCGAGCCGAGTTGCCGTGCGTCGTTTTATAAGGAAAGTGAGGTTGTTGATTTTGAATTGTTCACCTTCGGCGGGGATTGTTCCGAGCGAGTGGAGTATATAGCCGGCGAGAGTCTGATAGGCATCGTCGTCGGGAATGTCGATGTGATATTGCTGGCGAAGGGTTTCAATTTCCACACGTCCGGAACACTCGTAGGTGTCGGGATTTATCTGGCGTATGGGGGCAGAGTCGTTGTCGTGTTCATCGCGTATGTCGCCGAAAATTTCCTCGACAAGATCCTCGAGGGTGATCAGGCCGGCGGTTCCTCCGAATTCATCAACTACAATAGCCATCGAGCGTTTTTCGGAGAGGAGCCGTCGCATCAGTTTGTTGGCAAGGAGTGTTTCGGGTGCGAAAATTACGGGTTTGATGTTCTGTTTCCAGTCGGATTCGGGATTGAAGAGTTCGGACACATGGATGTAGCCGAGGGGGTTGTCGATGTCGGTTTGATAGACTACTATTTTACTTCGCCCGGTTGAGGTGAAGAGTTCGGAGAGCTGGCTGCGGGTTACGGTGTCGATGTTCACGGCAACAATTTCGTTGCGCGGAAGCATGCAGTCGCGCAGGTGCGTAGAAGAGAAATCGAGGGCGTTGTGGAAAATTTTCACTTCGTTCTCAATGTCGGGGCGCTGCGGATTTACTTCGTCGATGGTTGTTTCAAGGTATTGGTTGAGGTCGCCGATTGAGAGCATTCCCATTTTCTGTTTGTCCTGTTTTATGCCGCAGAGTTTCATCAGCAGTTTGGAAATGAGTGACGTGAAGTAGGATATGGGGAACAGGACAAGGTAAAAAATGAACAGCGGAAGGGAAAATAGCTTGAGAGAGATGTTGGGATTTATGCGGAAAATGGCTTTAGGGAGGAATTCGCCTATAAGCAGGATAACGGCGGTTGAAATGAAGGTTGATATGACAAGAATCAGAGCTTCATTCAGATTGAGGTTGTCGAGCCATGATTTTTCGAGAAGATATGCGGCTCCAAGTCCGTAGACAACAAGCATTATGTTGTTCCCGACAAGGATTGTGGAGATGAACAGGTCGGAATTTTTGTAGAAGCGTGAAATGATTCTGCTAATGGGGCCGCCGCGTTTAACGTCGAGCTCCACACGCACACGGTTGGCTGTTATGTAGGCAATTTCGCTTCCGGAGAAGAGCGCCGAAAGCAATAGTGAGATTATGGTTAGTGCAATCCAGGTGGTTATAGTCATTTTTGAACCTTATGTTTAACTGGTTTAGGACGTTTGTCGGCGGGAAGCGCTGCTGTTGACATCGCTTTTGCTTTAGCCGGCACGGTTGCGGCGGCCGCCGGCTGAACCTGAACGGGAGCAGCGCCGGCCGGTGCCGAGGTGTTTTGGGCGGGGATTGTACGGGATGAGGTTTTGACAACGCGTGTTGCAGATGATGTGGTTGAATCGTTGCCGGCAGGGCCGTTTTTAAACTGAGAGGCGGGGAATATGCCTGATACGTTTCGGACGCGGTAGTCAGTCATCTGTTCATTGGATTCGAATCCGTAGCCTTCGATGGTTCGGTCGGATTTTTCGATATGAATGAAGGAGTCGGAGTAGAGTTTCTGATGGCGTTGATCCCAATAGAGCTGAGGGGTGAGGAATTTTTCGTTGTTTATATTTGCAATACGTACATATCCGTCGAGCCTCCAGAGCTGTTTGTCCTTGTAGTATGTGGCACGGTCGGCATCGACAGTTGCGTCGCGCCGGAAGAAATCATCGTATTTTTCAAGGTGTATTCCTTTAGGGAATTGCCACTGCGGTGTCTTGGCTTCATCGAAAACGAGCCATACGGGAGAGGTTACTTTGTAGCGCGTTATTCCGGAGTCGGAGATTAGAGTCGAGACATCGAGAGTTTTCATTGTGGGAAATTTTTCGGGGTCGATATCTCCGGTGAAAACGGGTTTTTCCTCTTGGCGACATGAAGAGAACATGCAGCCCATACCCACGGCTATGAGCAGCAGAAGTATGGGAAGTCTACGCACGTCAGTTGAGTTTGTTCTGGAAGAACCAGAGTTCGTTGAAGTTTATGCCGAGCCGGATGTTGAAGTAGTTCTCCTTAATCAGAGCCTGAGGCGAGCATTGACGGTGACGGAAGTCAAATCCGAGGTTCAGGATGGTTTTGGACGAGAGTGTCGGCAGACCGAAACCGCAAGTTATGCCATATTCCCTGACATGGTTGTTTCCTACCATAACATAGTCGCGGTTGTAGAGCAAGCCGAAACGGTAGGCGATGCGCTGGAGATAGTTGCCGCGCATTGCGTTGGGTGTGAACTGTGCGCCGAGGTTAATTGCGTAGCGGTTATCGAAGCTGTTGGGCTGAAAACCGTCGAGGTTAACCATCTTGACATTTTTCCAGGGCTGGTATGTGAAATCGGCTTCAACCATAAGTTTGTTGCGGAACAGATAGTTTACACCGGCGCCGAAAGTTGAAGGGAGTGAGGCGTTTCCACGTAGATTCACGCGCTGGCGTTCTTCAGGTTCGGTGTCGGCATTCATGTCGTAGGCGGTTACGATAGCTTCGCCCATCAATGATTTTTTCGGAGAGTAGACAACGCCGAAAGTGAGTGCGTGGTCGGGGTTGATGTTGAGATGGTATTGAGCACCGAATTCAAAATGATAGTCGCGCACCTGAGTGAGTTCTTCGAAAAGAGACTGGGATGAGGATGAGGGGGTGGCATAGATGTCGTTAATCACATTGCCGAAAAGGTAGGATACGTTGAATCCAACCGAAAGGTTGTTGATTATTTTTCCGGCGAATCCGAGGTAAAGCTGGTTAAGGCCTCCGGAACCTTCACGGGCGTTAACGCCGTTTGCAATTTTTGTTCCGAAGGAGTAGCCAACCGAAGAGTAGGGGAGCAGACCCACTGACATTCCGAAACGTTTGGCTATCGGGAACTGAAGGGTAACGTAGTCAAGACCGCCACCGAGTTTGTGTTCGGATGACTGTGTGTTGTCGGCGGTAGCTTCCTGGCGTGAGTTGCGGATGGTGAAGTCGATGCCCATGTCGAACAGGAACGTAAGGGAGTCGATGAATGCGTAGGAGGCCGGATTCTTTACGTTAATCTGCCGCCCGGAGTTCATGGCATAGCCAATTGAACCCATTTGCCGCTGAGAAGCGGTTGCGTTGTCGTTAAGAAGTCCGTAGCCGAACTGAGAGTAGGGGGAGCCGGCGTTTGTTCCGCTTTGTGCGAAGGCTGTTGAAAATGCGAATAGCATCAAAACGGAGCATGAAATAAGTTTATTGATTTTCATTGTAGATTAATATTCTGTTTAGACCGCGAGAAACAAGATTCTGATCAACTACGGTCGGAAATTGACAAATTTTACTGAGTTCCGGGGCCCATCCACCGGTCAGGACAACTTTTGCGTCGGCGGGGAGATTAGAACGGTAATATGAAAGGGCTCCTACAATTCCGAAAATTGCACCGCTTATCATTGCCGATGCGGTGTCGCGTCCGAAAAGTGTGGTGTCGGTGAGGTCGCGCGGCACTTCCACGCGTGGAAGTCTTGCGGTGAATCGGTGGAGTGCTTCGAGGCGCATGCTCATTCCGGGAGCAATGTTTCCGCCGATAAAGTGTCCGGAAGCCGAAACATGGTCGTAGGTGACTGCGGTTCCGGCATCAACGACAAGAAGGTCGGATCCGGGGCATATATGCCATGCACCGACAGAAGCGGCAACGCGATCGGCACCGAGAGTCTGCGGGGTAAGGTAATCGATTTGCAGAGGAACGGGTGTCTGGCTTGAAAAACGGATGGTTTTAGCGCAGTGGTTTTTAAGCCATTGCATTACTTCCTGTCCGCGTGAGGCAACCGAGCAATATATGGCGGCATCGACCGGAAGCTTGTGACGCATCAGGAATGTGTTAAGCTCGTGGGGTGTGAGGGAATCGACAATGAACATGTCGATTAGCTGCTCATTGTTCCAAAGCGCGAGTTTTGCGGCAGAGTTTCCTTGATCGATGGTAAGATTAATTGCCATTTGGATGCAAAGGTAAAAAGTATTTTTTTAATAATTGCCGTGAATAAGAAGTTTTTATCGGTTAAGTGTTATGTGTGGCAATTTGAGATGGTCAGGCTTTCTGAGCTCTCGGCAACATTATCGAGGCGTAGGCCTGCAGAACGGCGGCGGCGAGGGTGAAAGCGAGCCAGTCGGTTGGCCGGAGGCCGGGATAGAACATTGCGGCTGCAGACGCGCAGAACAGGATTGCACTCCAAAGCTGCATACGGTGCAGACGGCGGACACGCAAGGAGTTGTTTTTAAGGCGTGGAGTGATGATTCGGCCTGCGAGAGTGAGCAGGGCACCGGCGGGAAGTATGTAGCGGTAGGTGAGATTGCCGGGGAAAATGAGCGGCATGGCAATGGCTATGAGGATGATTATCATGCCTATGTTGGCAATCCATGTGCCGACTGTGTTTCTGTCAGAGCTGTTGGCTTTCATTGTTCGATGATGAATATGTCCTCACCTTTGCGTTGCATGTGAAAATGTTCGCGCACCACTTGCTCGAGGGTGGCTGGGTCGGTTGTGAGCAATTGGTTCTGAAGGCGATAGTAGTTAAGAGAATCTGTTTCGATTTTGATTTCGCGTCGAAGGCTGTCGTTGCGAAGCGACTGGGCGTAGTTTGTCGACACCGAGTTGTCGGTGAAGAACATGAGATAGACAAGTATGGCTACGGAAGCTACCAAAGTGAAGCTTATATAGCGTTTAACCCACGGAATGAAACCTTTTTGCCTTTGATATTGAGTCATGGCACAAAGGTAGTAAATTCAATTGACAGTGAGTGTGGGATTGTCTGGAATGTTGTTGAAGATTTTAAGGTTTTTAACTCCGCGGGCTTTTATAAGAGCCGGTTGGTTGAAAAAATTGCCGGAAACGGTGATGTTGCCGTGAACGGGTCCGGCATCGGTGCTGTTTTCGGGAGTGATCTGAATTACGGGGTCGGCACAGTAGATGAACCGGTTGTTTTTAATGACAAGATTTTCCACCGGTCCGGATTCGAACCATGAATGCGCGTCGTCGGCCACAAGGATGGCGGGCATCGGGCACCGGATGAATGTGTTGTTCTCAATTATGACCGGGCGTGAGGTGGAAACAAGGATGGCGCGTGTGGGTGTGAGTGTGAACGATGAGTTTTTAATGATTACTGCCGGAGTCCATGTTATGTTTTCGACAACAGCTTCAGTTGCTACAAGTGCGGTTGTGTCGATTGGATGTGATAGTGTAATAGCTATGTCGGTGTCGGAAATAACTGATGCGGATTTAACGACGGATGTCTGATTGCGGAGCAGTGTCCGGGAATCGGTTACGGCAATTGTATCGCCCGGGAAAAATGACTGAAAGCCACGTGTCTGCGGATGCATGTAGCGCAGCAGGAGCGAGTCGGGGGAAATGGTTTTCACGATACGCAGATGTGTGCCGTGCACGTTTATAGGATCGTCGTGTGAACCGGCGAAATTGCAGTTGTCGACGGTTATTTCACCGGCACAACCGCTGACTTGCAGAAAATCGGCGAAACCGGCGTTTACGCGTCCGGTTTCCGGAGCCGGTTCGAAGTTGAGGTTCAGGAAACTGATGTTGCGACTTGTCTGGGAAACTATTCCGAAGTTGCCGAGAAAATTGAAGTTGATGTTCTGCAGTTTGATTCCGGAAGAGCGGTTTATGAATCCGGCGGCTTCCGTGCGGAATGAGTGGCGCATCTGATATGTGCATCCGGGCAGTGCATCGGAAGGAGTTTCTTTGAATGTGAACTGAAGCAGGCCGGGTTTCAATTCCCTGACAGATTCGGCGGCGGCAAGGGGTGAGACGGTGCGTAAGGATGTGCCGAGGTCGGGGTTGTGAATCTGAGCGATGCCGTCGGTGAATTCCCACAGGTGTCCGGTCCAATACAGTTTTCCATCGGCAATGCGATAGGTTGAACGTTTGTTTACACGGGCTGTGAATGATGTTGGAGAGATTGATTCCACAGTTATTTCCGGAACGGAGGGATCGATTGCATCGATGGAGAAATTTTTCAGGGTTATGTTGGAGCAAGAGTCAATTACCCAGGGGGTAATTTCGCCTCGGGTAAGCAGTGAGGCGCCTTGTCCGTCGATTGTAACGCCTGATAGGTTCCTGAGGATGATTCCGACATGTTTTATTTCATTTTCCGCTTCCCAAGGGGCGGTGGTGTTGGATATGAAGTAAGGGCACGGGGTTGTGGCCTCGCGTGACAGCAGATATGTTGCGCCCGGTTTAAGACGGATGAGTGTATGGCGTCCGCGGGCGTTGCTGCGGGCGTTTGCGAGTGCATCGGCGAAGGTGGCTGTTGCCGGTGTGTGTCCCGGCGAATCAAGATCAATCACCAATGTGTCTGTGGAGTTGGCTAATGCTGGGAGTGAGAGTGAAAATAAGGTGAGAATAGTAAGAAGCGTGCGGGACATCTGTTATTTGTTTTTACGTTTGGCGCGGTCGTTTGTGACTTTTATGAAGAACACAATGGCACTTGACACGGTTGTTATTGCATTCGTTATGACAAGAGGCCAGTTTGACAGGATAAGTCCTTGAATTACAAAGAAAATGCTACCGAATCCAAGCAGTAGGAAGGTTGGCATGGCAATTCCATCGGTGTCGCGTGTGCGGATTGTGTGTATGGCTTGAGGCAGATAGCCGAGAACCATGCAAAGAGCTGCGAGATAGCCTACAATAAGGGTGATGCTTTCGGAAATGGATGTTGTGAGTTCCATGATGAAGAAATAATTAGGGTTTAAAGATAAATGTGTTATTTAAGATCCATTGAATCAAGCAGATTGTGCTTGATGATGGTGTTGGATATGTTGCGGGCATCGCGGAGATGGCGCAGTGTGGCAGGGTTGACCGAAAGGGTGTCGCCTACAGTTTCGCCTTGTGAGCCGATTGCAATTCCGGGGTGGTTTGCATCAAGAATTGACTGTCCCATTCCGTGCCACTTGAAGTCCGTCAGGCCGGCAAGCTGAAGGAGTGTCGGATATATGTCGATTTGTCCGGCAATTTTGTCAATTATTCCGGATTGCGGTGAATTGAGGACTATGAGCGGCACCATCTGCCGGGGGCTGACAAAGGAGTTCCTGCGGTGGATTTCCGGACGTTCGGAAACCAGTGCTTCATGGTCGCCGGTAATGACAATCAGAGAGTTGCGATAGTCGGGACGTGATTTCAGATAATCGACAAGATGTCCGATGGCTGCGTCGGTGTAGTGAGCCATGGTGAGATAACGGTGTGCGGTGGGATGCAGACCGTCGGGGTTAAGTTTCAGGTTGTCGAGTTCAGGATTAAGTCTGAACGGGTTGTGACCGGAGTATGTGACAATCTGTATGAAAGCATTTGATCCTTCCGGCCAGATTTTGCCCTGACGCATGGTTTGGGTTATCTGGGAAGCGAAAGCGCGGTCGCCGAGTTTCTTTTTTGAACCGACCGGTTCGTTGTTGATCCAGTGACGGTTAGCTAACAGGGAGTCAATTTTAAATGATTTGGCTACGGCTTCCTGATTCCAGGTGTGCGGTTTGTCAACGCTGAGAATCATTGAATGGGCTCCACGGTGCTGTTCAAGCGCCTGGTTTAAGGTGAAGTATGTGTTTGCAAAATGGTCGGTGGCGTAGATTCCGGTGTTCATCGGCAACATACCGGCATTCAGCAGGAGCTGGGCATCGATGGATCGTCCGGCACCAACCTGGCTTACAATGTGCGGTGCGAAAAGAACCGTTGAGTCCGCGACAATGCGGTTGAGATTCGGAGTGATTTCCTTTCCCTGCAATGTAAGCCCGATGGGCCATGACTCAAGGGATTCGCAGAGGATGAGGATTATGTTGTCGCGTTTTGCGCCGGGTATGGAGTCGAGCAGGGGTTTTTCGGAAAACCATTGTTCAACTTTCTGTTTTTCGGCATCTGATAGCGGAGTGTTTGCCTGCATCAGATCGTGTGTCACCGACCCGGCGATGGTGTACATCGGGACGCGGGATGAGTAATATTTATAGACCGATAAATCGTTCCAGGCTTTTGTGAGACCTCCACGGTTGGTAAGCATTGCGGCGGATGCTATGGCGAGACCTGCGACAGGCCAGAGCCACATGAGACGGGCATGCCTCGTGAGGGGAGTTTCATGGACAAGGCGCGATGAGCATGCGGTTGTCCATGCGAGAAATATTATGAGCACAAAGCCCAGGTCGAGCAAACGGACTGAATCGATTACACTGGCGGTGAAGTCTGTGAGGTTACCGGCCATCAGATAGCTGGACGCCGGAATTGCGTTGAAATAGGTGCGGGCATAGAGAAGGTTGCATTCAAGCAGCAGGGCAAGCAGGGTTATGACAACTGCCTGAGTGCGCCGTAACCGTGCAAGCATCTGTGGAGCAGAAAGGATGAAGGCAGCTAAAAACGCATTGACCCACATCTCGGGAATCTGAAACGTGGTGAATGAAAAGATGGCACACCATTCAAGGTTAAACCACAGGATGGCGAGCAGAGTGAGCGCCCACAGGCGAGTGGTGCGCGCAGTCCATAATCCTTTCGGGAAGAGTGTGCGGAATACGTTTGAAGCTGCTTTTTTCATTGCTCGTTACGCGGAATTATTTTTCGCGCATGAATACGTTTATCGGCGTTCCGGAGAAGTCCCAGTTCTCGCGGATTTTATTTTCGAGATAGCGCCGGTAAGGTTCCTTTACCCACTGTGGCAGATTGCAGAAGAAAATGAATGTGGGCACTGGAGCTCCTTTAAGCATTGTCACATATTTTATTTTCACGAATTTTCCTTTGTTTGCAGGTGGGGGATAGGCTGCAATTGCTTCGAGCATAACGTTGTTGAGCTGCGATGTCGGGATTGTGCGCTCACGGTTATGGTAGACTTCGACGGCGGTTTCGAGCACTTTGAAGATGCGCTGTTTTGTAAGTGCCGATCCGAAGATGATGGGGAAGTCGGTGAAGGGAGCGAAGCGTTCGCGGATGGTGTTTTCAAAGTGAGTTATGGCCGACTGTGATTTGTTTTCGACCAGATCCCATTTGTTTACGCAAACAACAAGTCCTTTTTTGTTTCGCTGAATGAGTGAGAAAATGTTAACATCCTGCGCTTCGATGCCGCGGGTGGCGTCGATCATGAGAATGCAGACGTCGGATGCTTCGATAGCACGGATGGAACGGATGACGGAATAGTATTCGATGTCCTCGTTCACTTTGGTTTTCTTACGTATTCCGGCGGTGTCGACAAGATAAAAGTCGAATCCGAATTTGTTATAGCGAGTGTAAATGGAATCGCGTGTTGTTCCGGCAATATCGGTTACAATGTGGCGGTCTTCGCCAATGAATGCGTTGACAATTGATGATTTTCCGGCATTCGGACGTCCGACAATGCAGAACTTGGGAATTTCGTCGAGTTTTTCATCGTCGGGATCAACTTCGGGAAGTTTTTTGACAACTTCATCGAGAAGGTCGCCTGTTCCGTAGCCGCTGACGGCGGAAACGGGATAGGGTTCGCCGAGTCCGAGCGAGTAAAATTCAGGTACGTTATAGAGCCATTCGTTGGAGTCGACTTTATTGGCGACAAGGATTACCGGTTTTTTACTTTTACGCAGAATTTCAGCTACGCTGTCGTCGAGATTGGTGACTCCGTTCATTGCATCGACAACGAACAGAATTTCATCGGCCTGCTCAATTGCAAGATTCACCTGTTTGTTTATTTCACCTTCGAAAATATCGTCGGAGTTGACAACCCAGCCGCCGGTGTCGATGATTGAGAATTCTTTTCCGTTCCAGTCAACTTTGCCATACTGACGGTCGCGTGTTGTTCCGGCGGTGTCGTCGACAATTGCCGTGCGCGAGCGTGTGAGGCGGTTGAAGAGTGTTGATTTGCCCACGTTTGGGCGTCCTACTATTGCTACTATCTGTGACATAGATGCAAATTTAATACTTTTTTAGTTAAAATGTGGAATAATTTTTCCTTTTGGGCTTATGATTTATGGCCCGGGCGAGGAGAATGGATTTTTTATTCAATGTAGCCGAATGAGCGAAGTTTGTTTTCGCGGTTTCGCCAGTCCTTTTCAACTTTTACAAACATTTCGAGGAATACTCGTTTGCCAAAGAACTGCTCAATGTCTTTTCGTGCGGCAATTCCCACTTTTTTAAGCATGGCGCCACCTTTGCCAATAAGGATGCCTTTCTGTGAATCACGTTCAACATAAATGACAGCCATTATGTGGATGGCTCCCTCTTTTTCATCGAATTTTTCAACTATCACCTCGGTTGAATAGGGAATTTCCTTGTCGTAGTTGAGCAGGATTTTCTCGCGGATGATTTCTGTGACGAAGAAGCGTGCGGGTTTGTCGGTAAGTGCGTCTTTGCCGAAATATGGCGCATGTTCCGGCAACAGTTCGACAATGCGTGCCATAAGGTTGTCGACGTTGAAATTTTCTTTTGCCGAGGTGGGGAATATTTCCGCATTTGGCAGGATTGATTTCCATTTGTCTACAATCCGGGCGAGTTCGTCGTTTGATTTCAACAGGTCGATTTTGTTTATGACGAGCAGAACCGGTGCTTTTTCTTGGGCTACTTTGTCGAGGAAGTCTTTGTTTTTCAGCGGGTCTTCAACCACATCGGTAACATAGAGCAGAATATCGGCATCTGTGAGTGCTCCTTCCGAGAAGTTGAGCATCGATTCCTGAAGTTTATATTTAGGGGAAAGAACGCCAGGGGTGTCGGAGAAAACAATCTGATAGTCAGGTGTGTTGACGATGCCCATGATGCGGTGGCGTGTTGTCTGAGCTTTTTGAGTGATGATGCTTATGCGTTCACCAACAAGGTGGTTCATCAAGGTCGATTTTCCGACATTAGGATTTCCAACGATATTTACGAATCCTGATTTATGATTTTCATTCATTTGGTTATGAGTTTTAATGTTTAAAAAATATGTGTGTTTAATATAGAAACAACAATAGCATCTAAAAAGATGCTATTGTTGTTAAAAAAGATTTTGAAGCGGGTCAGATCAGAGGTCCCAGATTACATAAACTGCACCCCATGTGAATCCTGCGCCGAATGCGGTGAGGATGATGTTGTCGCCCGGCTTAAGCTGGTTTTTGAATTCGTCGAGACAGATTGGAATAGACGCGGCGGAAGTGTTTCCGGTGTGCTCGATGTTGACAAGCACTTTTTCAGGAGCGATTCCGGCACGCTGTGCAACGGCTTCGATTATCCGGAGGTTGGCCTGATGAGGAACGAGATAGTCGACTGATTCAATTGAAAGTCCGTTGCGCTCCATGACGGCGAGCGATGATTCGAGCATATCGGTAACGGCATGTTTGTAGACGAAACGGCCGTCCTGGATAACGAAATGTTCGCCGGCATCGATTGTTTCATGCGAAGCGGGTTTAACTGAACCGCCGGCGGGCATTATAAGGTGGTCGCGACCGACACCGTCGACATGGAACACGCCATCGATAACGCCAACGTTCTTGTCGGTGGGCTCAAGCATAACGCATCCGGCGCCATCGCCAAAGAGGGGGCATGTGGTGCGATCGTTGTAGTTTACCATCGACGACATTTTTTCAGTGGCGAGCACGATTACCTTTTTGTACATTCCGGACCGGATGTATGCGGCACCTTGCTGGAGCGCTACGATGAATCCGGCGCATGCAGCCTGAAGGTCGAATGAGTATGCGTTTTTGAGTCCGCAACGTTCCACGATTACGGAACCGGTGGAGGGGAATCGATAATCGGGGTTGCAGGTTGCACAGATGAGGAGCTCAATATCCTCGGGGTTTGTTCCTGTGTCGGCAAGGAGCTTGTTGACGGCCTGTTCGCCGAGGTAGGATGATCCTTCGCCGGGAACTTTAAGGATTCTGCGTTCTTTGATTCCGACACGTGTAGTTATCCATTCGTCGTTGGTGTCCACCATTTTTGACAGCATTTCGTTGTCGAGAATGGAGTCGGGGAGATATGATGCGATACCGGAAATGCGGGCGTTCATATTTAAAAAGTTAGGTTGCTGTAATTAAACAAAGGCTCGGGATGGTAAATGCCGAGCCGGGAGATGGTTACGGGATGGATGTTCCCGATGTTTCAAATTAAACGGCAGCGCCTTTCTCGATAGCGATTTTACCGCGGTAGTATCCACACACGCCACATACGGTGTGATAGATGTGCCAGGAGCCACAGTTGGGGCAGAGGGCAAGAGTAGGAGCCACGGCTTTGTCGTGAGTACGGCGTTTTGCGGTGCGTGTCTTAGATTGTTTGCGTTTAGGATGTGCCATTTTGTTTTATGTGTTATTTAGTTATTATATCGTTTGTGGGGAGAGCAGATTATTCGGGGTTTGAAGAAAGTCCTTTCAGGGCATCCCAGCGGGGGTCGGAAGCGGAGCTGTCGTCGGCCGTTTCGTCGGGGATTGCTTCCATTTCGTCGATGAGCGATTCCTGTAGCTGGGCTTCTTCGGGGTCGGCGGCGTTGGAACGGTGCTTCTTGAGCATTGCGCTCATCTGGCGATTGCATTTTCCAAGCGGATGAACATGCTTGATCGGGATTGCAAGGACAACTGTTTCGTAGATTATATAAGCTACGTTCAGGAAGTTATCCGACCATGGAATTACGAGGAGGTCGTCGGAGTCGTCGTTATAGTCATCGCCATATTTAACGGCGATGCTATATGATGTTTCGATAGGCCAGAACAGATTGTCAAGACAGCGGTCGCAGATTAGTGTTACTTGACCGGTTATGTTGAAATCGAGCTGGTAGAGGTCGTGGTTAAGGGTGACAGTAAGTTGCACGGTAAGGTCGGCGTCGTGTACGTCGGCACTTTCCATGTTCACGAAGAATTGCTTTCCTAGGTGATATTCAAAGGAATGCACGCCTTCGGGCATGCTTTTTAGCGGCAGCTTGAAGTCGGTAAATTTTCCCACTGGTCGGAAATTGGTTAATAAAAACTGTGCAAAGGTAGGGAATAAGTTTTAGACTGCCAAATTTTTTTGGAATACGTGCGTGCAAATGAGACCGGAAAGTTATAAGTTGATGCGGGGTTTATGATATGAAAGGGTTGGTATTCTATTATTAACATTTGTTAACGCGCGATGGGTGAAAGCGGGAGGTGGAGGATTATATGCAATAGAGTTGAGAGGGGTTGAGAGGGCGGGATTTTCCCCCGGTGAGTCGCTTCGCTGCCACTCCGGGGTTTCCTTAATTGAGCCGGTTGCTGCGGGTCGGAAGCAATGTGGACATTTAAATTACCCTATGCAGGGGTGGACGCGATGAATCGGCGTCCGTACATTTGCTGGTACCCAATGTGTTATGGTGTGCCATGCGGGTGGCACGTGCGGAACGCACGTCCGTACAATGCGTTTAGGGTCATTGGGTTTGCGTTGGAGGACGCGACATGCGGATGTGGACGTGCCGGAGGCAGCGTCCCTACTTTTTCATGGGTTTGATCGGTTTGCTGCGGGTCGGAAGCCATGTGGACATTGAAATTACCCTATGCAGGGGTGGACGTGATGAATCGGCGTTCGTACATTTACTGGTACCCAATGTGTTATGGTGTGCCATGCGGGTGGCACGTGCGGAACGCACGTCCGTACAATGCGTTTAGGGTCATTGGGTTTGCGTTGGAGGACGCGACATGCGGATGTGGACGTGCCGGAGGCAGCGTCCCTACTTTTTCATGGGTTTGATCGGTTTGCTGCGGCATGTATGTTATGTTTGGCAAGCATAACACACGTCCGTACATTTTGTTGGTAATCAGATGGTGAAGATATTTTTTGTCTATTATTTAATTTTGTTTACTATTTTACTGTTAGGATTCAGTGGGGTTTGATCGCTCAGTTCAAGCGACTTCACCATGTGGAGAGTACCTTGTTTGTATTTCTGAAAATGTGGAGAGTCGATATGCGATTTATAGGCATCCTGACTCGCGTATGTCTCCAATATGGTGATGAGACAAGGATTGTTCTTGTCTGCAACAGCATACATGGTCAACACACCCGGCTCCGTGCGCAGTGACGTAGCACCAACTTCGGTAGCCATCTTCATGTATTCATCCAGATACTGAGGATAGACCTCAATCCGAGAGAGCCTGACAATTCCGTCTTCAGCCATCGGCAGTTTCCTGCATTGGGGTGCCGGATCTGACAGGTTGGAGCAATGGTTTTCTTTTCCGAAAAGAGCCAAAGCGTTGCCACTTAATATTTGCTCCTTATAGGGAGAAAGCCTCTCATTGTTATCTATTGATTTAACCAGATTTGCATATACTTTCTGCAATGCTTTTGCAGGAACAAAGCTATAGTCGGAACCATATAGGATGTGCTTCGGATCGGTAATCGTCAGCATGAGGTCAAGAATCTCATCCGAGGGTCCTCCGGCAACGTCGTAGTAGAGGTTGCTCATGTTCGCGTCAATATCGAAAGGTTTTTCTATCACACCCATCGCTGACATCAGCGGATAGCCGTTTTTAAGTCGTGCAACCGCTGTAGGGAGGAATGACCCGGCGTGCGGCACAACAAACTTAATGTCGGGATAACGTGTCATTATGTTGTTGGCCACCATATTCAGCACCGCGCGTGTGGTCTCTACCGGATATTCATAAACGAATATCGGGCCGGAAGTGAACACGCTGTCGGGCAGTGACGCAGGACGATGCGGATGGATTATCACGGCTGCTTTGCGGTCGTTAAGCTCCTTCATCA
>CAZMAO010000024.1:0-23291 GCA_964564465.1 uncultured Bacteroides sp.
ATACTGATTGGACAGCCAATAGACCGCGAATACTGCTTTTTGCAGATATAATGGGCTTCAAGGCAATGGTTCAGAAAAAAACTCATTCGGATTTAGTTACACAATTCAGAGGATTTATTAATGAATTAACAAAATTAATGGAGCCTTTAGAAACGGGTCGTCATCTTAGACTTACCATGTTTTCTGACTCTATTATAATGGGCACTGATAGTTGTACTATTAAAAATTTCAACATAATTACAAAAGCGGCTGCTTTGTTAATGCATCTATGTCATTCCTATGAACTTCCAATAAATGGATGCATCGCATGTGGAAGTTTGACATTTGATGAACAGATTCAGACCCCTGAAATGGAGGCTGAAATAAAAGGCAAACGTAAAGTTCAGCCTTATATGCCTTTGTTTGTGGGAGATTCCGTAGTAAATGCCCACATACTTAATGAAGATTTATTTTGTTACGGAATAGTCTTGCATCCATCGGCTGAAAATTTATTCAAAGAATCAAACAAACACGATGATGCCAGATTCCATCACCCATTCCACTTCATTCCAGTTCCTTTAAAGAGCGGCGGATTTGCACACTTATATTACCTATCATGGGCAAATGTGCCTACTCCCAAAAATAAAGATAAAGATATTTCAAAAGAAAATGTAAAACAATGGCTTGAAGAAATTGAGATTTCACTTCCATCTCGTCCAAGAACTTATATCTACAATACTCTTGAGATTATTAATAAACTTCCTAAAGACGATTGATTAATATTTTAATCTTGAATCTGACATATGTTCTTAAATATCATAATTCCGTGAGTGGTTGCCGACTTCCCATTCTCAGTTGTCGCCTCGGCGTGTATCAACATTGAGGAATGATTGTATAGATTACCAGTTGGATAATTATTTTTATTTCGATGGGATTAATGGTGATCGGTGTATCCAATTTATCATAGTGATGAGATTCTGACCTTGTTTTAGGGTTTTGAATCGGTGTGGGGCTTTTGTTACGGGTAAACGTCAGTATCCGGTTCAAATTTTTGAAGGGTTGGGTTTGTTGGGGGGATTTTATTAATTTTGTGGGGTGGTGATTGTTATGCGGTAACAGGACTAATAATAAGAATAATAGGATTTGTAATAACGAAGTTTTTGATGGAGGAATGAAACGGGCAAAGTATAAGGTGATGGTTGATGTTTTGTCGATGGCGGGGGTGGTGGCTGCGTTGATAACCGGATTGGTGCTTCATAAGGAGGTGTGGCATCTGCATCGCTATGATGATGCTGTGCTGTGGGGGGCGCATGAGTGCGTTGCGTTGGTGTTGTTTTGTCTGCTGGCCGGGCATTGCGTTCAACATTCGTTCTGGTTTAAGAGTTATGCTAAGCTGAAGGTTAACAGGAAGCTGGTGACAACGGTGCTGCTCGCAGTCGGTGTGGTTGTGGCGTTGACGGGGGTTGTGCTGATGTGCGGGAGCCGTTCGGAGATTTTGTCGCACGTTCACTATGCAGGGGGCATTCTGTTCACGGTCATTGCTGTGGGGCATGTTGTGAAGCGATGGAAGATTTTGAAGTCGTTGTTCTGAGTGTGGGCTGCTGATTTAGCGCTTAAGTGATGGTTTTGGAACGGTATCTGTTTATAGGGAGATCTATGAAGTAAGGGTAATAAAAGTGTGGTGACCTCATGTAAAATTTTACTGGGTTATCACGTTAAATAGTTATAATCTCAAAATAATTACGTACTTTTGCATTCGGATTGGCTACGTCCTATCCACGATATTCTGAAAATTAGAGGCGTTATGTCTTCTGCTTGTAGTTGAAAAGCGTAGGAAACTGTTCACGTAAGCAAGAGAAAGTCATAACTGTCTCCACGTCCATCTGGCGTGGAGCTGTTATTTCCACATCTTCTTACATAGGTTTTCCTACCACCTTCAGCTAAAGGCGTGGCATAGCAGCCCACGCCTCTTTTATTTATTAAAATCTGCTTAGGCTGGAGTAGATAAGAAAATATGATAGCTAATTTCAACACAGATATCAACCGTATTGATTTTGAAGCTCGGCGTGTAGAATGGGCAGAACTTTCACATGTTGCATTGGAGACTTATCCTCAGAGCAACAAGAAAATATGCGTCATTGAGGGTTTTTCCAAAATCCTTGGCATCGTCATCCGCAAACAAATCGTCTCCATAAGTAATACCCAACTTAAAGAACAGCCGAAATAACCTCACAATATGAAAAGATCTACTATTATTGTTATCCTATTTATTGTTTGGATTGCTTCGTCAATTGCTGCAGTAGTATTTATATATAAATATATAGAGACCAAAGATGCTCGTCTCAAAAATGAAATTCGAAGTAATATAAGAGCAATTTTTGAAGGCAGGCAAGACCGTGGAAATGGCTTTGTGGGTTTTGATGATGGTATTTTTGATGTATCCTTCAGTTACAGTCCAGTTAAGAATTTTAAGAAAGGTACCATACCACCAAGGCCGAATAAGTCAGAATTTGATGCATTGGGCGGAGGAGATCCTAATGCGAACTATAATCGCCGAGTAAATGAATGGAAAGAGAATTGGGGCAATGTTGCAACCGTATGGAATCTTAATTGGGGAGGTAGCGAACCACAAGAGTGGGAAGATGAGGGCTGGAATATAGTTAGAATTTATTGTAATGGTATCGATGAAGAATTCATACAAGTTTCAACAATTTTCCCATATCAAGTTGCTCTAAAGAAAACTGATTGGGGCAATTATTTTACAGTTCCACAAGCCGTAAATGATGCTTTTGATTTTTATACAACAGATCCGAAATCATCATATATTGACGGTTTCGCTAAAGGAAGTCATCGAGAAATATGGAATAAAATCCACGAAGCATCTAATGAATACTATTGGATAACAGAAAACAAAGATAAATCAAGTCATTATGTTGGGCAATCTATTCCAGGTGGAGACACATATGAGAAAGGAGGGCCGATACAAATTGGTTCAATGTATAATGGCTATTACATTGTATACATTGCTACAACCCAAGACAAATATTATAAAATAGAAAAATTCAATTGGCGTCCTGATATTCAAGAACGGAATAAACTTATTTTGTGGTGGCTCTTTGGAATTGGTATCGTTTTCCTAGTTCCTATTATAATCCTTATCTGCAAGAAAAGCAAGGAGTATAAACGCAAGTCAGAATCCCTAAAGAATAGACTTTTACGTTTGTGTTCACCTCAGATGTTCATGAACCCATACATCAAGGATTTAGTAGACAAAGCTAATAGTATCTATCCAAAGATACAAGAAACCACATCTTCAGAGGAATTGCTTAATTTGGCAAATGAAGCGCAGACTTTACTCGGTATTTCACTTATTGAAAGAAGTGAGTTGAATGACCTTCGAAATAAGGTGAATCCAAGCAATTTCATGAAACCCTACAATGCCGATAAGATAGCTAAGGCAAATGAACTTTACGGCATTCTACAAAAATCAAATTTAAAATACTCTGAATACATAGATGTGAAGAATCGAATGCAAGCGCTATACAAGTAAATATGAAGAGGTTATTAACATTTATCATTGCGGTAGTTTGTTGTGTGATTATGCAAGCTAAGCATTTGGAATTTATGGGTATCCCCATAAACGGAACAATCACATCGTTTCAAACGAAACTACAAGCCAAAGGGTGTACTCTTAGCAAAGACAACAATCAACTGCCAACTGGGAACAGAGGATTTAAAGGAGTTTTTGCCGGAAAAGATTGTAATATTAATGTTTTGTATGATCACAAAACAAGTTTATCAAGTCCGAGCTGTTACCGACTGTGGAAACTTAATCGACAATGCTCATAACACATTCTATTATTTTAAAATCTTCTCAATCAGAAGTATTCTGGAATGGCCCTAACGTCCGATATGTTAGAAGATTCTACAAACGGTGAGTTTGATTTTGATGCTATGGTTATCGAGCCACCCGTTAAAGTCGGTTCTACCTTGATGGGCTCCATAAACATTTCCATCATAAATTATGATACTTATCCGGTTTCATACGGAATTGCAATCACTTATGAAGATTTTGAGAATTCTTCAAAAAATGAACAAAATACATTAGACGACCTATAATATGAATTCTATATTTTCCACAATAGCATTGCTTCTCGTTTTTACGAGCACTGCACTTGCACAGACTTCGAGCATAAAAATTGATCGCATTGAGGTTTTAGAAGGTTCCCCATATGGAAATGGATCACCCTCAAACAATATAATTTCACAATTAGGGTTAATCCAGTCCTCCTACAAGGGGTATTATTCCTATTGGCATCTACCCAACGCTACTACACAGAGCATTAATAATGGGGATGGCTCCGTGTCAAGTATACTAAACTCCACGCCCTTGAAGATTTCAATAAATAATAAGGGGCAAGAAATCACGTTTGAGGTAACAAACAACTCCAATTATTGGATTGGAATCGACCCATCTTCAACCAACTATAATATTTCTTACTTTAGTGGTGATGATATAGTTCCATATTCAGGAGCGGACTTCGATAAGACTTTAGGGATGCTTTTCAATTATGAAAGAGGCGAATATGATTATATCATATTGCCACCAAGATCTAACGCTTCTTGGTCTATGTTTAGAATTGATGGGATACAGAAAGGGTATGATATAATCAGTGCCTGTATTAAGAATGGCTCTCGAATGGATTTTTCTTTTCCCATCTACGTTTATTCAACAGACCCAATTTCCTCTGAATTAGGAAAAATGCGCAAGCGCAATACTTATCAGTTTTCACCGCAAACTCCTGCTAAAGTTAGACTTAGCTATAAAGGACCATATTATAAAGAGGGCGAAGCATATCATGTCCACAATGACTACATTGATGTTGTTCGGCCTAATTATAGTTACATAATGGAATTGGCTAAACTAAAATTCGTTTGCGACATAGCAGTTTCAAGAACTGCGATACCTTACAAGAAGAATGATTTTGGCTTAAATGTATATAGTCGTTAATAATATAATCTCCTGTTGAATTGAAAGATGTACTTTATAGATATAAGGGAAACAGGAAATAGATGTCAATTCTATAAGCCAATGATTTAAGATACTAAGATTCTATACTAATAAACAAAACATATATCTTAGCCAGCAATATTGTAAGCATCAAAGCAAAATCGCCAAGGAGCATATTAGGCTTCTTTGGCGATACGTTCTAGTATTAGCAAATGGGTCTTTATAGTTCGATGATGATTTCTACCTTTCCAGATATTTGCCATCTGTGCTCTTAGGAATTTCTTGATGTCTCTAATTTTATTCGTACCATTAAGAAGCGGAGTTTGGCATCATCGGGGAAAATGTGGGTTGGCCCACGTCTGTTTGCAAGGATTTATCTGATCGGGAATGTAACGTTACATGTACATTCCGCCTGTCATAGTGTTTGGATTCTGACCTCTTTTGATGGCCCTAAATCTGCGCAGGGCTTCTTGTACGGGTAAATCCATGTGCGCAGCTCGATATTCTGGCCACGTTATTCCTCCGCCACCTGCAAAGCCTTGATCGCCTT
Source organism: uncultured Bacteroides sp. (assembly GCA_964564465.1). GTDB lineage: Bacteria > Bacteroidota > Bacteroidia > Bacteroidales > Muribaculaceae > Paramuribaculum. Next base: position 5,541 of record CAZMAO010000024.1, read on the forward strand.
GAACTCCGCCACTGAAAGATGGTGATGATAGGATGGTTCTGGCTCTTTGCGAGTGAGAGGTTGAGGACACTTGACATGCATCCGAATGCTGTTTAAACGATTCTGGCACATAACGGTTTGCCGAAGGTGACGTTAACTCACAATGAGGTTGGCGAGTCGTGAAATCATACCATATCCAGTAATGTTTCCCGATAATCTCATCGGGTGGACAGATGAAGCTACATATAACTTGACCATTCCGGTATGCTTCTCTATCATGTTCTGAGATTCTGGCTCCCACATAGTCTTTAACATGGGTTCGGGATAAGACTCTCGCGTATTTAGCTTTAATGGGATTCATGTGTTGGAATCAAATCCATAGATAGTTGAATTATAATGCAGTTGCTTTAGGAATGATATTATATCATTTATATTCATCTGCTTTTCATTCTTTAGGAAGCAAAAGATATTGCAATATTCGTTATAAATATTTGTGGCGAATATACCGGCATCGTCTGTTCCGACTATTATGGGAGGAATTGGCTTTCCTTCTTGGCTCCATTTATACCAATTGTAGATATGATATGACGAATAAGAATGATGAACACCAATAGTTACATTGCTCGTCGGTAGTGTTTCTATTACGATATCCTTATCATGCATGTATTCTAAAAGTAGCAATTGAATGGATGTTAAATCCTCTGCGTCAAATACATCAAACGTGTCGATTTCATCAATGGAGTCGTATTTTTCTTTGCATGAGTGATATTTTAATAGAATGTCCTGTATTATGCCGGAAGTATTTTCTTTATATAGAAGCGGTATGGGATCCTCGCCTCGCTTAAGCCATGCGGCTCTCAACTGCTCAACGGCGTAAGTAGTATCGTATACTTTTGCCGATAGTTCGGAGATACGGATGCTCAATTGAGGCAGGAGGGACGACAGTTTTTGGGGTACACTCTTGCGATTGTTATATATCAGGTTATATGCGAAAATCAAATCATCAAGGTATTCGCCTTTACGAATAAGTAAGCGGGGGCCGAGATTGGCGGCCCAAAGATTAACATCAATACCACTTGCAGAAGCATGTCCAATTCTATCACCAGGTTGTAGTCCTAAGAATTCTATTGCTTCGAAAATGGCTCTTAAGCCACTAAGTATATGAAAGAAGTCTTCTCCTGCATGAAATGTGAAATGATTATAGCCTGATTTGCGTAACGATTTATAAGCCGGGGCGAATACTTCCGGAGGGGTGTCAAATTCACTGGCTGCGGCATCAATTCCAATGATGTATTTTGAATGGTGAGTACCTCCATTCTTGAGCTCTCTTAGTATTTTGACTCTGTGCTCAATATCTTTACGTAATTTGTAGTGTCGGATGAAAGGATGCGACTGTGTATCCTTTTTCTTTATAAAGTGGGCGGTAAGTTTTAACTTTGAAGCATTATTTAAACCCTGTTCGCGCTGTTGTACTGTCAATTTTTTCCAGGCTGAGATTATTCTGTCAATCAAACACAGGTTTTTTGAGAGCGTATCTTTTGGTGAGAACCTTCCCTCCAATAGCCTGATGTTATCCAGGCAGTTACCGGCAAGCTGAAAAAAGCGACGGTTAAAGTAACGCTCACTGTATTCACGTAAGCCGTTTAATGTATGCTTCTGAAATTCCTCAAACCCGAAACTGGCGGATTGTTGAACCAGAAGCTTATTGGCTTGTCCTAATATCAGCAAGTAATAATGAAATAGTGACGCGACAAAGTTGTCATCTGGCTTATCTGTGAGATAGTCGAATACGCGTATATAAAAATATACTTCATGATATCTTGAGTCGAATGAGATGTTGTCCGAATCAAAAAACAGGTTGTCAACACTTTCAATTTTCTCTGAGAAAGATTCAACTGCAGACAGGAAATTGCTGTAAACAGGCAATTGATGTATCTGTACTCCAGTTATTATACTTTGAATAATATGGCGGAGTGTTCTTGCTATTTTAATCAGTTTGTAAAAATTGAACGGAGATAAGAAGGGAGATAATTGAGTGAAGTGCTCCTGAACTTTTTCATTATTAGCAGAGAGTTTCAGCTCCTGATACACTTCTTTGGGGTGCCTTAATATATCTTGCCACGTGATATCTGTTTCCAATGTTCCGTTAAGGTGGATGTGGAGATCATAAAATCCGGGATTGTTTCTTCTCATATCTTCCATTTGCGGAATATATGGTGAGGGAAGAGATGTGTATCTTATGTTTGGAATTATATACTGTGATATATATTGTTTGGGAAACTCTAATCCCGCAGGGAATTCATAATACAATCGTATCGAAATCAGGAGTGATGGTGGGATATATGGGAGGAGCAACTGCCATTCGGTCTGCTTCGAGGCTTTTACATAAATCTTATTCTTTCTGAATTCAAGGTATGTAAGGGATAGTTGATACAGCCCCTGAGTGAAAATGTCGGATAAGAGGCTGATTCCTTCAAATGTTTTTTCCTGTCCCAATCGATAGTGGTGGTCGGGAATATAAATGTTGTTTCTGCGCTCTTCGAGCATTAAAGAGCGTTTGATGTCGTCTACCCCCACATATTCTTTATCAATATAATACCGATGCAACGATGCTTCGTCGACTAAAAGATATTTTATGTATGACTGGGTAATCATCTTATAAAGATACTGAAACTGTTGGATAATGAAGATTATTATTTAACGCTGATTTTTTTTAGCAGCTCATTGACAGAGAGTTCCCGATTAGCCTTTATGTTAATTGGATTCAATTCTATATCTACGAATGACTTGATTAATGGGCAATCCATCAGCCATCGTGTGACAGGGATTATTTCATTCTGATTATATTTAGCGATGGCCGAGAGATTATTAGTGAATATTTTGTCATTCGAAACCGGATTTGAATAATTGACTTTACTTAATATCTCATAGTCATTGCAATGTTCATTGACCTCTTCTATCAGGAAAGCATTGAGGAATACAATGATATATCGATGCATAAGATTTCCAAGGTTCTCCGCATTAATGTTTGACGCACACGCATAGAACCGGGTCATGACTCGTCCTAATATATATGGAGGGAGCACTCCCGGTGACGATTCAACCCAATTTAATATCTCTTCAATTAAAAGTTCCAGTGAGTTATCTTTATCAAGGTCTGTAATTTTGTCCAACAGTTCGACCGACTCAATTTGCTCTTCCGTAGTTATAAGCTCAACATCTGAGCTTATGAAGTAGCGCAGCAACTGTAGATTTTTCAGTTCATTCAATATATCAATCTTCGTCGGTTTGCACTTAAGGATTTGAGCTATTCCTGCAAACAGATTATATGCTGAATATACAAGAATTGAATCATTCCGAATAGTTGATTTAATGCCACACAGAGGGATAAAAGCTATTAATCGTTGAGCCATCGAGACCCCCTGTGAGTTAAGGACTACATCAATCCTGTTCTCTATCTTATCCTGACCTTGCTTGACTTTTTGGCCTAAAGCGTATAGATATGCGGCACCGGTTAAATCATAATCGCTCAGTGAAATCAGATATCCGAATGACAGACCGATGAAGTTCTTTAATGATATATCGTTGAATGCACTTGCATATTTGCATAAATTGTTGATGTTATCATAATTATCTACCGTTAGCAGTATGTTGCGAATATATCCGATTCTTAACATGTAATCAAACATGAGATATTTTGACTCATGCAGCTTGTTGAGCAGCAACATCGTTAATCCAGCAACACAACCGTTGACATTATCATCTTCATTGGTCGGTAGCAAAAGATAGGAATCCAATAAAATCTGTTTTCTCAACAAATACTCCAAAATAATGATATTCGCCAGATTATTGTTGTTAATCATCATGTCCACATCGATATTCGACGCATACATTCTGACTAAAAGGGTTTCTATGTGACTGAGATTGTGCAGGTTGTCACCTTTCGGCGAGAAATTCTGCAAGAAATTGATTTGAGTCCTTACAGATAGCCCCATGAGATAAGACTGGAATAACTGGACGATGGTGCTGTTATTGATTCCAGCCTGGTTAATTATAGATTTATACCTTTTCTCAAGAGCATCTTCATCGGCTGTGGAGTTGACATAATATTTAATGCCATACTTCTTGCTCGTTTCCTTTATTGAATAAAGGTGGATTCTATTTTCAGCCTTGAAAAGTTTCAGTAAATACTGTCCTTCAATCTCATTGACTTGGGAAAATAACTTATTCTTCAGTATTTTGTCATTTTCGTTGCCCAGCTTACCTTCTATCGCCACCAGGTCTTTAAGCTGTTCCCATTGATGTATCCTTACATTGTTGCTGTAAAACCTTAAATCGCCCGAAAGGATTGTGATGATATAAGGGGTAGTGAGATATTTTCTGATACATTCCATTATCGGCCAGCCTTTCTTGAGATTGACATCAACATCATCGAAAGCTAAAATAAATACTTTCTTATGGAGAATGTTCAGAGCAAGTTTGACCAAGTCATGAAAATTCTTTTCAAAATTAAGGGCGGAGCTAACCAGTCTGAGACCGTTTTCCATGATGTACTCATCGTCCTGCCAGCTATTGGTATGGTAATCCGTACCGACGGAATCAAGAGCCGGGATGCCCTTTGCTAGTTTTGCCAATGCTTTTTCCCATATCTTTTTTGATACAAATGTCGAGTTGCTTTCCAAGGAAAGTGTTTCTTCTTCCACGGCATCGTTTATCAGAGAAATAATATAGAGAAATATATTGCCTTTATCTTCAAGAATCGTAGGGTCGATGATACGAAGCACGCAGACGCTCTTGTTGCGTTCTCTCTTTTGAGATGTATGGTCTTCGTGATTTGTTGTATAATAATTTATCAGGGAATGCAGAAAGGAAGTCTTGCCGCTTCCTCGACCTCCAAAAATAGATATGGTGTTGTGCAATCGACGGAAGTTGGGGTAAACGGCATCGTCATATTGTTCTAATCTGTCAATCTGGGAATTGATGAGGTCGATGGCCTTCGTATATTGAACGGGGTGTATGCGGTTTCCCGATTCGAAAGCCTTGGCATAAGAACTCTCTTTTAAGGAAATTATTACAGTCTGTTTAGTATCCTCTCTCATAGCAATAAAAATTAAATATTGCAAATATACACAATAAAATAGATTAGTTCATCCATATTATACATTATTAATTCCCAGGAAAAAGTTTTAGGAAGATGGGGGATGGTGAACGGTCAGGTCACAGTGTGTGAGGCTTCGTCAATGCTGAGACCGGAATGAGGACTGATCCGGAGTTTGAAATAATAGGATATCCAATCTATTTCGGCGAGGTTTTGTTTATTTAGAACTATTCTTTTGGGGAAGAATATGAAGGGTGGAAATGGTGGCGGGGTTGGGTTTGTTGGGGGGATTTTATTAATTTTGTGGGGTGAAGTATTTAGCTACAGTGGCGGCGGGTGCCGTGATTGCTGCGGTTACGCTGCTGCCAATGCCTGAGGGTGCGGAGTCGGTTCCATTGTTTGATGGTGCCGACAAGCTGGTGCATGCTGTTTTATTCGGTTTGTTCGCGGCTGTTTTTATGTTGGATTACTGTCGCGGGCGCGGGGTTGGGCGTGCGTCTGTCGGCACAATGCTGCTTTCTGTGGCGGTGTCGGCGGCTTACGGGGCGGCGATTGAATTGCTTCAGCAGCTTATGGATGAGGGGCGCTCGGGTGATTTATATGACTGGCTGGCTGATGTGGCGGGTGCTTTTGCGGCGGTTATAGTTCTGCGCGGAGTTGTGAAGCGGATGCTGCGTTGTTGCGGGGTGAGGCTGAGGAAGATAAGTCGGATGGATGGCGATATAAGCGGGTTGTATGAAGGGATGTATCTGAATTCCTTTCCGCCGGAGGAGCGAAGGGGTTGGGCTTGTGTGCGTGAATTCGCCGCTGATAAGTGTCATCCGCTTTCATTTTACGAGATTCTGTGTGGTGGAAAGCGTGTGGGGTTCATAACGGCCTGGATGCTTCCGGGCGGATGGACTTATGTGGAGCATTTCGTTGTGTCGGCTGAATGCCGGGGTAAGGGGATAGGCTATTGGGCAATGACCCGGTTCTGTGCCTGCCATGATAAGGTGGTGCTTGAGGTGGAGTTGTCGGAACGTGGCGAAACGGCTGCCCGGCGTGTGGCTTTTTATGAGCGTTGCGGTTTCAGGGCGTATGCTGACTTTGAGTATGTGCAGCCGTCGTATGGCGACGGTTTGCCTGAGGTTGCGATGATGCTGATGGTTTATGGAACGGTTACGGAGCCGCTCGATGCGGTTTCCGGTTCGTTAAAAAGGATTGTTTATGGGAAAGTTTAGGATATTTATTTTTGTTGCGGCGGCTCTGTTTGTTTTTAGCGGTTGTCGGAAAGAGTCGGCGGGCGACAGGCTGCGTGTAACTGTATCAATCGAGCCGCAACGGTGGCTTGTTGAGCAGATAGGGGGCGACAGGGTTGAGGTTGCCACGCTGCTCGACAAGAATGCCGATCCGGAGAATTTCGATCCGACTCTCGGAACAATGAGGGCGTTGGAGCAGGCGAGTCTGTTTGTCATGACCGGAACTAATGTGTTCGAGCGCGAATTAGTCGGCAAAATGGAGCTTGGCGGTGACCGTGTGGTGGATTTGTCGGCGGGCATTGAGCCGGTTTACGGCACGCATCGTCATCATGGCCATGATGTGGAGGATGGTGACGACAAGGGACAGGCCGATCCTCACATGTGGGCTTCTGTCAGGAATCTGCGTGCAATGAGCGCGACCGTAAGGGATGCTCTTTCAAAGGCTGACCCTGAGGGGGCGGAGCTGTATGACAGCAATTGCAACAAGCTTGTGGCGAAGCTCGATTCGATTGACGCGCTGCTGGCCGGGAAGCTGGCCGGAAAGCGGAGCCGTTCGTTTTTGATGTGGCACCCGGCGCTCAGTTATTTTGCGCGCGATTATAATCTTGAGCAGCTATGGCTTGGCGCCGAGGGCAAGGAACTGTCGGTAAAGGCGGTGAATGAGGCTATGGCCGAGGCTGCCGAACATGGTGCCGCGCTGTTGGTAACACAACCTTCCGACGATAAGGCCCGATCGGCGCTTTTAGCCCGGAATGCGGGAATGCGCGTGGTTGAGATAAACGGCATGGCGGGTGACATTCCGTCCGAACTTTTGAAACTTGTAGATCAGATGCAATGAAAGGAGAAATGCTTATAGACATCAGAAATGTCAGTGTTGTGCGTAACGACCGGCTTGTTCTCGACAATATTAATTTCACGGTTAACCGTGGCGATATGGTTGCCATAACCGGCCCGAACGGCGGTGGAAAGACAACGCTGTTGCGCGTCCTGCTTAAGCTGATAAAGCCTGACAGGGGCGGTGTGAGTTATTTCGATGCCGGAGGGGAGTTGTGCAGCCGGTTGTCGATAGGCTATCTGCCGCAGAAAAATGCGATAGACTCACAGTTTCCCATAAGTGTGCGTGAGGTTGTGATGCAAGGCATGCTTGCCTATGACAATGTGACGAGGGGTGAGGCTGAAAGGCGAGTGGATGAGATGGTTGAGGCTGTTGGCCTGACATCGCATGCCGGCTACGGGCTGTCGCAGCTGTCGGGCGGTCAGCTGCAGCGTGCATTGCTGGCCCGGGCATTGGTTTCGCAGCCTGAGGTTCTGGTGCTTGACGAGCCGCTGAGCTATCTCGACAAGCATTTCGAGGAGCGGGTCTATAACATTATCCGTGAGGTTGCGAGGGAATCGACCGTGATTGTTGTGAGCCATGAGGTGACGCAAATAGCGGCGATGGCTAACCGGCATCTGGTTGTTGACCGGGAGCTGCATGTTTGTCGTTCGCACAGTCATTTCGTGCACTACGGTTGCGCGGCACAAGCAGGGCTCCGAGTTCCCATAGGAGATAGACCGGAATAAAAACGGCGAAAAGGGTGAACGGGTCGGTGGTAGGAGTTATTATTGCCGCGAGAATGAGAAGTGCGACTATGGCGTGACGGCGGTAGCGGCTGAAGAATTTGCGGTCGATGATTCCGATTTTGCCGAGAGCCCAGGCTATGAGCGGCATCTCGAACAGAAGTCCCATTCCAAGCAGAATGGTGGCGAAACAATCGATGTAGGATGTGAGGGAGATGTGGTTTGGAATCAGGGTGCTTAACTGATAGGACGAGAGGAAACGCAGTGAAAGGGGAAACACAAGCATATAGCCGGTGGCCGCGCCAATGTAGAAAAGTAATGTTCCACTAATGAGCGCGGCGCGGGCGGTGCGTCGTTCCGACGGATAGAGGGCCGGTTCGAAAAAGTTCCAGAACAGAATCAGCACCACAGGGAGAGCCACAATGAATCCCAACCACAGTGACGCGCTCATGTGAATCAGGAACTGTGATGTGAGTTCAAGGTTTATAAGCGTTATGGTTCCGTGCAGAGCCATTCCCGGCAGAGCGTAGGTGGGGAAGTCGGGCCGGCAGGGCGCGAGGATGCAGCTGTCGAACAGCTGTGGCATGATTGCGGCAGCCAGAATGGAAAGAAGCAGAATCACAGCCAGCGAGCGCAGAATAACGGTGCGCAGCTGCTCGACATGATCCCAGAATGATAGTGAACTGTCGGAGTGATGCTCCTGCATCAGTCTTTCTTTTTATCGTTTGAGCCGTCGATTTGCGAAGATGCGTCGTCGAGGCCTTCGCGGAAGGAACGGATGCCGCGGCCTATTCCTTTCATCAGTTCAGGAATTTTGCGGCCGCCGAAAAGCAGGACAATGGCAAGAACAATAACAATTATTTCGGAGCCACCGAGGCCAAAGATTGCATTTAACATAAAATTGTGAAATTGATGTGAGGCGTAAAGTTAGGAAATTTATCGGATTGATAGAGGGTGAAATAGGAAAAAATAGTAACTTTGCGGAAGGTTTTATAATTATTTAGAAAAATTAAAACAGAAAATGAAGGCATTTGTATTTCCAGGCCAGGGCGCTCAGTTCGTAGGAATGGGCAAGGAGTTGTACGACACCAACCCCGTGGCACATGAAATGTTTGAAAAAGCGAACGAAATTTTAGGATTCCGCATTACCGATATCATGTTTTCCGGCACTGACGAGGAACTGAAGCAGACCCGTGTAACCCAGCCGGCTATCTTTTTGCATTCTGTTATTCTTGCCAAGACAATGGGCGAGGAATTCAATCCCGACATGGTTGCCGGCCATTCACTCGGAGAATTTTCGGCACTTGTTGCAGCCGGTGCGCTTACTTTTGAAGACGGCCTGAAGCTTGTTGCTGCCCGTGCGCAGGCCATGCAGAAAGCATGTGAGCTTAAGCCGAGCACAATGGCTGCCGTGCTTGCATTGCCCGATGAAAAGGTTGAGGAAATATGTGAATCTGTTCCGGGTGTGGTTGTCTGCGCTAACTATAACTGCCCGGGTCAGCTCGTTATTTCGGGCGAAATCGAGGCTATTGATGCCGCTTGCGAAAAACTGCTTGCCGCCGGTGCAAAGCGTGCTCTGAAACTAAAGGTTGGTGGAGCGTTCCATTCGCCATGCATGGAGCCTGCGCGTGCCGAGCTTGCCGAGGCTATTGAAAAAACCACTGTAAGCGTGCCTGTGTGCCCGGTTTATCAGAATGTAGATGCCAAGCCTCACACAGATCCGGCTGAAATTAAGGCCAATTTAGTGGCTCAGCTCACCGCTCCGGTTCGTTGGACCCAGACTGTAAAGAACATGATTGCCGACGGTGCCACCGAGTTTGTTGAACTCGGTCCGGGCAAGGTTCTTCAGGGTCTTGTCATGAAGATTGATCGCGCCATGCAGGTTAGCGGTCGCCAGTAATGGAAAATCCCTATATTTATCATACACTGAGTTGCGGGCTCCGCTGCGTTTATGTCTACGCGCCGGGGCTCGCAGAGGTGTGTGGCATAGCGGTTGACGCCGGGAGCCGTGATGAGGATGAATCGAGCCACGGACTTGCCCATTTTGTGGAGCACACGTTGTTCAAGGGCACGGCAAACCGACGTGCCTGGCATATTCTAAACCGGATGGAATCGGTTGGCGGCGAGCTGAATGCATATACCACCAAGGAGACAACAACGGTTTATTCCGTTTTCCCTTCAGGTAATTCGAGCCGGGCAATCGAACTGATAGGTGATCTGGTCTGTAACTCATGTTTTCCGGCTTCGGAGCTTGAAAAGGAGCGTGAGGTTGTAGCCGATGAAATCAATTCATATCTCGATATGCCAATGGAGGCGGTGTTTGATGATATCGACGAGATTGTTTTTCGTGGCAATCCGTTAGCTCACAATATATTGGGAAATGTAAAAACACTTGCTTCATTTAACTCGTCAAAATGCCGGAACTGGGTTTCCGAACGTTATGGCGCTGAAAATATGGTGTTTTTCTTTTCGGGAAGTGAAAAGGCTCCGAAGGTTTTCCGGATGGCGGAAAAAGCCTTTGTTCCTATCGGAGCGCGGTCAGTTTCGAAGCCGAAGCGAATTGAACCTGCATTGCCCGATTGCGAGCCGATTAACCGTGTGGACCGAGGCGGGCATCAGTCGCATACGGTAATGGCGGCCCGAGTTCCGGGTATGTTCAGCCCACACCGTTATTCGCTGGGGTTGTTAGCCAACATGCTTGGCGGACCGGGAATGAATTCACTTCTGAATCTGGAATTGAGAGAGCGTCGCGGACTGGTTTACAATGCCGAGGCTTCAACGGCTCTTTACACCGACTGCGGTTTGCTTTCCATTTACTTCGGTTGTGATCCGAGTGATACGGCAAAGTGCCGCCGCATTGCTCATGACTGTTTTAAGCGATTGGCGAACTGCGACTTTACGGCTGCCAAGTTTGAAAATGCCAAACGGCAGTATCTCGGTCAGATGGCTGTGGCATCGGAAAATCGCGAGAACAGTGCACTTGGAATGGCGCGGACGTTTCTCTACCGCAACGGGGTGCTTTCCCCGGAACAGGTGAGGGAAAAGATTTCAGGTGTTACGATGGATGATTTTCGCAGTATGGTTGAAAATATTGGTGGATTTGTGGAACTGACTCTTTGTTGAACCATCCATAAATTATTAAATTTGCAGTAATATGAAAATCGGTGAAATTGATTTGGGTGAGCGTCCGGTTATGCTGGCTCCGATGGAGGATGTCACTGACCGTTCTTTCCGTCTGCTCTGCAAGGAGCAGGGTGCCGATATGGTTTACACCGAATTTGTAAGCGCCGATGCTCTTATAAGGAACATAGCGGCCACAACACGGAAACTTTCGATTGATGCGGCCGAACGTCCTACGGCAATACAGATTTACGGTCGAGAGGTTGAACCTATGGTTGAGGCGGCAAAGATTGTTGAAGCTGCGGGGCCTGATCTGATTGATATTAATTTCGGTTGTCCGGTAAAGAAAGTTGCCGGGAAAGGCGCCGGAGCGGGCATGCTGCGCGACATTCCGAAGATGCTTGAAATTACCCGTGCGGTTGTAAATGCCGTTAAATTGCCTGTAACGGTCAAAACCCGTCTGGGGTGGGATCATAATTCTAAAATTATTGTTGAACTGGCTGAGCAGCTTCAGGATTGCGGAATAAAGGCTCTTACGGTTCACGGACGCACGCGTTCGCAGATGTATACCGGTTCGGCTGATTGGGAAATGATAGCGCGTGTAAAGGAAAATCCGCGTCTTTCAATTCCGGTAATAGGCAATGGCGACATTACCACACCTGAGCTTGCGCGTGAGGCATTCGACCGCTATGGTGTTGACGGAGTTATGGTGGGAAGGGCGGCGATAGGCGCTCCGTGGATATTCCGCCAGATAAAGAACATGGTAAACACCGGTGAACGGGGCGAGGATATGCCACTTTCAGGAAAATTTGAATTGTTGCGCAGGCAGATAAAGGAGAGTGTCGACCGTATAGACGAATACCGGGGCATATTGCATGTCAGGCGTCATCTGGCGGCATCGCCTCTTTTCAAGGGAATTCCAAATTTCCGTGAAACGCGCATAGCGATGTTGCGCGCCTCCACGCTCTCCGAACTCGACGGGTTGCTTGAATATGTTGAGAATCTCATTCACACACAGCATTATGATGAAAGGAATAAATAAAATTATTTACGTTGCCGCTTTTATGGCGGCCGTTATTACATCGTTTGACCTGTCGGCGCAGTCGGGAATGGCTCCGTATAGTTTGAATGTCAAGGAATTCAGTGAACTGAAGGTTGTTGACGGCGTGAATGTGGAATATTTCTGTGATGCGTCGAAGGCCGGAACGGTTGAATTCGAAAGCACTCCCGATGTTGCGTCGGCTATAATTTTCGAACCGAATGGAAAAGGGAAGCTTGAGGTTAAACTTGCGAGCCGCGATGAAAAATATGAAAATCTTCCGGTTGTGAGGGTTTACTCCTCATTTCTGACTAAGGTTGAGAATTCCGGTGACTCCACGCTGAAAGTTGTAACTGTGGCGCCGTCTGCTACGTTCGAAGGACGTCTGGTCGGAAATGGCAAACTGGTTGTAGGAGATGTTCAATCGCCTCGCGTGCAGCTTAAGTTGTCGACAGGGAAGGGTACTATTACCGCATCAGGCAAGTGTGAAAATCTGAAAATCAGACTTACCGGAACGGGCGAGATAAATGCCTTTGACCTTGCGGCGGCCGATGTGGAATGTGCTCTGCTTGGAACGGGCTGGATAAAGTGCTCGGCGGCAGATAATCTTAAGGTGAGCGGCGCAGGCACCGGAACGGTCAGTTTCAAGGGAAATCCTGTTACACGGGTCAAGGCACTTAGTGTTAAGGTAAAGAAGTTTGAATAACAAACTGTTAAGGTGGATAAAGACCGAAACGAAAGCATGAAGGTGCGCGTGGCGCACACCATTAAATGGAATGTTATAGATAAGGTTGCTTCGCAGCTGCTTTATGCTGTGACAGGAATTGTGCTTGCAAGGGTGTTGAGTCAGGACGATTTCGGTCTGGTCGGTGCCGTGCTGGTGTTTCAGAGCTTTGCCACGTTGTTTGTCGACAGTGGATTTTCCTCGGCATTGATTCAGAAGAAAAGCCCTACTGACTTGGATTACAGCACTGTGCTTTGGTTCAACATAGGTGTTGCGTCAATTATTTATGCCATAATGTTTTTTGCCGCTCCTTTGGTGGCCATGTGTTTTGAGAATGATGTGAGGCTGATTCCGCTCACACGCGTGATGTTTCTGGTAAGCATTGTCAATGCCACGGCTATTGTTCAGATAAACAGACTTATGAAACGAATGGATGTGCGCATGGTGGCGGTTTCGAATTCGCTGGGTCTGATTGTCGGCGCTGTAGTGGGGATATGGATGGCGCTCGCCGGATTCGGAGCTTGGGCGCTTGTGTGGCAGTATATCGCTGTGGCTGTGGTCAAGAGCCTGGTGCTGTGGTTCACCGGCAGCTGGTTGCCGATGCTCCGGTTTTCTTGGCAATCGCTCAAGAGCATCTTCAATGTCGGTATGGGGGTTATGACCACATCGTTTCTGAATGTTATTTTTCAGAACATCTATTCGTTCGTTATAGGTAACCGAGTGGGTCTCGTTGCATTGGGTTACTATACGCAGAGCGACAAATGGAGCAAGATGCCGGTAGCTTCACTATCGGCTGTCCTGACCTCGTCGTTTCTGCCCGTGCTTTCGCAATATCAGGACAATGCCGAGAAATTTGTCGCGGCTACGGCAAAAATGAATCGTTTCACGGCATATGTCACCCTCCCGGTCATGATTATGCTGATGGTGTGCGCGCAGCCTGTTTTCCATGCCCTGTTCGGCGACAAGTGGGATGCATCGGTTCCTCTTTTCCAGTTGTTGTGCCTGCGCGGAATCTTTACTGTGTCAGGTTCGCTTTACAATAATTTTATAATAGCGCTGGGCCGTTCGCGGCTTATGATATGGACGGAGGTGGTTAGAGATGTGAGCGCGCTTGTTGCCATAGCCGTAACTCTTCCCTACATAGCGTTGTCTTCGCCCGGAAATCTTACCGAGGGGCTTGTCATTTTTCTTTGGGGACAGGTAGCTGCTTCCGTGCTTGCATGGTTTGTGACGCTTTTAATAGCGTCGAGATTAGTCAGGAGAAGGTGGTGGGCATATGTGTGGGATTGCGTGCCTTATCTTGCCATTACCATGCTTGCATGTGCGGTTATGTTGCCGCTGGCTGTTTATATTGCAAATCCATGGCTGTTGCTTCTGGCTCAGGGACTGGCGGGAATCGTTGTGTATTTGGGTGTCAATCAGATTCTGGGTAGCAGAATGCAGCGCGATGCGATTGCTTATGTTACCCGCAGATATTCATATTCTGCTCTTGAACATTGAGGAGAACCGTTCTGAAATGGAGCGGGGCTGATTGCGGAGGTGGATATGCACTTTGGGTGACTTCTTTTCCAGAATAATGACTGATGAGTGCATAACAATGGCAACTTCATCTTCAAAATTTACAATTGCGTGAATGTTGCGCAGCGGAATTTTATGGAAGGGTGAGGAAGCGGGAAGATTGTCGAGCGTAAGATTTCCGTCCTGATCTATGTTCACCTCGTGAAACTGGAACAGATGCTCGAAGAGCAGCGCAATGTCGAGTTCGTCGACAGAGGCGGGGCGCATGTTATAAGTTTTATATAATGAGTTAAAAACTTCTTTTGTGAGCATTTCAGTAGCCTTATTAGCGTTTTACATCAATCTACGTCTGAAGAAAATGAATGGTTGTTCTGTTCGGATAGTTTCCACGACGTTGGCTTTATGTAATTAGAACGTCAGCGCTACGAAAAGGTTTTTGAAAAACGGTTAAAAAATTGCGGCGACCTTGTTGAAAAGATCGCCGCAACGAAAAGTATTTGATAGTGTGTTTGTTAAGCAAGGAAGCCGAGCAGAACGCCGGCTGCTACAGCCGAACCGATTACGCCGGCCACATTCGGGCCCATGGCGTGCATCAGCAGATAGTTCGACGGATCGTATTCCAGACCGAGGTTGTTGGAAATTCGAGCCGACATTGGCACGGCGGAAACGCCTGCGTTGCCGATGAGCGGGTTGATTTTCTTTGATTGGGGCAGGAACAGATTGAACAGCTTCACGAATAGAATGCCACTCGACGAGGCGATGATGAACGCCATGAAACCGAGGGCGAAGATGCCTATTGTTTCAGCTGTGAGGAATTCGGATGCCTGTGTGGATGCGCCCACGGTCATGCCCAGAAGAATGGTGACGATATCGGTGAGGGCATTGCTTGCTGTTTTAGCCAGACGGGTGCAGACACCGCATTCGCGCAGCAGGTTGCCGAAGAAAAGCATGCCGAGCAGAGGAATGCCTGACGGAACCACGAAGCATGTGAGCAGAAGGCCGACAATCGGGAATATGATTTTTTCGTTCTGGCTCACGGCGCGTGCGGGTTTCATTTTTATCAGACGCTCCTTCTTGGTTGTGAACAGGCGCATCAACGGGGGCTGGATAACCGGCACAAGTGCCATGTAGCTGTATGCCGAAACTGCAATGGCGCCCATAAGGTTGGGAGCGAGTTTCGATGACAGGAATATGGCTGTTGGGCCGTCGGCGCCGCCGATAATAGCTATGGCACCGGCCTGGTCGGGTGCGAAGCCGAGAAGGAGAGCCACCATATAGGCGCCGAAAATGCCGAACTGGGCGGCTGCGCCAATGAGCATGAGTTTTGGATTGGCAATAAGGGCCGAAAAGTCGGTCATGGCACCGATGCCGAGGAAAATCAGCGGAGGATACCATCCGGCACTCACGCCGTTGTAAAGAATGTTAAGCACCGAACCCTCTTCGTAAATGCCTATTTCAAGGCCGGCGGTTCCGTTGAAGGGGATGTTTCCTATTAGCATTCCGAAGCCAATGGGAACCAGCAACATAGGTTCGAAGTCCTTCTTGATGGCAAGCCAAATGAAGAACAGACCCACGGCGAGCATAACCAGATGCTCCCAGGTGGCGTTGTAAAAACCTGTCAGATGCCAGAATTCGGTGAGGTTCTGTAGCAGGAAATCGCTGAAATTCATTTCTTTGTTCGTTTTAGGTTTTTAGAAAAGGAATATTGGCGTGATTCCTGTTTTATTCAAGTGTGATAAGCACGGCGCCTTCAAGCACGGCATCGCCTGCCGAGGCGTTGATTGAAGCAACGCGACCGTCGCGACCGGCATGGATGGCATTTTCCATTTTCATGGCTTCGAGCACAACAACAGTGTCGGCAGCCTTAACCTGATCGCCAACCTTAACGGCGATTGAAAGCACGGTTCCGGGCAGAGGTGCTTTAACCGCATAGCCTCCGGCCGATGATGCGGAAGGTTTTGTAATGACCTTAGCGCCCGATTCGGTGCGGGGAGCAGCCGACGGACGCGGCTTGTTAACGATATTCACATTCTGTTTTCCGGCTTCAAGCTCCACTTTGTAGGGAATGCCGTTGACTTCCACCTGTGCAACGTTGTCGTTGATGTCGCCGATGCCAACCTTGTAGGTGTTGCCGTTGATTTTATATTTATATTCTTTCATGATTTCAATGTTAGTTTTGGGTTATGGTGAACGGCGCTTTAGCGGCGGGGAAGTTCACGAAGATTGTAGATTTTGGAGCTCCAGGGCGAGTAGGCGCGCTTAACTTTGTTTATGGTGAGAATGGTGTTCTCAGTGTCGTGCGCGTCGAGATGCTCGTGCAGAGCCATGACAATGGCGGCGATTTCCTCACCGGAGTCATGAGTAACGGGTCCTTCAGCTTCTTTAAGAGAGCTTCCATGGCTTTTCGCTTTTCTGCTGCGCGATGCACGTGCGCCGATTTTGCTGAGAATATAGAAGCAAATGCAGAGCAACAGCAGTGCGCTGAACACAATGCCCATAGCCATAATGGTCATTGCGAAGCCATTTTTGTCCTCGTTCGAGAACATCTCGATTTTATTGTTGGAGTCCTTGATGATGTTGTTACTTGAAGGAGTTATGTACTTTTCGGCGGAACCGTCGCGAACTTCCCACATTGCTGCATCGTCGGCTTCGTCTTTCAGACCGTCGGATTTGCGGGCGTAGGTCTGGTTGGGAAGAAGCGATGCGGGGATAATAACTTCGTCGATAAGTGAAATGCCGTCGGCATCATATATGCCCACCCAGTTGTCCTGTCCGGGAACCAGTTTCAGATTGGTGTGGAAGGTTCCTTTCGACGGATCGCTGTTGGCCCAGAAAACCACATGCTGGCGTTTGGGGATTTTAGTGTTCACATCGCCCAGAGGCACGGGATACATTTTAGGGTTATCCTTCGATGTTGTCAGATACACGCTTGAAATTTCAAGCGGAGCGAAGGTGGAGTTGAACAGCTCGATCCAAGCCAGACGCTGACCGTAGTCGTCGGTTACGCTTGAATCGTTCTGCACCATAACCTCGTTGATGCGAAGTCCGCGCCGGCCTTGTGCCTGCACCGACATCGCTCCAATGAGGATTGCCACCAGCAGTAAAAATAGATTCTTTTTCATGATTTGAAAATTGTTGCGGTGGAATGGTTTTTACAGAGGAATGTTGCCATGCTTCTTGGCGGGGTTGGTAACCTTTTTGGTTGCCAGCTGCTGCAGGGCGCGGATGATGCGGAAGCGTGTGTTGCGCGGCTCGATTACGTCGTCGATGTAGCCGTACTTGGCTGCATTGTAGGGGTTGCAGAACAGCTTGTTGTATTCCGCTTCCTTCTCGGCGAGGAACTCGGCGGGATTCTCGGCACTCTTGGCCTCGCGGGCATAAAGCACCTCCACAGCGCCCGCACCGCCCATCACGGCGATCTCGGCCGTGGGCCATGCATAGTTCATGTCGCCGCGGAGCTGCTTGCAGCTCATCA
>CAZMAO010000025.1:0-22211 GCA_964564465.1 uncultured Bacteroides sp.
TACTTCCTTTCAGGCTTCACTTCGAAGCTCGCCGGCACAGAGCGTGGCATCACAGAGCCCACTCCCACATTCTCGGCTTGCTTCGGCGCAGCATTCCTTTCGCTGCACCCCACCAAGTATGCTGAAGAGCTCGTGAAGAAGATGGAGAAGAGCGGTGCCAAGGCTTATCTTGTGAACACCGGTTGGAACGGCACAGGCAAGCGTATTTCAATCAAGGATACCCGCGGCATTATCGACGCTATTCTCGACGGCGCTATTCTCAAGGCTCCCACCAAGGTGATTCCTGTTTTCGACTTCACTGTTCCCACAGAACTCCCCGGCGTTGATCCTAAGATTCTTGATCCGCGCGACACTTATGCTAACCCCGAGGAGTGGACAAAGAAAGCCGACAAGCTTGCTGAAATGTTCATCAACAACTTCAAGAAGTTTGAGAACAACGAAGCCGGTAAGGCACTTGTAGCAGCCGGTCCTCACATTTAATGCGGTTTTGCAAACTTAGTATAATGGGCGGCTCCCGGATGCGGGGGCCGCTTTTTTATGTGCGGGCGGGGGCTTGTTGGGGAATTTTTGTATATTTGCGGAATGATGAGGCCGATTTTTCTGATAGGATTCATGGGCAGCGGCAAAACCACACTGGGTCGTGCTGTTTCGTCAGTTGTAGGCTGGCGGTTTGTCGACCTTGATGAATTTATAGAGGCGGAGCAGGGGGCATCAATCGGCAATATATTCGCCGACAGGGGTGAGGAGGAATTCCGCAGGCTTGAAACGGATGCGTTGCGACGTGTGGCTTCCGAGCGGCATGTAATAGTGGCTTGTGGCGGTGGAACACCTTGTGTGGGGAGAAATATGGATCTGATGCTTGAAACCGGTGAGACGGTGTGGCTGAAGGCGGACACGGGGAGACTTTTGCAAAGGCTTGAGGAGGGGAAGAGTCAGCGTCCGCTTCTGGCTTCTCTGAGCGGAGATGAACTGCAGCGGTTTGTTGAGGGGAAGCTGGCAGAGCGCGAGCCGTTCTACGGCAGGGCGGTGAAAGTGTTTGATTCTTCGCTGATGGACTCGCCCGACGAACTTGAAGGCAGTGTGTGCCGTTTTTGTGAACTTATGAATTTAAAGAATATAAGTGATGAATAAGGATAAGACTGACAGTGGCGTAGAGTATAAGGAGCAAATGTGTGCGGTTGCCATGGGCCGGCGTACGTTTTCCATAGGTTTGCCCCGCAATGCCGAGGCGGCTGAAAAGCGTTTTCCGTTGACACCTGAGGGTGTGGGTCTGCTTGTTGAGCAGGGCTTTACGGTGAGGATAGAGAGCGAGGCGGGAAGTACCATTCACTATACGGATGCGGCTTATGCACGTGCCGGAGCGCATGTATGCGGACGCGATGAGGCTTTGTCGGCCGATATCGTTGTCAGTCTGCCGGTGCCCGAACCGGTCGATATAAGGCGGATGCGCCGCGGCGCAATGTTGCTTACGCTGTTCCGTGCCGGACGTTTTGATCGTGTCACCGTAAAGGAGCTTCTTGCAAGGAATATCGTCACTATAGGTCTTGACCTGATAACCGACAGGCGTGGAAATGCTCCGTTTGCCGATTTGCTTGCTGAAATCGACGGGCGGGCGGCGTTGTCGAGGGCGTCGTCGCTTCTGGCTGATTCAACACATGGAAAAGGAATTCTTTTAGGAGGGATTGCCGGAGTTGTGGCGTGTGAAGTGGCTGTGATAGGTTCGGATATCTCGGCCTGTGCTGCAGCGAGGTCGGCAATAGGGCTCGGGGCACTGGTGCGGATGCTCGACAATGATGTTTACCGGTTGCGTGAGGCTCAGAAGGAAGTTGGATGCGGAGCTGTGGTCAGTTCGCTGCATCCCCGGGCGCTTGAGTCGGCGTTGCGTACGGCCGATGTGATAGTATATACGGGTGTGGAGCCCGGTATTGTAATAGATTCCGAACAGATTGAACTCGCCAAGCGCGGCGTCATAATATTTGACCTCTCGGCTGAAGCCGGCAAGGCGTTTCCGTCGCTTCGCACGGTTGATTTGTCGCGGAGCCGTCCGGTTGATCTCTCGCCCACGTCGGCATCGCGCGTATGCTATGTGAATGCAGGCAGTCTTGTTCCCCGCACAGCAGCAATGGGTTTAAGCGATGCCCTTCTGGCTATGTTCGGTGAAATACTTACGTGCGAGGGTCTGACCAATGCGCTTAAGCTTATTCCCGGTATGCAGCGGGCCGCCCTTACATTCCTTGGAAAGCCGGTGAATGCCGAACTGGCAATGGTGGCAGGGATGAGGCATGTGGACATAAATATTTATCTTACACTCTCCTGAAAGTTATGGCGCGCGGAAACAAGTGGTATGTTGTGTGGGCCGGTCATGAAACGGGGGTGTATGACAACTGGGAGGATTGCAAGATTGCTGTAGAAGGGTTCCCCGGAGCGAAATATAAGAGTTATTCGAGCCGGGAGGAGGCTATCGAGGCATACAGGGGCGACCCTGCCGAGCAGCTGGCTTTGTTTAAGGCTATGGCGGAGAGAACACCGAATGTGGTTAATTACAATGATATACCTGAAATAGAGAAGAATGCCATTGCGGTAGATGCGGCATGTTCAGGCAATCCGGGCAAGGTGGAGTACCAGGGTGTGGATGTAAGGACAGGCGCACGGCTTTTCCATGTCGGACCGCTTGAGGGCGGCAGCAACAATCAGGGAGAATTTCTGGCGCTTGTGCATGCGTTGGCGTGGCTCGATCAGCGCGGATTGCACGATGTGACAATCTACAGCGATTCGCGCACCGCAATGGCATGGCTGCGAAACCGTCAGTCGCGTTCACAGATAGCAGCCACTCCGCGCAATGCTAAAATCCGTGAGCTGATGGAGCGGGCCAACCGCTGGGTTCAGACACATTCGCCGCGTAATCCGGTAAGGAAGTGGGAAACTGACCGCTGGGGGGAGATTCCTGCCGATTTCGGCCGCAAATAGAGCGGGCTGCGCAGCGGTGGTTTAAAGCACGACGTCGAAGCCGGCTCCGCGCACTGCCGAAATGAGTTCGTCAGCATTGTGTTCGCCTTCCACGACGGCTTTCCCGGTGGTGAGGTTAACTTCAACCTGTTCAACGCCTTCAACACCTTTAATGCTTTTGGTCACCGCCGCCTGGCAGTGGGGGCAGTTCATGCCTTTAATGATATATTCCTTTGTCATGTTTCCTGTGATAATATGTGAGTGACTATGTCGTTTTGCAAATGAGATGATAAGCAGAATCACCAGAATGGCTGAACAGATGGTGGAGAAAAAGCTGAACTGATGCATGCCGTGGGCATGAAGCATCATGTTCTTGACATCAAACCATTCGGCGGGAAGCAGATAGTCTATGGCAAGACCGAAGGCTATGGCTCCCAAAATTATTGCTCCGAGATAAATCGCAGCCGCTTTTTTGCCCATTTCGCGGGATATCAAGGTGAATGATGCAAAATTGGCTGCGGGTCCGGCCATCAGAAGCACCAGCGCTGTGCCGGGCGACAAACCTTTTAAAATAAGGGACATGGCTATGGGAATGGAGCCGGTGGCACACACATACATCGGAATGGCTATTATCAGCACTGCAATCATTGAGAGCAACGGTTTTTTCCCCAGAATTGAAAAGAAGTCGGCAGGCACGTAAACCGTTATTATGGCTGCAATGATAAGTCCGGCCACCAGCCATCCGCCTATGCTGCCTACAAGGTCGATATATCCGTATTTAAGCGCTGCAACACATTTGTTCATGAATCCTTGTGGGCGGTCGTCGGCAACCGATGTCGTGCAGCTGTTGGTGTTAGCTTCATTTTCATTCTTTTCCGCTTTGCCTACGGCAATTCCACCGAAAACAGCCGTTACGAGCGCGGCTACGGGGCGCACTATGGCGAATGCCGGTCCGAGCAGCGACCATGTTGCGGAAATGCTGTCGACACCGGTCTGGGGTGTGGCGACAAGAAAAGACGTTGTGGCGGCTTTCGATGCTCCGTTACGCTTCAAGGCAATGGCCGTGGGAAGCACACCGCATGAACACAGCGGAAGCGGAATGCCGAGCAGAGCCGATTTAACAACGGCTTTCCAGCCTCCACCTGAAAGATGCCGAGCCATTGTCTGTTGTGATATAAAAGCATGCAGAAGCCCGGCAATGAGAAATCCCAACAGAATGTATGGCGACATTTCGTTAAGGATGTATAGTAAGGAATTAAGCAGTTCCATAATGATGTTTGTAATTGTTTTCGCATGCAAATTTAGTGAAAACTCAGTGCAACCAGGTTGCAAATTTGTAATAACGCTATGTTATGGCCGTTATATTAGAAAAATAAATGCAATGGAAAGTGTTGAAAAAGTGCTTGAGAGGAAAGGTGTCAGACCCACTTCGAACAGAATCCTTGTTTTGAAGGCGCTGTTAAACTGCACGCGTCCGGTGAATCTTGCCGATCTGGAACAGATGCTTCAGCCAATGGATAAGGCAAGCATTTTCCGGGTGCTTGAACTGTTTTCGGAAAAGGATGTGGTGCATGTGATTGAGGATGGCTCGCGCACTCAGAAATATGAGCTGTGCCATGGGGAGGAGTATCATACCGTTGCCGACCAGCATGTGCATTTCTATTGCGAGCAGTGCCGCGAAACCTATTGTCTGGAGTCGGTTCCCGTGCCGGCGGTGGCGGTTCCGGATGGATATGACGTTCATGCCGCCAATTATCTTTTGAAGGGAATCTGCCCGAAATGCCGCGGCAGAAAATAAATAAAGAGGCCGTCGGTTTATGACAGCCTCTTTCACGATTGGGATTATATGGTATAGATTGGTTGGTGCGGTTATCGGGTTGCGGTTGCCGGCGTGCGGAATCGCAGTTGGAATTCGTTTTGTTGGTAAGAGGAATTACAGTTTTATAGCGTTGTGTTAAATGTCAAATGAATTCGGAGGGGATAATTGTATACTGATAACGGAAAATGTTGTGAAAAAGTTTTCGGGTTTTATTGTGTTTTATAGCATAAATATAAAGCACTTATTCATCTGTCCGGATATTTTTGCTTATAAAGCTCGGCATATTTCAGAATTTCAGGCCTATACTCGAAATGCATCGTGTCGAAATGATACCATGCGCCACCCCAGATAAACCCGTGTTTGCGGAAAATGTCGACAATTTCGAGAGGTATCCGGTTTCTGTAAGTTATTTTTCCGGCATTGTCATGCCACAGCCAGTAATCTGATTTATTTACCGCTATATCCAGTGCTATGCCGAAGGCATGTGCGCTCAGGCGGTTTGCTCCCCGCACGTTTCGCCAGTAGAATGTGCCGCCGCTTTTCATATAGGATTTCAGATGCGGGCGCAGGGCAAGTTCAGCGGCTACAGCTTCAAGAGCTTTGGCCGCTCCGTTGTTTTTGTTGAATTTTAAAGGTTTGCCGAACCAGTTTATTGTTACGAGATTTTTCCGCACGTCGTTTTCAGATGCGCCGTAGATTTTTTTGAGGAAAATTTCGTTACGCGCACGGCCGGCATCGTGGCCGTATTCAGGCTTTTCGCCGGCTGCCGGCTGGTGATAGGGCATGAAAAACATGCCGAGAATGTCGCTTTCAGCGATTGTCTGTTCAAAATTTTTCCTTATTCCGCTGTTGAGAGGGAGCGATGTGCCGTCGTGAAACATTACCCGGTTGTTGCTTATGGAGGCTATGTGGGTTGGATAACTATCAATCAGTGCCTGCCGTGCAAGTGTAGTGTCACACCCGTAGCCGTATGCAAAAATTGCCGCTGTCAAATGGACGGCAATAAACAGAAGAATGCGTTTGAACATGGTGCGTTTTTGCGGGATAAGGATGTGAAGGTGCCGGTTTATTTTTTCGACACGTTTACCTTTACGGTTGGAGGAAGTGAACCGTTGCGGCGGTTAACCGCATCGATAACCTCATGAGCCAGATGGCGGAAGGCGTGTCCGCTCATGGTGTTTTCAAGCGCGATGGGACGTCCGCCGTCGCCGCCGTCGCAAACGCTTCCAACCAGAGGAATCTGAGCCAGCAGTTTTACGCCGAGTTCCTTGGCAAGGTCAACTCCACCTTCGCGTCCGAAAATATAGTAGCGTTCATCGGGATGTTTTTCGGGGGTGAACCAAGCCATGTTTTCAACAAGTCCGAGAATAGGCACGTTCACTTTTTCGCCGGTGAACATGGCTATGCCTTTGCGGGCATCGGCAAGCGCCACCTGTTGCGGAGTGCTTACTATGACAACACCGGTAATGGCGAGAGTCTGCACCAGGGTAAGGTGTATGTCGCTGGTTCCGGGAGGCATATCAATGAGGAAATAATCGAGTTCGCCCCAGTCGGCTTCTTCAATAAGCTGTTTCAGGGCATTCGACGCCATTGAGCCGCGCCAGAGAACCGGAGCGTTTTTGTCGACAAGGAATCCGATTGAAAGCACTTTAACGCCATAGCGCTCGGCCGGAATGATAAGTGGCCGGCCGTCAACCTCGTGCATATAGAGTTCCTGATTTTCAAGGCCGAACATCTTAGGCACCGACGGACCGAAAATGTCGGCGTCGAGCAGCCCCACCTTATATCCTTCGGCAGCGAGAGCCACAGCAAGGTTACTTGCCACTGTGCTTTTTCCAACGCCGCCTTTGCCTGATGAAACTCCTATTATGTTTTTTACGCCTGGAAGCACCGGACGTTCCTGCTTTTTCGGCAGTTCGGGCGTTTTGGCACTTACCGTTACTTCCACCTCGGGGCTTATGTTTGTGTGAATTGCCGCTTCCGCACTTTTTAGAAGTGATTTAATGAACGGATCGGTTGGCTTGGAAAATTCCAGAGAGAAGCTGACTTTGTTGCCGTCGATGCGTATGTCGTCGGCTATCATGTCGAGTTCAACAATGCTTTTTCCGTTGCCTGGATAGCGCACGGAGCGGAGAGCGTCGATTATAAGCTGGGGGTAAAGGCGTTCCATTGAAATTGTGTTTAAATTAAACCGGAGCGATGCAGCACTTCCGGAGAGCATTTTTCAGGACATTGCACCACGCCGCGCGAATAGCTGCGGTAGGTGTCATGTTCAATTTCAACATCCGGTTCCACGAGTGTTTTGTCGGGGTTGAGGCGGAAGGAGATGTACTTTATTGTCAGACCGCGGTCAATCCATTGCTTTTCGTAGTGTGTGAGGATGCTGAGAACGGGATGCGAGGCAAGTTCGCCGGAATGCACGTCGGTTGACTGCTGTTCGACAGGCAGGCTGTTTTCCTTAACCATAAGCGAGGTGTAGGTGTAGAGGAACGGACTGTCGGTTTTCAGATGAATAATTCCGTCGGGTTTGAGAACTTTGCCGTATAGGTCCAGGAAACGGGTTGAGGTCAGGCGTTTACGCGCTTTTTTCATCTGCGGGTCGGGGAAGGTTATCCATATTTCAGAAACTTCACCCGGAGCAAAGAAGCGGTCGAGCAGTTCAATCGAGGTGCGAATGAAAGCCACGTTGTTCATTCCGCGTTCTTTTGCCTGTCGTGCGCCGGTCCACATACGGGCCCCCTTTATATCGATTCCTATATAGTTTTTATGTGGATTCTGTCCGGCCAGGTTCACGGTATATTCTCCTTTTCCGCAGCCGAGTTCAAGGACAATAGGGTTGTCGTTCTTGAAAAAATTCTCGTTCCACAGTCCTTTAAGGGGGAATTCTTCAAGTTGCAGGCGGGCAAACGGATATTGATGAACAAAATCCATCTGCGCGATATCATTGAATTTCTTCAGTTTGTTTTTGCCCATCAGTCTACGTTGACAGGAACGTTGCGGTGAATGCTGTGGTCGAGCGAAATCATGGTTTCGGTTCCGGTTACGCCCGGAATGTTCTGAATGTGGCTGTTGAGCAGCTCCATCAGGTGTTCGTTGTCGCGGGCAAAAAGTTTGATCAGCATTGTGTAAGGACCGGTTGTGAAATGACATTCCACCACTTCGGGAATTTTTTCAAGTTCCGGAACAACTTCGTGATAAAGTGAACCGCGTTCAAGCTTAACACCAATGAACGTGCAGGTTCTGTAGCCTAACAGCTTGGGGTTGATGTTGTAGGTGGAGCCGGTTATTACATTGATTTCATTCATGCGCTGCAGGCGCTGATGAATGGCGGCACGCGACACACCACATTCGGCGGCAACATCTTTTGACGGTGTTCGGGCATTGTTGATTACGATGCTCAGTATCTTCTTGTCAAGTTTATCTATTTTTCCCATTACGATTGAGTGCGTAGGTTTAGTGTTGCAAATGTATAAAATTTAGCGGGCTCTCGCAAGCCGCGAGGCGAACAAACCAATTAAATAGCCCACGAATGCTATCAGGGTGAACACAACCGCCAGGTCGGAAAGCTTCAGTTTCACAGGGTAGACGGTTATGGTAAGTGTGGCCGGATCGGCGGCAAGCCTTATGAATTCGCCATATTGCTGGGCAAGCACGAGCGCTATTCCGAGCAACAGACCTCCTATGCCACCTATCAGCGTTATGAGCCATCCTTCGCATACAAACACGTTGCGAATGGCTCGGGGGGGTGCTCCGAGAGCGCGAAGGGTAGCCATGTTGTCATTTTTTTCTATGATAATCATTGAAAGCGTGGAAATTACATTGAAACAAGCAATGACAAGTATAAAGGCAAGCATGGCGAAAGTTATCCACTTTTCTATCTCGATCATGCGGAACGACACCTCTTCCTGTTGCGCGGCCGTCAGAATCCTGTAAACGGAGCCGGCAATTTTTTTCCGTACGGCTGTCGCGCCTTTGTCAGGGGAAACGCCCGGATTCAGTGCAATATATATCGATGAAGCCTGAGTGGTGTAGTCGAACAGCTTTTGCGCCACGGCAAAGGGAACTACAATAGTCTGTGTGTCGAAGTCATTTTGCTGAACTTCATAAACGGCGGTTACGAGAAGGGAATCGCTCACGAATCCGGCCATGGGGTTTGCCATGCTGATGCGTCCGGTGCGCCGGGGGGCGTAGAGGGCGAGCGGAAATTCCGATCCGGGCCTTGCTCCGATGCGGGCAGCAACTCCTACGCTGAGCGCCACTGTTTTTTCATAGGATGATGACGGCATGTATTCGCCGTCGATTGTAAGCCGGCCAATATCGGTCGTGGCGTGGTGCGCGGGCTGCAGACCAAGAACGGTTACGGGCATCTGGCGGTTGGCAAACATTGCCAGAGCCTGTTCGCGGATGGTGGGAATTGCCGCAGCCACTTCGGGTAGCCCGGCAATTTTGTCGGCCAGCGCCTGTGCGTTTTCCACTGTCTTTCCCTTTGCGGGCAGCAGAAGCAGATCGGGGTTCACCTGATTGAGCCGGTCGGAGTTCAGCGACGCAAAACCGTTGAACACTGACAGTACGCAGACAATTGCAGCAGTAGCCACCGCAACACCAACCATAGAGATTATGGAAATGATGTTTACGGCGTTATGACTCTTTTTTGAAAAGAGATAGCGCAGGGCTATGCGGAATGAAAGCATTTTGCAGTGATGATGACCGGAGTGTAAGGTTAGGATCGGATTTTATTCCGCGGTGCCGGGATGTTTTTCCGCGTCTTCTTTAAGAAGATTGTCGATGTTTTCGATGTAGTCGAGTGAATCGTCGAGGTGGAAGTAGAGTTCAGGGATTCTGCGCAACTGGAAGCGTACGCGCTGTCCGAGTTCATAGCGTATGGTGCGCGCGCTCTGGTTGATGCTTTCGATTACTTCCTGAGCTTTCGCCGAGGGGAAGACTGAAAGATAGGCACGCGCCGATGAAAGGTCGGGCGACACTTTCACTGTACTCACTGAAACTATCACTCCACGGAGTTTGGCGGTTTGCTGACGGAAAATCTCGCTCAGCTCTTTCTGAATGAGTCTTGATATTTTGGCTTGACGGGTTGATTCCATAGTTGAAAAATTTGTTATAAGTTATTGTTATTATATAATAATAACGTCGGCGGGTGCCACAAAGTTACGTAAAAATTCAGCAAATATTGCTAACTTTGCGCGTAATGCGAAATAAACTGCTGATAGTATTGCTTATTTGCACGGTTGTGCCTGTTGCCGGGCGTACGCGTCTGGCCCGTATCGTGCCGGTTGCTCACGACAGCGCGGCGTGCGACACATCGGTGGCTTCGCTGAGCGTTATGAAGCTCGATTCCTTGCTCGTCGGCAATGCACCCGCCCAGGAGCTGCAGCAGCCGGCTGAGGTTCCGATTATGGGCGATGCGGAGGTCGATGTCGAAACCATGTGCCGTTTTGTAAGCAAACGTAACGCCGATTTCGACTGTGCTATTGCGCAGGCATTCCACGATGTTGGAAAGCGCTACGGCATAAGAGGCGACATAGCGCTGTGCCAGTCGATTCTCGAAACGGGTTGGTTCAAGTATGTGGGGGGCACGGCGGTGCGTCCTGAACAGCACAACTATTGCGGGCTCGGGGTTACACGTCTCGGGCTTGCCGGTGCGTCGTTCGAAACTATCGAGGAGGGTGTAACCGCGCAGATTCAGCATCTGTATGCTTATGCCACGCGCTCTGCCTTGCCCAAAGGGGAGGTTGAGATTGATCCTCGTTTCAGGATGGTGGTGCGCGGCAGTGCGCCGACATGGCAGAAGCTTAACATGCGATGGGCCATGAATAATCATTATGCCGACCGAATTTTGAATCTTTATGCGCAGATGCGCGAGATGGTTAAATAATTATGCGAAACGAAAAGGAACTTGAGGGGGTGTCGCTGTTGGGTGACACCGGTGTGAAATATCCTGTGGACTATTGTCCGGAAATTCTTGAAACGTTTGTAAACAAACATCCCGAGCGTGATTATCTCGTTACGTTCAACTGTCCGGAATTCACGTCGTTATGCCCAAAAACCGGTCAGCCTGACTTTGCAAAGATAATAATCAATTACATCCCCGACCGGAAAATGGTTGAGAGCAAGAGCCTTAAGCTCTATCTTTTCAGTTTTCGCAATCATGGTGACTTTCATGAGGATTGCGTTAACATAATTCTTAACGATCTTTATAATCTGATGTCGCCACGCTACATCGAGGTCCGGGGAATATTCACGCCGCGAGGGGGGATTTCAATTTATCCGTTTGCCAACCGTGGCGACGAGGCTCATCGGCAACTTGTAAATGAACGATTGTTAGCGGTGTTTCCAAATGAATAAAGATGCATTGCTTGTTTTGTCGGGGGGAATGGATTCCACAACCATGCTTTGGGAATTCAGGGATAGCATTGCGGCGGCTGTAAATTTCAGCTACGGTGCCAATCATAACGCACGCGAGGCTGAATGCGCGCGCATAAATTGCCGTAATGCGGGGATTCCGCTCTATGAGATTGATCTCGGCTTTATGGGACGGTTTTTTGAGAGTTCGCTGTTGAGCGGAGCCGATGCTATTCCCGAGGGTCATTATGCGGACGAGAATATGAAGTCGACCGTGGTGCCGTTCAGAAACGGCATAATGCTTGCGGTGGCCGCCGGTCTGGCCGAAAGCAAGGGGTTGAAGGCGGTTATGATTGCGAATCATGGGGGCGATCATGCCATTTATCCCGATTGTCGCGACGGTTTTGTGAAGGCTATGGGCGGGGCGATTGCGGCCGGCACTTACGAGCATATCGAACTGCGTGCTCCTTACACCAATCTCACAAAGAATGATATTGCACGGCGTGGAGCAAGGATAGGTGTGGATTATTCACTGACCTATTCGTGCTACAAGGGTGGTGAGCGGCATTGCGGAAAGTGCGGAACATGCGTTGAAAGGCGCGAGGCGCTGATTTCGGCGGGTCTGGAGCCTGACTGTTAAGAGCCGGCTGTCATTGTTTTGCGTGCCGTTTCGAAAGGTTGGTAAGCAACATTCCGGCTATTATAATCACCATTGCCACAATCTGTACGGTGTGGATGGAGGCGATTCCCATTATAACAGAAGCGACTGAAGCTATTACCGGCACTAAATACTGATAGATCGACACAAGTTCGCTGCCTATCAGTTTTTCGGCCGGATTTATAAGGAAGTAGGCGAGAAACGTGGGGCATATCACGATGAACGATATCATGAGCCAGGGCCCCCAGCCGGCGGCGGTGTGAAGCATCGGCGCGTCGGGGAATGCGAACAGCAGGGCTATTGTGGGCACGGCCGCTCCGAGGAACACCCAGCGGAGCATCGATACCGGACGATATTTGTGGGTCGGTTTTTCGAGGATGATGAGATAGAGGGCATAGCAGAGTGCGCTTGCCAAAGCAAGAAGATTGCCGAGCAGTGTGTTTTCAGAGTGCGATCCGCTGTGTCCGGTCACTATTACGAGTACAGCTCCGGCCAGTCCGATTATCACGCCTGCAAGTTCAAGCAGCCGCGGGCGCGCACCGCGGAAAATGGTGTTTATAAGTATTACAAGCACCGGCGGCAGGGTCATGATTATGGAGACGTTGATGGGACTTGCATAGCGCAGTGAAAGATTAAACAGATAGATGAATGCGAACAGCCCGAGTCCGCCTCCGAGCACTATGCGGGTCATGTCGGAGCGGTCGATTTTGTCAGTTTTGATAAAAAGACCAGCCAGCCAGAAAAGCAGGCATCCGCCAATCAGACGGAACACGGTTACATCGTTGGCGGAGAGCCATTCGGGAACCAAAGCTTTGACAACAGGGATGTTGACGCCGAAAAATATGGTGGCTATGAGGATATAGAGATTTCCCTTTACGGCCTGTTGAGCCGAGGGACGTGTTTTTTGTTGTGGTGTGTCCATGGTGAAAGTGTTTTGTTATAAGAACCTTCACCATGCTTTAAAAGTTCAGTTTTTGTGGCGCAGCGAATCAAGTTTCCGTTGCAGATAGGGAGTGGGGCTGATCCGCATTGCGTTGGAAAGAAAATAGATTGCTTCATTGCGTTGCGCCGGGATGCCGGCGTAGTAATTTCCGAGATAAAGCAGGGCATCAAGACTTTCCGGGTTGAGGCTTACGATTTCATTATAAGTCTTTACGGCCGAAGCAATGTCGCCGCAAAGCAGCTGACCTTTGGCAAGCGAATAGAGGAACCGTTCGTTATCCGGCAATCCTGCAAGCATAATGTTGCTGAGCCTTACCATGCCGGGGCCGTTGTCGCGGAAGGTGTAGTAATCGAGCAGCCTGTTGTTTATAACGCGTTCCATCCACGGCTCATGTTTCTGAATGTTTATCAGGAACCGTTCATAAAGGTCGGTCTGCATAATTGAAAACGAGGAGGAGCGGATGGCGTTGAAAATGGAGTCGAGAGGCAGAGCGGCTTTGAGGGCTTCGTTGAAAAGTTCTGTCTGCCGTTCGGGGAGATTCTGCATTCCGGCTGCCACGATGGCGTTTCCCCACACGGCAGCGCTGTCGGGGCGTTCACTCAGCATCAGAGTGTACATGGCCGATGCGCTCGCCCATTCTTCATTGTCGAAAAAACGGTTTGCCTTGCGGCTCCAGTTCTGATAGGAGGGTGAGGTTGCGGTAGCCAATGTCGTTGCTGATGCAAGAAAGAGGAATGAAATAAGTAAACCGAGTTGGTGTTTCATGACAATAAAACGTGAATTAGAGCCTGAAAAGTTGTGAAAAATACGACAAGGCTTCGCCTTGTTAACATGTTTTAACTAATGGGGGGGGGGTAAATGACCCATTATTATTAATTTTGTGTTAACAAAAGCCGTGCGCTTCCGATAGCTTCGGCTTATGCAGATTAAAGTGTAGCGTGAATTATTAACCAATTTATAACCATTAAATTAAATTTATTGCAATGAAAAAGTTATTTATGATGGCCATCGCATTGTTCATGGCTGCAAATGTTGCTGTTATTGCTGATGATGCTGAAATGACTCCTGAACAGGTTGCTGCTGAAATGTCGAATTCTGCAAAACGCATGAAGAAGATTAATGAACTTGCTGAAAAACTTCAGAAATCGAAAGATACCGGTGTTCCCGCACTTGATGAGATGAAGGCTTCTGCTCTTACAGCTGCTCTTACAACAGCCGCAAATGCCGAGAAGATGGAGAATATGTATAAGCGCACAGTAAGTGAGCCTGATGCTGACGGTGTGACAGAGGTTAATGTTACCAAGCCCACAGTTAATGACTGGCTTGAACTCGGCGCAGGTGTTACCGCTCAGCTTACAACCATTGCCGGTCTTGCTGCTTCGTCGGCTAATCTGGTCGGTGCCGTTACACAGGTTATTTCCAATCCTCTCAAAGCTAAAGGTGCGCTTACTCAGGCAAAACAGGTTGGCGAAATCGTAAAACTTATGGGTGAAGAAACCGGAGCTGAGGCAAAGGCTATCAAAACCATGGTTCAGATTTGCAAATCGAACAACAACCTCTAATAAAAGGTGGTGAAAATTAAACATATAACGCTGGCGATGTGCCTGGCAGCAATGCTGCCGGCACTCGCGCAGCAACACGCTCATAAACCTAAGGATGATCGTCCGGTGGTTGGCGTTGCGACATTCAGTGTTCAGGGCGAAGACAAATATGCCAGGGCGGTAAGCGACAAGATAGACGAGATGCTCAATAAGAGCAAGCGTTTCAGGGTTGTTAATCTTGCACAACAGGATAAAATACTGGCAGAACTTGAACGTCAGAAGCAGCTTATCGATTCCGAAAATCTTGCTGCGCAGGATGCGGGGCTGAGCTGTGATTATATTGTTGAGGGCGATATTTCTTCGCTTCCGGTTTCTCCGGTTTACACAAACGGTAACCGTTCGGGCTATAAAGCCGGCGTTTCGTTTTCACTGCGTGTGAAAAATGTTGAGACCGGTCAGACTCTTGAGGCAACAAGTTTTGAGGCTCCTAAGATTACGAAGGAGATGCTGACACCTGAAAGTGCCATTGCAGCGTCAATTGATCAGATTGCTCCTGAGGTATATGAGTTTTTCCGCAAGAATTTCCCTCTTGAGGGTCGCATTATGCGCATAACCGACGATGGAAACGGAAAAGGAGCCAAAACGGTTATTGTCAATCTTGGTAAAATCCACGGATTGGCTCCCGGCACAGTGCTGATGGTAAGTGCTATAGAGGATCTTGACGGAGAAGAATTACCGACAGAACTCGGTGTAATCAAGGTTAAGGAGTTGAAAGGAAACAAGTTCTCGGAATGTGAAGTAAGCCCTAAAGCCTCTAAATCTATTCTGCAGCATTTCACTGCCAATGACAAGATGAAGTGTGTTCTTGTCGGAGGCAATAAATAAGAGTTGCCTTATATTAAATCTCACAGATTGGCGCTTGACCTAATCCGGCGCCAATTATTTTAATTTTTAACTTAATCATGTCCATTTCAATATGATGAAAAACAAACTTATTGCTTTTGTAATGGCAGCATTGACTGTCTTACCAGCTCTGGCTGATCTTCAGGGGCCGAGCGACCGTACGGTTCTTGGATTGTCGGGGTTTTCATCGGCTACTGTCAATCCTCGATTCCTGAACATTGTTAATGAAAAGGTTTACTCCATGCTTAACGGTAATCCCCGTTTCCATATTCTCGATGTAACGTCGGAGGAAAAGGCGAAGGCTCAGCTCGATCTCACGCGCAGCGAGAAATACATGGATGAGACAGATATAAATGTGGAAAAAATCAAATATGCTGCCGAGAATCTGATTGTCGGAGAAATCATAAAGCTGCCGGTAGTGAAACAGCGTATAAACGGTAATAAAGTGAGCTTCAAGGCTTCCATCCAGTTTACGCTAAAAATTACCAATACGGAGAAGGGCGAAACATCGGATGCAGTGAGCTTTCAGGCAAAACCGAGTCCTGAAATGAGCAGTGCTGAGGAAGCTATTAACCATGTACTTGAGTCGCTGCGTCCTGACATCGAACAGTATTTCCGTGAGCAATTCCCCATAAAGGCAAAAATAGCAGAGGTGATTAAGGGCGATTCCGATAAGGGAGCTCGTCTTGTTTTGTTGCATCTTGGTGAAAATCATGGTGTAAGGGTGGGCGATGGATTTGAAGTGACATACATGGATGAAGAACTCGGATATCCTGAAAAAATTGGCATGATGAAAATTCAGGGTTTGCGCGGAACGGATCACGCGGAGGCTGTGGTTGATCCAAAAGGGGCTCCGCTGGTAATGTCACGATTCAATGGAAACGCTCAAATGGATATTACACATATTGTTAAATCAAAGAAAAAATAAGCAGTCATGAAAACACTATTCTTTCGTCTGATGCTGTTGTTCGTAGCATTTACAGTTGCTGCCGAGGCATCAGCCACAACTTCGCTACTGTCATCGACACGCTCGGACATCACGCTTCGCGTGTCACAGTATAATGTAAAGAAAAAAGAGATGCTTCAGAAAGCAATTAATGAGGCTCTTCAGCGTGTTCTGTTCCGTGGAGTGGAAAACACATCGTTCAATCGTGCGCTTTGCGGCACCGATGAACAGACGGCTATGAAAAAACATAAGGATTACTTCAACAAGCTGTTTAAAGAACGTGGTGAGAGTTTTGTGACTTCTGTTACTCCCGTCAGTGTAGGCGTTAAGGATGCTACAGGCAAAAAGGCATACGTTACAGACGTAACAATCAACATGACAGCTTTACGCAAGGATTTGGAAAACCAGAAAATAATTAGAAAATTCGGATTGCAATGAAAAAGAATATATTTAAAACAGTTGCCGTTGCGTTTATGGCGGCTTCTGTTTCATTAAGCGCTGGTGCAGCGTCTGTTCAACCTAAAATAATGGTGGTTCCCCGCACAAATCAAGGGGATGATATACGTGAGAAAATAGAGTCGGATCCGGCTATCCGCATCGGTTTGACAAAGGTTAAGGAAGCTTTTGACCAGCGTGGCTTCACCACAGTCGATTTTATAGGAAAAGTTAAGGCACAGTCTGCTGCCAATGCAATGACTGAAGGTGCGGCAACGGATTTGAAGACAACTATAATCAATGGCTCAGGCGCTGATGTTTATGTTGAAACTGAAATAATATATACTGAATCACCTTCCGGAAACGATGTGAAGCTTGATATGACTGCTTATGAAATATCGACCGGTAATTCGCTATCAAACAGTGTCGGAACTACAAATAAGTTTTATACGAATGATATTGCGAAGTTGACTATGAAGGCTGTTGAATCGGTAGCGGATGATTTTCTGAACACCATGCAGAATAAATTCGACGATATTGTTGAGAACGGTCGTTCGATAGCGGTTCATGTGGTTGTTGACGAAGGAAGCGATGTAAGTTTGGAAGATCCTATCGGAAATGACGGATCGATTCTTACTGACCTTCTGGATGAATGGATGGAAAACAATGCTTACAAGGGCAATTATCACATGCAGGGCAGCACGGCCAAAAGCGTTATTTTCGATGATGTTCGTGTCGCTCTCCGCGATGACAAAGGAAATTCAATGTCCACAATGAAGTTTGCCCGCAATTTCGCCAAGTTGTTTGCAAAGCATGGCATTCAGATTTCTCGAGATGTTAAGAATGCGGCTATTTACATAACAATCAAATAATAGGTTATGAAATTTAAATCACTTATCATAGCTTTTGCCGTGACTGTTTTATCGACCGTAGCTGCTAAAGGTGAAATAAACATCGGTGTGGCAATTCCGCTTAAGGGCGACATAACAGGCAAAGCTTGCAACATAATGGAGCAGAGGCTTAAAAAGGCTATGTCACCGCTGGGAGTAAGCTCAACGCAATGGGGCGATTTTTATGCTGTACCTACACTTCACATACTTGAGGAGGAAATTGCCGAAACCGGCATGGCGAATGTGTTCCGCTTAAAGGTAGATCTCACCATCGCTGTAACTCAACTGGCTACAAACGCACAATTCGGTGCGGAGACATGGGAGCTCAAAGGCACCGGTGCAACACGTGAAAAGGCTATTCTTGCCGCTATTTCTTCATGGCGTGGCGGTCCGAAGTTCGAGGAACTTATTGGTGAAAGCCGTGAGCGCATCGAGGAGTATTATATCAAGAATCGTCAGGCACTGGTGTCGAAAGCTATGCAGTGTGCTGCCAATGACCAGTTTGAGGAAGGAATAGCAATTTTATCAAGTTATCCTACTAATATTGAGGGTTCGGATGTTGTGATGAACCACATAGAGGATATATATCGCTCCATGCTTCGTAAGGATTGTTCCGGCACTCTCGAAAAGGTTCGTGCGGCAATGGCAACGGAGGATTATGATAATGCGGCTTATCTTCTGAGTCAGCTTGAGGGTGACAGTCCCTGTGCCGGCGAGTCAAGAAACTTGAGCAAGGAAATTTATTCGCGCTTAAAGGCAAATGAAAAGGAAGCCTACGACAGAGAACAGGCTGAACTTGAGCGTGAATCACGCGAGCGTCAGGCAGAGCGCGACCATGAATATAAAATGACAAATGCCAAGCTAAAGGCTGATACTGCAAAGCACAAGGCAACGATGCGTGCGGTGGGAGAAGTTGCGAAAGCATACTATTCGCGCACACAGCCTACCTATCACGTTCATTATCGTATATATTAATGGAACACACATAATTGCGAAGGCCCCGGCATGTTGCATGTCGGGGCCTTGTGTGTTTTGTGTTTACTTGTGTGAGGTGGGGTCAGTTGAGGGCGGCGGGGGTCATGTGGTAGCCGAGGGCGTTCAGTTCCATTGCCATGCCGGCAAGGTAGAGCTGATGCAGGGCGGCTATGTAGCAGCCGAGAGCTGCGGGTGTGCCGGGTTCGATATGCTCGTGGCTGAGGATGCCGTATACGCGCGAGGCGCATTCGGCAACGAGTCCGGTTATTTTTTCAGCGGCTTCGCCGGCATAGCCTAACAGGGTTTCGACAACGGTTTCATCGAGGTTGTCATAGCCTTTTTTGTCGCGTAGCTGCTGATAATAGTCGGTTCGTCCGGCATATTTTTCCCAATCGGTGTCCCAGTAGAACGCCATGGCCATGCCAATGAACATCATCCAGCCGAGTGAAACGACAGGATATTGCTGAAATTCGCGCGCACCGTCGGGTATGTATGAGCGAACAATTTCGCTCCATTTCTCCTCAACGTCGGGACATTCAGGCACGTGCGGGTCGAGCGCTTCTTTTTTCTGAAGAAAGCCGATGAGGTCGGTTCTTACTTTTTCTTCAAATTTTTCTACAAATTGTTTGTTGTCAGTTGTTTCCATAATTATGCTTTTTCAGGTGGATAAATTCCAAGGCAGTTGTCGAGTGCATGTGTAAGCGCATGTCGGTCAATGTTTTTGCCAATGAACACGAGTTTAATCATGCGGTCGCCATAAACGGGGTCCCAGTCTCTTTTAAGACCCGGTTCCTGTTCCATTAGCTGAGCCAGTTCGTCGGCGGGAGCGGTGGCATACCAGAGTCCGGCTTCGGAAAGTTTTTTCTGACGTCCGGCCTGTTCGAACAGGAACGACATGTCGGGGTTGTGTTCAAAATATAGAATGCCTTTTGTGCGGATAATGTTTTTGGGCCATTGTGTGGCCATGAAGCGGTCGAGGCTATGGATGGAGAATGGGGCGCGTCGATAGTAGACGAATGTGTCAATGCCTCCGCCATGCTCTGTGTGTCCATGATGGTCGTGGTGATGCTCATGGCAATGGCAGTGTTCATGCTCATGTTCATGTTCATGTTCATGTTCATGTTCATGCTCATGGTCGTGGTCGTGACATCCGCATTTGCAGTTGTGGGGATGGTGTGCTTCATGCTCCTCCTGCTCGGTCGGTGTGGCTTCGAGCAGAGAAATCCATCCGGCGGAGGTGGCGACTTTCTCGAATGAAAATTCGCCTTCAGGCATAAGCAGCGTCAACGGCACGTTGGCGTGGTCGCATTCAATTATGCGTGCATGCGGCTGCAGTGCTTTCACGGTTTCCTTCAGGTGGGCGGCCTGTTGTGGTGTTATTTCAGAAATTTTATTGAGAAGCACCACGTTGCAGAATTCAATCTGTTCAACAACCAGGCTCTGGATGTCATCGTCGACAGTGCCGTTGTTCGAGGTCAATGCAGTTCCACCTTCGAATTCGTCGACCATCCGCAAGGCGTCGACAACGGTTACTATGCTTTTCAGCTTAGGCATTCCGTTGCGGTGGTATGCTTCAGGCATGGAGGGGATTGCACAGATGGTCTGGGCAATGGGGCCCGGTTCGCAGATTCCGGAGGCTTCGATTACAATGCAGTCGAATTTTCCGGAGTCGACAAGTTCGGAGAGCTGCTGCACCAGATCCATGCGCAGCGAGCAGCAGATACATCCGTTCTGAAGTGCCACCAGGTCGTCCTGACCCGGTTTGTTGCCAACAACTCCACCGCGCTGAATCAGCCGGGCGTCGATGTTCACTTCGCCTATGTCGTTGACAATAACGGCATAGCGGGTGCCATCGTGGTTTTCGAGTATGTGGTTAAGCAGTGTGGTTTTGCCGCTGCCGAGGTAGCCTGTTATCAGAATAACCGGAATTTCTTTTTTCATGAGAATGTTATTTTATTGTGTCTATTCTTGTATAATAACGATTTTCGAAGTGATAATGTGCGGGGCGAATCAGATTATAGCTGTTCCCTAACCCCGGGAGGTGTATGTTTTGCAGTGAAACGGGTGTTTCGGTGAATGTGTCGGTTTCGGTGAACAGATTAAGGTGTGAGGCTTCGATCACATCGGCAACCGGGTGGCCGTGGCCGTCGATGCGCAACAGTGTGCGCCGGTGAGGCATAAGGTATATGCCGCGGAATTCCACTGCTCCGGCTGTTCCCGGAACGGGATGGAGTTCCGACGGGTTGATTTCACGCAGTTGCGGGGGAACAACGGCTTTGGGCAGAGTGGTGTCGCCGAGGTTCGCCATTGTAATCTGTGTGGGTTCGCTCCAGATTGACTGCTGTGGAATGAACAGCGCCCATTTTGGTTTTTTCTGCGGAAGTTCCGCGTAGACAAGGTGTTTTGTCGCTGTGAATTGAGTTTCAATTGCTTGATTCGTGATGTAGAAGCGGTGCTGAAGGGTTATGATGGCGCACCAGTAGGCGGTGCAGAGTGCCGCAACCACTAATCCGAGCCATTTTGAAGGGTTGAGGAGGATGAGATATATCTGCGATATTGAAATCACGGCAAATATTTGCTGGAACCATGTTGCGCGTGCGTTAGTGACACCGAGCGGAATTATTAGAAGCGGTGCGGTGAGAGCGATTGCCGTGCTGACAATGAAAAGCTGGTTATGTGTCAGCGGGCGGCATTTTCTGATGAACAGGAGGGGGAGGGAAAGGATAAGGATGATTATAAGAGGGAAGTACTGAAGGAGGCTGCTGAGTGAGGTGTATGATGTCCAGGCGTTGAATTTCAGCCATAAACCCGGGCTGCTGAGCTGCAGGGCTCCGGCCGCAAAAAGCGCAACGGTCATTAGCCATTGCCGTGCGGAGAACCGGAACCGGTTTATGATGAAAAGGGCGAGGATGCCGGCAGCGAGGGATAATGTGAGCGCTTCATGCTGCAATCCCGTGAAAAAGGCCAGCAGAACGCCCCAGACAGCGTAATTGCGTCGGGGTGGATAAACATACAGGCCGACGAGCGCAATGGCCATGAGCGAGCCGGGAATGTAGTTGAGGAAGTAGTCGGAAACAAATAACCGTGCGCGCCATGGAAGCAGTGTGGATAAAAGAAAGACGCATGCCATGGAGGCGGCGCTGTTTGCTCCTGTCGATTTGCGGCACAGGGCGCCCATTGTCAGAATTGTGGTCGATGTGGTCAGGGCGAAGAGTGTTTTCCAGAATGGCCAGCAAAGGGTGTTGTCGAAAATGGGGAAAAGGATGTTGCCGATGCGTCCGTTTTCCTCAAAGCGAATTATGGAGATGTAGCTGAAAACGTCGTGATGCGCTTCGTTCCAGTAAAAGCAGAAAAGATAGTCGTCGAAGCAGAACGGCGTCAGCAGAAACATTGCCAGAAACAGGGTTGTGATGGCGAGTGAAATTGCGATTGCAATCGGTGACAATGAGCCGTTTTTCATGAATTTACGGTGGGGTGAGAGGCTTTTTAAAAAGAGAGGGGGATGCGAAGTGCATGCCCCCTCTCGGATATTAATGTAAGAGACTGTATTAGCCGTTTACTTTCTTCATGTGAGCGATGAGATCGAGCACTTTGTTAGAGTAGCCGATTTCGTTGTCATACCAAGAAACAACCTTAACGAAAGTCGGAGTGAGCTGGATGCCGGCTTTAGCGTCGAATATTGAGGTGAGGGGGCATCCGAGGAAGTCGCTTGAAACAACAGCGTCTTCAGTGTAGCCGAGCACACCTTTGAGTTCGCCTTCAGAAGCTTCCTTCATGGCAGCGCAGATTTCTTCGTAA
>CAZMAO010000026.1:0-20555 GCA_964564465.1 uncultured Bacteroides sp.
TTCACGTTATAGGCGCCTATATGCTGAATAATGCCGCCTGCATCGCCGACAATCACATTGGCGTTGCGGATATAGTCGAGCAGCGAAGTCTTACCGTGGTCGACATGACCCATCACCGTTACAATAGGCGGACGGCTTTCCAGATCCTCCTCCGAATCCTCCTCCTGAGCTATCGCCTCGCTCACCTCGGCACTTACATATTCCGTGCGGAAACCGAACTCCTCGGCAACAAGATTAATGGTCTCGGCATCAAGACGCTGATTAATCGAAACCATCACACCTATATTCATGCAGGTGGCTATCACATTGTTAATGGGCACATCCATCATCGATGCAAGGTCATTTGCCGTTACGAATTCCGTAAGCTTAAGCACCTTGCTCTCCGCAGCCTCGAGTTCATGAGCCTCACGTTCACGCGAAGCGAATGCCTCGCGTTTTTCCTTGCGCCACTTGGCGCCCTTTTTCTGACCCTTGTCCTTGCTTGTCAGACGTGCCAGTGTTTCCTTTATCTGCTTTGAAACATCCTCGTCGCTCACCTCATTGTGAACCGGACGTTTCTTCCCTCGCTGATTTCCACGCTGCGAATTGTTATCACGGTCATTACGACGGTCATTGCGGCCGTTCGGACCCTGACCCGACTGCATCGAAGCTCCCGGATTATTCAGATCGATCTTCTCCTTGCCACCTATGCGCTTACGCTTCTTCTTGTCACCCCCCTGACCATTCTGCTCGCCAGCCTTGGCATTTCGCTCATTGCGGCGCTCCTCCTTGGTCTTCTTTTTAGGACGCGTGCTCTGATTAAGAGCCGACAAATCAATTTTGCCGACAACATTTATGGTGGGAGTCAGACGAGGAGTCGATGTTGTGAACACCTCAGCCTCGCCATTTTCCTTTTCATTACCCACAGGTTGCACTGCAGCCGTTTCCTCCTTAACCGTCTCCTGTTTGTGCTCTGGTTCCACAGCAGTCTTAACAACCGGTTTCTCCTCCACGGCAGCAGGCTTTTCAACAGGCTTTTCCAGTTTCTCCTCAGCCTTCG
Organism: uncultured Bacteroides sp.; assembly: GCA_964564465.1. Classification (GTDB taxonomy): domain Bacteria; phylum Bacteroidota; class Bacteroidia; order Bacteroidales; family Muribaculaceae; genus Paramuribaculum. Next base: position 1,040 of record CAZMAO010000026.1, read on the forward strand.
GTGCCGGTTTCTCCACAACTTCAGGTTGCGGCTTCGGTTCAGGCTTCTCCTCCACAACAGGTTCCGGTTTGGGTGCAGCCTCAACACCCTCAGCCTTCGGCTTTCCGGAATTGAGATCTATGTGCCCCACCACCTTCGGACCCTCCACGGCAACAGGAGCAATCTTAACCTCCTCCACCTCTGCCTTCACCTCAGGCTTGGTCTTTGTCTGACGATCAGTACTCATCTGCTCGCTCTTGGTCTTTATGGCCCTGTCAGGCGAGTATTCCTCCGCAAGAATCCGATATGCATCATCATCTATGCGCGCGTTTGGATTTCCGGCCTCCACAGTAATACCCTTTTTCTCCAAAAAATCTATCACCGTGCTAATGCTAACGTTGAAATCCTTTGCTGCTTTACTAATTTTTGTTCTCGGCATATATTGTGTTACAATTGTCCTTTTTTGGTAAATTAATCCTCAAATTCTGCTTTCAGCACCTCGAGAACCTGATCCACAGTGTCCTCCTCAAGGTCAGCCTTGTCTATAAGCACCTGACGCGGAGTGTTGAGCACACTCTTGGCCGTTACACAGCCCATGTTCTTGAGCGCATCGATAATCCAGCCGTCGATTTCATCCTTGAACTCATCAAGATAGATATCCTCCTCGTAAACCTCGTCAGTGTCACGATAAACATCAATCACATATCCCGTCAGCATAGAAGCAAGCTTGATGTTCAGACCGCCCTTGCCAATTGCCTGCGAAACCTCATCAGGCTTCAGGAACACCTCTGCCTTCTTCTCCTCCTCGTCCAGACGAATCGACGACACCTTTGCAGGGCTGAGCGCACGCTGAATAAACAGAGCCGGATTGGTGGTATAATTGATAACATCTATATTCTCGTTGCGGAGCTCGCGGACAATTCCATGTATGCGCGAACCCTTGACACCCACACAAGCACCAACCGGGTCAATACGGTCATCGTAGCTTTCAACGGCAATCTTTGCACGTTCACCCGGAATGCGGGCCACAGCCTTGATGCTGATAAGTCCGTCGGCAATTTCAGGAACCTCAAGCTCAAACAGGCGGCGGAGGAAGTTCTCGTTCACACGGCTAACCGTAATTTTCGGATTATTGTTCTTATTGTCCACATTCGAAACCACAGCACGCACAGTTTCGCCCTTGCGGAAAAAGTCGCCGGGAATCGACTCGCTCTTCGGAAGCAGAAGCTCGTTCTTGTCATCATCAAGAAGCAACGTTTCGCGGCTCCAGGTCTGATAAACCTCACCTGAAACAAGTTCACCTTCAAGTTCCTTGAATTTGTTATACATAGCCTCCTTCTGCAAATCCAGAATCTTGCTCTGAAGGGTCTGGCGAAGTGTCAGAATAGCGCGACGGCCGAAATCGGCGAACACAATTTCCTTGGTGTGCTCCTCGCCCACTTCCACATCAGGATCCTGATCGGCGCGCGCATCGCTGAGGCTGATCTGCATGTTGGGATCAGTAACCTCGCCGTCAGGCACAACTTCCAGGTTCTGGAAAATCTGAACGTCACCCTTGTCAGGATTCATAATAACGTCGAGATTTTCGTCAGTGCCGAACATCTTTGCCAGCACGTTGCGGAACGACTCCTCGAGCACGCTTATCATCGTGGTCTTGTCGATATTCTTGAGCTCCTTGAACTCGGCGAAACGCTCCACCATGTTGGGAGTTTCCTCTTTCTTTGCCATAACTGCGGTTTTTTATTTGAATTTTATTAAATATTTCACTGTTTTCGTATCGGCCACCGACAGCTTCAGCGGCTCCTTAACAAGCTCCGGACGTTTCTTGCCCTCGAGTTTTACCTTACGCTCCGTCTCGACAACGAAAGCACTGCCGTCAGGTTCAACCTCCGTAAGAACACCTGTCAGCTTACGGCCATCTTTAGTGAGAACCTCAATATCGTTACCGATATTTTTAAGATACTGACCCACAACCTTGAACGGCGAAGTCAATCCGGCCGACCCAACCTCAAGCTCATAGTCCTCGACATCGCGGTCGAACCTCCCCTCAATTTTTCGAGTCAAATCAACACATGTCTCAATGTCAACGCCGTCCGCATTGTCAATCTCCACATTTATAACATTTCCGGGAGCCACATTCACATCAACCAAAAAACAGCCGGTGTCCTGCAACGCTTCCTCTACAAATCGGGTTAGTTCCTGCTTGTCAATCATATATTGTTTCCGTTTTCATTACCACCGGCAAATAAAAAGAGGAAGCTTATTGCCTCCTCCGCCGACGGATGTACAAAATTACAAATAATTATGCTCACAGACAATCAAACTGCCCCGTTAAAGCCCACCCCATTCATTCAATTAATTTATTTTAACAATAAACATGCCTTGTTTATCATTTTTTATGATTTTCACAATCCGGCCCGTCAACATGAAAAAAGAAGCCGCACCGTATACGCGGCGCAGCTTCAAAAACATATTTCTGTCTTAATCAGAATCTCACAGCCTTGCCTTTCAGGTCGGCATATCCCTTCAGACCTTTGGGATTATAAATGCAGATACATGCATAATTATCACTGCCGAAAACAATGTTTCCGTTTCCGTCGGCCTGAACCAAGCCGGGGAAGTAATTCAGGGTCAATTCACTTCCATACTCATTTTTGACTCCGGTTTTAAGTCGCTCCACCAAAGTTCCGTTGTCTTCCAGCGTCTTGCCGCCGAATATAATTCCCTTATTCGTGGTTATAACAAGATTTCCGTCGTCGGCGCGGGCAATATGATGCGGAATCAAATACTTCCACTCCACACCCGGAACAAGCACACGCTTTATGCCCGCACCGGCCTCAGGAACCATCGGCGTATATCCCACACCCTGCTCACAGCACCAAAATGTGTTTCCGGTCAAAGCATCCGGATAAATATCATGAACCACGGCACTGCCCGATATCGTTACACTGTTTCCGCCAAGCGGAGTATACACAGGTGCCGGATTGCTCCAGTAAACACCTCCGACATCATTCACACCTCTTTCAAACCCGGCGCCGGGTCTGCTGATAATCCTACCGGTTTCAGGATCAATAATTTCCTCGCCACAGTAAATATACTTTCCGTTCGGTGAAACAGCCATCATGCTACGCTCAACAACACTCACTCCGCAAACCGGGCCCTCACTCTGAGCCGTAGACGGATTATAGCGATACACCTCACCCTCATTCACACAATAATAGCACACATTGTTTGCCACAACAACACCTCTTATATCGCTCCCGGCCTCCACCTGCGAAATTTTTCCGGAGGTCTTGTCTATGACAATCATACGCTTTGAATAAGCCAGCGTTACATAAACATTCCTATCATCATGAGCCAGACTCTTCACATCCTCGCCACCATTGAAATTCACCCAAAGAGCCATCGGATTTTTCAACGCGGCTGTCGCTGGAGTCTTTCCGGCAACTTTTGTAGTTGCTCTCACGGCAACCCTGCTTCTGGTCTGAGCGCAAGCAAAACCGGCTGCAAAAGCCACAATCGCCAGCGCAACACCAAACTTTCTAAACATTTTCATAGAAGGAAACATTAAATTCAATTTGCTAATATCCGCAAATATAACACATTAATCCATCTCCCACAACAAAATCCAAACAAATATCCAAACCCTCCCTTCCTTATCACATCCCGCAAATTCGATCCCTTTTCAATTCATCCAACAGTAATGATAGGTTGTCCGAAAAAAGTTGACAACATGGCAAGTGTTGAAATTGTAAAATTGTGTTCACCACTCAACCATCTTGTAATTTCACTCGGACGTTTACCTATGGCTTCGGCAAATTGCTTTTTTGAAAGTCCTTTTTCATGCATAAGCGAATCAAGACGGTTCGAAATTTGAAACGAAAGCCGCGCCTCAGCCCGCTCCTCCGGCGTCAATTCACCGATAAGAACGCGCAACGTAGTTCTTGCCTTTTTCATATCTCAAAAGTTTTATCTGTTTCAATCTCACTTTCTGTTATTATAACACTTCCATCAGCCACGCCTTCCTTTAGCAACTCCTCAAAACGTTGCAATGTCACAACATATCCTCCTAAAACATCATCATCTTCATATGTACGGGTTTTCTTTTGCCCTCCATTTCCAAGAATCAGAATACGGTCAGACAACCGCAATCCGTATAAACGAAGTTTTGATCTCAATGTAGGAAGAGCAACCACCGAATCCTTAATCTTTCCTTCAGGTCTGAAATATCTTTCCAACGCCCCGAAATCAAGAATCTGATCAATAAACTTAACAATAATCCGAAAATCTTTGTTAAGCTCACCATCTTCCTTAAATTTTGCAACAAATTTTTCAAACTCGTTCAAATCATCTGATAAAAATTGTATCGTATAAACCGTGCAATTTTCCGTTTGATCCAAAAGTAAAAGTTCTAACTCGCTCATCCTCTCATTTTTTACATTAATAACGCAAATATATGACAAATATTTCACATATATGTGTAATAGGCGCGGTATTTACACCTTATACATAAAAAACCGCTGTCCAAAAAAATGAACAGCGGCAAATCTAAATCTATCTTATCTATTTTCAGCGTTTACGCTTATTGCGTACGCTTCGCGTGGCCGAACTGCTGCTCTTTACAGCCTTAGGCTTTTTAACCTTTGCCGGCTTCACACTGCTCTCCTTGCTTCCGCGTTTGGTGGTAATCTTTCGCTCGGAAACCGGAGCTTTTTCCTTAACACTGCTTTCAGTTGAAACAGAATCATTCGATTCCTTAACGCCCTCCTTCTTGGCCTTCATAGCTGCCAGCTCATCAAGCCCGGGAACCCACATTCCTTTTCCGAAATTATCAAGCTGACGCTGAATGCTGTCCTGCGCATGTTTGCGCTCCTCCGGATCAGGATAGAGCTGCATCATCGACTTATTGCGAAGATTGCGGGTCTTGTAAATTTCTCCGTCATAAAGTCCGAGCTGAAAGAAATCGTCATAGGTATGCGTTGCCAGATTGTTCGAATCGCTCGTAAAGATTGTCTGACCGGTGAGATAAGGACGCAGATCGCTGTATTTTACCCAGAACATCGGATAACGCACAGCCTCCGTTCCCCAGTCATCGCTGCGGTGAAGAACCGGACATATAGCCTCTATTTTCGATTTAAGCTTATTGCTACGCTTGTCAAACTCCCAGCGCTCTATAACATAATAGCTCAGCACCTCCGTGGCAGGAAAATCACTCTCATGAATCTCAAACTTCGGATTCTTCTCCGTGCTTCCCTTGGCATCCTTGTAATAGATGTGGAAACGGTCGAGCATATCCTTAACCTTCACCTTATACTGATCATTGAACACCTCGCGTCCGTCGAGATACTCGTAGGCAGTCAGCTGGCCTTCGGCAAGCAGACGCATTAACAAACGGAACATACTCTCCTGCCCCTCGACCGGCTCCTCCGGAAAATAAAGCGGAGCATTTGCCTCCTTACGCAAATCAAGTTCACGATACAGAACACGCATCCATGCCATGTCGGCCTCGCTCGGTTCAGCAGTCTCCATCCGGTTCTCCATACGTTTCGTAACCTGAGGCGCCGTCTGGCTTTTAGCACGCTCCTTCGATCCGCCGCGGCGCAAGGTTGCCGTGCTGCTGTCATTCTGCGCCACAGCCACAGCCGATACAGCCACAACTGCAACAACAGCAAGTATGTAACGTTTAACTCTGTTCATCTTATTTTATGCGGTTTTTATTCTGTTTTGTCAATTAACTATCACTTCAATCGGGCTAAGCTGACGTTCAACACCATCCGGACCCTTGGCCCGTATACGCGAAATATAGAAACGCTTGCCGCGGCTCAATCTGCGTATCTGCTCTATCTGGCGCGACGAGAACTGGCTGCCGGCCGACACCTCGGGAATAGCGTTTCCGAGCTGATCGAAAAACACCGTTTCAAAACCGAGAACATTGAAGTTGACATCAAGCAATCCGTCATCAATAGCCGCGCCTATTCCTTTGGCGTTCATAAGCGAAGCCTTGGCTATAGGTTTATTTCCTTTATACCGGTCATCGCCTATCGAAATATATGCTGTCGGATCAGGCAACTTGCGCACCTTGAACTTGGTGGTGTTCATGGTCTGCGGACGCCCGTCAATGTTTGCCGTAACCGTAATCACGGCATCCGTGCCTATGGCCGACGGATGCGCAACCCAATGATCTCCCTCTCTGGTAAGCGTGCCGTTGGTCATCGATGCCGTAACCGATGAAAGCGGAACTCCCGGAACAGAGATGCTAACCAGATTCTTTATGCCGGCATACATAACGTTCATCATCGTCGCACTGACCGTAGCACTCGGTTCCATAACAACATATTCGCTCTGGAACGGATGGCGGGTCATCGATCCGTCGGGGCGCGGAACCTCTATATATCCCGAATAACTGAAAGTGCCCGTGCTGCCGGTGCCCAACTGATATTTGCCTCCGGCAATCTCCTTGCCACCCACAAACACATGCGGGCGCGATGTGGTGTCGAGAGCGGCGAGAACAATATCGGCAGAATAGCGGCTGCCACGCATAACATATCGACTTTCAGGAATAACGAACGCGGCAAGTTCATTCACACGGACATCACCCGCATCAACCATATTGAGCAACGTTCCCAAAGCCTCACCTTCGGCATAACGTATATCGTTCTGAAGTTTGGTAAGCAATGTTATTGCGGCAACCACCGGAGTGTTCTCGAACTTAGCCTCCTCCCACTTCTGCGGTGCACCGACATCCTTGCGCTTGAAAGGCTCGGTGCTCAGTGCCGCCAGTATGCTCGCACGTTTGGCGGAATCAGTAACCATTCCGCTGACATAACGGCTGAAAGCTTCAATCTTTGTGCGAAGCGACTCTCCACGCCGTGTCACCGGATTAAGCATTACAACCGACGCGCTTTCCAGGTCCTCACGGTTCTTTATATCTCCGGGATCACCTTTTTTCCCATCGGCTGCAACAGCTATAGCCTTCTTTAGCGAATCTATCTCCGCAAACAAACCCGAGCTCTCGCGCCTCAGCTCAACGGCATTGGCAAACAAAGCGCCCGCTTTCTGCGGATTCTCCTCGTTAAGGGCTTTCAGTTCAGAGAATATGGCATCGTTGCGGCGTGCGACATTCTCATTGGTTCGTGACAATCCGTCCTCAACCTGTGCAAATGCATCCAGAACATCGCTCGACACATTCAGCGCCAACATCGCTGTCAGCACAATGTACATCAGATTTATCATCCTCTGTCGCGGTGATGTCCTTCTATCGGCTTGTCCCATTTCTTATCTTTATTCTTTTTCTTCTTTATTTACAGCCTCACGCAATCTTTTCAAAATCAGATGCGGTTATTAACCGTCATTGCAGTCAGCATCTTTTCGTAAACCTCGTTAAGCTTACGCATGTTCTCGGCCATCTTCTCACTCTGCTCACTGAACGCCTGGCTCTTGGCCACAGTAGTTTCATACATGTTGCAAATCTCCTTTATGCCGTGATTCACACGGTCAATCGAATCCAGCTGGCTCGAAACGCTCCGCAACTGAATTTCATAGATCGTGTTCAGACCCGACACATTACGGTTCAAAGCCTCCATCTGCTGCACATAACCCTTTGAACTCGCAGTTATATTTTCAGAATTTTCCGTAATGGCCGAATAACTTTCGAGCAACACGGTGCTCAGGCGGTTCAGAGCCTCCACATTTGCACGGAGATTGGACAGCTCGCCGGCTATGGCGTCGATATCGGCGGAATGATTTTCCGACGAAACAAACTGACCCTGCGGCGGAACAACCGTTGCGACACCCCCTGACGGCTGCTGCTGAATGTCGGTTTTCTGCATGCCGGCAATCTCTATCTGCGAAAAATCCGGACGATCATCCGAATCATGCGTATTGAACACAGGGAAAACCTCTTCCCAATGATAATCACGTCCGGGACGGTCAAAAGCGGTAAGGATAAACATAAGCACCTCGGTGCCCATACCTATGCACAGCAACGTGTTGCCGCCGGGCAAGTGCAAAATTTTGAACAGCGCGCCCCAGATAACGATGGCAGCTCCGATACTGTAGGCGAAATTGAAAAAACGCTGGCCGCTTTCACCGCCAAGAAACCGCTCGATAATATTCTTATATTTCTTTATTTTTCTTCCCATCGGTTAGAATGTGATTATCTGTTTTCTTTTAGCTTTAAAGTCTCTTGTAAAGAATTATTTATTTCTTCGCTTTCGTACCTTTGGCGAAACCGATTTGCGAACGCACGCAACGGAAGCCGATATATGAGCGCTGCTCATTCTGATATTCCCACGCACGTATATCCGAACGCACATTGTGAGCTGCATCCTTCCACGAGCCGCCGCGCACAATCTTACGTTTCATCTTGTACGGATCCTCCTTGGCCGCATCGTAACGGTATTCCGGATTCAAGTCACTCGTAAGCTTCGAAACGCTCTCTGTGTAGGCTGTCGATGTCCATTCACTTACATTTCCGGCCATGTCATACAAACCGAAATCATTTGGCGAATAGGTTCCGACACGGCTCGTTATCAGATGACCGTCCTGAACATAATTGCCATCCTGAGGCTTGAAATTAGCATAGAAACAACCCTTGTCCTCAGTCAGAGGCAGATCGCCCGACCACGGGAATTTGTTGCCGGTAACACCTGCACGCGCCGCATATTCCCATTCAGCCTCGGTAGGCAGACGATAGGGCTCTATATAAATGCCATCCTTGCCGAGACTCTTACGCAGGAAATCGGTGCGCCAGTTACAGTAGGCATTGGCCTGCTCCCAGCTGACTCCCACAACAGGATACTCGTTGTAACCCGCATGATTGAAGTACATGCGCACATACGGCTCGTTGTAAGCATTGTCAAAATCGTTTATCCAGGTCGTAGTGTCGGGGAAAACATTAACTATATAAGTATTGACAAAATCATAATCGCCGGTGAGTCCGCGGGTAATTGTTTCGCGGATAATCTCGCCGTTGTCGTTGATATATGCCGTATCCTTTGAAATGACAGGCACTTCCGTAGGAACTGGCTTATCCGTATTGTACTCCCTGCGGGCAGGGTTCAGACGATGCTTACGCTTCGCCGCCTCGGTGTGATTATAAATCTCATAACGGTAATTAAGCTGCTCGGGGTCAAGCTCCTTAACTCCGGTTATCGGATTGGTGCGGTAAACACTCTCTATCGCACGCAATTCATCCTCGTTGGCATTTCGCCAGGGAATTGGTTTGCTCCAGTTTATATACGGACCCACCGGATTGCCGTCGCGATCCTCATCTATGCGGAACTCCTCGTTGCCACCATATGCCGGATCTGCCAGACGCTCACGGATAATGCTGTCACGCACCCAGTAAACGAACTGCTTGTACTTGCCGTTCGTAACCTCCGTCTCGTCCATCCAGAACGCATCAACCGAAACACCGCGCTCATCTGCTTTCGTGCCCCAGATGCTGTCATCCTCAGCCGGACCGGCCTTTATGCTGCCACGGTTAACAAGCACCATGCCATAAGGCGTAGGCTCGCTCCACGACATTCCGCTGACACCGGTAACTTCACCGCCTATGGCATTACGATTGCTCGACGCACATGCGCCAACAATTGCCATCGTCATGCATACAAACAAGTAAATTATCAGTTTTTTCATATCTTACATTATGCGTATACTCTTATGTTTATTCTTATTCTTATCCGAGAAATCAAGCTTCAGGGCATAACCCGCAACCAGCTCGTGGCTGCCGCTGCTCGCCTTGTTGATCGCACTTAGGGCATAGTCGTAACTATATCCCACATAAAAGCCCTTGAACTCGGCAGCCAGCATCGCAATCAGTGCGTCGTCATAACGATATCCTATGCCGGCGCTTAAAAACTTTTTATAGCGCACACGCCCTGTCACCTCTGCTCGCCAGGTGGTGAAATCACTCTTAACCATCACCGACGGCATCACTTCAAATAACGTGTTTTTTATCGGAATATTGCTCCCGGCCATAAAATAGATGCTGCGACGCAATTCAATTTCATAATTTTTTGTATTGGTGTCGTTTCCACCGCTCCCCACGCCGTCATTCTCATCGCCGAAACCTATACGCGGCTGATTGACATGTGTCGACGACAAACCGGCCCAGAACCATTTGTGTGTATACCACACACCCAATCCCATGCTGAAGGCCGTGCCGCTCACATCGCGGTCAGGCAACGCCTCGTCCTGTCCCTCATGAGCGTCATCATTGTCAGGCAGATATAGCTGACTGCCCCGGAACGACTCACTCGCATAGGCAACCCTGAAACCGGCAGTTAGCTCTCCCTTGAACAACTTAACCTTATATCCGGCCTGAACCCCTATAACATTATTGCGGAAAAGACCCGCGCTCTGATATTGCGCTATCACACCCACACCTAAACGTTTCCTGCCGAATAGCTTTACCGGCATATCGGCCAGAGCATAGAAATCGCGGGGAGCATTGTCAATGCCAACCCACTGCAATCTGCTGCCAACACGTATATTTATCAGATCACCCAATCCGACAGCGGCAGGATTATAATAACCGGGAACCGCAAAATACTGCGACAGCTGGGCATCTGTCTGCCCTTGGGCCGGACAAAGTCCCAACACAAGCGCCAACATTACCATAACTATTTTAACTCCTCTTCCCATGCCGTTTATTCAAAATAGAACGTAAGCACCACCATCTGCGAAGTGGCTTTTTTCAAACTCTGCGTAAACTTCAGTTTCTGCGGCTCCTCGGCCAGATCCGGACGGTTATGCTCAAGAACATCCGTCAGCCCGAAGCAAAACTTAAGTTCAGGAATCAACTTGAAATAAGGCAGATAAAAATCACAACCCAATCCCACTGTCAGAAAAACATCGGTGGTTTTGAATTTAAGGAAATCGCTGCGCTTCTTCGCCACGTCGAACGCAGGCATAACGCCGCCTGTAACATACGGACGGACATTGCGCAGCCTCTGCGATGCGAATTTAAGGTCGATCGGCGCAACAACGTATGCGCTCTTTATATTCTGACGCTCCGTGACGCCGCTGCCGGCCTCACGCATCCTTATGTCGCGGTTGCCGAAATACATGCCGGGCGTGAACCGCAGGCTGAAATAATCGTTAAGACGCAATGCGACAAGTCCGTTCACACAGAAACCAGGCGAAAACGACGGCTGCTCCATAAACCAGGTTTCACCTTCGGCTGTAGCAACTCCATTATGGGTAAAGGTAACATCCTCCGTGTGAACGCCCACCGAAAAACCGAGATGCCACTTTTTCAAATCGGCATACGGACGATTCAGCAGTTTATCGTTGAAACGCTGTGCCGACAGGTTCTGCACCATAATGGCACTCAGCACCATAGCAAGCATAACAACTATGTTTCTTATACCCTTTTTCATCATATTTTTAACGCCCGCGCATAGGCATTATTGCATTCAAGCCACAAATTTACAAATTCTTCGCCAATTCACAACCAATTTTTCTACCTTTGCTCCCGCAATGAATTTTCTGCTCTACTTAGGCAAACCCGGCGCCTGGATTTTTCACCGTTATCAACGCCATAAACTTCGCAACCGCTCACTCAGCATAGTTTCAAACAACTGCTGGGGAGGATTCATGCACCGCTACTACAACTTCCCTTTCAACTCGCCGTTCATCGGCCTCTACATAACGGCTCCTCATTACATTTCGCTGCTTGAGAACAAATCGCGGCTCTATGCTCCGCTTTCATTCATTTCACATAATCCCTATCCGGTTGCACAGCTGCCCACCGGCGAACTGATACACTTTCTCCACTATAAATCCGCAGCCGAAGCTGCCGAAAAGTGGAACAAACGTTTAAAACGGCTCGACTGGAACAACTGCCTCGTTAAATTTTCCGATAACGACGAATGCACACCCGGGCTGATTAAACGCTTCGACGAACTTCCGTTCCGCAACAAAGTGTGCTTCACCGCCGGGGAATTTCCGGAATTGAAATCCGTAATACATATTCCACGGTTCAAAGGAAAGCGACACGTGAAATCATGCTGGAAATTTTCCGACCGTTATTTTAACTTCATAGCCACAGCCAACAAATGCCGAGAGCTCTGATTTTCAACCCTGAAAACGACCTCGCTCTGGCCTCCGGGCTTGAACGGTTCACCCCTCCCAAAGCTGCCGTCAGGCTGGGCGCCGAACAAGCTCTCCTCCCCTTGTGGTGGGCCGAACCGGGCGATCTGATTCTCGCCCCGCCGCATCTGCAGGCTGAAGCCGAGGAGATGAAAAAACGCTACGGGCTGCACGGGTCGGTTGCATCTTCTCTTGCCGGATGCGATTCCGCGATGCCATGGGGCTGGAGCATGCACACACGCCGCATTCTTCTCAATGCGGGAATGTCGGAAATGCATCTGCCCACTCCGCAGCAAATCGAAACCATACGGCAACTCTCGCACCGCCGCTCCACAATTCTCATTCACAGGCAGCTCGGCACTCCCGACAAACTTATTCCCGTCGAAGTCTCCGACATCAACGAGGCGGAACGCGCAATCAACCGCTTCGGAAAAGCAATGATAAAGCTCCCCTGGTCCTGTTCCGGCCGCGGTGTAATGTCATCGGCACGTATCAGCCGCCATGAACTCATCCGCCGCATTGAAGGAGCCATCCGTCGTCAGGGCTCGGTTGTAATCGAACCATTGTTCACCCCCCGGTCGGAATTCTCGGCCCTCTACTTTGCAAATCCCGATTCAACCGTGCAGCTACGCGGATTTTCCGCCTTCCGTTCATCCGAATCAGGTGCTTACATCGGCAACATCGTGGCGCCTCAGTCCGAAATAGAAAAAATTTGCGGCGCCGACGCCATCGAACTGGCTGAACGCCTCGCACCTGTCACTGAAAAACTGATAGACGGCGCTTACACCGGATGGTTCGGCATTGACATGCTTCGCCACACTGACGGACTCAATCCATGCATGGAACTGAATCTGCGCATAACTATGGGAGTCGTAGCCCTGCTTCAGGCATCCCACAATTTCAGAACACCGTAAAGCCTCTGCACCGGCAATCCCATAACATTATAGAAACTGCCGTCTATACGCTTCACGCCCACAGCCCCTATCCACTCCTGTATTCCGTAGGCACCCGCCTTGTCTAACGGCTTATAGCATTCCACATAATGCTCAATCTCTTCATTGCTCAGTTCGGCGAACTCAACTTCGGTAACCGCACTGAAACTCTCGGTTCTCACACCATCGGTCACAGCGACTCCGCTCACAACCTCATGTCCGCGACCCGAAAGTTTTCTCAACATATTCCTTGCCTCAGCTGCATCACGCGGTTTCCCAAGCACCTCACCGTCACAGACAACAACCGTATCGGCGGCAACAACCAGATCACCGTCGCGCATCATGCTCTCCACATATCCCGATGCTTTCTTTCGGGCAAGATACTCGGCCACTTCACCGGAAGCCATACCCTCCGGAACCGTTTCCTCGATTCCCTCCGGAACTCTAACCTCAAAATCCACATCGAGCATTGCAAGCAGTTCCTTTCTTCTCGGACTGCCGCTCGCCAGCACAAGCTGTTTGTTTCCCGTCCGCCTCACCATCCGAAAGCTTTTTCATTCAGAACCCATTTGCCTTGAGCCCGCAAAAGCTGTTCAAGCAAATCACGCCCTACACCCTCTCCCCCTCTTGCCGGAGATATATAATTGGCAATCCCAAGTATATCTATCGACGCATCGGCGGGCGCGACACGCAGACCAACTTCAAGCATAGGTTCGTAATCAGGAACATCGTCGCCTACAAATGCCACCTCATCCGCATGCAGCCCTTCACGCTCCATCCACCCTCTCAGCACATCTATCTTCCGCCCCGCCTTCGTAAACACATCCTTTATGCCCAATGCATTGTAGCGCACTCTTACAGCCTCGCTGTCCGCACCGGTTATTATGGCGAGTTTCAACCCCGTCTTCACCGCAAGCTGCAACGCATAGCCATCCTTTATATTCGCCATTCTCAACGGAGTGCCGTTTATATCCATAGGAATGGTCGACGGCGACAACACTCCGTCGACATCAAAAGCAACTCCCTTTATCTTTCTCAAGTCGTAATTTATTCCGCTCATTTGCCGTATCTTTTCATTATGCATTCCGACAGCAGCTCATAAACCGCCCTGTCGCTTCCCTCAACCATTGCCTCATGCTTTGCCATGATTTTCTCATCGCCTCGCCTCGCCGGACCGGTCTGGGCCTGTTCCGGACCTATCGCCAATGCCTTACGCATTGTTTCGTAAAGCAGCGGAGCAAGCACACGCAGGCTTAATCCCGCCTGACGTCGCAGCAAATCATCGGCCACTGTCCACATATAATTTGTGAAATTACATGCATAAACCGCAGCCACATGCATCTTGCCCCTCAGCTCGGAATCAGCCTCATAAACCTCTTCGCTCATTTTTCGGGCAAGCACCTTGAGCCTGGCCACGGTTCCACCGTCAGCCCCCTCTATGAACATCGGCACACGGCTCAGATCCATCTCTCCTCCTCGGGTGAATGTCTGAAGCGGATAGAACACTCCGTAATGCGCTCCGGTGCCCTTAAGCACATCCATCTCCACACTTCCCGACGTGTGGGCCCAAAGAGCATCGTTTCGAGGAAACGAAGGGGCTAACTCACGCAAGGCATCATCGCTCACCGACACTAAATAGAAATCCGCATCCCCCTCCACACCGGCAATGCTGTCAGTCGTCTCTGCCCGTCTAAGCTTACCCGCAAGTTCCTCGGCGCGGTCTTTATTCCGGCTGAACACCTGGCCGAATTCCACCGCCCCGCAACGCTCGAGCGCCTGGGCAAGATGCCACGCCACATTGCCGCTCCCAATCATAACCCCTCGCAGAGGTGTCTGCCCGTTCTGCGACATCACTCCTCCTGTGCGTGATTCCACTTGCCTATATGAACACGTTCCCACAACAGTTTCTCACAATCAACAGGCTTCCTTTCCTCATCCTTGTGGCCGAAAGTCATTATGCACTCCACCGTTATGGTATCCGGAATTCCAAGCAACTCCTGAACATACTCCTCGGCAGGCAAACCGTCGCCTGTGAAACGTCCGCGTATCTGAATCCAGCATGAACCCAGACCCAGATCCTCCGCCTGCAGCTGCATCAGTTCAGCAGCTATCGAACAATCCTCTATCCAGGCATCCGATTTCTCACAATCGGCAGCAACCACAACCGCCATGGCGCAACGGCCTATAGGGGCGGCTCCGGCAGACTTGCACTGCGACAACCGCTCGAGCATTTCCTTGTCATCGACAACCACAAAACGCCACGCACGGCTGCTCTTCGACGTCGGAGACAGCAATGCAGCCTCAAGTATCAGTTTCACGTCGCCCGCATCAAGCGCTTCTGTCTTGTAACGCCTTATACTGTGGCGTCTCACAAGCAAATCATGTACACTTTCCATATACTCCTTATTTTTCTGCAAAAATAACCAATTTTTTACTACTTTTGTCTATCTTCATTCGTTCTCCCATGAAAAAAACTCTGCTATCACTTTCATTCGCGCTCTCATTGTTCAGCATCGATGCAGCTTCCCCCTCATCGGCCGTATGGTTCGACTCCCCGTCAACCTCTCTTACTCCGGCCTGGATATCCGACCCCGAAGGCAAATCATTCGAAAACCCCGACAAACAATGGGAATACCGCTCACTGCCCATAGGCAACGGATCATTCGGAGCAACTCTGTTCGGCGGAATTGCAACTGAACGGATGGTGCTTAACGAAAAAACACTTTGGACAGGCGGCCCGAGACAAACCGGTGACTATTGGAATATGAACCGTAAAATAGACTCATCGGTGCTTGAGCATGTGCGCGGACTCCTCGCCGACGGACAGAACCGCCAAGCCGATTCCATAATCTCGGCCCGGTTCCGCGGAACAACACCCTACTACGGCGGCTCGTTCGGGAACTTCACCGTTATGGGTGAAGCTTTGATAGAAACCGGACTGACCGACACTGACATCACCGACTATGTCAACGAGCTCGACCTGAACACCGCCACCGTCTCCACATCATTCAGGCAGAAAGGCAACACCTACACCCGCCGCGCCTTCGCATCTTACCCCGACAGTCTCATCTCCATATCATTCTCCTCCTCAAAAGCAAAACAAAACCTCACCTTCAGGTTTATAACTCCTCAAATCATCGACTCTATAATCCCCACCGTTAACGGACTGACCTACTGCGGACACCTTCAGGCCAACGGAATGAAATGGGTGCTTCGCGTTGAAGCCGGCATCATTTCCGGCAAAGGCAAAATTAAACCTGACGCTGAAAAAGGTGAAATCACCGTAACCGGAACAACCGACTGCCGTTTTCTGCTTGCCGCCGACACCGACTATCGCATGAATTTCGAGCCCGACACCGACAACCCGTTCGCATTCACCGGCCCCGACCCGCTACCTTCCGTCAACCGTTCAATTGATAATGCCCTGACTAAATCGCCGGAAACCTTATTCTCTGATCATCTTGCCGACTATCAGGCTCTCTATAATCGCACTGCTCTCTCCATCAATCCCTCGGCACAGCAATCCGCTTCCGGCCCGACGCCCCTCCGGCTCAAAAACTACCGCGACGGCAAGCCCGACTTCGCTCTTGAAGAACTGCTTTTCAATTTCGGACGCTATTTGCTAATCGCATCATCACGCCCCGGAAACATGCCGGCTAATCTTCAGGGATTATGGGCGAACGGATTCGACGCTCCCTGGCATGCCGACTATCACAACAACATCAACGTTCAGATGAACTACTGGCCCGCCACCTCAGCGAATCTCCACGAATGCATGATTCCGTTCATCGACTACGTGGCCGCCCTCGTTAAACCCGGAACAGAAACCGCCCGTCAGTTCTACGATGCCCGCGGATGGACCACCGGCATATCCACAAACATTTTCGGTTTCACCGCTCCGCTCGATGCCACCGACATGTCTTGGAACTACAATCCGACCGCAGGCCCATGGCTCGCCTCTCAGGTCTGGGAATATTACGACTTTACACGCGACAACGATTTTCTGCGCAACGTGGCCTATCCCATTATCCGGTCATCTGCCGATTTCGCCTCCGACATCCTTGTTAAGCACGGCGAATTCTACACATCGTCGCCATCCTACTCGCCTGAACACGGACTTGCCGATCTCGGTGCCACTTACGCAAACGCCGTGACACGCGAGGTGCTTCAGGCTGCAATCGCAGCCGCACGGATTCTCGACACCGATTCCGCTTCAGTTACCCAATGGCAACACAAGCTCGACAGCATCCTGCCATATCGCACCGGCCGACACGGACAACTGCGCGAATGGTATGAGGACATCGACAATCCCGACGATCACCACCGGCACACGAACCATCTGTTCGGACTTCATCCCGGAACCACAATCAACGCTCTCACCGACACCGCTCTTGTCCGGGCCTGCAAAACCACACTCCTTCAGCGTGGCGATGCAGCAACCGGATGGTCAATGGGCTGGAAACTGAATCACTGGGCAAGGTTGCTCGACGGCGATCACGCCTACATCCTTCTCAAAAATCTTATTAAAAACGGAATGGCCGACAATCTTTTCGATCTGCATCCGCCATTCCAAATCGACGGAAATTTCGGTGGAACAGCCGGAATTGCCGAAATGCTGCTCCAAAGCCACAACGGAGTGCTTCATCTGCTTCCCGCTCTCCCCAAGGACTGGACGCACGGCTCGGTAAAAGGACTGCGTGCCCGCGGAAACTTCGAAGTTTCACTTGCTTTTGAAAACGGAAAGCTAACATCTGCAACCATAAACTCCCTCTCCGGAGCACCCTGCAAAGTGCTTTACAACGGAAAAACAATCGAACTCCCATTGAAAAAAGGAGAATCAGTTACACTATCCAATAACCATTTTAATTAAATCTATTATGTATCAGCAACAAGTTTCATTTGGCGACGCCGTTAAGCGCGCTTTCAACAACTACTGCAACTTCAACGGACGTGCAAGCCGCTCGGAGTACTGGTGGTTCGCACTCTTCACCGCCCTCGTTTCCTACGTGCTTATGGGCATCGGAACACTTATCTGGGGACAGAGTGGAGAAGCATTTTCTGTCGGCAACAGTCTCTGCTACATCTGGGGATTGATCACCCTTCTCCCATCTCTCGGCCTTTGCTGGCGTCGCCTTCACGACACCGGTCGCGCCGGTGGCTACTACTTCATCGCACTGATACCCGTTGTCGGAACAATTATCGTACTCATTTGGCTTTGTCAGGCAAGCCAGCAGGGTCCCAACCGCTTCGGCGACCAACCCAACATGGTCGACTAATCCCCCATACCGGCCCCTATTCCGTTTTTACTGTAAATTTGCAGTAAAAACGGAATAGAAGTCGGAAGCTACTGTAAATCAGATTATTCAATCATAGAAAAAGATAGCCGCCCGGGTTTTTGCCGGGCGACTATCTTTTTCTATATAGTTTCTTAATTTACATCATTCCCATTCCGGGAGCGGGCATGGCAGGAGCAGGAGCATTTTCATCCTTCTTCTCCGCAATAACACACTCGGTGGTCAGGAACATTCCCGCGATAGATGCGGCATTCTCAAGAGCTACACGAGTCACCTTGGCCGGATCGATAACTCCGGCAGCCATCAGATTCTCGTATGTGTCGGTGCGGGCATTATAGCCATAGTCGCCCTCGCCATCCTTTACCTTCTGGACCACGACAGCGCCCTCGACGCCTGCATTCGCTACAATCTGGCGCAGAGGCTCCTCGATGGCACGCTTCACAATCTGAATACCGGTCGTCTCATCGTCATTATCGCCCTTCATATCCTCCAGCTTCTCTACACAGCGGATATAAGCCACGCCACCTCCGGGAACAATACCCTCGGCTATGGCGGCACGGGTAGCCGACAATGCATCATCAACACGGTCCTTCTTCTCCTTCATCTCAACCTCGCTCGGAGCACCGATATGAAGCACCGCAACGCCTCCGGCAAGCTTGGCAAGACGCTCCTGAAGTTTCTCGCGGTCATAATCGCTTGTGGTCTGCTCAATCTGAGTCTTTATCTGGGCCACACGCGCTGCAATCGCATCCTTATTGCCCATGCCGTTTATAATGGTTGTGTTTTCCTTGTTGACCTCAACCTTTTCGGCACGTCCCAGATAATCGGCCGTAGCGCTTTCAAGCTTCATGCCTTTCTCCTCCGAAATAACAACACCACCGGTAAGAACGGCGATATCCTCGAGCATCTCCTTACGGCGGTCACCGAATCCGGGAGCCTTCACAGCACAGATTTTCAAAGAACCGCGCAGACGGTTAACCACCAAAGTGGCAAGTGCTTCCTGATCAACGTCCTCGGCTATGATCAGCAACGGACGGCCGCTCTGTGCCGACGATTCCAGAATCGGAAGCAAATCCTTAAGATTCGAAATCTTCTTGTCATAAAGCAGAATGAGAGGGCTGTCCATCTCACACTCCATCTTCTCGGTGTTCGTCACGAAATAGGGCGAAATATAACCGCGGTCAAACTGCATGCCTTCAACAATATCCACAGTCG
>CAZMAO010000027.1:0-20554 GCA_964564465.1 uncultured Bacteroides sp.
AATCGGCCCGGGCGGAAAAATTATTCAGGGCATTCAGGAAGAAAGCGGTGCTACTGTTTCTATCGACGAAATTGACGAAGGCGGCTACATTGAAGTTGCTGCTTCAAACAAAGAGTCTATCGACAAAGCACTCTCCATGATAAATGCCATCGTCGAACTCCCCGAAGAGGGCAAAGTTTACAAAGGCACCGTCCGTTCCATCCTCGATTTCGGAGCGTTTGTGGAATTCATGCCTAACCGCGACGGCTTGCTGCATATCAGCGAAATTTCATGGGATCGTCTCGACAACATGGAAGCAAGCGGCATCAAGGAAGGTGACGAACTTGAAGTCAAGCTTATTGAAATTGACAAGAAAACAGGTAAATATCGCCTCAGCATGCGTGCCCTTCAGCCTAAGCCCGAAGGATATGTTGAGCGTGAACGCGCCCCGCGTGGCGAACGTCCGCAGCGTAATGACCGTGGCCCGCGCCGCGACCGTAACGACCGCGGTCCCCGTCGTGAACGCAACGACCGTCCGCGTCGCGAAGAATAAATCAGGACACTGAAACATCACTACATAGAAGCTCCGGAAATAACAGACTCTTTCCGGAGCATCTCTTTTTTTGCTTAATCAGTCATTTTAGCTAACTTTGGCAAAATCATTCACGCAAAATTCAGCTGATGCAATCCAGATTTTACTCATCGAACCTGTTCCTCACCCTATGGTCTCTTCTGTGTGTGACGCTTGCCGCAGTTGCCTTCACCACCCTCCTGAACTGGGGCAATGTGGATCACGATGAGGTTTATCAAGCCTATTCTGTAATCAATTGGCATGAAATAAGCGTAGCTCCGCTATCGCATTTCATTGGCAATATGTGGTTTAACAAGGTGGGAGGGTCAGTTGCAAATCTCCGGGCACTCTCAATGCTTATTGCCGTCGCCTCAATTGCCATTTCATGCATCTACGCCTTGATCCGCACAAAAAATCTGTGGCTATCTGCTTTCCTGTTTGCTACAATGGCATGGATCTGGCGAACGGAAGCTTTCATACTCTACAACTGGGACAGCGGTTCAATGCTCTGGAACACACTGGCTCTTATAGCCATTGTAGAATATTTTCGCAAGCCATCCATGCATAAAAGCATGCTCTGCGGCTTAACGTTCGCACTGATGGCTCTTGGAAGAATTCCGTCCGCAATAATCCTTCCACTCTTCATTATCCTTGTCTTTGTTCAGGAATTTCATAAGACGCACCGCTTCCGCAATTCGCTCATCAATGCCGCGGCATGCATCATTTCCTTTACTGTAGCGGCATGGCTGCTGCTTACACTTCTCTACGGAAACATGGCCCGTTACATTGCTGATTTCCAACAAAACTCCATAAGCGGACATTCTTTGAGCGACCCTTCGCACTACATTTGGCGACTCATCTTTCTGCTGCCATATTATCTGCAGGAAAACCTGACATCAGTTGTCTGCATGCTTCTTCCGTTGATTTTCCGTAAAAGACTCCGCATATTGCTCACTAAAGAAAGACTTTCAAAATCCGACATCCCTACCATCGCAACAATCATTCTGCTCTCCTTATCTGCCGTTATCCTTTCGGTCTGGCTTGCAAAAAGCTGTCTCGGATCGGATACCCAATGTTTCTATGGTGCAGGGTGCGCTCTGGCCGTCGGACTTCTGCTTGCAATCCCTGTCAGGAACTTCTCGAATCCCACTGAACCGAAAATCAGCGTTCCCTACTTTCCGCTGTGGGGATGCGCCATTCTGCTGATTGCAGCAGCTTTCGGTTCGGATGCTTATTTCGAACGCATATTAGCCTGTTACACCGTTCCGGTTATAATGGCAATCCTTTGGTCAGCTCACAATAAAAGTCTTAACCAATACTGTATCCTCATCCTTGCGCTCGCTCTCCCCTGCTTCATCTCAATAAACCTGACACATTGGAGCAAACTTAAAAAGGAATGTACCTACACCTACAATGATAATCTTTCCGTTTTTAGCGGCATAAAAGCATCACGCAATCTTGAAAAAGAGTATCTGGAACTGCTCCCGGCAATCAATTCATTAAAGGCTGACAATCTCCGCTACATCCTTATCGGCGACCGACACACAATGAGTCTGCTTTTCGGTAATGATGCCGGCCCACACATGAATCAGTTTCACTTCAGGGCCAATAAGCCATATTGCTGGACTGCCGGCTATCTCGATTATTTAGATAATACCGACGCCATTGTCTATTCTGTCAGCGATTTTCAATCTGACTCCGAACTGCAACAGGTTGTAACGCTTATGAAATCGCACGGATTCCGCAACGCACGGCACTCAGGCAATGCCATCATTCTCACAAAAAAAGCTCCGGACAGCATTAATTAACCATCCGGAGCACTTTATAATCAATTCTTATTTTCTCATACCGATTCCGATTCACTCTCAGCTGTTGCGCCACCGTTTGCCACCGGTGCATCCGCCGACGGTTCTCCCTCTGGGTCGGCAGCAAAAGCCTTGGCAAGGTATTTTTCACGGAAACGTTCGAGCAATTCCCAGAAGTTAGGGACAAACAGCGTTCCCACAATTGCATTTACCGCCATTCCGAACACAACAGCCGTTCCGAGCGCCACACGGCTGGCTGCTCCCGCTCCGGTGGCGAAAAGCATCGGCATAACTCCGAACACAAACGCAAGCGCTGTCATCATTATCGGACGGAATCGTATCTCTCCGGCATTCAACGCCGCCTGACGTATATCCATGCCGCTCTTTCGGAAATCAACCGCATATTCAACTATCAGAATAGCATTCTTGGCCGACAGACCCAGAAGCAGAATTATACCTATCTGAGTATATATGCTTATACTCTGACCCATTAGCAGACAGCCTATCACAGTGCCCAGTATGGCAGTAGGCATCGAAATAACCACCGCAATCGGGTCAGTGATGCTCTCATACTGGGCCGCAAGCACAAGCAGTGTTATAACAACGGCAAATATCATTACCATAGTCACTGTAGTGCCACCCTGAGTCTCCTGATAAGCTTCCCCGGTCCATGCATAGCCATATTCATTTCCGAGTGTTTCCTTAACTATATTCTCCATAACCGCAATAGCCTCCGACGAACTCACGCCTTTAGCCGGCGATGCCGTCAGGGCTGCTGTTCTGTACATATTATAGCGGCTCACGGTCGACTCGCCCATCGAAGGCTCTATTGTCATAAACGAGCTGAACGGAACCATATCCCCATCAGCATTTCTAACGCTCAGTCCAAACACATCATTTATGCGGTTGCGCGAACTTTGATCGCCCGACATTATAACCTGATAGGCCCTTCCGAATTCATTGAAATCGTTAACATAGCTCGTGCCGGTGAATGACGCGAGTGTCGAATATATATCGGACAGTTCCACACCCTGCGACTTTACCTTATCGCGGTTTATTTTCAAGGCATATTGAGGCACCTCACCCTCATAAAGACTTGTAACCGATGCTATGCGCTTATCCTTTGCCGCAGCATCCTTTATCGCGTCCAGAGCTTTGGCCATCTGCGATGCTCCATGATTATTGATGTCGAGCAACTGCATCTCCAGACCCGATGACATTCCCAATCCGGGAATGGCGGGAGGATTCACACCGAATATAATAGCCTCTTGAATATCAGAGCACTTCTCCTCAAACTCAGCTATCACGGCATCTACGCTTCGCGATGCCCCGCGGCGCTCCTTCCACGGCTTCAGCATAACGGTCACTGCTCCGAAATTACTCCCTGAACCGCCTCCTAACATTGAAAAGCCCGATATAGTGATTACATTTTCAACTTCAGGAATAGTTTTCAACCTTTCGGTCACCTCGGCAAGCACGGCATCCGTACGCTCCTGCGTCGCACCCGTGGGCAACTGAACAGAACCTATGAAATAGCCCATATCTTCCGACGGAACATACGAGGTCGGCATCTGTATAAATCCCCAGAAGGCTATGCCGGTAATAGCGAAATACAATAAAATGGCCACAACCGGACGCTTAAGGAACGTACCGACTATCTTCATATACAATTTTAACGTGGCCCCGTAACCCTTGTTAAACCAGTTGAAAACCACAAAATTCTGAATTTTGGCTTTCTTCCTCAGGAATAAGGCGCAAAGAGCCGGCGTAAGTGTCAATGCACTGAATCCGGAAAACGCTGTCGACACAGCGATTGTAAGTGCGAACTGCTTGTAGAGTTCACCGGTTATTCCCGACACAAAAGCCGTTGGAATAAACACCGACAACAGAACCAGCACCTCTCCGACAACAGGTCCCTGAAGTTCAACCATCGCTTTCTCGGCGGCCTTGCGAGGCGTAAGTTTTCCCTCCTGCACAATGCGCGCACAGTCCTCAACCACAACAATCGCATCATCAACCACAATCGCTATGGCAAGCACAAGTCCGAAAAGTGTCAATGTGTTCAGAGTGAAGCCCATAACCTTCATAACCGCGAATGTGGCTATCAGGGAAACAGGAATCGTTATCATCGGAATTATTACGGCTCGCCAGCTTTGCAGGAAAATCATTATCACAAGCATCACAATCAACGTGGTTTCCACAAAAGTAACCAGCAGTTCATCAATCGACGCCGTGACAAATGTCGACGTATTCATAATAACGCGATAATGCACACCCTCCGGAAAATACTGCTGCAAATCCTCGAGTTTAGCCTTCACCTTATTAGCGACATCAAGAGCATTCGCACCTGGCAGCTGGTAAACACCAAGCAGTCCGGCATCATTACCCGACACTTTAGAATTCATCGCATAATCCTGACTGCCAAGTTCAATCTTTGCAACATCGCGCAATCTCAGCATCGCACCGTCACCATCCGTGCGTAATATTATATTGCCGAACTCCTTAGCTGTTTTCAAACGGCCTTGCGCCGTCAGCGTATATTCAAAATCAACATCGGAATGCGTGGGACTCGTACCTACGCTTCCGGCACTCACCTGCATGTTTTGCGACGATATGGCCTGACGCACCTCTTCGGCAGTTATATTTCTCGCCCGCATCATATCAGGGTTCAGCCATATGCGCATACTGTATTCACCGGCTCCGAACGCTCCAACCTGACCAACCCCTTTAACTCGCGACAGTTCATCGACAATATTCAGCTGTGCGTAATTTGTAAGATAAAGGGCATCATAGCGTTGAGGGTCGTCACTCTCCAGCGCCACAAACATTATTATATCGCTTGAACGCGACATCACCGAAATCCCCTCCTGCTTCACAGCGGTCGGCAACGTGGCCGTAGCCTGGTCAACAAGATTCTGAACCTTTACCGACGCTATATCCGGATCAGTTCCGTTTTCAAACGTGATTGTCAGGTTATACGAACCGTCGCTTCCCGACGACGAACTCATATACATCATCCCTTCAACGCCGTTAACTGCCTGTTCAATAGGCACTCCTATGGTTGTTGCCACAGTCGTTGCATCCGCGCCCGGATAACTTGCCGACACCTGCACCGTCGGAGGGGTTATATCGGGATACTGGGCTATCGGCAAGGTCTTGACCGTTATTGTCCCTACCAGAATCATAACTATTGCAATGACTATGGCGAATATCGGACGGTCTATGAAAAATTTAGAGAACATAATGGCTTCCGTTTATAATTCTTCAATCATTTCGCACCGGTCAGTCTGTCATAACCGGTTTTATCTCCATACCTCCGCGCACCTTAAGCAGCGCTCTGGTTACATAAGGTGTTCCCGCCTTTAGCCCATTCACTACCACCCTCATTGAATCGCGTACAATTCCGCCGGCCTTTATGGGTGTATATACAACCTTATTGCTGTCATTCACTGTATATACAAATTGACCAAGCTGATCTGTTGATATTGCCGCATCCTTGACCAGCACAGCCTTCGGATCAAGAATATAGGGAAGCGAAACCGTTACATACATTCCGTCGCGCAATTCTCCGTAAGGATTTTCAATCTCGGCCTGCACAACCATCGTTCCTGTTGAAGGATCAACCTCGGGCGACATATAATGCAATCGGCCTGTGTAACTGTGCGGCAACTTCTCGGTAAAGGTGATAGGTATAGAATCGTAATTTATATTCTCGCGTGCCTGTACGCTTGCAAAACTGCGCAAAAACGATGCATCCTCTATCGAAAAATTAGCATTCAGTTTATCATCATTATATACTGTCGCAACTTTTACAGGCGACGCTTCGCCATTAACATAATTGCCAACGCCATAAACATTCGCTGAAATGCGGCCGCTTATGGGTGCATAAATCCTGCAGTAACCCAGATTCGTTGTGGCGGTCTGCAAAGCGGCGCGGGCATTCAATATGCTTGCTTCCGCCTGTTCCAACGCGCTCTTTGCCTGCTTCACTTCCATAACGCTCACAGCATTGCTAACAAGCGCCTTCTCCATTGCAGCGTAATGCGCCGCCGCATATTCACGCGTACTGCGGGCGGTTTCAAGCGCCGCACGGGCCTGTTGAACAGCATCGCTATACTTGCTGCTTTCTATCGTGAACAATAGCTGTCCCTTCTTAACCACATCGCCGCTGTTGTAATTAACCGACTGAATGGTTCCGTTTACACGAGCCACTATCTCCACTTTATCTCCCGCTGTCAGCACTCCGGGATACTCTTTGTAAAGAACCACAGAATCCGTTAGCGCCTTGGCTACGTCAACCGGCATCACTTCCTGTTTCGCATCTGCCTTCTTATCTCCGCACGACATCATGCCTGCAGCCATGATCACCAAAATCACCGCCATGTTAAATCTACGTATCATAACTTTCTGCCTTTATCTTAAATCTGTTATCGTTCTATTTCACTCCATCCTCCTCCAAGCGCCTTATAAAGACTTATCAAGGCGTTCACGGCCGATCCGCGGGCTGTAACAAGATTATCCGCATACTGCAGATAACTTATCTGCGCATCCGCTACATTGGTAAACGAACTTAAACCGCCACGATACAACTCAACGGCCAGACGCAGACTCTCCTCCGCCTCTTTCACAACCTGATTCAGATAATCTATATTCTTCAGGCAATACGTATAGTTTATCATGGCATTATTAACTTCCTCAACCGCCGTAAGCACCACGCTGTTATAGTTGGCTATATTCGCTTCCATCATCTCGCGCGCCTGTGCCACTCCGCTCCTACGGGAAAAACCGTCAAAAACTGTCCACGACAATGTCGGAGCCACCGCATATTCGAAACTGTTGTTCCTGAACATATCGCCCGCATTATGTGCTGCCACACCAACCGACCCGGTCAGAGCAAGAGTCGGCAAAAAATCTTTCTTAGCTATGCCTAATGAGGCAGCGCTCTGTGCCACGGCACATTCTGCTTCAACAACATCCGGACGTCTGCGTAACAGCTCGGAAGGAATTCCGGCACTTACAATCTGATGATAATCGGGCAACGGCTGCGGTTCCGACAACAATCTCTTAACCAAAGGAGCTTCCCTGCCTATCAACAGTGCGATAGCGTTTACCGTGCATTCTATCTGCGCCTGCAGCCCGGGCACACTTGCCAGCGTGGAATAGTAGATGGTGCGGGCCTGGGTTACATCAAGTTTGGAATTCAAACCTGCCTCATGCCTGACATTAACTATGGTCAGCACACTGTCCTGCGACTCTATATGGATCCGTGCCACCAACAGCTCCTCCTGCAAAGTGCGCAGCTGCATGTAATAGCTGGCCATTTCACTGCAAAGACTCACCATTGCGGCTGCATATTCCGCTCGTGTAGCCTGATATGAAGCCTTGCTCTCTCTGGCTTTGGCCCGCACCTTTCCGAAGATATCTATCTCCCAGTTCAAATTTGCACCCAGATTGAAATATGACCCGGTGCTTGCCGCTACACTCCGCCCGTCTATGGCTCCTGACGTACGCGATTTGTTCCATCCGCCCTGCAACCCGACAGTCGGATAATATCCTGCCTGAACCTGCTTTATGGAATTTCGCGCCGCCTCTACCCTGTGCATGGCTGCCACTATATTGTAATTGTTGTTTACCGCCATTACTATAAGGGAATCAAGCACCGGATCATTGAATGTCCGCCACCATCCGTCCTCACATGGCAAAGTCTGCACATATTCACCGCTATACTGCCACCGTTCGGGCAATTCCGAACGCAACATAGGCTCTGACGCTTGTGCGCTTAATGAAAATAAAACAACCGCAACTACGGCTATCGATCTGAATAGTTGAAAGGCATGCATCGGATTTAGAATAAATTTATGCATTTATAACACATTCTTATTCTCAATTGTTCCCGTATCAGCCTTAGCCAGACTTGCCGGAACAGAGTGGCGCCAAAGGCAATCCCCAAATCACCCTTAATCAGAACCACTACATCATTCCGCAATTATCCATGGCAATATCCTGATATAAACACCCTTTTCCATTCCCCGCTAAAATAAAAAAGTCACACCCCCTGGGGATGTGACTTTCTATTTTTTTTGCTGGTCTAAACTTATTTAGCAACAGTGTCGGTAACAACAGCAGCTTCAACAGCAACAACAGTGTCGGTAGAATCAGCAGCAACAACTTCTTCAACAACAACTGCAGTGTCAACAGCAGCAGAATCAGTAGCTTCAGCAGCCTTTTCAGTCTTGTTGCAAGAGAAGAGTGATGCGCTGAATACAACGGCAAGTAATAAAACTAACTTTTTCATTTTCTTTTTTAGATTAAATAAATAAAACAATATTTTTTAGCTTCAAAAACGTGACAAAGGTACTACATATTTTCTTCTCACCAAACTTTTTTTACGTTTTTTTTTGCTGGATCTCACAAAAAATTAAAAAAATCACAAAATATGTAATAAAACTGCACAAATTTTAACTTTTGAGCAATTATTTTCTGCTTTCCTCCGCTATCCGGTTAGCGAGTTTAACCGCCTTGGTTATATGATCGCATATATGGTCCTCACCAACGAGCGCCTCTATGTTCGCTTTCAGCAAAACATTATGCACTTCACTGTTTACACCCGACAGCACGACATGTATTCCCTCGTTCAACGATGATTTTATCACTATCTCCAGGTTATGAACGCCCGTGGCATCGATAAACGGAACCTTGCGCATACGCAATATCCTGACAACAGGCTTTACACCGATTGTCGTACGCATCAAATCATCGAATTTCGTAGCGACTCCGAAAAAGAACGGCCCGTCAATTTCATAAACCTCCACTCCCTTCGCAACATCCAGAACCTCATGCCAGGTGCTCTCGCTGCCTTCGGCTATGTCGAGCTGCTCACTGTAAACCCTAACCTGCGTATTCTCCATCACACGACGCAGGAACAGAATCACTGCCAGCAACAAACCTATTTCAATGGCTATGGTCAGGTCAAACACTACTGTCAGTATAAACGTAACTGAAAGAACAGCGATATCGCTCTTCGGATTCTTGAGAATGGCACGAATTGTGCGCCAGCCGCTCATGTTGAAGCTCACTACAATCAGCACAGCAGCCAGGCATGTCATCGGCACCATATTTATAAGAGGCATCATGAACAGAAATATCAACAGAAGCACAACGGCATGTGTTATTCCGGCAACAGGCGTGCGGCCTCCGTTCGTTATATTTGTCATGGTGCGCGCTATCGCTCCCGTAACAGGTATGCCCCCGAACATCGGAACAACCATATTCGCCACTCCCTGACCTATCAGTTCGGTATTCGAATTTGTCCGCGAGCCCGTTACACCATCGGCCACCGTTGCCGAAAGCAGCGACTCTATCGCTCCCAGCACTGCAATTGTAAAGGCCGACGGCAACAGATTGTTTATTGTCTGCATATCGAGGCTGAAACTGTGAGGTTGCGGCAAATCGGTCGACATATTCTGAAATCTGTCACCGATTGTTGTTATTTCCAGACCCGGAACATACATCTTCAGAATCCACACCCCAAGCGTTACAAGCACAATCGAAATAAGCGCACCCGGCAGTCGCTTCGAAATTTTAGGCGTAACAATTATTATCAGCAACGAAACAACGCCGACAAGCAGCGTCGGCCAATGCAAATTGCCGAAACTTCTTATATATAATCCCCATTTCGGAATAAATTCGGCAGGAACGTCACGCAAGCCTAATCCGAAGAAATCATTTATCTGTGTCGAGAAAATAGTCAGCGCTATACCGGCCGTAAAACCGACCACAATAGGATAAGGAATAAACTTGATTACGGTTCCAAGATGAAACAACCCCATCAGCACCAGAATCAATCCGGCCATAAACGTCGCCACCGCAAGTCCTTGCAAACCATAAGTGGCTATGATGCCGTAAACAATCACAATGAAAGCTCCGGTCGGACCACCTATCTGAACCGAACAACCGCCCAGTGCCGACACCAGGAAACCGCCTATAATTGCCGTTACAAGGCCTATTGTAGGACTCACTCCGCTCGCAATACCGAATGCCACGGCAAGAGGAAGTGCGACTATGCCCAACACTATGCCGGCTATAAGGTCAGCCTTAAATTTCGACAATGAATAATGACGTAATGCCGATATAAGCTTCGGCTTAAAATCTATTGGTCCTGACAGTTTCATAACTATTTCTTATAATCATCCGCAAAATTATAAAAAATATGTTATAAAACATGACTGTAAAATATCAAAACTACTTCCCGCTAAAACGGCTTTCTATATTTATCAGGATTTATATCGTTTAAAATCGACAGATAGCTGTTATATCTCGACATGGCTATGCGCTCATCCTCAACGGCATCCAACACCGCACAACCAGGTTCGTTTGTGTGCGTGCAATCACCGTAACGGCAATTTCTGCTCTCCCTGAATATCTCGGGGAAATAATGGCCTACCTCTTTTGGCTGAAAATCGATAGTGCCGAACCCTTTAACTCCCGGCGTATCGATCAGATAGCCACCCTCCGGCAACGGAAGCATCTGGCTAAAAGTGGTGGTGTGCATTCCGGTGCGGTGACTCTCCGAAACCTGTGCCGTGCGCAAATTCGCGGCAGGAAGCAAACAGTTAATCAGACTCGACTTTCCCACTCCCGAATTTCCCGAGAACAAAGTTATCTTATTCTTTATCGCCTCTCTAAGTTCCTCCACTCCGGCACCGGTCTTTGCCGATGTGAACAGAACCGGAACATCCGCCGACTTATATAGCATCCTGAAATCATTCTTAACCTCCGGATCCACATCATCAAGCAAATCAACCTTGTTGAGAACAATTTTGCACGGAACATCATAGGCGGCCGCAGTTGCCAGAAAACGGTCGATAAACGTAAACGGAGTGGCAGGGTCCACAAGCGACACCACAAGCATCGCACAGTCAAGATTCGACGCTATTATATGACTCTCCTTCGATAGATTGCTCGCACGCCTTATTATATAATTACGTCGAGGCTTCACATCGGTTATATAGCTTGGAGGCACCGGCTGAACTTGAACCTTTACACGGTCGCCTATGGCTACCGGATTAGTGGTGCGTATCCCCTTGAGACGGAAATTTCCCTTCACCTTACACTCATACTGCACTCCGTCATCGGAAAGAACCACGTAACTGCTTCCCGTATTTCTTAAAACAAGTCCTTCTACTTCTGCCATATCGTCTGCAAATTTACTATTTTATAAACAAATTACATTCCGTTCCGTTCCGAATTCTCATTCTTAATTCGTATCTTTGCACATAAATTACTTTGTAATTACACATAAACATTCATCCGAAATTACTAATCAGTTTCACACATAATCTTTTTATGGAAAATTATCTTTTTTGGATTGTACCGGCAGCCTCTATTGTGGCTCTGGTGCTCGCCTGGTTCTTCTACCGCTCCATGATGAAGGAGAGCGAAGGAACCGACACAATGAAAACCATTGCAGGGCATGTGCGCAAAGGTGCCATGAGTTACCTTAAGCAGCAGTACAAAATTGTTGGATGCGTATTCCTTTGCCTTGTTATTCTTTTTTCGATAATGGCCTACGGCTTCGATTTGCAGAACGACTGGGTTCCCGTTGCATTCCTCACCGGCGGTTTCTTCTCCGGTCTTTCGGGATTCCTCGGCATGAAGACTGCCACAAACGCCTCCGCACGCACAGCCAACGCTGCACGCCAGAGCCTTAACAAAGGTCTGCGCGTAGCTTTCCGTTCAGGTGCTGTTATGGGTCTCGTTGTTGTAGGTCTCGGCTTGTTCGACATCTCTTTCTGGTACATTCTTCTTCAGGCTTGCGTTGACAATGCCAGCGAAGTTGAAAAAATGGCTATGATAACAACCACAATGCTAACATTCGGAATGGGCGCCTCAACCCAGGCTCTCTTCGCGCGCGTAGGCGGTGGCATCTACACTAAAGCCGCCGATGTCGGTGCCGACCTTGTCGGTAAGGTTGAAGCCGGAATTCCCGAAGACGACCCCCGCAACCCCGCCACAATTGCCGATAACGTCGGCGACAACGTTGGCGACGTTGCCGGCATGGGTGCCGACCTCTACGAATCATATTGCGGTTCCATCCTGGCAACTGCCGCTCTCGGAGCTGCAGCCTACATGGTAAGCGGCGATGCAGTTATGCAGCTTAAGGCCGTTATGGCTCCCATGCTTATCGCTGCCGTAGGCATACTCCTTTCAATCATCGGAATCTTCGCCGTGCGCACCAAAGAGGATGCCACAATGAAAGATCTTCTCCGCTCTCTCGCCGTAGGCACCAACCTCAGTTCTGTTCTTATCATCGGCGCCACCTTCCTTATCCTCTGGTTGCTTCAGCTTCAGAACTGGGCTCTCATAGGTTGTGCTGTCGTTATCGGTCTTATTGTCGGAATCGTTATCGGACAAAGCACCGAATACTACACCTCGCAAAGCTACAAACCCACAAAAAAACTTGGTGAAAGCGGAACGACAGGCCCGGCTACCGTAATTATTTCAGGCGTTGGCCTCGGAATGATATCAACCGCCGTACCCGTTATCGCGGTTGTTGCCGGTATCATTCTCAGCTACTGGTTCGCTTCCGGCTTCGATTTCACTAACGTTGCCATGGGTCTTTACGGCATAGGAATCGCCGCTGTCGGCATGCTCTCCACCCTCGGAATAACACTCGCAACCGATGCCTACGGCCCTATAGCCGACAACGCCGGCGGCAACGCAGAGATGAGCGGTCTCGGAGCTGAAGTCCGCAAACGCACCGATGCTCTCGACTCCCTCGGAAACACCACCGCAGCTACCGGTAAAGGCTTCGCCATCGGCTCTGCCGCCCTCACCGGACTTGCCCTCCTGGCTTCCTACATCGAGGAAATTCGCATCGGTATGGATCGTCTCGGTCAGACACTCCTGCAAATCGGCGATCAGGCAATTCCTCTCAAGGAAGCTTCATTCACCGATTTCATGACCTACTTTGAAGTCAACCTCATGAGTCCGAAAGTACTTGCCGGCATGTTTATCGGTTCTATGATGGCATTCCTGTTCTGCGGACTCACCATGAACGCCGTTGGTCGCGCAGCCGCTCACATGGTCGACGAGGTCCGTCGCCAGTTCCGTGAAATCAAAGGAATCCTCACCGGCGAAGCTGAACCCGACTATGCACGTTGCGTACAGATTTCCACAAAAGGCGCTCAGCGCGAAATGGTATTCCCCTCAGTGCTCGCCATCATCGCGCCCATTGTCACAGGCCTTATTTTCGGAGTTCCGGGTGTTATAGGCCTCCTCGTCGGCGGTCTTTCTGCCGGTTTCGTACTTGCTATCTTCATGGCAAACGCCGGTGGCGCATGGGATAATGCCAAGAAATATATCGAAGAGGGCAACTTCGGCGGCAAAGGCAGCGACGTTCACAAAGCAACCGTTGTTGGCGACACCGTAGGCGACCCGTTCAAGGACACTTCCGGCCCCAGCCTCAACATCCTCATCAAACTCATGAGCATGGTTGCAATCGTTATGGCAGGCTTAACAGTAAGCTGGAGTCTGTTCTAACACACTCACATAAAAACATAAAGCGGGGCGCGTTGAACACGCGCCCCGCTCGTTTATTTTAGCATTCATGCATCAGACATTATCCACCTGCCTCCTCACATAAAGCTGAGCATTTTCACACTTTACAATCCTTATACATTCGCCACTCTCCACAAATCCATCGAGCGAAACAGCGTCAAATTCTTCTCCCGACACCAAAATTTTCCCCGACGGACGCATATCTGTCGACGCAATCCCGTCGCTCCCCACATAATTCTTCAGCTTTGCATCGACACCGATATACCCATCCTCAACCTTCTGACTGTGAGTCAACGCCGCACGGTTCCGGACAAACGCCGGTCCGAAACGCGATGTCAGCGCAAAAACACCTACCACCGCCAGCAACATTGCCATAGCTAAAGTAAGGACAGCCTGCCATATAGCCGGCAGAACATTTCCCGCACCGATAGGAGATACCTCGAAATTCTGCACAAGCGCAATAAATATCGAAACAGCCATACATGTTATGCCCGCTATTCCGCACACTCCGAATCCGGGAATCACGAATATCTCCAACAGAAACAGCAACAGCCCCAGCACAAATACTACAGCCACCCATGGCGCCACCACACCCTCTATCAGCATCGGCAGAAAATAGATCACCGCAGCCGTTATGGCTGCCACAGTCGGGAATCCAAGTCCCGGAGTCTGCAACTCAAAATAAATTCCGCCTATAATAATCATTACGAGTATTGCCTGCAATGCCGGATTTGTAAGGAAACCCATCAGCCTGTCATCAAAATCAGGCTTATACTCTTCAACTGCAGCATCAGGCATCCCTAATTTCGCCAGAACATCGACCACACTCTCCGCAATCCCGTCGCTGTAGCCCCACTTCCCGGCCTCAGAAGCCGTAAACGTAAGCACCTTGGCAGAATCAATCAATCCCGGAACAACTATACGCGGATCAACCATTGCCTCAGCAATCAACGGATTCCTGCGCCATTCCCCGCCACTGTCTTTCCCATGCGACTCTGCCGTGGCTCGCATCATTGCACGCATATAGCTCTGATATTTATCCGGCATCGCGGTGCCGTCGTTTCCGTTAACAACCGTAACAGCTCCCATCGTCGCATCTTTCCGCATATACACGCTGTCGCACGAAAGAGCTATCAGCGCACCGGCCGACGCAGCATTGTTATCCACAAATGCAACCGTCTTTCCCGGATAATGCAGCAGAGCGGTTCTTATCGAATCGGCATGCACCACCGAGCCACCGTAAGTATTCAGATGCACCAGCAGCAACGGGCACCCCTTCTCCTTGGCATTCGCAACTGCCTGACGCGTATAGCGCCACGTCGTCGAACCTATCTCGTCATCCAGATTCAGCCGGTAGACGTCACCACGGGCCATCAACGCCGAAACTCCGGCAATGATCGCCATCAAAAACATAACTGATTTTTTCATCTTAAAAATTCCAAAGGTTCTATCTCCGGCTTATCCTTACTGTCATCTTTCACCGGATTTTCAGTTTTCTCCTCCTCTGCCTTCTCTGCCTTTTCCGGCTCCTTCACCTTTTCAGCCTCATCAACTTTCTTATCATCAGGCTTCGGACCGGGCAAATCCACATCCGGAACGTAACTGTCCTTTGATTTCCCGAGCCTGAGCATCGTAATCTTGTAGCCCTCCTCCTTATTCACAGCATCATCACGTCCCGAAGGGTTTACAATTATAGGCATGCCCTTCTGCGTATACTTCATGAGTTCCCACGCATTCTTGTTAACAAGACGCATACAGCCGTGGCTGCACCTCGTTCCGGGCGACCAGGGCGCGTTAGTGCCATGTATTCCAACCGACAATGTAACAGGAGTCTTTAACCGCATGAAACGTGGCCCATACACGCCCTTTGCATCTGAAGTATTACCGTCATCGTCCGTATAGAGCCATTCCCTGGCATCATATATCCCCTCAGCACTGAAAAAACCCTCCGGAGTGCGGTTGTCACGGAATTTATGCTTACTGCCGTAATACCTTGAACAAGCCATGGGGAATCTTAAATGCGCCACTCCATATCTGTCATATAGCGTTACGCGCATACTCCCCTTGTCGGCAATCACAAAATATGGATAAGTGCTGTGAAGAAGTTTGTCGGCATATCCTATATCCTGACGGGCTATGTCCGGCAACACCCCCGTGCTGTATTTGTCCCAGTCGCCCGATTTCTTCATATATTCTATGGCCGCTTCAGCACTCCTGAACTTCTCAGGCATATCGGTTTTCACCCTGTTCAACTCCCCCTTTCTCCTGAGCGCGGCAATCGAATCAGCCGCACGCGTTGCAGATACCTTTATCTCGGCAGCCGGATCAGGCGGAACAACAACCTTTTCCTTAACCTCGGCTTCCCGCGCACAGCCACACATAACAACCCCCAAAAGAGCCGTAATCAAAAGCACTTTTCTTATCTTTCCACCAGATATTCCGTTCTTATACATATTCAGCCGCAAAGATAGTAACTTTATTCAATATTACTCCCCATTATGCAATTAATGTAAACGTTCCGGTTGCATAATGCCCTATTATGCATTATCTTTGCAGAACCGCATCAAAATTCAATGAATAATTTCAACACTGAAAAACAGTACAGGGAAGTCAGGATAGCACGCCATGTAACATGGGTAGGATTCTGGGTTAACGCATTTCTCGGCGTTGCGAAAGTGGCCGGAGGCATAATCGGACACAGCTCCGCCCTCCTGGCCGACGGCATACACTCCTTCTCCGATTTTATTTCCGACATAATTGTCATCGTCATGGTCGGAAAATCACGTCAGGGTGCCGACCGCTCACATCAGTTCGGACACGGCCGCTACGAAACAATGGCCACACTGCTCCTCGCACTCATACTCCTTATTGTCGCAGCAATCATATTCATCGATGCTCTCTCGATAATCCAGCATGTTGCCGAAGGACTTGAGCTCCCCCGCCCCGGCATTATCACAATCATAATTCTGCTATTATCCATCGCATCCAAGGAATGGCTTTTCCACTACACCAGGCGCAGCGGCCAGAAAATACACAGCGAAGCCGTAATAGCAAACGCCTGGCATCATCGTAGCGATGCATTCTCATCGGTTGCAACACTCATCGGCGTTGGTGCAGCTTTCTTCCTCGGACCGCAATATCGCGTTCTCGACCCTATCGCCGCGATGGTAGTAGCCGGAATCATTGCCGTTGTGTCCGTAAAAATGATTCGTCCCGCAGCATCCGAACTGCTCGGCGCATCACTTCCAACCGAAATATGCGACAGAATTGAACAGACACTCACCGGCACACAAGGAGTAAAAGGATGGTCATGCCTGCGCACATTTAAAAGCGGAAACGAAGCCTATGTTGAAGTGCACATAATGGTCGATCCCAAAATCAACGTGGAAAGCGCTCATAAAATCGCCACAAACGCCGAATCAAACATCATCATCCTCCTACAACCTCTTCTCGCCCACGTAACCACACACATCGAACCCTTCCACGGCCAGCCATCCAACGAAGCCTGCCCCCGCATGGCATAGCGCCTGACACCAATCTCCTTGATACCCATCTAATTGTACGGACGCACGCTCCGCACGTGCCACCCGCATGGCTTCCATTCAAAACAAAAAAGCGGGAAATTGCATAAATGCAACCTCCCGCTCATCAAATAGTTTAATTTCTTACTGTCCGAGATACGGCTTCAGCAAACGGCTCTTCTGACCCTTCAGACGACGTATGGCCTTCTCCTTGATCTGGCGTACACGTTCGCGTGTAAGGTCGAACTTCGCACCGATCTCCTCAAGAGTCATCTCCTGACAACCGATGCCGAAGAACATTTTCAGAATCTCACGCTCACGTTCATGAAGCTGACGCAACGCACGGTCAACCTCCTTCGAAAGCGACTCCTGCGTAAGCGATGAATCTGCCATTGGCGAATCATCATTCGTAAGCACATCGAGCAGAGAATTATCCTCACCGTCAACAAACGGAGCATCAACCGAAATATGTCGGCCTGAAACCTTCAGCGTGTCCGAAATCTTATCAACCGGAACATCTAGACGTTCAGCCAGCTCCTCTGGCGACGGACGACGTTCATGCTCCTGCTCGAATTTCGAAAGAGCCTTGCTTATCTTGTTCAACGATCCAACCTGATTCAAAGGCAGACGAACAATTCGGCTCTGCTCGGCCAAAGCCTGAAGAATAGACTGACGGATCCACCACACCGCATACGATATGAATTTGAAACCACGGGTCTCATCAAACTTCTGAGCCGCCTTTATCAGGCCTAAATTTCCTTCATTAATAAGATCAGGCAAACTCAAACCCTGATTCTGATACTGCTTCGCCACAGAAACAACGAAACGCAGATTCGCGCGTGTGAGTTTTTCAAGAGCCTTCTCATCTCCCTGACGAATGCGCTGCGCCAGTTCAACCTCTTCATCTACGGAAATAAGGTCCTCGCGGCCTATCTCCTGAAGATACTTGTCAAGCGACGCGCTTTCGCGGTTAGTAATTGATTTTGTTATTTTTAATTGTCTCATCTTCTTTCTGTGAGATTTGGCGTGCAAAATTACAAAAAAATTGTCACATAACAACCTTTTAACGTTAAATTACATACGCTTCCTTTCGGTCACGTTTTATTAACGTCATTCTATCAACGTTTATTGCCCGCAAAAGTTACATCTCACCTCATTTATACTTCGCCCACTTCATAAGTTCCTTCCAGCCCGGCTTCTTCCCATACATAAATATTCCCACGCGGTAAATCTTCGCAGCGAGCCACACCATGCAGAAAAACGAAATATAGAGAACCACCGCCGAAACAGCAATCTCCCAGCCCGATATACCGAACGGAATGCGAGCCATCATAACCATAGGCGACGTAAACGGAATGTATGAAGCCACAACCGAGAGCATTGAATTCGGATCGTTGGCTGCAACCATACCCACCACTATTCCCAATATTATCGGGAACACGACAATTGTCTGCAACTGCGAAGCATCCTGAATGTTATCCACCGCCGAACCTATTGCCGCATATATCGCCGAATAAAGCATGAAACCGCCAACGAGGAACAGAAGCAGCAAACCGAACAGTCTGATGATATACCCCACATTTCCCAGAATGCCTATAACAGCCATCATATCGCTGTCAACGCCACCGACAGGAGCCGATGCCATAGCATCACCCACAAACAGAGGCATAACAAATGCCGACATAAGCGAAATCAGAACGCCCCATATCACAATCTGCGTAACCGCAACCAATCCTATGCCGCATATCTTTCCGAGCATCAGCTGCGTCGGCTTAACCGATGAAACCACAATCTCCAGAACCCTGTTGTTCTTCTCCTCAATTATGCTTGTCATGACCATCTGGCCATATAGAAGCAGACACATATACAGCAGGAATGTCAAACCCACGCCAAGACCATAGCTGAGCATAGTCGACGATTCCTTGACATCCTCCTTATCGTTTCTGAAACTTGCAATCCTGACATCAGCCTCAACCTCCTTCATTATATTGTCAAGCTCCGGAATATCATAGCTCGCTATGCGCAGCTTCTCTATGGCTCGGTTAATCTGACCGGCAATCTCCTGCTCCGTGCTCAGCGACGACGCCCCGTTGGTATAAAGCTGCACACCTGCCCCGGGCTGTAAAATCGTATCTGGAATAAACAGAACGGCATCAGCAGCCTCATCGGCACGCGCCTCATCCAATCCCGTGGGCGGAAAAACCTTGAAACTTAAATTATCATTACTCTCGAGCATCGGAACAATCTTCGTGCTTTCGTCAACCACAATCACAGTCGACTTGCTGCCCGAGTCAAACATTATGATCATGGCCGGAAGCGCCATCAGCACCACCATCAGAATCGGCGTCAGAAGCGTGGTTATTATAAAACTCTTCTTCTTTACACGCTCCAGATATTCACGTCTGATAATCAAACCTGTCTTTGTAATCATTTCGCTTCCTCCTCTCTCTTTTCAGAACCGTTTACTGTTGAAATAAAAATCGAATTCATCGATGCAATCTCCTCGTTAACCGCACGCAGATCAACAGCCTCGTTAGCCACGGCTATCACATCCTTGAGCCTTACATCGTCATTGACAAAAAGCTTCGCCGTTATCAGACCCTCCGCGTCCGCACTTAACTTAAGCTCCCTCGTCATCGGCTGAAGAACTCGCGTCAGTTCATCACCGTTGCCACGGAATTTAAGCACATAACGATCCTTGCTGAACCGGCGGCGCAGCTCATCAACATTACCGCTCAGAATATTTTCACCATGATTTATCAGCGTGATATTATCGCAGATCTCCTCGACCGACGCCATGTTATGCGTGCTGAATATCACCGTCGAACCCTCGTCGCGCAAACGCAGAATCTCGTCACGAAGCAAATTCGCGTTTATCGGATCAAAACCCGAAAAAGGCTCATCGAATATCAGCAGTTTCGGACGGTGAAGCACCGTAATTATAAACTGCACCTTCTGTGCCATACCTTTCGAAAGCTCCTCGACCGGCTTTTCCCACCACGACTCTATGCCGAAACGCTTGAACCACATTCGCAAAGCAGAGTAGGCATCCTGAGTGCTCAAACCCTTCAGACGGGCAAAGAACAGAGCCTGCTCCCCGACCTTCATCTTCTTGTAAA
>CAZMAO010000028.1:0-19724 GCA_964564465.1 uncultured Bacteroides sp.
GCAAGAAAGTACAGCGAGGAAATGAAGTGGGAGAACAATCAGGAGCTGCTTCAGCCATCTTGAAATAAATAGCGATTGTCGATTTATCAAATAAATCAGCCGAGCGGAACGAAACAGTGATTGACAGTCACTAAGCTGATTGGTCGGATTTTTTTGTAGTTTTGTATCTCAAAACAAATGCATAGAGCTAATTGAGGAATTAAAGTATATTTTGCCTTATGGGAATGCTTGAAATTGGTCCGCGTGACGAAATAAAGAAATTATATAATCAACCAGCTAATAGAGGATTAAGGTGCGGTGCAGTTTTGGCTATTTCAATCTCAATAGTCCTTTTGCTTGTTATGGTGATTTGGATGGGATAACTTTCTTATCGTAATATATTACTTATGGAAGGGTGTGCGGGGCTATTTGCAATTATTTTTGTTGTTCTTTATGGAGCTATTGTATTTCGAGTAAATCGTGAATATATCAATAAAAGGAGATAATTATTAGCTTGACTGCAATAGTTTTTTGCCCGCTTAAAAAAGAATATTATGAGGAAAAAATGCAGACATATAATGTGAGTGAGGAACTCAACCGCACCTTTGGCGCAACCGGCACTTAGAGTCGCAAACAAGCCGAAAATCAGGCTTGGGAAGAATATAGTGCACAAATTCTTCTTGATGCTCGCAAAGAATCCGGTACGACTCAGTCGGAGCTGATAAGAGTTACATTTCAAGAGTCGAGAGAGGACTCACAATTCCTTCTATTGCTACTTTCTACCGAATGGTCTCTGCAATGGGTTTGACCGTTGAACTTAGATAGTCTGCTAAGGAATTTCGGCGGTTGGGACTGCTGACAGGAAGGCAAACGTTCAGACATGGGGACTGTAGGCTTTGCTTTTGGTTTTATGCTGATGATTCTTGATGTTATGTTAGGTTGATTATTGACCGGCGCATTGTTAAGAATGAAAGATTTGTGAGGGACGCTCTCAGTTAAAATGTTGCAAAGATTTCAAGCTGTTGATATTTTTTGTAATTTTGCAATTGTACTGTTATTAGACAGTTTTGATATTTGGAAATAAATTAGAAGCGTTATGCTCATCTCGGAGTCGGGAACGTAGGAAATTCAAGACTTTTTAGGAGAGTGTGCATAGTGGTTCTCACGCTAAAGCGTGGGCTGCTATTACCATTTCTCTTAAAAAAGGTTCTTCCTACGACCTCCGACTCAGAACGTGGCATTGCAGTTCCACGCTTCTGCATAGTTTATGGCTCAACTGGAACTTAAAGAGTCATTGAAATATTTATAAAATGAAAAAGATTTTAGTAACATTTACATTATTCTTTATTGTTATCAATGTTATGGGTCAAGATCATCTTTCATTCAAGGGTATTCCAATTGAAGGAAGCATGACCTCTTTTTGTAAGAAACTTAAGGCAAAGGGATTTACTCCAATTAATAGTGATAATAATTTAACTTTGTTTACAGGCATTTTTACAGGTCGTAATGCGACGGTTGGTGTCACTGCAACAGAAAATGGAAAAGATGTGTTTTCTGTTGTAGTCATATTCGACCCGAGCAACGAATGGAATACACTTGTAAATACCTATGAATATTATAAGGATTTATATATCCGTAAATATGGTAACCCATCAATTTCTAAAGAAGATAATCCGTCACATTCCAATTCTAATATATCATTAATGTCTGAACTTCAACATGGAACGGTTGTGTATCATAGCATATGGGAAGTGACAGGTGGTTATATACATTTGTCAATTGAGAAATCATCAAAAGTATACGAAGGTAATGTCATGATCATATATAGGGATTCGCAAAATGCTGAAACTAAAATTCAAAATGATTTAGAGGATATATAATAAGAAGCTCTCTAATAATTAGTAATTGGTAATGATAATAAGAATCCTTGATTTCATTACGAGAAACCATATAATTTTTTCCTTGCGTTATTGATTATTTCACCAATGCCATTAGAATCTGTCTTATTTTTAATATGTTTGATAATTGGAGTTGCGTTTTATCTTTATATTAAATATAAAGAACGTAAACTCATAGAGCAAGTTACGTCAATTAATCGTGGAGAGTGGTCGGAACGTAGAGTGATACTGAGTTTATTAAAAGAAGGCATTGACCCGAATGCTATATTTCATGATTTGTATATTCAAAAACCGAATGGAGAATACACACAAGTAGATGTCGCAGTTGTAACAAATGCAGGAATCATCGTATTTGAAGTAAAGGATTATAGCGGATGGATTTTCGGTAACGAATATCAAAGATACTGGACACAAGTATTGGCTTTCGGAAGAGAAAAGTATCGTTTTTATAATCCTGTAATGCAAAATGCAGGGCATATTCGAGCCATCAGACAATGTCTACCGAAAAATTTCGGTATTCCTATTTATTCGATCATCGTGTTTTTTGGGAAAAGTGAGTTTAAGAATATAACTTGCAATGCATATAATACTTTTATTATCTATCCGAGTTCTATCCGTCAGGTTGTTTCTGCTATTTTAATGCGACAGGATGCTGAATTTGGTGATAAAGACGAGATTATGGACTTATTTACTACAGCTGTGCAAAATGGCGATAATGCCGATATTGTAGCTTCGCAAATCAAATCCGCGTTATATTACGGTCGTAACAGAAAGGTGTAAAAAGGTCATTCATCTGCATGTTTGGATGAATGACCTTTTTCTGTTACAGGTTTAAATATGTTTTTAGGGTTTCAACATATTCTTCAAATGCGTTCTTCCCATCAGTTGTAATTGAACAAGCGGTTCTGGGCCGTTTCCCTGACATTCCTTTTTCAACGGTTATATATCCGGCTGAAGAAAGTTTGTCAATCTGTACGCTAAGGTTTCCGGCTGTGGATTCGGTTTTCTCTTTGAGATAAACGAAATCTGCTTCTTCCACATTCATCAGAATGGACATTATTGCAAGCCGGAGTTGCGAATGCAAAAGCGGATTAAGTTCTTTCATTTTTTATTAGCGTTATGGTTAATTATATGACCGGGCACTATCATCATAACAACCCATGCGAGAATGAAAAGCGGCATGAACCAGTTGGCTGAAAGAGGAATATGACCGACCGTACAACATACGGCAATCATTCCTATAACCATGCCGACCATACCGCTCCAAATGAGGCATTTTTCCTTAACTATCATGCCTTGTGCGATTTCGGCAGACGGAGCAACAAGCAGGGTGTACACGAGCATTGCACTCCAGCAGTTTATATTCCCGATTATTGCGAAGCCAAGACAGATTAATGTCAGAACAATTTCCGACACTCCAAAGAGTATCCAAAGGCGTGAGGTAATTTTATCAGAATAAGTCGTAGCGCCATATGTCCGTTTTTCGCGGCGAGACATTATTAAAGTTGCTGGCATGCCAATAACAGGAATGGCAAACCAAAGCCAGTTCCATACATTCTGATGTGTAGAGGCTAACATTATCCATACGAGTATGGATATGAATACAACAAGATATCCCCACATAAGCAAAATGTTGCCACTGCCTAGATACCGGGCTTTTGTGCGAGCAATCATCGAAGTTATTAATTCGAGGCTCTCTTTTTCAGT
The DNA here is from genome assembly GCA_964564465.1 of uncultured Bacteroides sp. Lineage (GTDB taxonomy): Bacteria > Bacteroidota > Bacteroidia > Bacteroidales > Muribaculaceae > Paramuribaculum. Next base: position 3,585 of record CAZMAO010000028.1, read on the forward strand.
AAGTTTTTTATCTTCCATTTTTCTGGATTTTGAAGGTTTTACATTTGGTTTATTTTATAAACCATTTTTGTCTGAAAAAAGAGCGGTCGCGCGATTCCGCTCTGTCATCAGGTGCAAAGTTAATTTAGTTTATTTTATAAACCAAATTTTTGAGCAAAAAAATGGGTGGGTGAATCTATGGAAAAATGTAAGGGAATTAGCCGACGTAAGGCAATAGGTTGGATTAGATGTAACAAAATGTAAGGATGAATCGTCTAAAATAGCTGTAAGAATCAATCGTTTCTTATAGGAAGAGATTGATGGTTTTGATGCATATGTTTAAAAATTAGTAACTTTGTGTGTTGGTTTAATTGATATGAGAAGATTTTTATTTTTGTCGGCTATTCTTGTCTGGTTCTTTTCAGGTTATGCCTATGATCTTAAAGTTTATGACAGGGAGGAGAAGTTGCCGCTTACAGGCGCAACTGTGTTTTCGCAAAGTGGTGTGATTATCGGGATAACTGATAAAGATGGGTCTCTTTTTAAGATTTCGGGGAAGGACTACCCGTTAACAATAAAATGTCTTGGTTTCAATCAGGCGATTTGTGAGAAAGGTGAGTCGGAAGTGATGTTGTCGCCGGCGGTATATGAATTGCACGAAGTGGTTGTTACGCCGGCTGAGCGTCCGGTTATGAGGGTTGTTTGCTATGTGCGCGAGTATATAAGCGGTGCAACCGGACAGGATACGGTTATAAATTTCAATGAACATATGGCTGATTTTTTTCTTGCTCCGAAAAAGTTGAAAGGTTTCAAGTCAAGATTGAATCCGCGTTTTCTGGCATCGCGTTTGTATGCCAGAGAGGCGGACAGTAAGGGGCGCGACAGTATTTACAGGCCGGAATTCAGAAGGGATGATGTTGCATGGGAGAGATTGTTGATCTTTCCGGAAGCGGATGTGAGGCTTGACGATATTTTTAAGGAAGGTGCAAAGGTTGAAAATGTAGCGGGTAAGTCGGGTGTAAAGAAGAGCAGTAAGCTGACATCAAAATTTTTCAGCACACAGAATGATTATCTGGCATCGTATAAGGAGCATAAACTGTCGCCATGGCTGTTTAAGATGCTTGGAATGACAATGGATTTTGACGAGTTACAGTCAAATTGGGTTTATAATAATAACGGCAGCCGTGTATTGTCGCCATCCGATTTGATTTCAGGCACATTTTCAATAAGTGTGTTAGGCAAAGGGCGATGGATAAAGAAAGCATTTCATTCGGACGACGCAGTGCGGTTATACGGTTATTATGAAATTTATCCGGTTGAGGCGGAGTATCTTACTAAGGATGAAGCAAAGGAAATTATGGAAAATCCACCTCGCGTTAAGTTTAAAGTGAGTTCAGCTGCAACACCATTATCGCCTGCAATTCAACGAATTGTTGACAAGGTAAGGAATGCGAGGTGAAAGGCGGAATGAGAACGGGAGTCAATAAGCAGATATTAATGCTTGCATTGCCGGCCATTGCAAGCAACATAACTGTTCCGTTGCTTGGATTGAGTGATACGGCCATATCTGGTCATCTGGGGAATGAATCATATCTTGCGGCAATTGCTACAGGAACAATGATGTTCAATGTCATTTACCTGTTGTGTGGATTTTTACGAATGGCTACAACCGGACTCACCGCGGAGGCATTCGGACGTGGGGAACGTGATGATATGGGTATGGTTTTGTCGCGTTCCATGGTCATTGCTTTTTTCATAGGCATGGTTGTGATTATATTTCAGAAACCTATAGTTGAAGCAATTGAATGGATAATAGCGCCACAAGGCGAATCGCGTGGCCTCGCCCGTGAGTATTTTGCCATTTGTGTGTGGGGAGCGCCGGCATTGTTGCTCACTCTGTCGGTTAACGGATGGTTTGTTGGGATGCAGAACACCTTGTTGACCATGATTGTTTCGGTGAGCGTAAATGTGGTAAATATCGTCCTTAGCCTGGCGTTGGTTTTCTTTTTCGAATCAGGATTCCGTGGGGTTGCCTATGGAACGCTGATTGCCAACTGGTTCGGATTGTGTCTGGCGTTGATATTGTTATTCCGTTTTTCACGGAAAAGGGGAGTGCGTATAAGATTGGACGCCGATGTGCTGAAAGGGGAAGGCATCGGACGCTTTTTTAATGTGAGCAGCGACCTTGTGTTGCGCTCGGCGTGTATATTGATTGTGACACTTGCAGTTACGAGCATGGGCGCTCGGATGGGAGAACTTACGTTGGCCATAAACACCGTAATGATGCAGTTTTTTATGTTTTTCACCTATTTTATGGATGGGTTTGCATTTGCCGGTGAGGCGATGTGTGGAAAATATCAGGGCGCGGGAGAGCCGGCTTTGCTAAAGACTACTATCAATAACTTGTTCAAGTGGGGATTAGGAGTTGGATTGTGTTTTGCAGGTGTTTATTTTGCGGGGTATGGCGAAATAGCCGGAATGATGACTGATGTGGAAAATGTCAGAAACGGAGTTGAGGCGATGCGGCTGTATGTGGTGCTGATTCCGATAGTATCGGTATGGACTTTTATTCTTGACGGAATTTATATAGGTGTAACTGCAACGAGACGGATGTTTTATACCACTTTGGCCGCGACAATTGTGTTCGGAGGTATATGTGTGGCGGGCATTAACAGTGAAAACAACAGTGTGTTGTGGATTGCGTTTCTAAGTTATCTGTTTGTAAGGGGAGCGGGGTTGTACATTCAACTTCCGCGTACGATAAGTGGTTAAACCATTTGGCCTGTGAAATTGTTAGAATTACAGATTACGTAAAATAACTATTTATTTCAAAAGATATGAATTTCAACAATTTCACAATCAAATCGCAGGAAGCGATTCAAAAAGCTGTTGAGATGGCCAAGGGTAACGGGAATCAGGCAATAGAACCTGTTCATCTGTTAAAGGCCGTTATAAAGGAGGGCGAATCCGTTGTAAAGTATATTTTCTCGAAAATCGGTGCGAATATGGCGTCAATCGACATGCAGATTGACAAAGCGCTTGCATCAGAACCGAAAGTGTCGGGCGGTGAGCCGTATTTAAGCCGCACATCGAACGATGTGTTGCAGAAAGCGCTTGATATAGCTAAAAAACAGGGCGATGAATATGTTACACTCGAGTCTCTGTTAATGGCTATTTTCCAGATTCCTTCTTCGGCAAGCACTATATTGAAAGATGCCGGCTTAAGCGAGAAGGAACTTGAAGGCGCTATTGCCGAATTAAGAAAAGGAAAGAAGGCTACTGATCAGAGCGCTGAAGAAACTTATAACGCACTAAGCAAGTATGCTATAAATTTAAATGAGCGTGCGCGTTCAGGTAAGCTTGACCCGGTTATAGGCAGGGATGAGGAAATCAGACGTGTTCTTCAGATTTTGAGCCGACGCACCAAGAATAATCCCATGTTAATAGGTGAGCCGGGAACGGGTAAGACAGCCATAGCAGAAGGATTGGCACAGCGAATAGTTCGTGGTGATGTGCCTGAGAACCTGCGCACAAAGCAGTTGTTCTCACTCGATATGGGTGCCTTGGTTGCTGGTGCTAAATATAAAGGAGAATTCGAGGAACGTCTGAAAGCTATTGTAAATGAAGTTACTCAAAGTGACGGCGAAATAATTCTATTCATAGATGAAATTCACACGCTTGTAGGCGCCGGTAAGGGTGAAGGAGCCATGGATGCCGCCAATATATTGAAACCGGCACTTGCTCGTGGCGAACTTCGCAGCATCGGAGCAACGACCCTCGACGAATATCAGAAGTATTTTGAAAAGGATAAGGCTCTTGAGCGTCGTTTCCAGAAGGTTATGGTAAACGAGCCTGATGAGGCGAGTGCCATTGCCATTATGCGTGGTTTAAAGGAACGATATGAAAATCACCACAAGGTGCGCATCCGCGACGAGGCGATTATCGCCGCCGTTACGCTTTCGGAACGTTATATTACCGACCGTTTCCTTCCGGATAAAGCGATTGATCTTGTTGATGAAGCTGCTTCGAAATTAAGGCTGGAAGTGGATTCACTGCCGCAGGCTCTTGACGACATTCAGCGTAGGATTGCTCAAAAAGAGATTGAGCGTGAGGCTATTAAGCGCGAAGGTGATGACGCGAAAGTTAAGGATATCGATAAGGAACTCACCGAAATGCGTGAGGAGCAGAAGGAGTACACGGCCAAATGGCGTGCTGAAAAGGATCTGATTGACAAGATTCAGCAGAACAAAATTGACATTGAGCAGCTTAATTTTGAAGCTGACAAGGCCGAACGCGAAGGCGATTATGCCAAGGTTGCCGAAATCCGCTATTCTAAAGTACAGCAGAAAGAGAAAGAAAATGCTGAGATTCAGGAACAGCTCAAGATGATGCAGGGCGAGAAAGCTCTTATCAAAGAGGAGGTTGACGCCGAGGATATTGCCGATGTTGTTTCGCGCTGGACTGGAATACCTGTCAATAAAATGGTTCAGAGTGAGAAAGAGAAGCTTCTGCATCTTGAAGATGAACTTCACAATAGAGTGATTGGTCAGGAGGAGGCTATCCGCGCCATTGCCGATGCAGTGCGTCGCAGCCGTGCAGGTTTGAACGATCCGCGTCGTCCTATCGGTTCATTCATATTCTTAGGAACTACCGGCGTTGGTAAAACCGAACTGGCAAAGGCATTGGCAGAATATCTGTTTGATGATGAGAACATGATGACACGTATTGATATGAGTGAATATCAGGAGAAGCACACTGTTTCACGTCTTGTCGGAGCGCCTCCGGGATATGTAGGATATGATGAGGGTGGTCAGCTTACGGAGGCTGTAAGGCGTAAACCATACAGTGTTGTTCTTTTCGATGAGATTGAAAAAGCACACCCCGATGTGTTCAATATTCTTCTTCAGGTGCTTGACGATGGCCGACTGACTGATAATAAGGGTCGTCTTGTCAATTTCAAGAACACCATCATCATCATGACCTCGAACATGGGTTCGTCAGTTATCCGTGACAATTTCGCGAAGATGACCGACGAGAACCGCGATGAGACGATTGAAAAGACCAAAGGTGAGGTTATTGAAATGCTGAAACAGACCATCCGTCCTGAATTCCTGAACCGAATAGATGAAACTATTATGTTTACTCCGCTTAATCAGCGTGAGATAGAGGAAATTGTGGGGCTTCAGATCAGGGGCGTTCAGAATATGCTTGCCAAGAACGGAGTAGAATTAAAGGTTACTCCGGCAGCTCTTAAACTTTTGGCTGAAGAGGGATATGATCCTGAATTCGGTGCACGTCCTGTTAAGCGTGTCATTCACCGTCTGGTTCTTAATCAGCTGTCGAAAGACATTCTGGCACAGAAAGTGGATAAGGAACGACCTATTGTTATTGATGTTGATTCGGAAGGTCAACTTACATTCAAGAATTAAGCAGTTGGGCAAGTCTCTAATTATATTCAAATACACACAATTATGAAAAAACTGCTGATATTCCTTATAACACTTCCCCTGTTAGGAGCTATCTTTACGGCTTGCAGCGACGATAAGAATCCGGATGTAACCGTAACGGCTGAATATGAGAATGCCGTGGTGAGCAACGGAATGGTTTATGTTGTTAAAGGTGATACGCTTGTTGTGGATTCACTGTTTGTTGAAGCTGTGAATACATCGCATAAGGCCATGATAATCGGTCCGGTGTCATATTATCTTAACGGCTATCCGGTTGCACGGGTCGTGGTAGCACCTTATAAAGTGGCAATTCCCACTGATTCATTAGCCGTCGGAGCATATCAGTTGCAGATTGGGCTGAATGTGGCAGAGGAGGATTATCCGCTTGGGGTTACGACTTCGGAGGTAACTGTAAATGTAGTGAATTCGGTTGCTGACGTGCCGGGCGACACAACAGTCAATCCGCATATGGCAAGATTAAGAAATCTTTAAGCTGATAGATTAGAAGTTGGCCGTCACTCTTTAGGGGTGGCGGTCAATTTTTTATTTATCCTTCGGCGTTCAGGGTCAATGAACCATCCCCACTTGTTATAATATTTAATCATGTTGAGGATGTGAATGAGTGTCATTTTCCATGAACTGTAGCTTTCGGCCCTATGAAGATGGACTACTCTCAATTCCGGGAAATAAACGGTTTTATATTTTTTGAAAATGCGCCGGCTCAGATCTATATCTTCCGGATACATGAAAAAACGTTCGTCAAAAAGCCCGACCTTGCGGAGAACGTTTACATTCAAAGCCAAGAAACTACCTTGAAAATATGGTGCTGTAAACTCCTTGTCGTGATTGAAGTCATAAAGCATATATTTCCGGTTCGCATTTTCAGTTAACCACGCCGGAAGGAATCGCCTGGCAAATGAGATGAACGGGGTTGGAAGCTGACGGGCTGTGTACATATCTTTTCCCGACTGTGAAATTATACGCGGATGGGCGAGTCCGATATTATCATCTTTCTGCATCCGATCGATAATAAGATGAAGATCCACAGGGTTGAAATCGAGATCGGAATTAAGCACAAGATGATAGTTTGCATTGTCAGCAATTGATTGATTTATAGCGATGTTGTGTGCGGCGCCATAACCTACGTTCGATGATGGGATGTAAGTGCAACATTCAAATTCACCGGATATGTGAGCCAGCGCACCGAGTGAAGAGTTATCAATTACAAAAATGCGTTTAATGCATTGAGAGTCGCGAAGAAGTGACAGGCAATGCTTAAGTTCGTCAGGATCAGTGTGAAAAGTGACAATTGAAGCGTATGTTACTGGTGCGTTCACTTAACCGGAGCAAGGTTAAATCCGGCGCAGATGCCATCGTAAGATTGCAGAAGCGATGTTACTGTTTTTAATGATGATGAGCCTGTTATGCCTCCAACTTTTTGAAGTAGGGTTACAAGTTTCGTTATATCAAAAGTAAGCTGAAGATGCTTGTCGGCACCTTTCACCACATAAGTGTTTAATGAACCGAGGCTGATTTTTTTTATGGCCTTGAATTTAAGGACGAAGTTTGCCTGTGAGTTCTTATCGGTGGATTGCTGAATTTCACCGGAAAAGGTTATTCCTCTAACTTTCATTGAGAATGTGCTGTCGGCATTAACGATGAATGTCATTTTGTCGAGTCCGGCTGTTTTGTAGTAAGGAGCAAGTTTGCTTTCAACCGTTGAGCTAATGGCCGTACCACCGGCTTTTTTAAGCAAATTGTCGGACTTGAACGCAACGGCAGGTTTGCTATATGAATATTGTCCTACAAGGTCGTTAACAGTAATCTTATCAGATGAAATCAAGTTGCCGATTATATCGGTTACAGCAGACGATGAGGATGAACCGGCTTTTTCCGTAACTTTGCCCACGAGATCCTTTAAATCGAAGGCCTTGGCATTAATCGAAACTATGGAAAGAGCCAGAAGGGCAGCAGCACGAGCGATTTTTTTCATAGAGTGATGTTTAATTGTTTTGTGCAAATATAGATATAATTTTAGGAATGATGGCTGTGCTATTGAAAATTATAATCATTTTTATGCTTATAAAATGGAATTTCCCAAAAAAAATGTAATTTTACAAGTTGAAATCAAATAGTTGTCTATTTATATAAACCGACCGTAACAGTGCTGAACTTTAAAAAGTTTATAGAACCGATCATATGTAATTTGCTGCTGGCTGTGATAGTCTTTGCCCCGGCATGTTCATCGGACACTGTAGTAGAGGTGGTCGGGGTTGGCTTTTTAACGCCTACGGTTGTTGTTGACGGCCGTTATACTGATGCTAAGACGTTATCCTCCGGTGTGCTTGATGTAAGTAAGTATTCCGTTCCGTCATTTACATTAAAATCAGCGGGAGGCGGATATGAACACACATGGGAGAACTGGAAGGATTTCAACAGTGGTACCGGGCTGAATGCGGGAATTTATAATGTAAGTTGTGAAGTTGGTAATTGTTTCAGCGAAGGGTTTTCTCAGCCCTGGTTCAAGGCGGAAAGAGATATAACTATTAATGGGGGAGTCACAGAAAATTGCGAGCTTGTCTGCAGTCTTGCCAATTCAATGGTAAATGTCAGTTACAGTGAAGCTTTCCTTAAAAGATTTGAGGGAGGAAATCTGATTTTGCATTCTTTTGGTGGCGATTTTATTGATTATCAGTCCGAAAAATCGGAGCCGGTATTCATGAAATCGGGCGATGCAGTGTCTATGATTGATTTTTGCGAACAGGACAGGCCGGTGCGGGTTTTCGCTGACGATTTAAATGGAATGAAGCCGGGATACTTATACGGGATCAATGTGGATTATATCCCGGAAACCGCAAATGCTCCTGAAAAGGTGATTTTGAATTATGAAGGCATAAACGATAACAGCCGGACAGAATTATCAATAACCGGGGGATTGTTGAACGGAATGCCTGTTGATGTTGAATGTGTGGGGTTTGAGTCGGGTGTGACGACAGAAATTCCTGAGGGTTGCGAACCACAGAATCCTATTATTGTTTCTGTAAGCAATTCGGGGTTGAAGAGATTGATGCTTTCATTGTCAAGTGCCAGCCCGGTGCTTGATGCCGTGACAAAGGAAATTGATTTGCTCGCGTCAGAACCGGAATTGTCGAAGTTAAAGGGTCTTGGTTTGAAATTAACAATTAACGGGAATGATATTGAGGTTGATTTCAGTGAATTTATCGCGTCATTGGTAAGGAATTACGATTTTCCTGAAAGTGAAATTTCAATATATACGGTCAGCACTTCCGGATTGATGTCGGAACCGGCTGTCATAAAGGTTAATACAACTGTTCCGGTTGTTGAGAGTGTTGGAACGGCAATGTCGGTTGAGGGGGCTGACCGAGCTGCAGTGGAGTTGAAGACAAATGCAAATATTACGCGATACTGTTCCATTGAAGTGAGGGATAACTCGGGGGTGTGGCGCCAGTCGGAAAATGTGATTGTGAATGACGAAGGTAATGGCATGTTCCGAGTGTTGTTCGATGTTCCGGAGGATGAAAACGTTTCGGAGGCGAGACTTATTTACATGGGGAAGGAATTATGTAGATTTGCGGTAGTGCGGACATCACCTGAGTTTACAATTACGGTAGATGCGTTTGCACTTCAGGCTATTGTGACGGTAGTGTGTGAGGATAAGTCGCTCAGGGAATATGTCGCTGACAATTTGTATGTTTTTGCTAATGACGAATTGTTAAGTGTCAGTCATCGTGATTTAGAGCTTGGAACTGTTCTGGTGACAGGGTTGAAGGAAAACACAAGTTATTTAATAAGGGCATCTATTTTTCAGAATCCCACTTCAGCGAATTACGTGAGTCCGGCGGTTAGTGTGGTGACGGAAACTTGTGCGCAATTGCCAAACAGTGGATTTGAGGATATTGAGAAAGGAATAAGTTATAAGAATCTGCCGAGCGGCGGGCGTTTTTCTCAAACCATCGTCCCGATTTATAACATGCAGAATTATGTAAGTTATGAACTGAATGTTCCGAAGCGATGGGCAAACTGTAATGCCAAGACATTCTGCAAATCGTCGACGGTGCATAACAGCTGGTATATGCAACCAAGCGTTTATACGGTAAATGACCCATACAGCGGGAACTATGCGGTTAAATTGCAAAGCGTGGGATGGGACTGCAAGGGTGAACCTATTGCAGATTATCTTCAGATAGGTCAGCCATATTTAAATTATAGCCGCGTGATACCGGACATAGCATACAGGGCAGCCGGAAAGCTTTTTTTAGGTAGCTATGAATTTAATCCGTCTACAACTGGCGAGATATATGTGAACGGAATCAGTTTCCCAAGCCGTCCCATGGCATTGAACGGTTACTATAAATATAATGCCTCACGGGCTGATGTGTCTGACCGTGGTGTGGTTAACGTTGAGCTGACCGGATTGGTGAACGGTGCAGAGGTTGTTGTTGCTAACGGAACAGGATATCTGTTGCCAACCGGTTCATATCGAGCGTTTACGGTCGATTTAAATTACAGGTTGTATAATGTGAAGGCCTACCGGTTAAAGATAATGCTCGCCTCAAGTGAGGATACAGGAAATATAAGTTATGAAACCGAGAAAGTGAAAACATATTCGAATGAACTTACGGCAAGCTCCGTTGGGAGTGAGCTATGGATTGATGAATTGAAATTATCATATTAATAAGTAATGAGAAAACATCTGACGAAACTGGTGATCGGAGCATTCCTTATTATGATGGGGATGCCGGTTGCGCAAGGCCAGGAGCAGTTCAAGAGAAATCTTGAACAAAACAAATTTATTCCCAAAGGTCAATGGATTACAGGAATAAGTGTGAATTATCAGCAGAGTAACCAAAATAATTATCAATTCTTTATTTTGGAAAAACTATCGGGAGACAGTTATCAGTTTAAAGTCAGTCCGATGGCATTGTATGCTTTTAAGGATAATCTGGCTGCGGGCGGCAAGTTTAATTACAGCCGTATGAAAACGCATCTTGATAAAGCCTCGCTTGTGCTTGATAGCGAAACGAATTATGATGGCGACAATCTTTATCAGATAAGCAGCAACTATTCTGTTACCGGGGCATTCCGAAATTATTTTTCGCTTGGTTCGAGCCGCAGATTCGGTATTTTCAATGAAGTTCAGCTTGAACTTGGAGGGGGACGGTCGAAACTGACCGACGGACGCGATCAGGATGTTTCAGGTACATTCGATAAGAATTTCAATTTGAGCGTAGGTCTTTCTCCGGGTCTTGTCATGTTCCTCAACAACTATTCGGCTATAGAGGTAAATGTAGGATTGCTTGGATTCGGTTACACACACACAACCTCTGTTAAGGATAGAATATACAAGAGTCATCGCCACTCAAAACATGCAAACTTCAAAATTAATCTGTTCTCAATTTCATTTGGGGCCGCATTCTATATCTGATTATGGAAAGAAAAATTTTAGCTGTATTGATAGTTCTGGCGGCATGTATGGGAAGCATGCCGACATATGGATACGACCTTAAAAGAGAAAGCAAGCGTAAGGTTTTTCCCGATCATGAGAATATCGCAGATCTGAACGAGAAGGTTATTGTAGGAAACGACACTGTTGATCTCGTCATGCCGGAACACAATTTCGGCCGATATGATCGTGGTTTGTTCAATTATCTGTTTATTCCGAAAGGACAATGGATGTTCGGATTAAATGCATCGTACGGAGAATTTGATGCGGATGATGTGGAGATTCTGTCGGCTGTTCAGGATTTGAACTTTAAAGGCAAGCAGTATGCCATACGTCCTATGATAGGATATTTTTTCCGTAATAACCAGTCGATAGGTATCAAATTCGATTATACGCGAGCAGAAATGGATCTTGGCTCGCTGACAATGGATCTGGGAGAAGATCTCAGCTTTTCAATTAATGATATAAGTTATTACTCATCAAAATATTGCATGGGTGTTTTCTATCGTAATTACGTTGGACTGGGAAAAGCAAAGCGTTTCGGCATATTTAATGAAGCGGCTTTGACTTTTGGTGGAGGTTCGTCGAGATTCAAACGTCCGTACAACAGTCTGATGCGCGATACACGAACGAATTTCACCACAGCGGAACTGACATTCAGCCCGGGTGTGTGTGTGTTTATAATGGACTATCTGAGTTTCAATATTTCGTTTGGAGTGTTCGGCGTTCATATGACTAACGAAAAACAGCGCACATATATGGAAGGAAGCGATGAGGTTGAAAAAAGCTCGCGTTTCAGCAGTGGCGCGAATTTTAAATTCAATTTGTTTAACATTAATTTCGGCTTAGGTGTACACATTTAAAAAATTGATAATATTTGCTGCCGGTATTGTAGCATTATCGGCTGCGACAACGGGATGTATAGAAAACGATATACCTTATCCCAAGATTCAGCCTAATTTCACGAGTTTTGAAGTTGAGGGGGCATTGCGTCCGGCTGTTATTGACTCTGCAAGCCGCACCGTTACGGTTTTTCTTAATGAAGAAACCGATATACAGGCTGTAAAGGTTTTGGAATGGGGAATTACTAAAGATGCCGTATTTCCTGATTCCGTTATGATGAATGGTGTTTTGAATCTAAGTGATCCGGTTGAGGTTACGATGAGTATTTATCAGGACTATGTATGGACTATTTCGGCGGTTCAAAACATTGAGCGCTACTTTACTATTGCATCGCAGGTGGGCAGTTCGGAAATCGATGTTGAGAATAAAACTGTTAAAGCACTTGTGCCGAAGGATCAGCCTATTGAAAGTGTTGAGGTGCGCAGTCTGAAACTGGCCGGACCATTGGCTGCATATTCACCTGAACTGGTAGGGAAAGAAGTTGATTTCACTGATCCGGTGTCGGTTACAGTGAGTGAATTCGGTCGTGAAACACAATGGACAATAACGGTGGAACAGACAGAAATAAGTGTAATGCTCGAACATATTGACGCCTGGACATGTGTGGCATGGCTATATGGTGAGGCTGAAGAAGATAAGACAAACGGATTCGAGTATAGAATGGTTGGAAGCGAAGAGTGGACTGCGGTTCCTCAGTCGCAGATTGTGCATAACGGCGGATCATTCTCGGCACGTATCGGAAATCTGATACCTGAAACCGAATATGTTGCCCGTGCTATCAGTGATGATTTGAACAGCGCCGAACATAAGTTTACTACCGGTTCAATTGTACAGCTTCCCAACTCTAATTTCTCAAATTGGTTCCTGGATGATAAAATCTGGTGTCCGTGGGATGAAAACGGTGAACCTTTCTGGGGCACCGGAAATAAAGGTGCTACTAAGATGGGAAGCAGCAATACGACACCGATCGATAATGTTATGTCGACCACCGGATATGAGGGCGCTCAGTTAAAGACTGAATTCAAGGGTGTAGGTGTTTTGGGCAAACTCGCCGCCGGAAATATATTTACCGGTGATTTTGTGCGTGTTGACGGCACTGATGGTGTTTTGAGCTTTGGTCGCAGTTTTGTGGAGCGTCCTACTAAATTGCTTGTTACTTTAAAGTATCAGAATGTTAATATCACACATACAAGTTCGTCGAATCCTGACTTCAAATATATGAAGGGCGAGCCTGACACATGCATTGTGTGGTGTGCGCTTGCCGACTGGGATGAACCGTTCGAAATCCGTACAAAGCCTTCGGTTCGTCAGCTTTTCTCTCGTTATGATGATGGTGTTATAGCGTATGGTGAATTTACTAGCGGCAATGCGCTGAATGATTATCAGACAATTGAGATTCCTCTCGATTATGTTTCAACATCGCGTGTTCCCAGGTATATTATCGTGACTGGTTCGGCAAGTAAATATGGTGATTATTTTACCGGAGGAAACGGTTCTACGCTTTGGATAAAGGACATTTCGCTGGGGTATGATTGATTGATTCCAGACTGATAGATAAATAAGGCCGGATCTGAATCAGCAGAGTCCGGCCTTGTTGTGTCATAGAGATTTTTTACTCAAAAAGTGCGGTTGAATAGTAACGTTCGCCTGTGTCGGGAAGAAGCGTAACTATTGTTTTATTATTAAATTCGGGACGGCGTGCAATTATTGTAGCCGCATGAAGGGCTGCTCCGGATGAAATGCCTGCAATAACGCCTTCGGTGCGTGCAAGCATTCGCGCGCTGGCTATGGCATTTTCTGTGGAGACAGGGATTACTCCATCAACATATTCGGCTTTATAGTTGTCGGGACGGAAATTAGCACCAATTCCCTGTATGCCGTGTGGCGATGGCGCTTGTCCGGCAAGAACCTGGCTCTCTGAAGGTTCTACCGCAAAAACTTTAATATTGCTGTTTTTTGATTTAAGATATTTACCTACACCGGATACCGTTCCACCGGTTCCTACACCGGCGACAAATATATCGACCCCGCCATCGGTGTCATTCCATATTTCCGGTCCGGTTGTTTTAAAGTGAGCAAGCGGATTAGCCGGATTTTCGAACTGAGAGGGAATTACAGAGCCGGGAATCTGGCGGTGGAGTTCTTCAGCACGATCAATAGCGCCTTTCATGCCCAGTTTAGCGGGAGTGAGTTCGAGAGTGGCGCCGAGGGCTTTTATGAGTTTGCACCGTTCGACACTCATGCTGTCGGGCATGACAATGATAACGTTATAGCCTCGTGTGAGACCCACCAGTGCAAGTCCTACACCGGTGTTTCCGCTTGTGGGTTCGATAATTGTAGCTCCTTTGGTTATGAGACCGCTTTCTTCAGCTGAATCGAGCATTTGGCGAGCTACGCGATCCTTAACAGAACCACCGGCATTAAATAATTCGAGTTTAACAAGCAGTTTGGCTTTAAGACCAAGTTCCTTTTCAAGGTTCGCTACGTGAAGCAGTGGAGTTGAACCAATAAGTTCGGCAATGTTTTGAACTATTTTCATAATCAGATTTTTGATTGGTCGGCGTAAGAATAATATCCGTTTGAAGTAATAATCAGATGGTCAAGTACTTTGATGTCGAACATCTGTGCGGCATCTTTAATCCGTTTAGTCAGACGGTCGTCTTCGATGCTCGGCCGCAGATTATCGGAAGGGTGATTATGGGCAAGAATTATGGCAGAGGCCATGTTATCGAGAGCCCGTTTGATAACTACTTTGGTTTCAACATATGTAGCCGCGGTTCCTCCTCGGCTTATGCACTCGGCACGTTTGATTACATTTGCTCTTGACAGGATAATTATCCAGAATTCTTCAGTGGGAAGCGCTTCAATGAACGGCCTGATGTAGTTATACGCATCGGCACTTGACCGTACGGTTGTTTTTGATGCCTGAGAAGCGTTCAGACGTGTTGCGAGTTCAAGAGCCGAGGCGATTGATACTGCTTTCGCCGGGCCGATTCCCTGAAAACGTGCGGTCATTTCCTGAATTGAGAGGCGTGTCAGTTCGCTGAGGCTGTTATTGCATTCGGCCAAAATTTCACGGCTAAGGTCTATGACTGATTTTCCGGGCAGGCCTGAACCTATTATAATAGCAAGCAATTCTGCAACTGTCAGTGATTTAACGCCATGTTCAATGGCTTTTTCGCGAGGGCGATCCGGAAAGTCGAGATTGGCTATTTTGCCAATCGAAGCGGGAATTTTCGGTCGGTCCGATGGAAGTTTCATTTTCCTTTTCTAATTAGGATTTCTTCTTCAATGTTTCTTCCGCGGCGCAGAATTATTTTAGTGAAATATGCTTTTATAAAGCCTGTTCCGTAGCCAATTATCTGAATTGCGGATGCCGGAACGGCAAGTAAGGCTATTTTTAAGGATTTTGTGCTTGCAAGTGCTGCAAAGAAAAGGGCTAAGGCATAGAGAGCGAGCGGCAACAGGAACCAGGGAGAGATAAAAATTCCCAGGATAACAAGAATAAGCCCAAGAATAACAGCCAGAGCGGGCAGGGTATGAACTAATTTGAGAGAGCCGGGATACAGGAGTTTGAGGGTTATACGCGACATGCCGAAAACATGCACCTGGCGCCAAAATTTGCGGAAGTCAACACGACGCTTGTGATATACCGGGCATTCACGTAACAACCCGATATTGAATCCGGCATTTCGAATGCGAGTGCTCATGTCAATATCCTCGGAAAACATTTCGCGGAATCCGCCTACGGTGTCATATACATGTTTTGTATATCCCATGTTGAAGGAACGGGGGACAAATTTTTCCATCTGCATTTTCCCTCCTCTTATTCCACCGGTTGTTAGGAATGATGTCATTGCAAAACTTATTGCTTTCTGAATGGGTGTAAAGGAGTTGTGGGCAGCATCCGGTCCTCCGAAGCAGTCAAGGTCAGATTTATTTAACGCGTAATGCAGTTTTTCAAAATAGTCAGGAGGAAGAACACAGTCACTGTCAACGAATATCAGCCATTGTCCGTCGCTGTGTTCAATGCCATGGTTGCGGGCAATAGAACGCCCTTCATTTGACTTAAAGAAATATTTAACGTTAAGCAGATTGTTATATGGCTCGACAGCATTTTCGCATGGTTCGGTGGAGCCGTCTTCAACAATTATTACCTCAAAATCATGAAAGGTTTGATTTGCAAGGCTTTCCATGAGGTCGGCAATTTCGCTTATTCGGTTATACACCGGAACTATTAAGGAAAATTGTGGCATGTCGGGGTATATAACGGGATGTGCCAAATTGTTGACACATCCTCTATTAGTATCCCCGTGGGGAGTCGAACCCCAATCGTTGGAACCGGAA
>CAZMAO010000029.1:0-19615 GCA_964564465.1 uncultured Bacteroides sp.
ACCGGAATCCAATATTCTATCCATTGAACTACGGAGACATTGTTTCCTTAAGGAAAACCTGTGCAAAAGTAACAAGAATTTTATAAATTTGCAACATGAACACAAGCAAAGTACGCTAATGGATTTAATTGCAGCAAAAAGTTGGAGCGAAGTTTTGAAAGAGGAATTTAACAAGCCTTATTTCAAAGCTTTGATACGTTTTGTTGATGCTGAAAGGGAAAAGTTTGAGGTATTTCCGCCGGCGTCAAAGGTTTTTGCGGCATTTAATTTATGTGACATGAATGATGTTAAGGTTGTAATACTCGGTCAGGATCCATATCATGATTACGGGCAGGCTAATGGCCTTGCATTTTCTGTTGATAGCGGAGTTAAGCTGCCTCCGTCATTGAATAATATTTTGAAGGAGGTTGCGGCTGAAACCGGACGTGAGTCGAAGTGCGCTTCCGGTGATCTTGAGCTCTGGGCACGTGAAGGTGTTTTGCTGTTAAACACGGTTTTTACCGTCCGGATTCATGAACCGGGATCTCATTGCCGTCGCGGCTGGGAGGAGTTTTCAGATGCAGTTATAAAACTGGTTTCTGATCGTTGCGAAGGAGTTGTGTTTATTCTGTGGGGGAAACATGCAATGAGTAAGGAGGGGTTGATTGACAAAACTAAACATCTTGTGCTTAAGGGTGTCCATCCGTCGCCATTAAGCGCATACCGCGGATTTTTCGGGTGTAATCATTTTATTGATGCAAATAAATATTTGGTGGAAAGGGGGAAAACTGCTGTGGAATGGTGAGAATTGCAACAGTAATATTATTTATTTTTTTATTGGTTTGCAGATTATGCGCTGCGAAGGTTGATACACGTACCCAGGTGTTTCATCCCTCATTCAAAAGTTTGCAGGTTAAGCTTGTGGGCAATGATCAATTGCCAGCTGTATTGGTTGAAGGGACGGATAATTTCATTGAGATAGAATTTGATGAACTCGGCGAACAGCGGCGTTTCATGCGCTATTCACTGACTCATTGTAATTCAAATTGGGTGCCTGACGGGTTGATAGACCAGATGTTTGTTGATGGGTTCAATGAATGGGAGGTGGAGGATTATGAATATTGCGGACCGACAACTGTGCATTATGTTCACTATAGAATAGTGTTGCCTAACCGGCAGATGAAATTGAAAGTGTCAGGTAATTATCTGCTTAAGGTTTATGATGAGGATAATCGTGATGAGATTCTTTTACAGGCGCGGTTCAGTGTGTGCGAGGCAACGGCGGGAGTTGGTGTTAAGGTTGATACGAGAACCGATGTGGATTATAACAAATCGCATCAGCAGCTTGAAATAAATGTCGATACACGTCGCGCTGATGTATTTGATCCCTATAGGGATTTGAAGGTTACTGTTATGCAGAATTCGCGTCCGGAAACCTTACGTACACTCGGGGGAGCGATGCGGGTGTCGGGTTCAACGTTATATTATGAGCATACGCCTGAACTGATATTTGACGGAGGGAACGAATACAGACGTTTTGAAACAATAACTCTAAATTATCCCGGGATGAAAGTTGAGGAGATGCGTTATGCATATCCTATGTATCATGCATTGCTTTTTCCCGACCGTTCGCGGACAGAGGGGCCGTATGTTTTTGACAAAACCCAGCACGGACGCTATAGGATACGTGAGTTTAATTCGGACAATTCAGATGTTGAAGCTGATTATGTACTTACACATTTTTCGCTTGAACCTGACATGTTGAACGGAAGGGAAGTATATGTTGAGGGCGATCTCTCAAACCGTAAATTTGACTCGTCGAACCGCATGGTTTATAATCCGGCTACAGGAATGATGGAATGCACAATGCTTCTTAAACAGGGGTCGTATAATTATCAGTATGTGGTTAAGGATAACCGTGGCAACTATACAGCGATGCCGGTGGAAGGGAATTATTACCAGACCAATAACGAATATACTGTTATGGTTTATTATCATAAGCCCGGCGAGTTGTACGACCGTCTTATAGGTTTTGCCAATGTAAAGACATTCAAATAAAGTGAGTGAAGAAATAACAGAAGAGATTATGTTTGATATACAAGGAAAGCTTGTTAGCCTTGATGTTGCTGAACGTTACTTTTGCTGCGATCTGGAAAAGTGTCTTGGAGAGTGCTGCATAGAGGGTGACGCGGGGGCGCCTATTACGGAAGTTGAGAAAAGCAAGCTTGAGGAAGTGTTGCCGGCTGTATGGGATGAATTGCTTCCGGCGGCACAGGAGAGGATAAATGAAAGTGGAGTGTCGTATGTCGATGAGGAGGGGGATCTTGTTACACAGATAGTTGACGGACGTAATTGCGTGTTTACCACATATGGACCGGGCGGAATGTGCCTGTGTGCGCTCGAGAAAGCTTTTCGCGAGGGTAAGACAGATTTCCGTAAGCCGGCATCGTGCGCGTTATATCCTTTACGGGTTAAGGAATATGACAGTTTCACGGCAATAAATTATCATCGCTGGAAAATTTGCCGATGTGCGGAATTGGCAGGTAAAGCAAAGGGAATCAGACTTTATGAATTTATGGAAGGACCTCTGACCGAGGTGTATGGTAAGGATTTTTACGATGAGCTTAAAATGGCTTGTGAAATGTATCTTGAAGAAAATGACAAATAAATAATATATACTTATGAGCTGGAAAGAGATTAAGAAATATGAAGATATTTTATTTGAACAAAAAGGGAAGGTTGCAAAAATAACCATAAACAGACCTGAAGTTTATAACGCGTTCCGACCTCAGACTAATATGGAGATGCTCGATGCGATGAACTATTGCCGGGAATGTCCTGAAATCGGGGTTGTGATCCTGACCGGCAAAGGGGACAAAGCTTTCTGTTCAGGTGGAGATCAGAGGGTTAAGGGCGTAGGTGGCTATATCGATGCCAATGGTGTTCCAAGATTAAACGTTCTTGATTTACATAAAGCAATCCGTTCGCTTCCTAAACCGGTTATTGCAATGGTGAACGGTTACGCTATAGGCGGAGGCAATGTGCTTCAGGTTGTATGCGATCTGACAATAGCATCGGATAATGCGCGGTTCGGACAGACGGGCCCGAAGGTGGGCAGTTTTGATGCTGGGTTCGGATCATCATATCTGGCAAGATGTGTTGGCCAGAAAAAAGCGCGTGAAATATGGTTCCTTTGCAAGCAATATACAGCAGCCGAGGCCCTTGATATGGGAATGATAAATTGTGTGGTTCCTTTCGACGAGTTAGAGAAGACTACCCTTGAGTGGTGCGATTTGATTTTGCAGCGCAGCCCTATGGCGATAAGGATGATAAAGCGCGGGCTGAATGCAGAGCTCGACGGACAGAGAGGTTTAATGGAATTCGCCGGCGATGCGACATTGATGTTTTATCTGATGGAAGAGGCCCAGGAGGGTAAGAACGCATTCCTTGAAAAGCGGAATCCTGATTTTGACCAATTCCCCAAATTTCCTTGATGAGAGCAGCGTATTCACCATATTGGCTTGATTTTAAGTTCGCTGCACGAACCTCGAGAGAGGTTATGCGTCGGAAACTGACTTGTTTTATAAGACTATGGGATGACGATGGCAGAATCGGGACAGGAGAATGCGCGTTGTTTCAGGGTTTGAGTTGTGATGATCGTGCCGGATATGATGAGAAATTGCATGAAACGTGTGTAATGCTTGAAAGGGGAGTGATGCCTGATCTGACTGAATGGCCATCAATCAGATTCGGTGTGGAAACTGCTCTTAAAACACTTGCAAATGGAGGTGACGGCTATTGTGTTTTCCCATCGTCGTGGGCCGATGGTGAAGCATCGATGCGCATAAACGGATTGGTGTGGATGGGCAGTGCCCGGGAGATGACGGAGCGCGTCAGGTTGAAGCTGGATGCCGGATTCAAGTGTATAAAGCTTAAAATAGGAGGGATAGATTTCGATGAAGAGTTGAATATAGTGAGAATGATCCGTTCTGAATTTCCGGATGATGTTCTTGAAATAAGGCTTGATGCGAATGGATCGTTCGCGCCAGATGAGGCTTTGATTAAACTTGATATGTTGAGTAAATATCATATCCATTCGATAGAGCAGCCTATTCGGGCAGGAAATTATTCCGATATGGCGAGGATTTGCAAGGAATCGCCTATAGACATTGCTTTGGATGAGGAACTTATCGGTGTGAATTCGCCTGAGGAGAAAAGGATTTTGGTCGAAAGAATCAAGCCTGCATATGTCATTCTTAAACCGGCTCTCTGCGGAGGATTCGGAGGGGCAGATGAGTGGATAGAGGCTGCGGATAGTGCAGGTGTCGGCTGGTGGGCCACGAGTGCGTTAGAATCGAACGTTGGACTGAATGCAATTGCGCAGTGGGTTTATTGTAAACAACCTGTAATGGTGCAGGGTCTTGGAACGGGTTCTCTGTATGTTAACAACGTGATTTCTCCGCTAACCCTAAAGGGGGAAAATATTTTTACAGACAGAAGAAAAAGTTGGGAGTTCCCGAAATTAAAATGGATAAGATAGATGCCTTCGCCCGGGAGTGGGAAAGTGAAAACGAGTATGTAAGTGCCTACACATCAGGCTCGACAGGCAGACCGAAACATATCAGGCTTTTAAAGGCGGATATGATTAGAAGTGCCGAGGCTACAAATAAGTTTTTTGGGGTAGATAAACGTAGTAGGCTGGTATGTCCGTTGTCAATTGATTATATAGCGGGAAAAATGATGTATGTAAGGGGTGCGGTTGCCGGTTGCGAGGTTTTTTTTGAAGAGCCGTCGATGCATCCGCTTTGTCAATGGGAAGGTGGACGAATAAGCTTGCTTGCCATTGTGCCGGCGCAGATTCCGGGGCTGCTTTCGAGCGGAAAGGCCGGAATGGTTGACAATGTGATTGTTGGCGGGGGTGCCGTGAGTAACAGGCTTGAGTGCGAATTGTCCGAATCGATAGGGAATTGCTATGCAACTTACGGAATGACTGAAACATGCAGTCATGTTGCGTTGAGACGTATGGGGAACGGGAATAAGGTATATGAGGGGTTGCCGGGTTATGAGTTTTCGCTTGCGGATGGTGACAGGCTTATTATAGAAAACAAGGGTATGAGTTTCGGCCGCATTTTGACAAATGATTGTGTGGAATTATATTCCGATAATTCTTTTTCGGTGTTGGGACGGGCTGATAATGTGATTGTTTCAGGGGGTGTCAAGATTCATCCTGAAGAAGTGGAGGGCAAAATTGCCGGGTTGCTCGGAGGCAGGGAGTTTATAATAGCAGGCCGCAGACATGATTTGTGGGGAGATGAGTGTGTGCTTGTTGTTGAGGGCAATGAAGAAATTGAAGATGAGGAGGGACTTATAAAAGAGATAAAGGAAGTTGTGGGGAAATATAAAGCGCCTAAATCGATTGTATATTTTAATCAGTTCGAACGTACGGAAAGTGGGAAAATTGTCCGTGGAAGTGTAAAATTGCGATAATTGTGAATGTTTTAGGCTGATTCGACAGGGTTGGAATTTATTTTTTATTAATTTTGTGGTTAATATGTGGCTAAATGTATAGCTACAAAACAATGAATGAAAATAATAAGCCATGCTTAAGAAATTTTTTGTAAGTTTTTTGGGATCACTTGCCGGCATATGTGTAGCAGGTGGTATTTTGATTTTTGCATTCTTTGCGTTGGTAGGTGCATCGGTTGCATCGAGTATGGAGCAGAAAGGTGCAGTTAAGGTTAAAAAAGGCAGTGTGTTAAGGATTGAACTTAAGAATTCTGTGGTTGACCGGCAGACTCCTCAGCCAATTCTCGATCACTTGCAGGGAGCAGCGAAGGGTATGGCTTTAAATGATCTTGTAAGGGCAATTCGCGCTGCGGAAAATGACAAGAATATTGATGGAATTTTGTTGGACTGTGCCGGAGGTGTTGTCGGGTTGGCTCAGATTCAAGCCATTATAGATGCGTTAAAGCATTTTAAGGAATCGGGCAAATGGATTTATTCCTATGGAGATTCATATACGCAAGGCAACTACATTATTGCAAGTGTGGCTGACAGCATCTATGCTAATCCGCAGGCAATGGTCGATATTCACGGATTATCGTCGACTATAATGTATTTTAAGGATTTTCTCGATAAAGTAGGTGTTAAGGTTCAGGTTGTTAAGGTCGGAACATATAAGAGTGCCGTGGAACCGTTTACCCTTAACGATATGAGCGAGGCGAACCGTGAGCAGCAGGAGCATTATCTGGGAAGCATCTGGAATTGTCTTACCGGTATTATAGCTGAGAATCGTGGCGTGGACACCGCTGCAGTCAACAAATGGGCCGACAGTTATGTTTTCACTGCTGATCCGCAGGATTATGTGAAGGATAAGATTGTCGACCGCTTGGTTTACAGGCATGAGGTTGATGAAATGATTGCGGAACTTACCGATAAGGATGATCCTGTTTATATTGATGTTGAGGAGTATATAAAAACGGTTAAGGATTCGAAAAAGAAAGGTGCTAAAATCGCCGTTCTCTATGCCTTGGGCGAGATTTCAGATGCCGGATCCAATGGCATTACCTCAGAAAAACTTGTTCCGGAGATTTTAAAATTGAAGGACAATGACGATATAGACGGCTTGATTTTACGAGTGAATTCTCCGGGAGGAAGTGCGTTTGCCTCGGAACAGATATGGGAAGCGCTTCAGCAGTTCAAGCTTGAGACCGGAAAACCGTTCTATGTTTCAATGAGCGATGTGGCTGCTTCGGGTGGTTACTATATTTCATGTGGAGCTGACCGTATTTATGCCGAACCGCTGACAATAACCGGTTCAATAGGTATTTTCGGAATGATTCCTGATGCGCAGGAACTTCTGAATGATAAGTTGGGAATTAACACCGCTACCGTAAGGACAAATAAAACGCAGCTGCCTGATTTGTTCACTGCCATGAATCCTGAATTATATGCTAATATGCAGGCTTATGTAAACAGAGGATACGAAACATTCGTGAAACGATGTGCGGATGGCAGAAATATGCCGGTCGATTCAATAAAGGCTATAGCCGAAGGACGTGTATGGGATGGCCTGACAGCAAAGAAACTTGGTCTTGTTGATAAACTCGGCGGGTTGGAACTGGCTTTGGCTGATATGGCTGCGGAATTGAATAACGGCAAGGACACGAAGGAATATCAGGTTAAGGAATTCCCCAAGGTTAAGATGGAATGGTGGGAGGAACTTGTGAATCTGAACAGCCAGATGAAGATGCGCGCCGTCAAGGAGCAATTAGGTGATGCCATGCCATATTACGAGGCTCTTATGAACATTAAGAGCATGAACTCGTTGCAGTGCAGAATGGATTATGTTATGATAAAGTGAGGCCTGACGTCTGCAGATGAGCAAACGGAGTAAAATATTGTCACTTCTTGTTCTGTATCCCATTTCGGTGATATACGGGTGGATTATGGCAATAAGGAATCTGTTGTTCAATCATGGCATACTGAAGCAACGTGAATTTGATATTCCAATCATCACGGTAGGAAACATTTCGATGGGTGGAACTGGAAAGACTCCGCACACCGAATGTTTGGTTGAATTGCTTAAGAACCGATATAATGTCGGAGTGTTAAGCCGCGGATATAAGCGTCGTACCAAGGGATTCGTGCTTGCGACCAATCATTCGCATGTTGATGATATAGGTGACGAACCGTATCAGATATATCATAAGTTCAAGGATGACGGGGTTATGATGGCGGTGTGCGAAAACCGTGTGAAGGGAATTGAGCTGATGCAGGAAATCAATCCGGATTTGAATCTGATTATTCTGGATGATGCTTTTCAACACCGTTATGTAAAACCATCAGTTTCAATTGTACTTATGGAGTATGACAGGCCGGCGTTTCAGGACCGGCTGTTGCCGTTCGGCCATTTGCGTGAGCCGATGGAGGCATTGAATCGCTGCGACATTGTGGTCGTGACCAAGTGCCCGGAGGATATGAAGCCGATGGAATGCCGAATATTTAGGGAGAGGCTTAATCTTTTTCCATATCAGAAGCTTCTTTTTTCGAAATTCGACTACATGGATCTGAAGCCTCTTTTCCCGGACGAGTGTAAGGATGAGGAACGTGTGGAACTGAACGATTTAACACGGATGGATACAATACTTGTTGTATGCGGAATTGCCAATCCCCGGCCGTTCGTGAAGTATTTGAGGACATTCAAGGCTAAAATAAAGATTAAGCGTTATGCCGACCATCATCATTTTTCTCACTCTGACATGACATCAATCTTGCAGAAGTTCAACAGCATGAAGGGGGAACGAAAAATTGTTGTTACGACAGAAAAGGATGGTGTAAGGCTTGTGAACAATCCATATTTTCCGCATCAGCTGCGGAAGTGTTCCTATTATCTGCCTATAAAGGTCGAGTTTATGGAAGCAAGCGATACGAAACTGGATCATGCGGTTGATATGGTTTTGAAAACCAATCGTCTGTTAAGGTGATTGAACTTAGAATTCGAATAATTGTTTCACTAAATAAAAAATTTACTCTATTATGTTAGAAAAAATTCAAGAAACAGCAGCTTATATCCGCGCGAAAGTGGGTGAAATGCCTTCAACTGCAATTATTCTGGGAACAGGCCTTGGCAAGCTTGTTGACCATATAACCGATAAGCAATATATTCCATATAGTGAAATTCCTAATTTCCCGGTTTCAACGGTTGAGGGACACAGCGGAAATCTTATTTTCGGTAAACTTGGAGATAAGCCTGTAATGGCGATGCAGGGTCGTTTCCATTACTATGAAGGATATGATATGAAGCAGGTTACTTTTCCGGTGCGTGTAATGAAGGAACTTGGAATAGAAACTCTTTTTGTTTCAAATGCAGCCGGAGGAATGAACAAGGAATTTATGGTTGGCGATGTAATGATTATAACCGATCATATTAATCTTTTCCCTGAGAATCCGCTGCGCGGAAAGAATGATAATCGTCTTGGCCCGCGTTTCCCGGCGATGACAGAAGCCTATAATAAAGACCTTGTTAAACTTGCTGACGAGATTGCAGCAGAGAAGGGAATCAGGGTTATGCATGGAGTGTATGTCGGTGTAACCGGACCTACTTTTGAAACACCGGCTGAATATGAAGCATTCCGTATAATGGGCGGCGATGCAGTGGGAATGTCTACTGTTCCTGAAGTGATAGTTGCCAATCATGCCGGAATGAAGGTTTTCGGAGTGTCTGTGATTACTGATCTGGGTGGAAAAGATATTACAGAAGTTCCTACACATGAAGAGGTTCAGAAGGCAGCTGAACAGGCTCAGCCTAAGATGATGGAAATTATGCGTGAGCTTGTGGCACGAGCCGAATAATAAGGTTATGGCAGAAGCTACGGAAATATCACAATTGGGCGAGTTCGGCTTAATAGACCGGCTAACCAAGGATGTGAAAGCTGTTAACGGTTCAACCCTTAAAGGTGTTGGTGACGATGCTGCGGTGATGAGTTATCCGGAAACGGATGTGCTGGTTACGACCGACATGTTGCTCGAGGGAGTGCATTTCGACCTTACTTATGTGCCTCTGAAGCATCTTGGCTATAAATCAGCTGTCGTAAATTTCTCGGATATATATGCCATGAACGGCACTCCTCGGCAGATAACTGTGTCGTTAGGTATAAGTAAGCGTTTCACTGTCGAGCATATTGAGGAATTGTATTCCGGCATACGGCTTGCATGTGAAATTTACGGAGTTGATATAGTTGGTGGCGATACGACGGCTTCACATGCCGGACTTGTAATTAGCATTACCTGCATAGGTGACGTGACGAAGGGTGGAGCCGTAGGGCGCGACGGGGCTAAAGATACCGATCTGATATGTGTGTCAGGCGATTTGGGCTCGGCATATATGGGGCTCCAATTGCTTGAACGTGAAAAAATCGCCTCGAATGGGAATCCGGAGTTCGTACCTGAATTCGGTGGTAAGGAATATCTGGTTGAGCGCCAGCTTAAACCGGAGGCCCGCAGGGATATTGTCAGGGAACTGAATGAAGCAGGCATAAAGCCCACCTCAATGATGGATATAAGCGACGGCCTTTCATCGGAACTCCTTCATGTCTGTAAGGCAAGTAACTGTGGCTGCAGGATATATGAGGATAGGATACCGATTGATTATCAGACTGCGGTTATGGCCGAGGAACTTGGCATGAATCTTGTTACGGCGGCATTGAACGGTGGAGAGGATTATGAACTTCTGTTTACGGTTCCGCTGCATGTGCATGAGCAGATTTCAAAAATGAAAGGCATAAAGGTGATAGGGCATATCACTAAGCCGGATTTAGGTTGTGCCATGATTACGCGCGACGGCAATGAGATGCCGTTGCAGGCCCAGGGATTCAATCATATGCAATGATAGTGAAATGTGAGCAACGCCATCATGGCGTTGCTCATTTTTTGATATAAAGATAAAATAATAGACGCAAAGTGATGAAAAGTTGCTAACTTTGTGCCTGAATTCACAAAGAACATTTAACAGTTATGATAAATCGAGTACTTATTCGAATAAAGGTGGTGCAGCTTCTGTATTCATATCTTCTGACACGCAGTGAGTTTAAGTTGCCAAAAGAGCCTGAAAGCAGTTCGCGTGACAAAGTTTTCGCTTTTTTAATGTACCACGATATTTTATCATTTCTTGTTTCTTTAGCCGGAATTGACAAACAGGCAGTAAAAGGCACCGAAGCCGAGGGCCGTATTCTGGCACATAATAAATTTCTCCTCGCTCTTATGGCTAACGATGAGGCATGGGAGTCGGTGAAGGATAATACCAAAGAACTTGATAAACTTCTGACAACACGTGCGGAGATTTTTAACCGTATGGTTGCGGCTCCGTTCTACAAAACATATTTGCGGAAGCGTTCACGCGGTATTAATGATGAGGTTGCTTTGTTGAAAAGCATTGTTAATGAAATTCTGGCAAAGAGTGTGGAGTTTGAGCAGGCAGCAAGAACCATAGACGGATATACCGGAGCCGGGTTCATTAAGGGTTTTGAGGCGGTTAATGATACTCTCGATTCATTTATGGCATCGCGCACCGGATTGACAGAGGCCCGGAATTCGCTGGCTCGATCACTTGACAAGGCATACGAATTATATAATTCGCTTCTTTATCTGATTGTGGAACTTACCAGATTACAGGATCAGAAAATTGATGCGGCCAAGCATAAGCATCTTGCCACTGTCGAGGATCTGAATCCGAATATGCGATTCGTTGACAATCAGCTTGCAAAATTATTGTCGGAAAATGAGCAACTTATGGGTTATGTGAATGATAATTCCATTTCGTGGGTTGTGAATAATCCGGAACTTGCCAAACGTTTTCTTGATATGATTGTAAGCTCGGACATATATGCCGAATATATGGCGATGCCTGAAACGGATCTGTATAAGGACTGTGAGTTCTGGAAAAATGTTTTGAAAAAGATTATTTTCCCGAGCGATGATTTGGCGGAGGCATTGGAAAATATGTCCGTTTATTGGAACGATGACCTCGGAATAATGGATAGTTTTGTAATTAAAACTATAAAGAAAATCGCAGGCGAAGGTAAGGTAAACATTCTTCCGAAGTATAAGGATGATGAGGATGCTAAGTTTGGAGCGGAGCTTTTTAATATGGCAGTTGATAACCGCGAGGAATATCGTGAGATGATAGACAGGTTCATCGACAGGAGGCAATGGGACAGTGAACGACTTGCATTCATGGATATCGTTATAATGATAACTGCGATAACTGAAATACTTAATTATCCGGCTATTCCACTCGCAGTTTCATTAAATGAATATATAGAGATCGCTAATTCCTACAGCACACCGCGAAGCGGAAGTTTTGTGCATGGCATTCTGACATCGGTAATCAATTTGCTTAAATCGGAAGGGAAACTTTTGAAAAACTGATGAATTTATTATATTTGCAAATAAATAATTAACAAAGAATACTGTATGAACTACTTATTTATCATGCTTCAGGCAACCGGAGGTGAGTCAGGTTCGATTATGAACATTCTGATGATTGTTCTTCTGATCGCCATTTTTTATTTATTTATGATCCGTCCGCAGCAGAAAAAGCAGAAGGAAATCAAGAAATTCCGCGAATCCCTTGCGGTCGGAGACAAAGTTGTTACTGCCGGAGGAATCTACGGCAAAATCAAAAAGGTGAGTGCAACAACATTTGTTGTTGAAATTACATCAGGTGTTTCTATTACGGTTGACAAGGGCTCTGTTTATCCTTCGGCTCAGGATGTTCTGACCGACGGCGACGCTAAAGTGGAGAAATAAGAAATAGAATAAATGAATTATACCATGTAAATGCCTTTCCCATTGTGGAAAGGCACTTGCGTATATTAATAATGCAAAATATGCAGATGGCATGAGTAAAAAGCATGATTTAAAAGAAATTGTTGGAAAAACACGAGTTGCTATCGGTTCTCGACAGGGGCATAATGTGATGCTTTATCTGCTTTTTGCATGTGTTGCATTTGTTTTTTGGCTTATTTTGTCGCTTGATACGGAGGTCCAGCGTGAGTTTGAAATTCCGGTTGCGATTACGGATATGCCTGACAGTGTGGTTCTGTTAGGTAATCCACCTGTTCATTTAAGTGTGTCTGTTTCGGCGAAAGGATCGCAATTATTATCTTTTAACTGGGGACGCTTTCCATCTCTAAAGCTTAAATTCCTTGACAATATAGGAAAAAGGGGAGCCTTTTATGTTAGCAGGGCCAGGCTTGAAACTAAAGTCAGGGATTATTTCGGTTCGAGTGTTCAGGTGCTCGGCGTGCGTCCGGATTCCATTTTAGTAAAATATACATCTTCGCCGGGTGTCCAAGTTCCTTTGAAGGTGAACTGCGATGTGACGCCGAATTTGCAATGCATCATAAGCGGGCCGATTACGGTTAATTATGATTCGATAAGGCTTTATTCCGACCGACCGATTCCTGCATCGATAAAATATGCTGAGACAGAACGGATTGTGAGGACGGAGCTGAAGGATACGACAGTTGTCTTTGTGAATATTAAAAAAATTGCCGGAGTCAGAACCATTCCGGATAAGGTGAAAGTAACAATTCCGGTTGAACCTCTTATTTCAAAGCGCAGGCCTGTTGCAATAGATGTTGTGAATCTGCCGCATAATGTCGGATTCCTCACTTTCCCTTCAACAGTTGAGGTTACGTATCTTGTGCCTATGAGCAAATTTAATAATGACGACTATCCTATAAAGGTTTTCGTTGATTATAACAGCATAGGGCAGTCGGACGCGAAGGTGAAGGTCAATATCGCCCCGGCTCCTGAATTATTTCATAATCTGACATTGTCGACGGACAGTGTGGAATATGTCCTGGAAAGGAGAGGGAACTGATGGCAAGCAGAATTATTGCCGTTTCGGGTGGTATAGGAACCGGAAAAAGTGTTGTTTGCCGAATCATTTCGTCGCTTGGCTACAGAGTTTATGACTGTGACCGGGAGGCGAAAAGGATAATGGATGGCAGCAAATCCATCAAGAGGGGAATTTCAGAGCAAATAAGTGAAGATGCTGTTATAAACGGTTGCATCGACAGGGTGAAACTTGCTGAAATAGTGTTTTCGGATAGTGAGAAATTAGCTTTACTTAACTCCATTGTGCACAGGCATGTGCTTAATGATGTTATGATTTGGAGCAAGTTGCATGCAGGTCCGGTTTTTGTGGAGACAGCAATATTATATGAGAGCGGTCTTGATAAGATTGTGGATGAAGTGTGGCAAGTCACCGCTCCGAAACGGAGGCGAATAATACGTGCCTGTGCCCGCGACGGGGTTGATGAGCGAAAGATTATTGCCCGTATAGAACGACAGGAGGAAACTGTTGTGGAGAAGCCTCATCCCTTAACATATGAAATTGTGAACGATGAAATTATACCTGTTCTTCCTCAGGTTCTTTCATTGCTGAAATTGTGAATGCGTCGGCATCGCGATAGGGCGCGAAATGTTTTCTATTTCGGCATATTGCGTCGGCATTAAGAGTAGCGTAGGTTATTCCACGGTTATCGACATGCGAAATGATTTTTCCGAAGTCGTCGACCACAATTGAATCGCCCCGTGAATAGCTGCCATATTCATCTTCTCCTTCACGGTTGCATGCCAGTACGTAAATCTGGTTTTCAATTGCTCGCGCCTCAATAAGGTGTTCCCAGGCGTATTGACGTGAATTCGGCCAGTTCGCCGGGATAATAGCTGCATCGTATTCAAGGTTTACATTCCGCATCCAAACCGGAAACCGCAGGTCGTAGCAAATGGCGAGTTTCAAATTCCATGTAAGATAATTTATAACCGGTGACGGTGATGAGCCTGCTGTAAGCAGAGAGCTTTCCGAACCGGCACTGAACAGATGCCGTTTGTCGTAGAAATATGTTTCACCAGTGGACAAAATCATAAAGCCGCGGTTGAACAGTCTTCCGCTTCCATCTTTTGCCAGAAATGAGCCGCATATGGCCACATCGTGTTTTTTAGCAATATGCTTGAGCTTAGAAATTGATTGGCCAGAGTCATATTCAGCCCAGTTGTTTAGTTTTTCCGCATCGGAACTGAAGCCGGTGGTGCATAACTCCGGAAGGACAACAAGATTTGTGGTTGACGGGAGTGTTCCGATAATTTCATCGGTTATATGCAGATTGGCTTGTGCATCTCCCGGTTTAATGTCGAGAGGCACAAGCGCAACATACATGTTTTTTGATGGACCGGTCATCTTATTCGGTGGTAAAGCGGTCGGGATATATGGCCGTGAATCCTGAATAGTAATGTTTAATTGTTTTCATGTCGGCATCAGTATTACCGGTTGCATGAAACACTTCGCAGAGAAGAATGCTTTTTGTTCCGCCGTCGATTACACCAAGCACAATGGGTATGTCGGCACTGTAGGCGATATGGAGAAACCCGGTATGCCAGTCGCTTGTGCGGGAGCGCGTGCCTTCAGGCGTAATGGCTAAAGCAAGCCGAGGTTCAGTTTTGAATTTATCAATAATGAAGTCGGTAAGCGAAAAGTGTTTGTTTTTACGCTCAACCGGTATGCCTCCTATGGCACGGAAAAATATGCCGAGTGGAAAGAAAAACCATGATGATTTCATCAGGAATCCGGCTTTACGACCAATGGCGGCATATGCCAGTTTCCCAAGTATGAAATCCCAGTTGGTGGTGTGAGGCGCTACGCAGATAATGCATTTAGCGAAATCGGGAACGGTTACACGAACCGTCCACCCGGACCACTTAAGCAGACGGGCGGCGAGATTCATTGGATGCTAAGTTTAATTATTAATTATTCAGCGTTGAGAAGTTTGTTCACTTCGTCGACAATGGTCTGAAGTTTGCTGACAAATTCTTCCTGAAGTTCATTGTAAGCTTTGGAAAAGTACTGTCGGTGCGCTTTATGGTACTGACGTTTGTTGTCAAAATTGCGCGGTGTTTTGTCAAAGCTTATAGAAACTTTAGCAAGAGCGTTTGCCTGAAGCTGTGCGGCTGCATTTATAATTTCAAGCGCTTTTTCCTCGTTCGAAGATTTTGCTACGCATTCGGTAAGGAAAAGAGCGTATGCGAGATCGCCGCATGCATTATTAATGGATTTTTTGAGTTGTCGTTTGTTTGCCATAATTATATGAAATATTTAAAAAGTTAAGATTCAATCAGTCGGTAAATCGATGCCGGATTAGTGTATGTTTTAGGGCGTTTTGCCGAATTGTTTTTTATGCCATTTGTTTTTGTGTTCCCGGCATCGGTTATATTAACCACGGGAGCAACCGGAGTTGCTGATGCGATGGCTTTTATATGGTCTGTAATCAGCGAATCAATGGAAACGTCGGGGAGAAACTGCTGCATGAATGATTGATGAGGCAGGCTGAAGGCTTCCGGCCCGTCAGCGTCGGTCAGGATGCAATCGACAGGAAGTCCCATTCGTCGCGCAATGGTGGCCGCGACATACAGGTCGAAAGTGCGTGCCGATGTTATCAGTTTGAATTCCTGAATATTCCGGTCAATCCGTTTCAATGCCGCATAAATTGCAAATATCGGAACTACAAGGGGAATCAGGAATGCCATATTTGAAATGTCGCCACGAACAACTTCAAGCCTGTCGGCCTGATTGTCATTGAAAAGACGTTGCAATGTGGCATAAACGTCCTCCCAATTATTGCCCACTAAAATAACTTCAAGTCCTTCGGTGTGTGCCGAGGCGAGCAATCTGTCTGCTTTTTCACGTTCTGACGCCGGATAGAAAACAAGCAGCTTTTTGGAATCGAGCGGCATAAGGGCTTTTAACAGTGCCAAACCGTTCCCGAAAATTCCCGGGGCGAGAATGTTAAGTTTATGATCGGGTGTGTAATTGCGGTGGCAATGTTTCAGAAGCAATGAGAATGGAAGTGCCGAAAAGTCATATTTTGAACCAGTAGGACCATGTGAAAAATCAGCGATATATATGTTTTTGGCTGATGTTTCAAGTGGTAAATCAAAGTTTAATGATTTATTGACAACACTTTTTATTACGTTCAGCGGAATATCTTTGCCAAGAATGGCGGCCATCACCACATATCCTATTTCGGAAAGATTCATTTCGCTAAGATTGTTGATGACCGAGCGGGGTAGTTGAGGTATGTCGGTAGGCAAAAACAAGACACCCTTGTGGCCTCCGGGTCCGAACACCGCTTCATGAAGCGAGAATTTAGCGGATGTGTTACATGGTGTGATGTAATGCATAGAAAGATTTTTGGTTACATTAGCAAATGTAAATCAAAAATCTTTTAATAGCAAATAAAAGGGGGAGATGTTAACGAATATTTGCAATGCCTATTATATCGGCGAAAACGCCGGCAGCAGTAACTTCCGCACCGGCTCCGTAGCCTTTTATAACCATTGGAAATTCCTTATAGCGCTCTGTGGTGATTATGAACATGTTATTGCTTCCTTCCAAGTGGTAGAACGGATGTTCGGGAGGTATGGACAAAAGGCTTACCGATCCACCCTGATCAGGAGAAAAGGAGGCTACATAGCGCAACTTCATATCGTCAGACTCAACTTTTTCCCGAATGCATTCGAATTCCGAGTCGTATTGTTCAAGAACCGTATAGAAATGTGTTATGTCGCCGTTAAATGCGCTTTCAGGTACAAAAACGGATTTATAGACATCGTCGGTTTCTATCTCGTATCCTGATTCACGGGCTAGAATTACGAGTTTGCGTACAACATCGGTGCCGGAAAGGTCGATACGCGGGTCGGGTTCGCAGTAGCCGGCTTCTACGGCTTTTCTAACGGTTTGCGAGAGTGTTGAGGCTGGGGAAACGGTGTTAAGAATAAAGTTTATGGAGCCGGAAATCACAGCTTCTATTTTAAGAATTCTGTCTCCGCTGTTTATAAGGCTGTTGATTGTGTTTATGATAGGGAGTCCGGCCCCTACATTTGTTTCAAACAGATATTTAACATCCTTTCGTCGTGCAGTGTCCTTCAGTTTCCTGTAAGTCCGGTAATTGCCTGAAGATGCATGTTTATTCGCGGCTACAACATTAACGTAGCCGTTGAGAAGCGGCTGATAAATTTCGGCAATCTGTTCGCTTGCGGTGCAATCGACAACCACGGAGTTGAACATGTTCATGTTCAGAATGTTTTCGAGAAGGGTAAGGGGAGTGCTTTCGTTGCCGAATTGTTCCAGTTGGTGACAGAATGATTCCAGTGCTATTCCGTCGCGGCTGAATATTGCTTTTTTGGAATTGGCAATGCCCACTACCTTTAGCTCCAGAGCTTTATCATGCAGAAGATTATCATGCTGACGGGCAAGCTGACGGAGCAGGTGACACCCAATGTTGCCAATTCCAATTATAAAAAGATTGAGGACTTGAGTGTCAGACAAGAAAAAACTATCGTGAATTACGTTTAGAGCCTTACGCTGGTTTTTTAGTTCGATAACGAATGAAATGTTTGTTTCGGAAGCACCCTGTGCAAAAGCAATGACATTGATACCGTTTCGGCCAAGAGTGTTGAAAAGCTTTCCGGCGATACCTGCTTCATGACGCATGTTGTCGCCTACAATTGCAACTGTAGCCAGATCGTGCTTAACCTGCAACGGGTTCATTTCGCCTGTTTCAAACTCGGCAGCGAATTCCGATTGCAGAGCATCGACGGCGTTCTGTGCATCGGCATTGCTTACGGCAAAGGATGTGGTGTTTTCACTGGCTGCCTGTGAAACAAGGAACACGCTCACTCCATTACGCGCAAGTGCGTTGAAAATACGTGCGTTTACACCGATGACACCAACCATGCATAGACCGGAAACCGTTATAAGGCATGTGTCGTTAATTGAAGATATGCCTTTGATGTCGCGACGGTCGACACTTTTGGGGTCGTCGCTTATTCTGGTTCCTTTCGCCGACGGATTAAAGGTGTTTTTTATGTAGATGGGAATGTTTTTATGGAAGACCGGGTAGATTGTGGGTGGATAAATTACTTTAGCACCGAAGTTACACAATTCCATAGCCTCAATGAACGAAAGTTCATCAATTACGTATGTGTTTTTAATGATACGTGGGTCAGCCGACATGAATCCGTCGACATCAGTCCATATTTCAAGGCTGTCGGCATTAAGGGCAGCTGCGAGAATAGCAGCGGTGTAGTCGCTTCCGCCGCGTCCCAGGTTGGTTATGTCGCCGTTGGCATCTGTGGCAATGAAACCCGGACATATGGCCACTTTAAAATCAAGGTCGTCGAAAGTTAAATGAATGAGGCTGTCGGTGAGCTCCGTGTCGAGAACATGTTTTCCGAACTGACGTGTTGTTTTTATGAACTGAAGTGAGTTGCACAGCACGGCATTGTCAATAACTTTCGAAATTATGGTGCTTGACAGTCGTTCACCGTAACTTACAATTATGTCGAGCGAACGTTTTGAAAGGTCCTTTATGAGGCTTACGCCTTTATATATGTTAGCCAGTTCACCAAGCATCGTGTCGACTTTTTCAGTTACTTCGGCGCGCCATTGTTCAGGAACTATGCCATCGATAACGTTTCTGTGACGTTCGATAATTTCATTAAGCGAGGCCATGTAATTATTGCCTCCGGTGGCTGCA
This sequence comes from uncultured Bacteroides sp., assembly GCA_964564465.1. Lineage (GTDB taxonomy): Bacteria > Bacteroidota > Bacteroidia > Bacteroidales > Muribaculaceae > Paramuribaculum. Next base: position 19,083 of record CAZMAO010000029.1, read on the forward strand.
GTCTGGGCTGTGGCTATAAGTTTGTCGGTGAGTCCTCCTAAAGCCGATACAACCACAATAACCGGTTCATCGCATTGTTCCACAATCATTTTTACGTTATGGAGCGATTCGACGGTTCCGACTGATGTGCCTCCAAATTTGAGTACTTTCATTTTTTATTATGCATTAGAATTCCGAAGAGAAATGGAATTTAATTTTAGGGAAATCGGTTTGAGCCATTTGCAACACATAGTTTGAATCGGCCAGGAATACGTCGCGGCCTTCAATGTCGGTTGCCATAAATTGATATTTTCGCTTTTTAAATGCTTCGAGGGCTTGCTGGTCATCGCTCTCAATCCAGCATGCCTTATAGAGTGACATGGGTTCCCAACGGCATTGAGCGCCATATTCGTGAAGCAGACGGTATTGTATGACTTCAAATGGAAGCTGGCCATCGGTTCCGATGATTTTACGGCCGTTGAACTGATTGGTGAACATCTGCGCCACACCTTCGTCCATGAGCTGCTGTATGCCTTTGTCAAGCTGTTTCGCTT
>CAZMAO010000030.1:0-19200 GCA_964564465.1 uncultured Bacteroides sp.
TGGGAACTTTGTAAGGACAAGAAGAAGGAAGTCGTTTCTTTCTTCCTTTCGAGCCTATCCACTGGAAATATGTTATGGAGGAGTTTTCTACCTGCATTTGCTATAACTCGGACTTTCCCAAGGCATCATTTTGATGGAAATTTAGACTCATTAAAGGATGAACCATGTGGTATTTGTGGGGAATATTCATGGGATTGTATCAAAGAACAAGATTATGAATTTAATTTAGGTATAGCTTCAAGAGCTGGAGGTTTACCCGTTTATACGCTTAAATTTTGTATTGTACTGCTATCTGAGTTTAATAGTATTTCATCTGATTATATAAAGCCTAACGAGATGGATTTTATGATATTCTCAGATATTATGGACTGTCTTATGGGTGCATCAATCCAAGACACCTTGAAAAAAGACATAGTTAAAAAAATCAATGAAATAAGGACTTTTAAGTCAAATAAGGACCAAACTAAAAGTCTGCTACAAACCTTAGGTTTCTGTGGTATCTTAGAGACAAAGGAACACAAAAGCCCTTTTCACAGATATATAAATTTAGGGAACGCTCCTAAAAGATCACATAACTCAAACTGGGAATATCCAGTTGATTTCTGGACACCGGCTGACGGCATCAACCGGGAGGCATTTAAGTTCTGGTTTGGCAACTATCCTGAACTAAGTAGGTTTTGGGAATAATACTTTTAGATTATGAAATTATAATCATTATCTAAGGCCAAAATTATGATCAATCAGGACAATCTTTGTGATTATGTGAATCTCCATTCTTACACCGACAGTGTTGGATGGATTGGTTATTATTGCAGAAAAAGCAAATACACTACTGAATTAATGAGGGAAGCCATCAGTCAATTCATTGGTTATTTCCATACACTTTGTCCAAAGGCATCGGTTATAACATCTTTAAATAAGTTTGATGGAAACAAAACGACACCACAATCAAATGAAGAAAACTTAATGAAGATCGGGTTACTTCGCCAATCATTTTCAGATAATAATGCAAATGATGTTCCTATAATTTTTGAGGACTGTAATTGGGACGAAATCAAATCGTTATCTTCTATTGTCATGGATAATGCCGGTGACATTGCAGGGCATTGCTTTATTGTCCTTGACTCTTTGGGGATTATAACATATCCTCATGATGATACTGGTTTCGGTTTTATTTCCAATGGACCGAATAATTCAGCGAAAGATATTGTCAGAAAATTCCTTATAAACCTTAACCCCAATAAGTTCCAATATAAAATAACTTAATAGGTTATGTTGAATTTTAGATTATTCTTATCCTCTTTTATCTCCCTGTCGTTGGCAGCTTGCAGCGGTAGTGTAGAAAGGGATAACGGTAAGGGCGATACTCTCACTTCGAGTGATACCGATGCGATGCTCCATGCGGCAGAAACGATGTATCACGGGTTTATCACTTGCAATTACAATAACTAAAGTTTCATTTCGTTTTATCAAAAAACGATGACTTATGAAAGCTTTTAAATTTCTAATTTGTGCGATCTCTATTTTCATTCTCTCTTCTTGTCATCATGAGAGTGAGCCGATGAATATAGCTCTTAAGTTCACTCAGCTTAACACAGTCGTTGCATCACATAGAAACGATAATGACCTTCTACCATGGAAGGGTCTAAACCATTTCATGATAATAAATTCCGTAGAGGACGTGTATGCTACTCAAACAGAACGATTCATAGAAGAAAATCCCAATTGGCTAAAAATTGATTTCTCATCAGAAACCATTATTGCCTTCAGAAGCATCTTGTCATCTTTTGATAGTTGGCAATATTCTACTGTAATAGGGTTTTCCAGAATCAATTATGAAGATTCTCCTATAAATTACCATAAGGGAGACTATCGATTGGCGATCAACGACTATTATTCTAAAGAAGACGATTCGAAAGACGAAGAAGACAGAATATATCAAGTAGCAATAGTCACCCACAAGATCAACTCAGATGCTAAAATACATGTAGTCTTGGGTGTGGGAATCAAAGATTCTTCTATCTGGGAGAAATCAAAATAATCGAGTTAACAGTGAAGTTGTTTAAACTTCAGTTTTAATTTTGGCAAACTCTCTTTCTTATACCATGAACTACCATCCAAAATACAACGCATATAATACCGGAAAAATTCTTGTATTAGGTTTATTATCCTTTTTTACAGCTATCATATCGACGTCTTGCCAGTGTGGGCGAAACAAAGGGCAACACATAGATCTTGATGGGATGCATGTGGAGCTTCCGGACACTTTACGTGTAGGCATGATAAACTCTCCTACCACATATTTTGACTATCGTGGCACTCCAATGGGCTACGATTATGAACTTATGGAGAGATTCTCAAAATTCTATGGTCTACAATTTAAGGTAATCGTAGGAGGTACGATTTCTGAAATGATTCAATGGCTCGACGAGGGTAAAATTGACATTGTAGCAAGTCCAGTCCCCGTGACCGCTGAGTTTCAAGAGAGAGCATTGCTTTGTGGTCCGCGCAATGTAAGCAGTCAGGTTTTGGTACAGAAGACGGACGTACAGAAAGATTCTATAGTGACCGATGTAACAGAACTCGTAGGTAGAGAAGTGACTGTGCAAAGTGACTCTAAATATTTCTATCGAATACAGAATCTCAATGAGGAAATAGGCGGAGGTATCAAAATTAAACCTATTTCGAAAGACACTATAAGCGACGACGACCTTCTCAGTATGGTATGGAAAGGAGAAATTCCAATGACCGTTGTAGACTCAGATGTTGCTGAAGCTGCACTCTCCTACTATCCCGGACTTGATATTTCTGTCAAGGTAAGCCTTGAACAGTATTCTCGATGGGCTGTTGCTCCTGACTCTCATGGCATTGCAAAAGCTCTCGACCGATGGTTTGCGGATGAAAAGGATAATGAAAAAGAGGTGTTCAAAAAATACTATCATCTTTCAAAACTTGAAATCTTTGACGTGCCCGACAATGACTTTGAGGATTTGCGGACATTGTCTTTCGCAAATGGAAAGATATCTCCTTACGATCAAATATTTAAGGCTGCCGGAAAGAAATCGGGCCTCGATTGGCGTCTCATAGCAGCAATTGCATATGTAGAGTCTCACTTCGATGCCGATGTCAAGAGCTGGGCTGGCGCACTCGGCATAATGCAGGTGATGCCCCGCACTGCCACTTCTCATGGATATACTCCTGCAGAAATGCTCAATCCCACTAAGTGTGTAGATGTAGCTGTCAAGACTCTTTCAGATCTCAATAGCATGTTTGAAAAGAGAATTCCAGATCCTGCTGAAAGGGAAAATTTCATACTTGCTTCTTACAACTCTGGTCCGGGCCACATACTTGATGCCATAGCACTTGCAGGGAAATACGGACTAAATGCCCAAAAGTGGGACGACAATGTGGAGACAGCTGCGATAATGAAGTCAAAACCTGCGTATTATCGCGATCCTGTCGTGAAAAATGGATATTTTCGAGGCAAAGAAACTGTCAATTTTGTCCACAAAGTCCAGTCGGTCTATACATATTTCAAAGACCGTACTTAGGCACCGTCTAATAAAAATAGAGTCTTATATCCTAATGCCGATTTATTCAAAATAAATCGGCATTATTTTGCAAATTATCAAATATTTATTATATTTGCGTCCTAAATCCTATTCGATTAGACCTTATGCGACAAAACCTAACAAAATTACTGACCACGGCGTTTCTTGCCGGATCGGTCTCTTTTGGTGTTCACAGCCAAGTGACACTTAATTTCGATGCCGCAAAACGTGGACCTATGATCAGTCCATTACAATATGGCATATTTTATGAAGAAATCAATAATGCGGGCGATGGCGGCCTCTATGCCGAGCTAATAAGAAACAGATGCTTTGAAGATGCATCTGCTCCTGACTATTGGTCGGCAATAGGAAATGCAAATCTATCTATCACAAGAAGCGGATTGATGAATGAAAATAGACGAGCTGCCCTCAATCTGAAACTCAATGGAGCTAATGAAGGAATTTCCAATACTGGCTATTGGGGAATTCCATGCCGTGGGGGAGATACATTCAATCTTACACTCTGGCTTAAAAGTGATAATGGCTACAAAGGCACAGTCACTGCATCACTCTCGGAAGAAACAAGCATAATTGCTTCAGCATCGGCAGAAGTTAATCTTGATGGCAAATGGCAGAAGATCTCTATTCCTGTCACTGCTACAGATGCGGCAAGATATGCAGGCGACTGCAAGTTTAACCTTACTTTCAGCAATGCTGGAGCTCTGACCGTAGGCATGGTGAGCCTATTTCCTAAGACCTATATGGACAGGGAGAATGGCTGCCGGGAAGACCTTGCTAAAATGCTTGAAGGACTAAAACCTAAATTTGTAAGATTCCCCGGTGGTTGCTATATAGAAGGGGATGGCACTCTTGAAGGGCAGCGCCGCTTCGAATGGAAAAAGACTATCGGTCCTATTGAGGAACGTCCGGGACACTTCAATGCCAACTGGGGGTATCCCTCTACCGACGGACTTGGTTTTCACGAATTCCTTCAGCTTACTGAAGACCTCGGTGCAGAGCCACTCTTCGTGGTCAATGTAGGTATCGGACACGGATGGATTAAAGACTATACTGACATTGAAGAATATATTCAGGAAGCTTTGGATGCCTTGGAATACTGCAATGGAGAAGTTGACACATATTGGGGGGCCAAGCGTGCTGAAAACGGTCATCCTGAACCATTCAATATGCGATTGCTTGAAATCGGTAACGAAAATTATAACTTCGATGATGAGCGTAGCGACCACTACCCCGAGCGCTATAAAGCTTTCTACGATGCTATTAAAGCAAAATATCCAGAAGTCACCCTTATCGGTAATGTCGAAGCATGGGGCACCGACGATCCTTCTTGGAGAAACTCATTTCCTATAGAAATAGTTGATGAGCATTATTATCGCTCTCCTAAATGGTTTGAATCACGCTATAATAAATATGATTCCTATGACCGAAGCGGTCCGAAAGTATATGTAGGTGAATATGCAGTCACTGATGGCTATGGAACCAACGGACACCTTCGAGCTGCCCTTGGAGAGGCTGTCTATATGCAGGGTCTTGAAAATAACTCAGACATATGCGTGATGGCTTCCTATGCTCCTATTTTCTATCACGAAGAGCGTGGTGGCGGTTGGCTCCCCGATATGATACGTTTTAACCATGAGTCAAGTTTCGGTACTCCTTCTTATTACATACAGAAATTGATGCCTCAATATCTCGGAAAACAGAACGTCAAATGGACAGAATCAGGCAACGACGTCAACGGAGGAGAGAATAAAATAGGAGTTTCATCGTGGTCAACGACTGTCACTTACGGCAATATTAGGGTCACTGATATGGATGGAAATATCCTAATCCAAGAGGATTTCTCTGACGATGTCAATAATTGGAATCTTCCTTCTTCAGGATGGTGCATTAATGACGGACAGCTTTGCCAGCAGAATAGTTCTGAACAAGGACGTATCGCTTTCTGCAATACGGTGCTTCCTTCAAACTATGTGCTTGAACTCGATGCGACAAAGAAATCCGGTGCTGAAGGTTTCCTCGTGGCTGTTAACCTTTCAGACCGTAACAACTACATCTGGTGGAATATCGGAGGATGGAACAACGGCCAACATGGTCTGCAAGTTTGCTCTAATGGCGCTAAGTCTGACTACGACCTTAAAGCCGGCAATATCCAGACAGGCAAGACCTACCACATCCGAATGGAAGTAGAGGGTACAAGAATCAAATGCTATCTTGATGGAGAACTCATTCATGATATTTCACTCCCTTCAGAAAGAAAAGTGTATGTATCATCGTCGATCGACGATGAAGCTGGAGTGATGTATGTCAAACTCGTCAACACTCATAGCGAATCAACACCCGTCACTCTTAACTTCGCAAATGCAAAAGCTACTTCAGTTTCAGTCACAGAACTAAGCTCAAACTCTGATACTGATGAAAACAGCATAGGCAATCCAATGAATGTATATCCCCTTGATTTGGACTGTGCAGGCCCGGTTGACAATTCTTTGATATTTGAAGTTAATCCATATACTCTGGCAATCCTTTCAATTTCACTTGAAGACATAAATTATTCCCCTATAACAGGAATGAATGCCACTGAAGAGCAAATGGCTACTCTTAAGGAAGAACTGACTTCTATTTCGCAGAAGCTTAACTGGCTCCATCAATCCACGTCTCTTCCCATAATGACATCTTCGGGTACAGAACTTGAATGGAATTTGGAAGAAGGCACAAATGGAATCGCTATCATCTCAAATCGTCATTCAGCAATGTTGGATATAATCACACCAAATAAATCTGACAAGTGTGTGGATGCTGGAACTATAACAGCTAATGCTACATTCAAAGATGGAACTGTAGGAGAAATCTCCCTTCCTGTCAGACTCGCTCAGGCAGATGATTGGTATGGTTATCTTTACACATATATGAATTCCGGAAAGGAAATCACAAATATGGCACTCGGTGATAAGGAAAGCCTTGGAAAAAGATTTGAGCAGCTTCTTGACGGTGAGGAAATATTCAATACTTCCGAACTTGCAGGTATAGAAGGCGGCACTCGCGATGCATATCTCGGGCGCGGTGAAGGCTATCAAGAATATCTGATGGTGACTACAGATATGTGCAATGCCAAGAGTGGAAAATGGAATAATTATGGAATGGATCTTCTCCGAAGCAACGACCTTGTGCATTGGGAAAGCTCTGTCTTCGATTTCAGAAAGGGAAAATCCATCTTCTCAGACAGCAATGCAACCACAGATTGCTATAAGAGCGATGAAGAATATGCTAAGATCGACCGTGTATGGGCACCTCAGTTCATATGGGATGCATCTGCCAACAATGGAGAGGGAGCTTATCTTGTATATTATTCACTTCTCTCTTCCAATGATTGGGATCACTATGACAGAATGTATTATTCCTATGCCGACAGAGACTTCAAGACTCTCACTCAACCAAGACTTCTGATGGATCCTGGAGTATCACTTATCGATGCAGATATCGTATTCAACGAATATGATGGACTCTTTCATATGCTTGTAAAGCGCACTGGAACAGGAGCGGCAACAACCGGTATTTTTGAATATACGTCTCCATCTCTGACGGGCAGCGAATGGAATGAAATCGGAAGGGTAGAAAACCAAAATACTACAGGAGTTGAGGCACCAACACATATCCGCCGTATCGGAGAGGATGTCTATAATATGTATTTCATGCGATTCGATGAAGATTATAGCTATAAGGTGGCTGATATGGATCATGATGGTCTGAAGACAGGTCTCCCTGTAAAAGTAGCTGGCAATGGATCATTCCAACATGGCTCCGTAATATATGTTGATAAGGATGAATATGATATGCTGCAGATCTATAGTGACGTCAAAGGTCTTCTCCGTCAAGCTAAGGCAGCCAAGGAATCCGGCACGACTTCAGTCTTTGACAATTCTATTGACTTCACTGAAAACGTAATTGCCAACAATCGCACAGTGTCTTCTCTTCTTGAGAATCTTCCTGCGGCATATGACCTTCTTGTGGAAGCTAACGGTAAGTATCTTGCAGAAGGGGAACGACTTGATAACGGATATATCGATATAACACGCCTACTTCAAAATCCAAATTTCGACAATAACAACAACTCCGGATGGAGTGGCAAATCATTTACAGGAGTGTCATACAATGTTGCTGAACATTTTAGTCGTGTCTTCGATACATATCAAGTACTAAAGGAAATGCCAGCCGGAAGTTATAGACTTGAAGCTCAAACTTTCTATAGATATGGATTGCCGGCCACTGCTCTTCCATCTCATAATGACGGAACAGAGCAAATTCTCGCAAATTTATATATTAATGATTCAGAAGCGCCAGTGATGTCGCTATATGATGAGGAATATACAAATTATCCTAATAACATGTATAGCGCTGCTTCAGCATTTAACAACGACCATAAATATGGTGACAATGCAGTAGAATTAATAATGGATGAATCCGGCGATATACGTGTGGGTATTCGCAAGCTTGAGATGATAGATGGAGACTGGACTATTTTTGATAACTTCCGCCTTTATTACAAGCCTGAACTTGATGCTGTTGAAACTATCTTCAATGATCCGGAAGCGATAGTAAATGTCTATTCAATCGATGGCTCTATTATCAAGACAGACGTGAAAGCAGCAAGCGCAATCCAAGGTCTTGAAAAGGGTATCTACCTCATTGGAAAACAAAAAGTAATCGTCCAATAATCAATACCAAATAATGAAGTTGTTTAAAAAGAGCGGACTTTTTTGTGAGTCCGCTCTTTTTTTGTAGCAACCGCCCTACCGGCGAGTTTGCGCTCATGTAAGACAACTTTCAAATATAAGTTTCTAATAAATTACTTGCATAGCAGCGACAGAAGCCACATCCGCTGCTCGCGTTGATATTGAAGTTCCAAAAGGTCAAGATGTGCCTCGCTAAACCAAGAACGTTCCTGCAGATAATCCGTCAGTGATAACTCCCCTCCTCGATAAGCTTTAAGCAGAAGTGTGTTATAGTCGGTAGAGCCAAATACTTCCATAGGGACTTTCAAAGCTTGGTCGATCAACTGTACCTCTTCATATAACGCCGTAATCTCGGATTCAACTTTGTCGGTTGTCACAGTGACCTGATATTCCGCAACCGCCTTTGCAGCTTTAGCTGCCTTAACTTTTCCCTTATTCGCAAATAAAGGTATCGACACGCCAAGTGTAGCACCATTGAAATGCATAGCATCTTCAAAATCGTGGTGATATCCAATCGAAATATTTGGTAATCCTTCCGCTTTTGCAACTCCAACATTCTTCTCAGCTACTTCCAATTCCGATATAGCTTTTTTCAATTCGGGATTAGTACGGGCTTCTTCCAGGTATTCTTCAAGGGAATGAGTGGGAGTCATAACCCAAGTGCGGTCAATGCTGCCAAGCAAAGCAGTGCAATCGAATCCTCCATTTAATGTCTTTAGATTTCCTTCACTTCCGTTCTTTTCCGCCTCAAGATTAGCAATCAAAGTATTCACCCTACCCTGCTCAAGAGTAATTTTAGACAGGTCAAGACGAGACATCTGTCCTCCTTTATTTGCCTTTAGGGCTGCCGCATGAAGTGAGTCTGTAGCCGATTGGATATGCCGCATCATCTCTATTCTTCGCTCGGCATAAAGAAAAGTGCCAATCTCTTTGAGTATCTCAATATATTTTTCATATACGCCGGCATCGGCTTCAGCAGCGTTAGCATCACGCATCGCTTTACCCAGTTCTCGGCGTGACTTATAGACACCGGGCCATTCCATCTCATATCCTATAGCCACATTCCAACGGTTATCTACACCTTCAGGCAACACCATATAGTCACCTTCAAGACTTGGATCGGGAGCATTGGCTATTGTACGGGTCTCAAGATCCTTCGCATTCTGAGCCACCGCTATCTGAAGGCGATCGCCATTTCGACTTAAAATGGCATTAGCAGCTTCCTGCGGAGTAATAGCAAATGCACCAGCGGACGAGATGACCGCTGGTATCAAGGCGAGATAATATCTTGTATTCATGTATAGTTATATAGTTTATAGAAGTCAAGCAACCTTTGACTTTAATTCTTTGCGTTGCTGAATCTTCTTGTAAAACACCGGCACAATGAAAATGTTCAATAATGTGCTACTTATCAAACCTCCTAAGATCACTATAGCGAGAGGAGACTGAATCTCATTTCCAGGCTCACCTCCTCGCACTGCTATCGGCACAAGAGCAAGAGCTGAAGTAAGTGCTGTCATTATGATCGGAAGCAGACGGTCTGATGATCCTTTCCTTATGGTCTCATCTATCCCCATTCCTTCGGCTCTCAAGCGATTGTAGCGTGAGATAAGAAGCATACCATTTCGGGTGGAAATACCCATTAGGGATATAAATCCGATGATGGCCGGAATATTTACTTCTCCTGTTGTGAATCGAAGAATCAAAACTCCTCCAATGAGCGCAAGTGGCATATTTACAAGTATGGTAAACGATTCAGCCACACTCTTGAATTCTGAATAAATAAGGAAGAAAATCACAATCAAAGCAAGCATTGATGTAAGCGATAACATTCGGGATGCAGCTTCTTCATTCTCAAATTGTCCGCCATAAACGACAAAATATCCTTCTGGAAGCTCTATATGCTCTGAAATCGTCTTTTTTATCTCATCCACTGCTCCCTTAAGATCGCGTCCATCGACATTAGCTGATACTGTGAGCAATCGGCTTACATTTTCCCTATTTATGGTATTGGGACCACTTCCAACTTTTACATCAGCGACATACGACAAAGGAATTTTTCCGACATTACTGTCGATCATCAGGTCTTCTATCCGTTCCTTCGTGTCACGTCTTGAATCTTCCACTTTTACTGTCAGATCGTAGGGACGATTGCCAACAAACACCTGGCTGACAACTTCCCCACCTATAGCCATCTGAACGTAGCGGCTAAACTCAGGAATTGTAATTCCATATTTTGCCAGCATCTCTCGTCTTGGCACAATATCAAGTTGAGGACGTGAGATCTGCTGCTCAACATTAACGTCTACAACTCCCTTCACTTCCTTCATCTCCGTTCCGATTTGCTGCCCAATATTGTAAAGACGATCTAAATCGTCGCCAAATATCTTGACAGCAATTTGAGCCTGAGCTCCACTCAACATTGCGTCAATGCGATGGGATATTGGTTGGCCAATCTCTACATTTACGCCGGGAAGCTCCGAAAGTTTTTCACGAAGCTCCCTTACAACCTCACTCTTACTTCTTCCTTTATCAAGAACGTAGGGAACTTCCATTTCAGAAGTATTTACTCCAAGCGCATGCTCATCAAGTTCGGCACGACCTGTCTTTCGAGCTACATTGCGAACCTCTGGCACTGAAAGAATAATGCGTTCTGCAGCAATGCCCAAACTGTCGCTCTGCTCAAGAGAGATACCTGGCATAGCACTTACATTGATGGTAAAACTACCCTCATTAAATCCGGGAAGGAAACTTCTGCCCAAAGTGAAGAAAACTGCTATTGCTACTACAAATAAAACAGAGACTCCTATAATCCAAGGACGAGGCTTGACAAGAACCCTGTCAAGCATCTGAGAATAATGTTCCCTAAGCCGCCGCGCTGTTTTAGGCTCTTTATTCAACTCCTGCTCATCTTTCTTACTGTCACCTGCAAGAAGATAGCTACAAAGCACCGGTGTCAATGTAAGAGCAACCACAGTTGAAGCAGCAAGCGCCACAATAAAAGCGATTCCAAGTGGCTTCAAAAGTCTGCCCTCAATGCCACTGAGGAAAAATAATGGGAGGAAGGATGCTATAATTATGAGAGTTGAATTAAGAATTGGCTTTCTTACTTCTCTTGATGCCTCATATACCACTTTTATGACAGAAAGACGATCATTATAATTTTTCAATCTGTTTTCTCGCAGACGTTTGTAAACATTCTCTACATCCACAATCGCATCATCTACGAGAGAACCGATAGCTATCGCTATTCCGCCGAGAGTCATCGTATTAATAGTAAAGCCCATATAATAAAGAGCTATTACTGCTATAAGAATAGATAGAGGAATTGCAACTACTGAAATCAAAGTAGTGCGTAGATTCATCAAGAAAAAGAATAGAACTATTATGACAAACAGCGCACCTTCAAGCAGGGACTGCTGAAGATTGCTTACTGAAGTCTGAATAAACTCACTCTGATTAAAGATATTGGTATCTATATCAATTCCTACGGGAAGAGAATTGTGAAGATTAGTCAACTCTTTGTTGATTTCTTCGGTTAATTCTATCGATCCTACTGCCGGCTGCTTTGTGACGGTGATCAAGACAGCTGGTTTAGCACGCAATGTTGCAGTGCCAATTTTCGGTGTCTTAGGACCAATCTTGACTTCAGCAATGTCTCCAATTTTAAAAGTCTGGCCAGACTCACTTTTTACAGTCGCGTCCGCTATCTCAGCTGCATCAGAAGTAGCCACTACCCCCTTTATCAAGTATTCATTCCCATATTCATACGTGGTTCCTCCTGAGACATTTACTGTCATATTCTCAGAAGCCTCCACCACATCAGTCAAAGAAACCCCATAATGCCTCATTTTCTCAGGATTTAGAAGAATTTGGTATTCAAGTTCTTCTCCACCTATCACTGAAACCTGACTCACTCCAGAGAGTGAAAGGAGACGTGGTCTGATAGTTCGATCTGCAACACTACGGAGCTCTCCTTGTGAAACACTATCTGAAGTAAGTCCGATAATCATTATCTCTCCAAGTATAGATGACTGTGGACCCATCACCGGGGTTCCGACATTTGCAGGAAGACTTCCTTCTATTCCCGATAGTCGCTCACTGACAGTCTGACGCGCTTTATATGCATCCGTACTCCAGTCAAACTCTACCCACACCACAGAAAAACCGGTAGCAGAACTGGATCGCACCCTTCTTACTCCAGAAGCACCGTTGACTGCCGTCTCAATGGGATATGTGACAGATCTCTCTACTTCCTCTGGAGCCAGACCGGATGCCTCTGTCATAATAGCCACAGTTGGAGCATTTAGATCGGGGAAAATATCTATTTCAGTGCGCACAAGCACAAACAAGCCTGCTATGATTGTGGCACAGGCAGCAAGCAATACAACCAACCTGTTGGTCAGTGACCAATTGATAATTTTATTAAGCATGATTTGGGAGATTAATGGTTGTGCGTATGCCCAGGAACAGCCGTGGCTGAAGTCTCAGCCATTCTTACAGCTTGTGCTCCTTTCACTACTACTTCTTCTCCAGCATTGAGGCCAGACAAAATTTCTATCCTTTTTCCATCTGAAGCACCCAGAGTCACAAGGTGTTTTATAAAATGATCTTTTCCATGGGAAGCATAGACACATTTATTTCCATTAATTTCTACAATCGCCTCCTTGGGCACTGAAACGACATCATGGCGTACGCCAGATTTCAAAAAAATCTCAGCAAATGCTCCAGGGGCAACAATTCCATTGTTGTTAAATGAAAAATACAATGGGATATATCCATTTTCTGAAACTGAAGAACCGGCATTTGAAATCATCTTCCCATTTAGTTCATCAAGATCAAGAATCACTTCTGAAGAAGCCGGACGAAAATTAGCAGAAGTTATGCCGGAAAGTCGTCCTATATATTTCTCCGGCACATCAGCCCTAAGTGTTAGACTCGTATTGCCGCTTATGACGGCAATCTTTTGGCCAATTTCAACATATTCTCCAGTCTTTGCAAGAAGCTGAGTAATCACACCCGTTTTTGGAGAATTCACACTTGCACTTCCCTGCTTTGAAGTCTTTACTGCAGCATCAGCCTCCTCATAAGCTTTTAAGGCATTATTGTATTCTTCAGTACTCACGATTCCATCGTCGTGAAGAGGTTTTAGTCGGTCAAGTTCTCTTTTTGCAGCATTGCGTACTGCCACTGCCTGTACAGTTGGGTCTCCCCCTTGAACATTAGAAGCAGAAATAGAGCCAATTGAACTTCCAGCATTTACTCTCACACCTGTATTGATATTGGGAGATAAAGTCAAAATGCCATTACGGGTGGCAGTAGCAATCCCTTCATCTGATGCTTTTGCCTCTATTCTGCCAGAAACTAAAGTGACCTCGGCGAAATCAGCAGGAAGAATTTTCTCTGTCTCGACTCCAAATCGCTTTACTGCACTCTCCTGCATTTCTATCAATCCACTATGGTCATGGCCTTCGTGAGAATCTTCAGAGTCTGAATGTGCATGGTCATGCTCCTCTTGCTCATGATCGTGACCTTCATGATCGTGATCATGCCCATCATGGTCATGCTTGTCGCGATTAATTTCTGATTCTTCATGATGATCAGACTTTCCACAGCCGATTGTAGCAGCATTGATGAGCAATGCAGAACAAATTAGCAGAGATATTTTAAGATATTTTCTATTCATTTTGCGAGTGTTTCTTAGGAATTTTATTTTATAATGCAAAATTACGAAAAATTCAGTGAAACCTGGTTGCAAAAACATAAAAAAACGGCCCCGAATCAATTCGGAGCCATTTATTTTGTAAGACGATGTAGCAGATTAGAATGGGAAGTTTATACCCATGTGGAAATCGCAGTTGGTGGATAGAGGAATATGATTCTTATCCATTTTAAGAGCAGCGTAGTCCATACCAATAAGGAAATTGAATCCTTTGTTGCCTAAGCTAAGAAGGAAACCATAGTTTGCGCCATAAGTTCCAGCAGCAGCACTTACAGATGCGGCAACACCCTTAATAGGCTCAACATTTGCCGAAAGACGGAATTCAGTCGATGGGAAAATGGAGCTCAGGTTGGTAGTATTGAGCAAACCGAAATGAAGCTTATCGTAGAGTGGGAACTTATAGTCTACACCTACACGAAGCTTACCTTGAACAGCAAGGGATGCTGATTTTGTTCCGTTGTCCGTAAGCTCATACAAAGGAGAAAGATGATCTACAAGATTATCCCAAGCTTCTCCGTCATCGCCTATACCTATCTCATAGTCATTAGTCTCAAAATTTTTGGTACCGTTGGTAGAAGCCTCTTGAACTTTAGAAAAACTCAGTATTCCGAGATCTGTAAAAGCGAGTGAGAAATTAAAGTCTTGCCACTCATATGTAGCTCCAAGGTCGGCAGCAAATCCAAAACCATTGATTCCAAACTTGACATCATCTGTATCCACACCACTTACATAGCGAGTACCAGTGCGATCATTGATATCCGTTTCATATTTAACACCATCAAGACCAATGCGCATAGTAGCATTCGAGCGGGCTTTCCAATTGTTTTCGCCAAGTTCGAGTTGAAGCTCATCAAAATTTGCTTCAGCAAATGCCACGGGGAGCAAAAACTTCAAGCTCACTCCGGCACGAAGACCCGGCACCTGTTTGATTTCCCGCGAATGGTTAAGTGCGATTTCAGCATAAGCAGCTGCCTTAGCTCTCAAATCTTTGATGTCGTAGGTCTTATTGCCAATACCTTCTTTGAGCAGTGAGAAAATACTCTTTGGAAGGTCCATGCTGACATTTTCCTTAACATTTATAGCAATATTGTTATATCCACCGAATGCCTTGAAGCCTCCCTGAAGAATATTAATGCCAACACTTTGCGAAAGGCGATTGGTATTGCTAAGATTTCCCAGTACCTCTTGAGCTGATATGTTAGGATTGGTGAAAAGCACTGTCTTTCCAGCATATGGATAGACAATATCTGTTGCGCTGAGATTACCATTAACAGAAACATTAAGATTTCCAAGCGCTGGAAAACCTACATAATTATGGCGATTTCCCATAGCTGGGTTCATCTCCCATCTCATGTTATAGTTTTCCATGAAGTAGCCTGTCGACGACTCCTGAGCTGCCACAGTCATAGTAGCAGCTATGAATGTAAGAGCGAAGAGCTTTTTATTTATGATGTTCATTGCTGTTGAATGCTAAGGAAGTTAAAAATCAGTTTCATAGTATCCGTCTACTGTAACGCGGATGTCATCAAGTTTGATGAGAAGGTCCGGTCCGAGAGCCTCTGTATTTTGAGGACTATTTTGAGATACGGTAGCTTTAAATTTAATACCGTCAAATCCATGAATCGGACCATTAGCACCTTCTAAAGAAATTGCTATCGGAGCCTTATTACATTTAGGATCAATAGAAAGAGAGCTTTCTTCTTTAACTGCAATCACATTTCCCTTCTTGTCGATAGGCTGAAGAGTCAGATATACTCCAACCGGAAGGTTAGTAGTGCAGTTAGCCTTGACATGAATCTTAGTAATGTTGACATCGTCAAGGTCATCGCTACTCCAACCATCTACACTTGTCTCATATATCACTTTTGAATTCTCTCCAAATCCAAGAGGTGCCGTAAATTCGTAAGTTCCATCAGCCTTTCCTATATTACCGAGAGGGAAATCCTTAACATTACCAGCAAATACGATATCATGAATGTTTACAGAAATACTTTCAGGAAGGCCACCAACGTTTTTGTCACCACTTGTAAGGATTGTTCGAAGACCGTCGAATTGAACATATTCATAGCCATTTTTAGAAGTACAGAAAGCGATGTTTGAATGGTTACCTTCAATTACGAACGGATCGCTCAAGGATGGTTTTTTGAAACCACCTTTAAAATTGGATGTAAGACTAATGACACCAGTACCCTTAAGTCCATAATTCCCAACAGGATTATTGATACCTATCAAAATTTGAGGATTTGCGATAATTAATTCTGTGTCGGGACTATCAAGGAAATCAGGAAGATCTTTCAACGAAATCGGAGCAATATCTATCTGATCCATTTTGTATTCTATATTACCGCTAAAGCTTGCAAGTTCGAATCCTGACACCTCGTAAGAAGCAGTAATATTATAGTTTCCTGCAGGAACGGCAATATTCTTAAGAATCATGTCAATTTTACCTGAAATCACACCAACATTTCCGCTGATTGCAAGATAATGATTGATAACATTTCCCTTGTCTCCAAGATCAAGACCTTTAGCTTTCAAGCTAATTGTAGCAGTTCCGTTTGATTCTACCGGAAGCTCTTCAATTTCCAAAAGACCCGAATCCTGAGAATAAGCATACTTATTCTCATCCAAAATAAGACCCCAAGGAAGTTGAAGCTGAATATTTTTGAAAGATATCGTATTGTCATTACCAATCAACTCTGACGGAAGAGACAATACTACCTTTATCTCAATATCATTGACTGTCAATATCTTTGTAAGAGACTTAAGGGCATCATCCACGTTATTCATCTCAAATTTGTAGGCTGGACGATTCAAATTGGTAGGAATGTCAAGCTCAAGAGGAAATTCAACGGGAAGTGAAGGGATATTCTGAGCGATATTAATAGGAATTAATGTAGGATCTATATCCAGTTTATTCACTTTAACTCCATCGATTGTAAACTCATCAGTTTCTATAGACCCCCCTTTGCTTATCGCATAACATTCTTTTCCATCAAATTCAATCTTGGAAATATTCTCATTATCATCAAGGCTGATTACATTTTCCAATTTGATTTCAGAAACATTGATTGGAACCGTGAGGTCGTCGACAGTGAAACGTGATGTCGTGTCAATGTCTGTGAGGTCATACTTGTCATCAACACAGCTTGTAAACATTGATACTGCTGTCAATGACATGACGCCTATTACCAGTGTCTGTCTTTTCATTTGTTAAATATTATTGTTGTTATCTCAATTTGTATTTAAAAATTGTAAGTCATTTCAAAAAATTTCCGCAAAATTAAGAAAAAAATATCAATCTATGAAAAAATTTGAATAAAAAAAGATGACCATTCCTGCATAAATGGTCATCTTTTTCCGCTTAAGATATATAATTCATTTTTCTATAAAGATTTCTGCCATCTCCAAGCATTTGCAAGAGTTTCTTCGACAGGAACCTCCGCCTTCCAACCCAACACATTGTTTGCTTTGTCAGGAATAGCCCAAATCTTTTCTATGTCGCCTTCACGGCGCCCCCCTATCTTGTGGGGAACCGGCACTCCAGTAGCTTTCTCAAATGCATTAATGAGCTCAAGCACGGAGACTCCACGACCGGTGCCGAGATTGAAAATCTCTATGCTATCTGTATCCTGACCATCAAGCATCCTGCGCATAGCCACTACGTGAGCCTTTGCAAGGTCTACAACATCAATGTAGTCGCGGATACAGCTTCCATCAGGAGTGTTGTAGTCATCGCCGAATACTGTAAGTTCCTTGCGAATTCCAGCAGCAGCCTGAGTTAGATAAGGCACAAGGTTTTGTGGAACTCCAAGAGGAAGCTCACCAATCTTAGCACTTGGATGAGCACCAATCGGGTTGAAATAGCGAAGTATTATACTTTTCACCGGCGCTCCACTATGAATATAGTCAGTGATTATCTCTTCCGAAATCTGCTTGGTATTTCCGTAGGGGGAAGTTGCCGGTTTAATAGGAGCAGTCTCGTCGATAGGATTTACATCAGGCTCTCCATAAACAGTGCAGCTACTTGAGAAAACAATACCTTTGGCTCCATACTGGGGCATGCACTCAAGAAGATTAATGAGTGTATTAAGATTATTTCTATAATATAGAAGAGGCTTTTGCACGCTTTCTCCCACTGCCTTAGATGCTGCAAAATTGATGATTCCTTTGATTCCGGGATTCTGCTCAAAGAGTTTTTTCAAAGTGTCGAGATCTGTACAGTCCCCTTCTACAAAGACCGGAGCTATGCCTGTAATAGCTTCAATGCCTTTAAGCACATCCCTGTTGGAGTTGGATAGATTGTCAATAATCACCACATCATATCCAGCCTGCTGAAGTTCTACGACAGTATGGCTACCAATATAACCGGTGCCTCCAGTCACTAAGATTTTTGTTGCCATGTTTCTTTCCTATATTTAAAATAAAGGTGAAGGATATACTCCAGCGTCTACAAGGGCCTTGAACTGGTCTACTGTTGCCTGACGGTCTGCCGCAAATGTCACACCAAACCATTTCGAGGGAGTCTGTACTACTTTAAGTGTAGCTTGTCCACCTTGAATAAGATCATTGACAACTGTAGGGATGTAGAACTCAGATTTCAACTCATTTCCATGCTCGGAAAGGAACTTAACAAAAGCCTTTTCGCTATAGCCGAAATAATCTGGAGTAAATCCCCACATATTCATGCTCACGCTGCTTCCTGCCGGGAATGGCTTCTCAACATCATCTTCTATTTGGATAAGACTTTCACCTTTACGCTGGATACCATGACATTCCTTCACTCCTGTCAGATATCCTTCTTCGTTTACTTCACATAGGCCACGGCTAACACCACCATTTTCGCTCAAAGTGTTCTCGATACGGAAACCAATCATACAATATTCGCCTGTTTTTCCCTCAAGTTCTTTAAGAGTGTCAGCAGCGAGCTTAAAACTTTCCGGACCATAATAGTCATCTGCGTTGATCACTACAAACGGCTCTTTAATGACATCTTTTGCCATAAGAACAGCATGATTTGTACCCCATGGTTTCTGGCGACCTTCTGGTACAGTAAATCCTTCAGGAAGATCATGGATATCTTGGAATACCACTTCGACGGGCACGTGACCTTCATACTTAGAGATCACCTTATCACGGAAATCTTGCTCAAAATCATGACGAATTACAAAGACTATCT
>CAZMAO010000031.1:0-19108 GCA_964564465.1 uncultured Bacteroides sp.
ATATGTTGACGATTAATGTATTGTAGGGACGCCGACTTGTCGCGTCCGGAGAGATGGTTGGAGAAACAGGCCGGTTCGGTGTGAAGGCCATGCTGCGGTGGACGTGCCGGAGGCAGCGTCCCTACAAGGCGGTGGGTGTCATGGGGGCAGTTCCGTCCGGGTGGCATGTGTCGGAGGCAACGTCCCTACTTTTCATCCCTGACAGTCAATCAACAATCAAGATAATACACACATTGGAATAGAGGCTTTATGGATGCTAAAGTTACTTTATGCAGCGGTAGACTCTATGAACCGGCGTGTGTGCATTGTTGTCGGGGGGAGAGGATTATGAGGGGCGCCAGGTACGGGCGAGGCCGCCTTCGGAGGTTTCTTTGTAGATTGAGGGGAGGTCGTGGCCGGTTTGTTTCATTACTTCGACTACGCGGTCGAAGCTTACGCGGTGTATTCCATCGGTGAAGGCGGAGTAGAGGTTGGCATCGAGTGCGCGCGCAGCTGCGTAGGCGTTGCGTTCAATGCAGGGTATCTGAACGAGTCCGCAAACGGGGTCGCAGGTCATTCCGAGATGGTGCTCGAGTCCCATTTCGGCGGCATATTCAATTTGTGCGGGTGAACCGCCGAAGAGTTGGTTGGCGGCTGCGGCTGCCATTGCGCATGCCACGCCGACTTCTCCCTGACATCCGACTTCGGCGCCTGCAATTGATGCGTTTGTCTTAACTACGTTTCCTATCAGTCCGGCGGTGGCAAGGGCGCGGTAGATGCGTGCGTCGCTGAAGTCGCGGCTTTTCTGAAGATGATAGAGAACGGCTGGAATCACTCCGCACGATCCGCATGTGGGGGCTGTTACGATTTCGCCGCCTGATGCGTTTTCTTCGCTTACGGCAAGTGCATAGGCGAAAACCAGTCCACGGCTCTGTAGGTTGCTTTTATAGCCGGATGCGCGTACGTGGTAGGTTGCAGCGCGCCTAGGGAGGTGAAGTGGACCCGGAAGCACTCCCTCGCGGTCAATTCCACGTTCTACGGCCGCGCGCATCGTGCTCCACACATCGGCAAGGTAATTCCAGATTTCGGGTCCTTCGCATTGTTCTACGTATTCCCAGTATGAACAACCCATTTTGTTGCACCATTCGAGAATTTCCGTAAGGTTGCCGAGGGGATATACTTCGGGGGTCTGAGGTGAGGATTCGCCATCGTTCACCACGGCACCACCTCCTACGGAATAGCATATGCGTTCATCGGTTATGTCGCCTGCCATGTTAAGGGCGCGGAATTTCATTCCGTTCGGATGGAATGGAAGGAACACGGTAGGTTCCCAAATTATTTTAACGGGCGCAATGTGCTGGAGCGACTGTAGGATGGCTACATCGGTGAGGTGTCCTTTTCCGGTTGCTGCAAGGCTGCCGTAGAGGGTTACTTCGAAGCTTGTTGCCGCGGGGTTGTTTTCAGCAAATTGCTGTGCGGCTACGCGCGGCCCCATGGTGTGGCTGCTTGACGGACCGGTGCCTATTCTGTAGAGTTCGCGAAGCGATTTCATGTTTCAGGTTGTTTTGTTAAGCGAACGCCCCGACCAGAATTGGCCGGGGCGTTTATTGGTTCAATATGCTGTTGCGGCTTAGTTCTGGAAGAATTTGAGGAGGTTGTTCTTCACTTTCTTGTTTCCGATGAGAACGTTGTTGAGATTCAAAGCCTGTGCGCCACGGGTGCGTGCGTACATAAGAGCATTCTCGTCGTAGCTGTAGGGACGGGGGTTGGTTTCAACGCCGATAACTTCCACTACATAGACGCCGTTCATGCCTTTGAGGGCAGGGGTTGTCGCACCTTTGGGCGTAACTGTTGCGATTGCGCTTACTTCAGCGCCACCGAAGCCGGGGTTGTAGGGAGAAATCTGACCGAATGTAACCTGTGCGCTATCAACTTTCGAGTTCATGAGCTTAGCGTAGCCTTCAACGTTTTTAGCTTTTCCGTTGTATTTGCCAATGAGGTTTTCGGCTTTTTTGTCGTTACGTACTTTTGCCGTGAGCATCTGCTTAACTTGCGAATCGGTAGCAGGAACGTAGTCCTTATAGATGTTGTCGAGGGCTGCGGCAATGAGGTGACCTGTTGTTTCGCTTCCGAAAACGGGTGAAACAGCACCTTTTTTAGCTTTCATTGCCCAGGCTACGACTTCGCGTGTATCGTTAAGGCCGGTAAGACCGGGTGTAGACGCTGTTACGCGGGCAGGGATTGTCTGATAGCCAGCTTCGGCTGCGTTTTTGTTAAATTCGGCAGCTTTGGGGTTGGCGTTAACGAAATCCTGAAGTTTGCTCTGGAGATTGTTGATTGTAGCGGCAGATGGCTCGATCGTGAAGTCGATCATGGCGATGTCGATTACAGACACTGCCGGCTTGCGGTTGTTGACACGCAAAATGAGTCCGTTTCCTGTAGCGGCTGAGTCGGCAAGGAAGTAGGTTCCGGCGTTTGCGTTGGCAATTACATTCTTATAGTTTGCCATATTGGGGCTTGTGAGAGAAACCCAGATGCTGTCCTGTGCTCCCTGCACGTAGTTGAATTTGGCCTGGAGGGAATCGGCTGCAAGACCTGATTTCAGGGCAACGAGCACTGAATCGATCTGTGCTTTATCGCCGGCAACCATAACCATGTCGATGTTAACCGAGTCAACTTCAGATGAGCGTCCGAACATTTTGGCAAGGGTGAAGTTGTTACCCATTCTTGAAATCATTTTAGCCTGACCGACCGATGCGGAATCGGCGAATGATTTGATGTGGGCGTCGTTTATTGTGTTTGCGGGGAGTTTGCGACGGTCAGCGATGAAGTCGGTGAATTCGGCAATGCCTTCGAGACCATCCTTTTCAGTGAGGTTCTGAAGGGCATCCTCAACACGTTTCTCACCTTTGGCAATATCTTCCTGTGAAGGTGCGATGTCGACAGAAATATAGTTGATGGTTCGCATCTGCTCGTCGAGTTTGTAGACGGCTTTATGTGCGTTCCACTCGTTCTGAACGTCGGCGTCGGAAACTTCGAAGTCGGCATCGGGGAGGGTTGAATAGGGTACGGATGCATAGATAACCTGAGTGGTTGTGCCGTTTTCGTCGTAAAGAGCTTTTGCATCAAGTTCGTTAGCCACGAGTGTGCCATTGAGCAGGGTGAGGAATTTCTGCTGGAGCAGGCTTTCTTCAGCCTGTTTTTCGAGATTCACCCAATAGGCCTGCAGTTGCTGGCTTGTTTCGTGAGGTATTTCATATTTGCCGGGATTGAAAGCCATGTCGTGAAGCTGACGTGCGCTTTCCACACCAACCTGCTGCTGAACCATGCGGTCGATCTGAGCTGATCCTGCTCCGAGAAGCATGTCGGTGAGTTCCTGATCGGTAACTACGATTCCAAGTTTGTTAAGTTCTTCTTTGAAAAGCTTTTCAGAAATCATTCCGCTGAGCACCTGCTGCTGAAGCATTGCGGGGTCAACTTTCTGGCCTGAGTTCTGAACCTGTTGGTTGGCTCTTTCCATTTCGTGCTGGAAATCCTGAATGTCAATTTTGGTGGAGCCAACTTGGGCAACTGTTGTTCCGGTTCCGAAAAGAGTGCGTCCGGACGTGAAGAAGTCGCCGATGATGAAGGCCAGCAGAGCGAGGCCGATGATGATTAGGAGGAAAACAGATTTGCTCCTGATTTTTTCTAATGTTGCCATAGAATTATTTAGTGATGTTTATTATCAAGTAAGTCAGTTGATTAGTCGTTTTATGCCAGAGAATGGCGATAGAACGCGCAAAGATACATTTTTTTTGGTAGTAATCAAAATGTAAAATGCGGTCAAAGCTGAATTTCTGCGGCTATTTTCTCTGCAATCTGAGCCATCTGATCGGCCGGCAGGGTCTGTTTGTGGTGGAAATCCATGTCGGCTTCGGTGGTTATGGGGAGCAGATGGATGTGAGCATGAGGCACTTCAAGGCCTATGACGGTGACGCCTATGCGTTTGCACGGCATTGCTTTTTTCAAACCGGCGGCTACTTTCTTTGCAAAGAGAAGCAGCTGGGAATATTCTTCGTCGTCGAGATCGAAAATATAGCTTACTTCATGTTTCGGCACCACGAGCACATGGCCCGGTGTAACGGGATTTACATCGAGGAATGCGATGAAACGGTCGTTTTCAGCAACTTTGTAGCATGGAATCTCGCCGTTGATGATTCGTGTGAAAATTGAGGGCATGTTTTAGAAAGATATTTTTACGATTTCGAATTTCATTAGTCCTGCAGGAACCTTGATTTCAACCACTTCGCCGAGTTTGTGGCCGAGCAGACCTTGGGCAATCGGGGTGCTTGAACCTATTTTCTTTTCGCGAAGATTGGCTTCGGAGTCGGCGACGATGGTATATTCCATTGTCATTCCGTTCGATATGTTTTTAATCTGTACGCGATTCAGAATCTGGACTTCGTTTTCGTTGAGATTGGATTCGTCGATAATACGTGCTGAAGCAACAAGATCCTTAAGCTGAGCTATTTTCATTTCAAGGAGTCCCTGAGCTTCTTTAGCTGCATCGTATTCAGAGTTTTCCGACAGGTCGCCTTTGTCGCGTGCTTCGGCGATAGCTCTTGAAATTTCAGGTCTTTTCACGGCTTCAAGATAGGCGATTTCGTCCATTTTTTTCTTGTAGCCTTCTTTAGTCATGTAAGTGATAGGCATATTGTTATGTTTTAAAAGACAATGTAAAAGAAAGAATCCCGGCCCCGGAAATGGGGCGAGACCCTTACGGTTAACTCGAGATTTATGTGTCGGCATCCGCTTTCGGTGTGCCGTTTCGTGTGCAAAATTAGTGAATTGTACTGATATATCAAAATTTCGTGCTGTGGTAAATCACAGCAGTGTGATTTTGAGTGACGGGGAGATGGAAAGCAGGCCTTCGTCGGCAAGCCGGCGGGTTATATCAATTATTTTGTCAGGGTCAACCGAAAGGTTGCGCGCAATCTCGTTAATGTCGGTATGCCCCTGGCGGATAAGGCGCATTGTCTGTTCAGTGATGTTGATCGGGGGCGGGGTTTGTTTACGGGCGTCGCGGCAGATGTCGCAATTTCCGCAGGGTTGCGGATTCTTTTCGCCGAAGTAGGTGAGCATGGTGCGCACACGGCAATCATTGTCGTTGAAAATGAAGCTTTTCATGGCATCGATTCGTGTTGCCATGCGCTGGCGCATGTTTTCGTAGATGTCGCGGGTGAGGATTACATGTTTGGGGAGTTCGCGGGAGGTGGTTATATAGATGTAAGGGGTTGTTTTGCGCGGAACATAATGAACAGCATGTTCGCGCGCAAGGGTTAGGAGCGACTGGTAAACCTGTTGCTCGGTTATGTGAAGCTGGCGTGCTATATATCCTTCATTGATAATTACATAGTCGGCAAACAGACCTGTGTACATGCGCAGGATCGTCTGGAAAACATTGTCGGTGGTGTCATCGAGCCTGAGCGTGTAGAGCTCGTTTTTTGTAAGGAGAATCGTTATGCGGCTTTGTTGTGAGAGTTCATCGACATATTCAAGATATCCGGCGCGTGTAAGCAGCAGAAGGGCATTTCGGGCCGGAACAGGCTTAAGGTTAAAGCGCTGGCAAAACAGATTGAAATTGAATTCGCACACCATGCCGTAGCCGGCCCCTACAGCTATATCCATGAAGTTGAAAGCCAGTTCGTAGATTCGTTTTATGTAGTCCTTTTCGGGGAACGCTTCGTTGAGATGGCGCGTTAGATTTGCTTTATCGGTTTTTGCGGCAATCAATACGGCGAAGGCCGGAAGCCCATCACGTCCGGCGCGCCCGGCCTCCTGATAATATTCTTCGAGAGAAGGGGGCGAGTCAATGTGAATCACACATCGCACGTCGGGTTTATCAATGCCCATCCCGAAAGCGTTCGTCGCCACCATAACGCGGATTTTGTTGGATGTCCAGAGGTTCTGACGGTCGTTTTTCTCCTGTGCGGAAAGACCGGCGTGATAATAATCGGCCGTTATTCCGTTTTTCACGAGCAGTTCGGCAATTGCCCGTGTGCGTTTGCGTGAGCGGACGTAGACAATTGCCGAGCCTCGGGTTGCTTTGAGGATTTTAAGGCACATCTCCTCTTTCAGCTCGGTTTTCCGCACGATGTAACTTATGTTTGACCGTGAAAAACTTCTAGAGAAGATGAGTGGTTTGCGGAATTCCAGACGCTGCATTATGTCCGTGCAGACTTCTGGAGTGGCTGATGCGGTGAGGGCGAGCACCGGCACCGCGGGGTGCAGTTTGCGGAGTGCTGCAATCTTTAGATATGATGGCCGGAAATCGTAGCCCCACTGTGAGATGCAGTGTGCTTCGTCGACAACTATCAGAGAAATGTTGAACTGGCTGAGTTGATTGAGGAAATTTTTGGACTGGAGTTTTTCCGGGGAAAGGTAAAGCAGTTTGATTCGGCCGAGATAGGTTTTGTCGAGCACGAGAGTCTGTTCGCGGCGAGTGAGGCCTGAATGAAGGGCGGCGGCAGGAATGTCGCGAGCATGAAGATTGTCGACCTGATCCTTCATGAGCGATATAAGCGGCGTTACGACAACCGTCAGCCCCGGGAGCATAAGAGCCGGCACCTGGAAAGTTATGGATTTTCCGCCACCGGTGGGGAGCAGTCCGAGGGTATCGTTGCCCGCAAGCACTGAACTGATGATTTCAGGCTGTAGCTGACGGAAACTCCTGTATCCCCAGTAGGATTCAAGAATTTGTTCGGGAGAAAGGCCGCTGTTGTTTTTCACTCGTGGATATGTATTGCCTTTATATGAAGCTGGAATGCACCTGATTTGCTCTGGTGTTTGTTGTCTTCGATTGTATAGCAGATGTCAAAAGGCTTTCCGGAGTGGATGTGAGGAAAGTGTTCGGCCATGTTGAAGGCTATGCCATTGAGAACTTTGCCGGAAGTGTCGTCGACAAGTTCGAGTTTAATGTGTTCGAGGTTACGGCCTACGAGTTTGCTTGTTCCGAAGTCCTGAACGTTGCGTGTGCAGAACACCGGTTTGGCATTGTCCGGACCGAATGGATTGAAGCCATGGAGTGCAGAGAGGAATTCGGGGACAATTTGACTGAAGGTGAGGAAAGCATCAATGTCGAGTTGCGGTGTGAGCTGGTGCGGCAGTATGTTGGTCGCCACATATTCCTCGAACCGTCGGGTGAATTCCTTTATGTTCTCTTCTTTAAGGGACAGTCCGACTGCATATGTGTGTCCGCCGAAGTTTTCGAGCAGGTCGCGCTGGGCATCGACGGCTTTATAGACATCAAAGCCTTGAACCGACCGTGAGGAGCCGGTTGCCATTCCATTGTTGAGCGTGAGGACAACGGATGGTTTGTAGTAGAGCTCGGTCAGACGGGATGCTACTATGCCAATGATTCCCTTGTGCCAGTTTTTGTTGTAGATGACAATACTTTTTTTGTCGGCAAGCACCGCTTCGTGATTTTCGATGATGGAGTTCGCTTCCTCGGTTATGCGTTTGTCGAGTTCCTTGCGGTCTTTATTGTATTGATCGATTTCCTTGGCCTTTTCAAAGGCTTCGGATGCATCGCGCGACACAAGTAGTTCAACGGCTTCACGTCCGCTCTGCATGCGTCCGGAGGCGTTAATACGAGGGCCGATTTTGAAGATTACATCGCTTATGGTGATTTCCTTGCCGGTTAGGCCGCATATCCGGATTATGGCACGCAGACCCATATTGGGATTCGAATTCAGGCGCTTGAGGCCATGATATGCCATGATTCGGTTTTCATCGACCATCGGAACTATGTCGGCAGCGATGCTGACGGCCACCAGGTCGATCATTCCTTCGAGTTCAGTGAGCGGAATGGCGTTGCTTATGGCGAAAGCCTGCATAAGTTTATATCCTACGCCGCAACCTGAAAGGTGCGGGCATGGGTAAGTGCTTCCTTCGAGCTTCGGATTGAGTATGGCCGCGGCATCGGGCAGAATGTCATCGGCCATGTGATGGTCGCATATAATGAAGTCGATACCTTTTTCCTTAGCGTAGCGGATTTCATCGACAGCCTTGATGCCGCAGTCAAGAACTATGATCAGTTTCACGCCCTGTTGAGCGGCCAGATCTATGGAGCGCCGGGTAATGCCGTAGCCGTCGTCGTCGCGTGTTGGAATGTAGTAGTCGATGTTGCTGTAGAAATTGAGCAGATACTTGTAGACGAGAGCCACGGCGGTGGTTCCGTCGACATCGTAGTCGCCATATACAAGTATGCGTTCTTTTGTTCCGAGTGCCTTGTTCAAACGAGCCACGGCTTTATCCATGCCGGGCATCAGAAACGGGTCGTGCAAGTCCTTCAGGGAGGGGTGGAAGAATTTGCGTGCTTCTTCCACAGTGGTTATGCCACGCTGCACCAATAACTGACTTATCGGTGGGACGGCGGCATATTTTTTAGCTAACTCTGTTTCGGCATGTTTTTGGTCTGAAGTAAGAGGCAGGTAATTCCATTTACTTGTCATTATGTAGTTTTTTTATTATCACGACAAAGGCCGCAGAGTGGGATATGTGCGGCAAATGGTCAGCAACAGCGTGGCTGACAGTAGTTTGCTGCGGCTGATAAAACGGAGAGAAACCTCTTGTTAAGAGAGTGATAGCCTTATCATTGACCAAAGGAGGGGAGTGTCAAAATGGCGGGATAACCTGCAGCATTTAGCTTACTGCAAAGGTAGTAAAAATATCGGAGAGAATTAAGGCGGTGTGATAAATTAAATTTTTTTAGTGATTGGGATTTGGCAGATGCACATCGAGCTGAGGGAACGGGAAGTTTATTCCATGTTTGGGGAGTTCGTTATAGAAAAGCTCGTTGAAATGATAGTAAACCACCCAGTATTCGGAAGTCCTTACCCATGCTCTGATTTTCAGGATAACCGATGAGTCGGCCAGTTCACCGAGATAGACAACAGGCGTGCGGTCGACTTTAGGAATGAAGGCGCTGAGATTCTGCTTTTCCAGTTCTGCAAGTTCCTGCAGATGATTGTCCATGATTTTGCGGCGTGAGTGGAACATGCGGTAGATGAATCCTTTTTTCGAAACGCTGCTGGCAGAGGCTTTTTCAGATTCGGAATTTTCAGATGCGTTTTGCGCCTGATTTGTTTCCTGCGATTCGGATGTGAGGATACGCGGGTCGCCGGTTAACATTTCCAGCACGGCTTCACGTGCGGTCTGGATGTCATCGCCATAGGAAATGCTGATGTTCCAGTCTACGCGGCGGAATTCTTCCCTGCTCCAGTTGTTGATGCTTCCGGTGGAGAGGCCTCCGTTTGGAATGATGATTGATTTGTTGTCGGGAGTCGAGATTATGGTTGAGAAAATCTGGATTTCCTTGACGGTGCCCGCATAACCTTGTGTTTCAATGTAATCGCCTATTTTGTAGGGCTTGAGAAGTAGAATCAGCACACCTCCCGCGAAATTCTGCAGCGTGCCGCTCAATGCCATGCCGATAGCCACGCCGGCTGATGCGAATATGGCGATGAACGAACTGGTGTTGATTCCGAGGATTCCGATAACGGTTACAATGAGGATGAAGTAGAGAAGAATCCGCACCAGGCTCAGGATGAAAGTGCTGAGCGAACGATCGACTTTTCGCCGCAGCATTACGGCCGCGGTAAGATTATAGAGTTTGCGGATTATGTATTTGCCTGCATAAAAAACCAGAATTGCAATGGTGAGCGAAATGGCGAATTTCACCATTCCACGCACGGCTGTGTCGATCAGTTCATCGACAGGCATTGATTTGAGCATGCTTAATTCGGCGCGTGCGGATGGAACCGAATCGGGCAGGACTGACGGGACGGTTTGTATGAAGGCAAAGAGGCTCATTTTTCTGTGAAAATGGGTGAGTGGCTAACAACATCGTTAAACCATTTGAGATTGCGGTAGCCGAAGTCAAGACGGTAATCGTCGTCGGAGTGGACTATATTGCAACCCAATCCTGTGAAACGGGTCATATTCAGACCGTAGCTTCGCGGAGTTGCATAGCGGTTGGTTACGACTTTGCTGTAAGCATCGTTGAAGGCTTGCATTACCGAGCTGTCGAGCTGCAGGGCACGAACGTAGTCGGCCATATCGTAGGCTCCGTTCGACACAACGCTCGTGCGGAAGAACGGCACAGGGGCATAGCCTGATTCATAGGTTGCTCCCGCTTCCATCACCGCACGCATTGCTGATGCGAGTTCGGGAAGGTGGGTCATGTCATAGACACCGATGGCACAGCTGTTTTCCGAGCCTTGACCTGTTGAATAGAAATGATAAGTGGTTTCGGCCGCGGAGTTTACATCGCCTTTCATAAGGAAGGGAACTGTTTCATCGTAGGGCATTCCTTCGAGGGGAAGTTCGGTGGCTGATGCGGAGACAAGCGGAGCAGCGGCTCCAAGTTCGTAAAGCACTTCGACGGTGCCCATGAGGCAACAATCGAAATAAATGAACGAGAAGTTGTTTTCGCCTATGCCTTGTGCAAGTGCGGGAACGGACATTTTTTTAGAGCCGTCGGCACCGAACGAGAGAGGCATTATGGCGGGCTGTACAAAATCGGGGTCGTTATAAGTGCCCGAATCCTCGAGCCAGCCGGTGCCGTGACTCCATAGCACGAGTCCGTAATCGGAAGCGGGGGCAGCCTCTTTCATGTCGGCGATTACCTGTTTCATACGTGCTATTGACACTGAAGGGATGGAACTGTCGTAGTTCGTGATGACGGAGTCGGTTCCCTGTGCGGTTATTTCAATGAGTTGCGGGTCGGCGTAGGCGGATGCGTGGTAGACGAGCAGACGTGAGCCGGCGGAAAGGTCAGCTTTCAGTATGCCTTGTTTCATTTCGTTAATGTCGTCCGTGTCGAGATCGCGGGTGCCGAGGTTGTTGTTCGCAACCATGTAGACCAGAACAGTATATGTTTTTTCAGGTTCCGGAGTTTTTCCCGGTTCAGGTTCGGGGTAATATACGTTTTCGCTTGTTGAGCAAGCGGAAAGTGCCATTACAAATATAAAGGCAACGATGCTGATTATGTTGTGTAAAATTGTTTTCATGACAGTTGTGGTTTTTTGCATTTTACAAAGTTACACAAAATAGCTGTAACAACCCAGTGTGTTACATATTTTTAACGCCTGTTTAACGGGCTTTAATCAGATGGTTGGTTGTGGAAAACGAAAGCTTTGCGACCGGTAATGGCAAGCAGAAGCATTGCTGCCATGATAAGCGCGTTGAACAGGAAGGAGAAGTTAACGGATGCTGTCTGATGGCACACTTTTTCGGCAAGCTGCACCACGAACGGTACAATGGATATGCCTATGTAGTTGCAGGTCAGCAGATATGAGAAGTATGCGGTGTTTTTTTGCGGAGTGGGTGCAAGACGTGATGTCTTGTCGTATATTGCAGGCTGAATAATTCCGTAGCCGAATCCCATGATGAATATTCCTATGATGTATGCGAAATATACGTGCATTATTCCGGCAATGAAAAGGCCGAGCAGGCACAGAAAGATTGCCGACTGCATTGTTATGGCTCTGAACATGCGTGTGTATGGGGTGAGCAGCGAGCCGGCTAATGAAGCGGCGGCATAGAACATTGCGGTGGCAACGCCTACATCGGAGGTGTCGAGATGATAATGTTCCATGGTGAACGGCAGATAATAGCTTACGACTTGAGTGGCATAGGTGGCTATGAGGTAAACCGCCATGACTCCGGCAAGAGCCAGAATGAGTTTTTTCCCTGTTTTCCGGACAGGTTTCCCGACGACTGTTTCCGCTTTAGGGGCGACAGTTGAAACGCGATCGCTTTGGTTAAGCGGAATAGTGTGCTTGCTGATGAAGGAGCTGCGCATGAACGGGATGAGGCAGAGCGGAATAAGCGGAACGAGGTAGACCAGAAATGCAAGGTGCCAGTTTATGGCTGCGACCCAACCCACGAATAAAGTGGCAATGATTACCATGAAGTTGGAAAGGCTGGATTTCATGCCTAACTGCCGTGTGCGCGAATTGCCTGAGAAGTTTTGAGCTATGAGGCTTGCTGCCAATGGAATGATAAGTCCACATCCAACTCCGAGCAGGCAGCTCAGAATGATGAGTTCAATCATAGACGACGCAAAGAAGTAGAGAATTCCGGTTGCAGTGTATATTCCGAGCCCCGCAGTGAGTACGGTTATCTGATTGCGGGGTGTGCATATTTTCCCCGAACATAGAATGAAGGGAATGGTGACGAGGTTCGGAAGCACTGTCAGCAACTGGATTTCCAAATCGGTAACGTTTGAGAAAACCTGATTTAGTTTTCCAAGAATAGGTGAAATGGCAAGACCGGGGAGATTTACGGTCAGAGAAATGGAAAGGATTGCCAGGAGCGTAATCAATGGAATTCGGTTGTTTCCGGAATCGATGTATTTCATAGCGTAAAGGTGTTTTAATTTACAAACCGCTGAAACAAGCGAAAGGTTTAGAAAAGTTAGAATAATAAAAAAATGATTTCGGCCGAGGGAATTTGCGCAAGTAATCTGTTATTGGAATAAAAACTCTCTTTTTTATGGGAGATTGGTTAAATTGGCTTATCTTTGTAAAAAATATTTACTAATTAAATCTAACCAAAATGATTAACTCCAAGCCTTATGTAATAGGTATCGACATGGGAGGAACGAATACGGTGTTCGGTGTGGTCGATGCCCGTGGTGTGGTTCTTGCCAGCAATTCCATCAAGACTCGCAAACATGACAAAATCGAAGATTATATCGATGAACTTTACGACGAGACCATGAAGTTGCTGAAAAGCATAGACGCAGTTGATAAAGTTGGTGGAATAGGCATGGGCGCACCCAATGCCAATTATTTTACCGGAGTGATTGAAGATGGAGTCAACCTTCCGTGGCCGACACCAATTCCCATAGCCCAGATGCTGATGGACAAGTTTAATATTCCTGTTGCTATAACCAATGACGCAAATGCGGCGGCGATAGGCGAGATGACCTATGGAGCGGCGCGCGGACTGAAGGATTTCATAATGATTACTTTAGGCACCGGAGTGGGCAGCGGAATTGTTATTAACGGTCAGCTTGTTTACGGCCATGACGGATTTGCCGGTGAACTCGGCCATGTGATTGTGAAGCGTAACAACGGACGTTTGTGCGGATGCGGACGCTCGGGCTGTCTTGAAACTTACTGCTCGGCAACCGGTGTTGCACGCACCGCACGTGAATTCCTTGAAATAAGCGATAAGCCCTCGACTTTACGTTCGATACCGGCTGAGGATATTACATCGAAGGATGTTTTCGATGCGGCGCAGCGCGGTGATGAACTTGCCAAGAGCATTTTCGAGTATACCGGAAAAATTCTGGGTGAAGCGCTTGCGGATTTCACGGCTTTCTCATCGCCTGAGGCATTTATTCTGTTCGGTGGCCTTGCCAAGGCAGGCGATTTGATTATGAAGCCTGTGGTTGAGGCTATGGACCGCAATATGCTCAGCATTTACAAGGGTAAGGTTAAAGTTCTGCTTTCAGAGCTTAAGGAGGCTGATGCCGCTGTTCTCGGAGCAAGTGCTCTGGGATGGGAGGCAAAGTTTCCCAGCATTACAATGACGCCGCAGGCAACTGCAGTTCAGGCAGCCCCCGAGGCATAACCGAATAAAAATAATGATAATAAAAAAAGCCGGCTAAAAACCGGCTTTTTTATTTATCTCTATTTGAGTAATCAGAACAGATAGGCAACCCTTACGGCCCATGTGTTTGAACGGGCGGAGAAGTTTGTGAGGATTTTTGCCTTGAGGGTGTAGGTCATGCCGAGAGTGTAGGATGCCGATACCTGCCAACGGCGGAAAATTTCAGCACCGATGCCCATGTCAATTCCAAGGTCGGCGCCCGCATATTCAAGAGCCGGATTGGCGGAATGGCCGGCATTGAAACCGAAAGAGGGGCCGGCATAGATAAGCGGCGCGATTTTATCTTCAATGCCGTTGAGGCGTGTGTATTTGAAACGCAGGTGAATCGGAAGGACAATTGTGTGGAGCTGCAGGCTGCGGTCCTTGACGCCCATCCAGTTCCAGAGTTCGCACTGTGCCATGTCGAGACGTGCGCCGCGCATTTCGTAAGCGAGGCCGAAGTCAATGCCGAATCCTACGCCGGGGAACATAAGTTCGGCGGTTACACCGGCTCCATAGCCTACCTGTTTGGACACGTCGAACAGATCCTGTTTGAATTTCAGGTTAGTCACACCGACTTCAGCAGTAGGGCCGTAACGGAACTGTGCGGAGGCTTTGAAGCCGGCAGAGAGAATTACGGCGATAAATGCGAGTGTTATGATTTTTTTCATTTCAATTCGTTATTAGATTAGTGCAAAGGTAGTAAAAGATTTGGGAGCAATCCCTAAAATCGGGAAAAAATTGTAACTTTGCGAAATAGAAAAGAAAACTTTAAAACATAGATATTATGGCAAAAAAAGCATTGTTAATGATTCTTGACGGCTGGGGAATCGGAAACCACGGCCATGGCGACGTGATATATAACACTCCGACTCCCTATTGGGATTATCTTTTGTCGACCTATCCGCATTCGCAGCTTCAGGCAAGCGGTGAGAATGTGGGTCTGCCTGACGGACAGATGGGTAATTCGGAGGTCGGTCACCTCAACATCGGTGCCGGACGCATAGTTTATCAGGATCTTGTTAAGATTAACAAAGCTATCCGCGAGGGTTCGATTATGGAGAACCGCGAGATAAAGAATGCGTTCGGATATGCCAAGGAAACCGGCAAGGCGATTCATTTCATGGGTCTGACAAGCGACGGCGGCGTTCATTCATCGCTCGATCATCTGTTCGCTTTATGTGACATTGCAAAAAACTACGGTCTTGAAAAGATATATATCCATTGTTTTATGGATGGCCGCGACACAGACCCGCATTCAGGAAAAGGTTTCATTGAGCAACTGCAGGAGCATTGCAAGCAGAGTGCCGGTCAAATAGCATCGATAATAGGCCGCTATTACGCTATGGACCGCGACAAACGTTGGGAGCGTGTGAAAGTTGCATACGACCTGCTTGTAAAGGGTGAGGGAAAACAGGCAACTGATATGGTTGAGGCCATGCAGCAGTCGTATGACGAGGGTGTTACCGACGAATTCGTTAAGCCGATTCATAATGCTGCAATAGCCGGCGGCGGAAATATAGAGGAGGGTGACGCTGTTATTTTCTTCAATTACCGCAATGACCGCGCCAAGGAGCTGACGACTGTGCTTACCCAGCACGACATGCCGGAGGCCGGAATGGAGACCGTTAAGGACTTACAGTATTATTGCATGACTCCTTATGACGCATCGTTCACCGGTGTTCATATTATTTTTGACAAGGAGAATGTTGACAACACGTTAGGCGAGTATCTGTCGAGCCTTGACAAGAAACAGCTTCATATAGCGGAAACAGAGAAATACGCCCATGTCACGTTCTTCTTTAACGGTGGACGTGAGGAGCCGTACGAGGGAGAGGAACGTATTCTTGTCGCATCTCCTAAAGTAGCTACATATGATCTGAAGCCTGAAATGAGCGCCTATGAGGTTAAGGATAAGCTTGTGGAGGCTATCCGTTCGGAAAAATATGATTTTATAGTTGTTAATTATGCTAACGGCGACATGGTTGGTCACACCGGTGTTTATGAGGCGATAGAGAAAGCTGTAAAAGCTGTGGACGCATGCGTTAAGGATACTGTTGAGGCAGCCAAAGCAGCGGGTTACGAGGTTATTATAATCGCTGACCATGGAAATGCCGACAATGCCGAGAATGCCGACGGCACTCCGAACACCGCTCATTCGCTGAATCCGGTTCCCTGTATTTATGTTACTGAGAACAAGGACGCCAAGGTTGCCGATGGCCGTCTGGCCGACGTGGCTCCGACAATGCTTAAGATTATGGGTCTGGAGCAGCCGAAGGAGATGACCGGAACCGCTCTTATCTGATTATTCAATCAGCGGAACATATTAAGAAAGGCACGTCCGTGGGGGCGCGCCTTTCTTATTTGGTTGCAATCGGATTTTTATTCGAGCACCGAGAGTTTGCCGGTGTAGGTGCCGGTTACGGTGTGACCGTAGCCGTCGGCCATGTTAACCTCGAAGGTGTAGCTGTTGTTTCCGGCGGCTGTTACTTTGATTGTGCCGGTGAGCATAGCTGCTTCGGAGGTTTTGTCGAAGTACCATGAACCGAAGTAGCCTCCGTAGGTTGATTCGAACACGCCGCTGAGTGCGGTGAAGGTTTCGTAGTCGTCGGCTTCGTTAGCATCGATAATGGTGTAGGTTCCCTCGGGGATGGTCGAGCTGCCGGGGGTTACATTCAGGCCGAGATTGAGGGCGGGTGAATTTCCTATGTTCTGAAGCAGATCATATTCAGGGCCGGCGAGGATTACACTTACATAATCGGATGTTTCGGTGAATGTTTCGCCCCAGTAGATAACTGCGCCCTGGGTCAGACCCTTTACTTCGACATTTGATGTGAGGTTGCTCATCTGACCTTCGCCCGAGCGATTGAGGAAGCGGATATAACCGTTGTAGGTGAAGTTGTAGGTGTTTCCGTTTTCGAGTGCGAATGTTCCTTCAAACTGGTACATTCCTGCGGAAGTTACGGACACTTCGAGTGTTCCGCCCGACACTTTGGTAACTGTCTGTGTTCCGTCGGCGGTATATTCGGTGAGAGTAGCGTCGGTGAAAGTCATGTGGTCGTAGGTTTCAGCGGCGTCGAATGTGTAGGTGCCGGGAGTGATCTGTGCAAGGTCGGAATTCGCGGCGAGGTCGGAATTGAGCTCGAATGCAAAAAGTGAACCGGGGCCTATGTATGTTTCGTCGAAGTCGTCCCATTCCATGCCAGCGGTAAGGAAGTTGAGGCCGAAGTTGCCGGTGTTGTTCTCGTTGTAGTCGCCATAGTATATGGCGGTTACTTCAATTCCTTCGGTTTCGGTGGGTTCATCGGGCTCGATGGGAACGATTGTCTGGTTTTGCGAGTCGTCGTCGCAAGATGAAAGTGCGGCACACATTGCGAGTGCGAGTGTGGCGATTGTTGTTTTCAGAATTTTCATTTTACCTTAAAATTGACGTTAGTAAATTAGATTAAAAATTGACGTTAAATGGAAATTGTCTGCAAATATAGCATTATATTTTTTAATGGTGGTGCGGGTTGTTGAATTATTGCATAAAGAACAGGGGAAAGCCTGATGACTTTCCCCTGAACCGTGTTTATGGTATAGGATAATTATACGCCGAGAATTGTGAGGAGGTAGTTGTAAACGGGGCTTACTATGCCAAGGAGCAGGATGCCTGCAACGCAAATCCACATGGCGACGCGTTCGGAGCATGCGCTGCGGAAGGGTGCGATGCTGTGTTCGTCGGATGGGTTGATGAACATGGCCTTGACAACAAGCAGATAGTAATAGAGGGAAACTATTGTGTTGATAAGGGCTATCAGCACCAGAACGTATATGGCAACCGAACCTTGATTGATTGCAGAGGTGAATATGAAGAATTTGCTGAAGAATCCTGCGAAGGGAGGAATACCGGCAAGCGAGAACATTGCAAGCATCATTGTCACTGCCAGACGGGGATTCGATGCATAGAGGCCGTTGTAATTGTCCATGTCCACTTTTCCGGTGGCATTCTCAATTGCTCCGATAACGCCGAATGCGGCGAGGTTAGAGAAAATGTAGACCAGAATATAGTACATCAACGCTGCGGCACCCATATAGTTGTAGGCTATGATGCCGAGCATTATGTAGCCGGCCTGTGAAATTGAGGAGAACGCGAGGAAGCGTTTCATGTTGCGCTGGCGAATCGCAAACAGGTTGCCGACGGTTATGGTGAGAATGATGAGTGCATAGAGCATCCATTCCCAGGCTTCGGCATAGATTGCTCCGAACACCTGGCCGAGAATAACCAGGAATGCGAAAGCGGTCGCACCTTTCGAGATAACCGACAGGTAGGAGGTTACGGGTGTGGGCGCTCCCTGATAAACGTCGGCTGTCCAGAGGTGGAAGGGCACAAGCGAGAGTTTGAAGCCTACGCCTGCCATAACGAATGCGAGGGCGACGATGAGGAGGAATCCGCCTAACTGTGTGCCTTCCTGCAGAGCGCTTGCAATGTGAGTGAAGTAGAGCGAGCCGGTCAGACCGTAGACAAACGACAGACCCATCAGGAAGATGGCTGAGGAGAATACGGCGGTGAGAATATATTTCACTGCAGCCTCGTGGCTTTCATAGCGGTGTTTGTCGAAGGCCACCATCGCAGCAAGAGGAAGCGATGCGGTTTCGAGTCCGATAACGAATAGCAGGAAGTGGCGGGCCGAAATCATGAGATACATTCCGAAGAGTGTAACCATTAGCAGCTCGTAGAATTCGCCGCGGCGGATGCGCACCATATCCTGGTCGGCCCAACGCAAGGCCTGAATCATTACTATGAATGCGCCTATGTTCAGAATGTTTTTAATGCTCATCACCACGATAGATGTTTCGTACATTCCGCTGAATGCTATTTCAGAGGGTGCGCAGCACATTGCTGGACAGAATGATAGAGCTATGCCCCATGCGGTGAAGAGGCCGAACAAAAGCACGCACAGTTTGCCGACTGAACCTTGAATGGAACGTGGCATGAAAGTGTCGTTGAGGAAGATGAGAATGAACGCTACGAGGAGTCCAATCTCTTGCTTCATTGCTAAAAACTGTGAATAATCCATTTGTAGGTATCGTTTTTTAGTTCATGCCAATTACGGTGAATATGGCGGGGCTGAAAGTAAACTTGATAAGATCGGCGAAGAAGTTGGGGAAGCAACCTATGGCTGCCACGCAGATGATAAGAGTGGCGGTTGATGTGCGTTCCCACCATGTTGCGTCGGTAAGCGAGAGATGGTGCTCGTCGTAAACCGGACCGAACAGGAGTTTGCCGACAACGCGGAGAATGTAGACTGCGGTGATGACAATTGAGCAGCAGGCAAGGATTGTGAACACGCGGTGGAACATGTCGGTGTGTTCAAAGGAGCCTACGAAGATTGTCATTTCAGCAACGAATCCCGAGAGACCGGGGAGACCGAGCGAAGCCATACCGGCAATCACATAGCAGACGGCCAGATAGGGAAGTATTTTCATCATTCCGCCCATCTGCCGT
>CAZMAO010000032.1:0-18931 GCA_964564465.1 uncultured Bacteroides sp.
AGGTAGCTATCGCTAAGGCTAAGATGATGTTCAAGAAAGTACACAACCGTATTCCTGCTGAAGAGGTCAATAAATGGTCAACTGAAGAATTCCTGAGCAAGTGTGAGCTTATAGTTGACGGCAAGTTGCGGCGTGCTGCCATTATTTTGCTCGGCAAGATGTTCTCTGACAGTAAACTGCGTCCGGGCGTGGCGGAAGTTACGTGGACTTTACGCGACGAGAAGAAAGACGTGGTCGATTACGAGCATTTCTCAGTGCCTTTCATCCTGACGGTTGATGAGATTCTTGCTAAAATCCACAATCTGACGCTGCGCGAAATGCCGGGCGGAACACTATTCCCCGACACGATGAAGCAATATGATGACTACACAATCCGTGAGGCTCTGCACAACTGCATCGCCCATCAGGATTATACCCTTCAGCAGCGCATCAACTTGGTGGAAAATCCCGGCTTCCTTTACTATGCTAACGGTGGTTCGTTTATTCCCGGCACATTGGAAAATGCGTTGGAAACGCAAGGTCCACAGCGATTCTTCCGCAACACATGCCTGTGTCGCGCAATGGTGCATTTCAATATGATTGACACCGTGAGCCGTGGTATCAAGAAGATGTTCACAAATCAGATGGAACGCCGTTTCCCGATGCCTGACTACGAGATTGACAACGAAAAGAAAGAGGTAGCGGTGCGCATCTATGGCAACTCAATCAACGAACGCTACACCAAACTGCTCAAAGAGAACTCAAATCTGACGCTACACGACTGCATTTCTCTCGATGCCATCCAGAAGGGACATCGCATAGACGATGAAATTGCACGAGACCTGCTCAAACGCGGACTGATTGAGGGCGAGGCTTCTACCTACACCATCTCTCTCGGCGTAGCAAAAGCATCAAAACAGCTCACAGGCTACACGAAAGTCAAAGGACTTGAACGCGACAAAATCAAGCAGATGATTCTGCAATACATCCAGAATGCCGGAACAGACGGTGCCAAACGCGATGCCATCATGGAATACCTTGAAGGCACCCTCCCCAGCCGAAACACCAAGGAGCAGAACACCCAATTAGTAAGCAACATTCTTAAAGACATGAATAGTAGTAATCTTATATCTTCAGATGGGAAACTATGGAGAGCTCCAAAATAAGTAGTAAAATAAGTACTACCTAAAAAATAAGTAGTAAAATGAGTAGTAAGATTACTTCTACTCATTTTGTTTATATTACCCCTTTGATGTCCTTTAGCCGTATTGTGAGTATAAATAACTCAAGATACAACTACTACAATTATAACAGCTATGATACCAATATCATGTAGTTTACACGTAGTACTAATAAAATTCATGTAGTAGAGTGAAAGTACAGTAGTCGTAAATTACCTGTAGCAGCAAACTACGGCTAAAAAAGTTGAAATAATCCCGGAGCTCTCCGGGGTCACAGAATAAGCTGAAACCAGACGATTTCAGCTTTTTTATTATATCCCCTACCCCATTTCATCCGAAAATGAAATTTGTACCACTTTTTAGGTGGTATATATGTGTGGCAGTGGTATATTCTGCCTCTTTACAGAAAATATTACGATATGAGACAACTCAATAAACTTTATAATCAATGGTTAGATATGCAGCCACTTTCATCTGATGATGAAAAGCGACTGAAACGTAAGTTTATGATTGACTTCAACTATAACAGCAATCACATTGAGGGAAATTCGCTTACATACGGACAAACTGAAGTGTTGCTTCTTCTCGGTGAAGTCATTGGTTCGGCAAAAATGAAAGACCTTGAGGAGATGAAGGCTCACAACATTTGCCTGAATATAGTTGAACATGAGGCTGAGACCGATGAACCTCTGACTGCAACGTTCATTCGTCAGGTACATCAGGTGATGTTACGTGAAGACTATGAAGTATATCGGAAGTTGCCTGGTGGTGAAACGACAAGTTATACGGTTCATGCCGGAAGATACAAGACTCGTCCTAACTCTGTCATTACACCTACAGGCGAACGTTTTGAGTATGCCTCTCCTGAGGAAACAGCTGCTTTAATGGCTGACTATTTCATTACCGCTATATACGTATCCGCCCATTTGAAGACGGTAATGGACGTATAGCTCGACTAATGGTCAACTTCATCTTACGACGTCATAAATGGCCGATGATGGTTATCCGCAGCAAAAATAAGAAAGCCTATCTGAATGCATTAGCACTTGCCGATGCTTCTGTTGGACCGATTCCGGCTGACGGAGCACACGCTTCTCTTCAATCCGTAACTCCATTTGTGGACTATCTGGAGAAAGCACTATCAGCTGATATTTCAGCAATGCTTGAATTTCTATCGGGTGACCGAGAAACAATGTGGTGGTACGAAGGAGAAATCGTCCGTTTCTCTACCTCAACGCCCGGACGTATTCTCCGTATCCTTCAATCTAATCCCGATGCCTCACTATCGACCATATCCATAGCCCTCGGCATCAGTCGTTCTGCAATCCAAAAGCAGGTGGATAACCTCGCTAACAAAGGCTATATCACCCGTCCCGAAGGTAAAAAACGAGGGTGGATAGTCAAAGTCAAACAATAACTGATTTACGCCTATTAGAGTCGTGTCAGGCAATATGCCAGGTAGACCATGAGAAACCCGACAAGGGTACTTGCAATCGCGTAAAGGATTATGGTCAGATGTTCGCTGCCGGTAAACAGTAGATAATTCTCGTGCATGAAAGTGGAGAAGGTAGTAAATCCGCCGCAGAAACCGACCGTTAGGAACAGTCGCATTTCGTTGCTCATATAGCCCCCCTTGTCTATGAACCCATAGACTAATCCAATGACAAAGCAACCCAATACGTTAACGAGAAACGTGCCCCAAGGGAATACCGTATGGCAGACAGCCTGCATCCCTTTACTGACTAAATACCTTGATATACCACCGAGGCAACTCCCACCTCCTACTAATAATATGTTTGCGATTGTAGAATTCATAAGTGTTGATAGTGTACCGGCTGCAAAGGTATGAAGATTCTTATAGAAAATATGTGCCTGCTGCTGAAACTTAATTGTTGTGTCACAGTCTGGAGATTCAGGATATTGGTTGTCACATCCCGATAAATGGTAGGTGTACCTTTTGCCGGTGTATGTAATTTTGCATGTGGAATAATAGTAACTATACATGTTGAAGTACCGGACGCCTTATCTGGCGATACTGATGACCGTTTTGCTCTCAATGTGCGCATGCTCACACGAGAACGATGTGCCTGAGAATTCAGGTGAACCTGTAGATTATGAACAACATGAAGATATGAGTATTGACTATGCTAAATTTTCACTGTCGGAGGGTAAGAACGGGTCTGCGCCTACCATACGCCTCAGCAGTGGGTATGATATGCCGGTTGTGGGTCTTGGCACATACAGCCTCACGGGCGACGTTTGTGTAAATTCGGTAAAATCAGCCATATCTCTCGGTTTCCGTAAGATTGATACTGCCCACATGTATGGCAATGAAGCCGAGGTGGGTCAAGGTGTGCGGGAATCGGGTGTTCCCCGCGAGGAGATTTTTGTAGCCACGAAGATTTATCCAAACCAGTATGCCGACCCCGAGCGAGCTATCGAAGAATGCATCCGTAAGCTCGATATCGGATATGTCGACCTCATGTTGCTTCATCATCCCGGGGCGGATGATGTGAAGGCCTACAAGGCTATGGAGAAGTATGTAAAGGCCGGGAAGATACGTTCGCTCGGAGTATCGTGCTACTATATCAAGGAGATTGACGAGTTTATCAAACATGTTGACATCAAACCGGTTCTTGTTCAGAACGAAGTTCACCCCTATTATCAGGATTTGGAGGTAGTGCCCCATATACAGCAACTCGGTATAGCAGTCGAGGCATGGTATCCTCTCGGTGGCCGAGGTCATCAGAAAGAATTGCTCAGCGACGCTGTGCTGACGGATATTGCCCGGCGGCATGGAAAGTCGGTAGCACAGGTTATTCTACGATGGAATCTGCAGCGTGGAGTTGTGGTTATTCCCGGCTCAAGCAATCCGGTTCACATGCAGGAGAATATATCAATCTTCGACTTTTCGCTTTCGGATGATGAAATGTCGCGCATCGCGGCTCTCGACCGCAACGAAAAACATGACTGGTATTAAGAATGAGCAAAGAAGAATTTGCATAAGTATTTCGTGTGTATAAATCCAATTATGGATATAAATAGGATGACAATGGAAAAGAACAATACGGTACGATTGATTTTTCCTCAATGGCAAGGTGCTGATATAGCCCGTCTTCCGCTGATGCATTGATTTATTGGCGGCTACCTCTGCGTTCAAGTTGTCAGTAGGGTCTGGCGGTAGGCTTTAGGAGTCATGCCTGTAACCCGATGAAAGTATTTGGTGAATGTAGGAGCGTCCGGAAAGTTTAGTGTCGTCGCAATGTCTTTTATATTTATGTGCATGTTGGAGAGCATTGCTTTTGCCTCGCCGGCAACGACTCTTTCAATCCAGTCCGACGGACTTGTACCCGTCAACTGTCGTATTATCGTTGAAAAATATTTCAGGCTTACACCAGAACGAGAAGCATAGAACCTTACGTTTCTTTGAGTCCGGCAGTTGGCATAGAGGTCAAGCATGAAGTGTTGGAATATTATGTCCTGATGTGTGTGGCCTTTTACATTCATAGGTACATTGGTGAAATATATCTTCAGCACCTGAGCGATTATGAGTTTGCTTTGAAAGTCGATTATATCCAGTTGAATCTGATTGCAGATATTATCAGGGAGGCTTTGCCGGCTCTCGTGGTATTCGTTCTGATAGGCATTTATAGCGTTCATCAACCGGCAGAACCGGTCGTCAGTAATCTTGACAAGCGGGTGGTTTTGAATGGCACTGAGGTTGTCTGTATTGACCCACCGATTTATTGCCATAGGAATATCCTCAATCATTATGTTGCCGAAAATTATTTCACTCGGCTTCACTACCCCAATCACTTCTATATTGACAAATGGCATACAGGCAAACATACAATGGCTTGCCACCACGTATTGTTCGTTTAGTATCTTGATTGTGAATTCTCCTTCTGTACATATAGCAAAGGCACATCGTCCGGTCATGTCGAGCACACGCCTTGTGTCGCTTTCCGGATAGAGTCGTACGGTTGATATATTCAAAGGGGTGGTCATCTGTCTATTATGTTTGAGAGTACAAAATAAGTGTATTTTATCGGTTATTTCAATTCACAACATCAAAAATCGAACCTATTGACAATTTTTTCCATAAAGCGGACATTTATGTGTGTGCAAATCGGGTTTAACTTTGCCTTCTAAAAATAGCAACCCATAATAATTATATTATATATGAATTATCGATTGGCGTGTCGGATTCTTTTTCCGACCATTGCAGTCTTTTTAATCACCGCGTGCGGACATTCGGATAAGAAGCAAACAGTTAATCCACCTGTCAGAGTAAAGACGCTGACAGTTTCCGACAACGGTGTTGATGTAACACGGTCATATTCCGGTACTGTTGAAGAGGAAAGCGGTACGGTTGTAAGTTTCTCTACAGCGGGTACTATACGGACACTATCTGTGTCGGAGGGTGACAATGTGCGGAAGGGACAATTGATTGGAACTCTGGATGACGGTTCCTTACGCAGAGCCTATGATATAGCCAAGGCTACATTAAATCAAGCCAGGGATGCTTATAACAGGATGAAACTTCTTCATGAGTCAAACTCTCTGCCGGATATCAAATGGGTAGAGGTCAAGAGTAAGTTGAGCCAGGCCGAGAGTGCTGCCGAGATAGCGCGCATTGCTCTTGACGATGCTAAGCTGTACTCCCCCGTGACGGGAGTTGTCTCGGAAAAAATGGCATCCGTGGGTCAGACTGTAGCACCGGGAACGCCTGTTGTAAAGCTTGTGGACATACGTGCCGTGAAAGTCGGAATTTCAATCCCTGAGAATGAAATATCCAAATTTGTCAATGGTACTACTGCAACAATCACAACCAAGGCTGCACCAGATAAGGTCTACA
Organism: uncultured Bacteroides sp.; assembly: GCA_964564465.1. Taxonomy (GTDB): domain Bacteria; phylum Bacteroidota; class Bacteroidia; order Bacteroidales; family Muribaculaceae; genus Paramuribaculum. The sequence goes on from CAZMAO010000032.1 coordinate 6,019, forward strand.
CAGGACGTCTGGTGGAAAAAGGTGTTGCTGCCAATCCGTTGTCCCGTTCTTATCAGGTGAAATATCATGTTGATAATTCAGGCGGGAGATTGTTGCCCGGCATGATATGTGAGGTTGCCATCAGTAATGCATCTACCTCAGAAGGGGTTATACTTCCCGTGTCGGCAGTGATGCTTTCGGCCGACAACACCCATTTTGTCTGGCTTGACTCGGCCGGTATTGCCAGAAAACGCATTGTGTGTCCGGGTGGAATGCTTCCTGAAGGAATAATGATTAGCGGTGGATTAAACCGCGGCGACCATGTGATTGTGGCCGGAATGGATAAGGTTTCGCAGGGCACAAAGGTCAAATCCATTAATTGAGCAGACCGATATGGATTTATCAAATAAAAATATCGAGGGAGGATTATTGTCGAAACTTCCTGCGGTAAAAAATTCTCCACTTGTGGCATGGGGTGTCAAGTATGCCAATGTCGTTGTGCTGATGGTGTGCGTATTAGTCGTTTTCGGCATTTATGCACTCCAGACTATGAACAAGAATGAGTTTCCTAATTTCACTATCCGTGAGGGTGTCTTGGTAGCGGTCTATCCTGGTGCCACATCCCTTGAAATGGAACAACAGGTGATGAAGCCGTTGGAAAACTTCGTTTTCAGCTTCAAGGAGGTAAATAAAGTCAAGACAACCTCTAACGCGACCGACGGCATGGTTATGATTTATGTCGAACTTGACGACAAGGTCAAGGACACGGATTCTTTCTGGAATACGTTCAGCCGTGAACTTGCCAACGTGAAGAGGCAACTGCCGTCTGGGGTATTGGCAGTTGAGGTGATATCGAACTTCGGCGATACCTCGGCATTGCTCATCACCATGGAGAGTGAGGATAAGACTTACCGGGAGTTGGGTGATTATATGGATGCACTGCAGGACCGCCTGCGCACGATTGAGAGTGTAGGCACAATGAGTGTTTACGGCAAACAGAGCGAGCAGATTTCGATAAATATCGACCCCGAAAGACTTTCGCATTATGGTATTTCGGAGAAGACTTTGGCCGCGACACTTTTTGCAAAAGGTTTTCAGACAACCGGAGGAGAGATACGGTCCGACTCCTATACGTCGCCAATCTATGTTGACAACCCGCTGAATTCCGTAGCCGACATAGCTGACCAGATTGTTATGTCGACTCCTGGCGGAGATGTTGTGCGACTGAAAGATATTGCCGAAGTCAGGCGTGAATACCCCGAGCCGGCGTCTTTCATTACCAACAACGGCCGCAAATGCATACTTCTCTCGGTAGAGATGAAGCAAGGAAACAATATAGTGGATATGGGTCGGAAAGTCGAGAAACAGCTGGATGCATTTCAGTCTGAACTTCCAGCTGATGTGACTCTGTTCAAGATTACCAATCAACCGGAGGTGGTCAACAATAGTGTCATGGATTTTCTGAGGGAGTTGCTGATAGCGGTCATAGCCGTCATCGTGGTGATTGTTTTGCTCCTTCCGATAAGGGTGGCACTGATTGCGGCGGCTACCATTCCTATCACCATATTCATCTCGCTTGGGTTGTTCTATATATTCGGAATAGAACTAAATACGGTGACATTCGCCTGTCTTATCGTATCGCTGGGTATGATTGTGGACAATTCGGTGGTTATTATCGATGACTATGTCGAACTGATAGGAGAAGGCATGGAACGTAAGGAGGCAACCATAAGGTCGGCTTCGGAATTCCTTAAGTCTATTTTTTCGGCTACACTGGCCATTTCCATTACATTCTTCCCGTTTTTGATTACTATGACGGGAATGTTCCGTGATTTCCTGACAGACTTCCCCTGGGCCATAACAATTATTCTGATGGGGTCTTTGCTGATTGCTGAATTACTTGTGCCTTTCCTTCAATACCGTTTCATCAAACCGGCTAAAGTGGCCGGCCTGGATGCGGAGGCTGACAAAAGCGAGAAGCATTTCTCTCTGTTGCGTGTCTTGCAGTCAGCTTATGACAAAGTAATTACCAAGTGCTTCAATCACCCTCGGGTCGTACTGCTGATTGCTGTTGTGCTGACCGCCGGGGGAGGGTGGTTGCTGATGAATCGTCCGATGCAACTTATGCCTATTGCCGAGCGTAACCAGTTTGCAGTAGAGATTTATCTACCTACCGGCACACCGCTTGATAAGACAAACATCGTGGCCGATTCTCTTGCGCGTATATTGAGGAATGATAAACGTGTGGTTTCGGTTGCAAATTTTCACGGATGTTCCTCGCCGCGTTTTCAGACAACCTACGCGCCGCAGGTCGGAGGCCCGAACTTTGCCCAGTTCATCGTCAACACAGAAAGTAACGAAGCGACAGTTGACATTCTGAATGAATATACGGCGAAGTACCGCGACTATTTCCCGGAGGCTAAAATACGTTTCAAGCAACTTTCGTATTCGAATGCGGCTTACCCGATAGAGGTCCGTGTCAAAGGAAGTGATTACGCAAAGCTTCAGGAGGTTTCCGACTCAGTGGTTGCCATAATGCACTCGATTGCTGATATAAACCTTGTCAGGAGCAGCCTCAATGACCCACTTGTGGCCGCACGGGTCGAACCGGATTTCACCACTATGTCGAGACTCGGACTGAGCGATATGATGCTTGAGGCTAATCTTGCCATGAGGTATACTCAGTCGGGTATTCCGGTTGCCACGATGTGGGACGGAACCTACGCCACACCGGTGGTGTTCCGTACTCCGACATCTGAACGTTCAGATGTCGATGACCTTCGTGGTGAATTGCTTCCTGTCATGGGTATTGCGTCCGCTCCGTTGCGTCAGGTGGCGGATGTTAAACCGTCGTGGAATTACGGGCAGCTGTCTCACCGCAACGGCATACCATGTGTCACCATTAGTTCCGAGGTGGAGCGGGGCTCATTTGCACTTACCGTTACAGACCAATTGCAGAAACAGATAGACCGGTTGCAGTTGCCTGAGGGTGTCACTATCGAATATGGTGGCGACTATAGTCAGTCGGAGGAAATGTGGCCTCCGATTATATCCGCACTTCTTATGGCCGTGGTGATTATATTCTTCATTCTTCTATCTCATTATAAAAACGTTGCCACATCCGCGCTACTGTTGCTTTGCATCGTGTTGTGCATCCCGGGAGCTGGCATAGGGCTTGCTATCCAAGGGGAAGTACTGTCATTGACCTGCACGCTCGGTTTCATCTCCCTGATGGGTATTCTCGTAAGAAATGTCATCATCATGATTGACTATGCCGAGGAACTTCAACGGTCAGAAGGAATGACCGTTAAAGATGCCATTTTCCATAGTGCCGAAAGGCGTATGCGGCCTATCTTCCTTACGTCGGCGGCCGCCTCAATGGGTGTGCTTCCTATGGTGCTTACCGGAACACCGTTGTGGCGACCTATGGGTACAGTCATTTTCTGGGGAACAATCATTACATTCTTCTTCATCGTAACCGTAATCCCCGTACTCTATTGGAAGGTGATGGAGAAAACAGTAAAACACGACACTAAATGAAAAAAATATTCAGTATAACCGTAGCACTGACTCTGATTTGCTCCGGGTTAATCAATGCACAACAGCTGTCGCTCGATGAATGTGTGCGCCTGGCTCTCGAAAACAATGCCCGTATGCATACGGCAGATTACAATATGCAGGCTTCGCGCGAGACCTCGCGCGAGGCATTTACAAAGTATTTCCCTTCGATAAGCGTGAGCGGAGCTGCATTTACAGCCAATCATGGTATGCTTCAGCACAATATAAATCTCCCGCTCTCAATGCTTGGCCCTGACTTGCCGGATATGGACTTCAATCTTAGTGTATTGAAGAAAGGCTCTGCCGCAGGAATTAATCTCATACAGCCAATTTTTCTCGGTGGACGCATTGTCAATGGCAACCGGCTGGCGCATGTTGGTGAGGAAGTAAGCCGCCTGCAGCAACGCCAGACCGCAGACGAAGTGCGTCGAAATGTAGAGCAGTATTACTGGCAGCTCGTATCGCTCCACTCAAAGCGCCGCACTCTGGATGATGTGATTTCTATGTTGGACACATTGACAACTCAGGTTCAGAGTTATGTTGATGCCGGTGTGACGACTGCGAACGACTTGCTTGAGGTCAAGTTGAAAAGAAACGAGATGCTCGTGGCCCGTACTGAACTCGATAATGGTATCAGTGTTATCAGGTTGCTGCTCTCACAGTATGTTGGCAAAGGAACATCAGGTTCTGTAGATGTAGATACCGTTATGGCGGCCGGGGTAATTCCTGATTTTCCCCACGACATTTATCGAAGTCCCGAAGATTGCCTTAATCAGACCGTCGGACACGGACTGCTTGTGCAGAATGTCAAGGCTAAAGAACTCGAACAAAAAATGGCGTTGGGTAATAACCTGCCAGTTGTTGCGGCAGGTGCAAGCTACAATTACGAGCACCTGTTGGAGCAGGGTCATACATTTGCCAACATCTATGTTACGGTGAGTGTACCTCTGACCGATTGGTGGGGAGGCTCACACAATATGAAGAAGAAAATAGAAACCCAAATTGCACGTACTCAGTTGGAGGATGATTCGCAGATGCTCATAATAGCCATGACTAATGCGTGGAATGACCTGACGACATCGTATGCCCAAATGGAGATAGCACAGCAATCAATAATTCAATCTGCTGAGAACCTCAGACTGAATCAGAATTTCTATAATGCAGGTACGACGACAATCACTGATTTGCTGAATGCGCAGACACTCTATCAGCAGTCGCAGGATAAGTTTGTAGATGCCTACGGGCAGTTCCAGATAAAGAAACTGTCGTATCTGCAGGCTACCGGGCGATAGAATGGGTGACTACATTCCGTAGAACGGTATCTGGTCGGGGTGGAAAGTGATTGACTTCGATACGGGAGATGTGGCAATGAAGTAGCCGAGGCATTTGCCGCCGGTAAACATCGCCGGTCCGTTGCTGTCGTTCTGAAGTGCCTCGAGATAGTCGTACATGTCTCTGGAAATGGCGCAGACTGTAGCCGTAACCACATCACCGTCGTATAGTATGTCGCTTTCATCATCTTTGTCAGTATCCTGTCGGGTGGTCATGGCAACGAATGTCAGCACACCGTCGATACTGCTCCGATTGTTCATCTCGCTCCAGCGGTAGATTTTATCGTTGCGGAAGATTTTCACCCAATAGCAGTCTGTGTCGGGTGTGTCGATAAATTGCCCCTGCAGGACGGCGACATGGTCGTAGGGCATCTTAATCCAATTGAACTCCAGGCTGACAAATTCCGAGGGTGAGAACATGGTTGTCTCTGCTTCGAAGACATCATTTCCTCGGCTCACTGTGAGCCTGTATGCATGTCCTGCAATACCCGACACCGGATTGCGGAAATATCCGTCGTCTGCGGCTGTGAGAGTGTATGTGATTGCCGTCGACATGTCGGTCAGGGTCACGGAGGCATCTGTCAGTCGAGTAAGGTTCATAGGCTCATCCATAGGCGTTGTCATGGTGATTCCCACCTTAATTCCTCCGGGAGTCAGCTCGCCCTCAATCACTGTGACAGGGTCGATGTCGTGGTACTTGATGTCGAGCTCTTTTTCACATGACGCCAGGCCTGTCATTAGTATTGCAGCAATGCCGATATGAGATATTTTCATGATTTTCAGAATTTTATGGTATAGGCTACCGAAGGAATAAGTCCGTACAATGATTGTTGTACGGCTCTCGTGCCTGAAGGTTTTGATGCATCATCCTCGAAATAGACCACGTATGGATTGTAGCGGCAATAGGCGTTGTAGACGCCGAATGTCCACTCGTAGGTGATTTTCTTGCCTACATGGGAGTATGTGGCCGAAATGTCGAGACGGTGAGTGGGCGGCGTCTTATATGAATTGCGGCTTGAATAGTAATAACATGTCACTCCGGCCACTTCGTATTTTACGTCTGGTGCGGTCAGTGGCCTGCCCGACAGGAATATCCATGAACCCGACAGACTCCAGCGGTCAGTCAGCCGGTAAATGGCTGTGATTGAGAAGTCGTGACGTCGGTCGTTGGTAGCATCATACCACCGTCCTTCGTTGATGCCGGGTATCTTGGTCTGCGTGTGGGACAGTGTGTACGACAACCAACCTGTGAGCCGTCCGGAGTTTTTGCGTAGCATCAGTTCAGCACCATAGCTGCGTCCACGCCCACCCAGAATAATGTTTTCCAGAGCGATGTCGGATGATGTACTGCGTCCGTCTTTGAAATCATAGACATTGTTGAGGTTGCGGTAGAAAGCCTCGACGCTCCAGTCGAAGCCGCCATTCGCGGTCATGCCTGTATATCCTGCACCCCATTGCAAAGAGCGTTCGGGTCGGACAATGGCCGAGGTCAGTGCAAAACGGTCGGTGGGGAAAGAGGTTGAACCTGCTTGCAGGGCATGTATGTTCTGCGACGAGATGCCGAAGCCTGCTTTTATGTTGTGGAGAGGATGTACGGCATATTTGAGCGACAGCCGTGGCTCTAAGGTGAGATATGTCTTGGCGAGGAACTGTGTCGGGCTATTGCCTGAAGCCATATACGCATGAAAACGTGGCTGCGATAAGGCCGAGGCTGAATTTAGCCGTAGACCGGCCACGATGTCGAATCGGTCGGCAAATTTACAGGAATAATCTACCCAGACGGCATTCTCCCACAACGAGCGTATTTCCAACTCCTTCGATGCATTGACAACCCATTCGGCCGACTTCACCCGGAGCAGTTCAGACTGTAGTCCAAATTCAAGACTATGGCTGTCGGAAAACTCGCATACGACCTTCTCCGTCACAGAGTAGTTGCGGATGTAGGCACGCAATGTCTGGTTCATATCCATGATGTGCATCGACGTCGTAGGATTGAAATGAGTCATGGCAGCCGTGGTGTTGAATGATAACATATCGTCGCATCGTGCAATCCAGTTGAGCGATGTACCGAGGTTTCCCCAGTAAAATCCCATAAGGCTTGCTACCGCCATGTTGTCTTTACTATAAAAGAAACTTCCGTCGACCATGTGCGATTCAGACGGTTTCCAACGCAGTTTAGCCGAGACATCGTAGAAGTTCATAACGGTGCTTCTGTATTGAGGAATCATCTTCAGAAAAGCATCGACATACGAGCGGCGTGCTGCCACCGCAAACGACAGTTTATCCCTGACAATAGGACCGTCGGCCTCAATCTTTGCCGCCAGAAGGCCTATGCTTGCAGAACCATGGTATCTCTCCATGTCGCCGGCGGCAAGCGATGTTTCAAGAACAGATGAAGAAGCATTGCCATACATAGCCGGGAAAGGCCCTTTGTAGAGCGTGGCTCCGCCTATGGCATCATCGTTGAACGTAGAAAATATGCCCAGCACATGCGAAGGGTTGTAGAGCGAAAATCCGTCGAGAAGAACCAGATTTTGATATGCACTCCCGCCGCGCACCTCAAAACCTCCACCGCCGTCGCCTTCACTTCGTACCCCTGGCAAGAGAGATATCGATTTGATGATGTCATTCTCACCGCCGAACGACGGCACAGCCGTCAGTTTTGTCAACTCAAGTCGCTCGGCACCGAGGCGCGAATTGTTTATCCGCTGCCGGGCAGAATTGCCCGTCACGACAATCTCATGCAATTTGTGAGAGGCTACAGAGTCCGGAGTTTCTTCAGCATGTGCACCCCAGACAGATGCTACAGCGATAAACCCCGCAAAACATAACTTCCCTGTCATTTGTATGCTCTTGAATATCACATACAAAATTACTCAAAAAAACTATGCGACAGAAAAATATGTTATTGCGCAGGTGTGTGAAGTAATACTTCTCACATACGGCTTAAGTTTGCGGATGCTTATGGCAGTACCGTGCTATTGTAAGTATTGAACAGGTATACGCCGCAGTATACCGTCATCCCGGTGTCTTTATCAAGGAAGGGGGCAGAATACTGTTAGCTATGTAGATGCGAGTGAAGCCAGTCCGCAACCAGGATTGAGGTTTCTTTCTGGGTGTTTGAGAATACGTGGTTCTCATCCGGGATGAGTTTCAATTCGCTGTTCTTGATTTTCTCATTGTATCGCTCGGCATAGGTATATGGTACTATCTGGTCGTGAGTGCCTTGAACAATTAATGTCGGGCCGTCATAATTGGCGGCTGTTTCGTAAATCGGGAGTCGGATGGCCGTTTCCACATATTGCCTGCCGAGAAGTAGTGCTCCGGCTTCCGGAGAATGTGGCAACTCAATGTAGTCGCCCTTAAAATCCCAGGGATTATATTGTGCTCCCATCGTATTTCCACGCAGAGCATCATCGCGCAGCACAGCAGCTGCCGCAAGCAGCACTTCTGCTTTTATGATTTTGTCGCCAAGTTCGCCGCTCACCATGCTGACCACTACCCCGCCCTGAGAGTGACCTACAAGGCTTATGTCTTTGACCCACGGTTGTTTTTGTGCCCAGGCAATCACTTTTTTCAGGTCGTCAATCTCGTTGAGCACCGTCATATCCTTAAACTCGCCGTCGCTCTTGCCATGGCCGTTGAAGTCGAAACGGAGGGCTGCCATTCCCTGGGCGACGATGCTTTCGGCCAGGTCGCTGATGAAGGGTCGCATGCAGTTGCCGCTGAATCCGTGGCAAATTATGACGAGGGGTACTTTCTTGGATGACGCCGGGCGATTGATGATGCTGAAAAGTTTTCCAACCGCACCGTCAATGCGGAGTGTGTCTGAGGTCTGGGCGTTAGCCGATAACAAACTGGTCATAACCATTATTGCTGTAAGAAATATATGTTTCATGTTGTGTGTTGTTTGTTTATTTCAGAGCAGTGATTTCAGAATTTTCCAACGTCTGGACACGTGACCTATGGCGAGAGCTATGAACAGCAGACCTACGGCATAGTGGAGGTGAGAGACAAGTTCAGAATGGCTTCCGCACATCAGCATAATTCCGGATATTACTACAATCATGCCGACGATTAGCAATATGGTCGTCACTCTCTTTTTGTTGACCTTGAGTTTGGAGTAATTCTTAAACCAGAACGAATGTTGAAGGCAGTGGGTTGTGACGAGGAGTAATAGTCCGAGTCCGGCAACTTCATGTATGCCCCACAAAGACGTGTTGTCATAAAGATGCAGATGCCATACTTCTTTGTGAAGCATGAAGCCTGTGATGATTGCAGCCAGCGAAAGTATTATTGCTGCAATGTCGACCGTTGCTTTATGTTTTGACATATCTGTCAGATGTCGGTTTTTGCGGGTGAAGATAATTATAGATACAAATATACGCAATATAACTTATCCAACCAAGTTGACTAATTCTATTGCTTGTTTGCCCGAGAGGCGTTCGATGTTCATTTCGATAGCCAGACAACGTCTGAGCCCGGTTTTGATTTCTTCTGACAAAGCCTCTGAATCGTCAGGATTGCATCGGCGGCCTAATATCTCAAGAATACTCAGCTTTTCTTGTTCACTCTCTATAATCCGGATTTTCCCAAATGCTATTACACTCTGGAAATAGGTTGTGAATCTTTCCGGGTGAATTTCATCTTTGGCTATGACAGTGAAACTCCCCTTATCATTTTGCTTGATTAAATCTATCTTATGGCCGACCAAAGCGGAATGAAAATATAGTTTCCCATTATCATAAACATGGCTTAGCGGAACGCCGTAAGGCATTCTGTCGTCGCCACATAATGACAGTACTCCCGATGTTGAGCTGCGGAGTATGTCAATACATTCTTCTTCTGTCAGTTGTTGTTTGAAGCGTCGCATAATCTGGTCAGTGTATAAGTTTGAGGCCTATTATTGAAATAATCAGAGTGGATATGAAAAACAATCTCCAAAAGTTGGCAGGCTCGTTGAAGAATATTATGCCCACAATTACGGTGCCCACCGCGCCAATTCCAGTCCATACGGGGTAGGCTGTGCCTATGGGGATGCTCTGTACTGCTTTTGCCAACAATGTCATGCTTAGTGTGAGGCACACAAGAAATCCGACACCCCACAGACACCAGGGAGTTCCCGACAATCCTTTCATTTTACCGAGACAGAATGCAAATCCCGTCTCAAAACACCCGGCAATAATAAGAAGAACCCAATTCATATGATATCAATAAATACTTTCGTTTCGGTTAGTAATTATCTGTTCAAAATTATCATGCCCCCACTTGATTAACGCTTCTACATGAGGCAACAGTGTTTTGCCGAGGTCTGTGACAGAGTATTCCACACGTGGTGGAACATCTGGAAAGAGCTGCCGCTGAATTAAGCCGTCGGCAGTAAGTTGCTTCAATACCTGAGACAACACTTTCTCAGAAACCGACGGGATATTGCGGTACAATTCATTGAAGCGTACCGGCTCATTCTCGGAAATCTTAATGAGAACTACCAGAGCCCATTTGTTGCCGAGCCATTCAAGCATCGGGGCGGCCTTGCAATATTCATAGTCTAATTTTTTAGCCATATCCGAGTGTCTGGAAATGATTGAGAATAAGCGAAACAAACTTATCGGTAAGGGTCAAACCTTTAGGTAAGTTGTTGGTTAGCCATTCACTATGGCTTAATTTCGCAATACAAAATTAACAAAAATAATCAAGATATGATGTACCCGCAGTTGCATTTCACCGGGCAGATATGGCGTCCTCCATACGAAGCCAACTCGCAGCTTCTTCAAGTGACTTCCGGTTGCACCTGGAGCAAGTGCAAATTCTGTAGCCTTTATCATGGCACACCTTTCCGAATGTCTCCATTGTCGGAGATAGAAACCGACTTGAAAGTAATCAGAAAGTGGCAACCGCGCGCAAGGAGAGTATATCTTACAGGCGCAAATCCATTTGTGTTGAGCTACAACAAGCTGATGGACATTGCATTTCTTCTCCGCAAGTATCTTCCGCACCTGGTCTCTTTCGGCATGTTTGCCCGAGTGACAGACATCTCACCTAAATCTGTAGAGGAACTTAAAAACCTTCGTCACATGAAGCTCGACAGCATCAATATCGGCATTGAGACTGCTCACGGACCGACACTTGACAGAATGAATAAAGGCTACTGTGCTTCCGACATCCTCGAACAGCTGTCAAAACTTGACGAAGCCGGAATTCATTACAACGTTTTCTATCTTAACGGACTTGGAGGAAAAGGTAAAGGTGTTGAAAGTGCAATCGCGACAGCAGATGTGCTGAACGAGCTTCACCCATGCATAATCAATATCGTATCGTTGACCGTCTTTCCGGAATCAGAATTGTACCATGAGGTGCAAAACGGTTCGTATGAGGAAGAACCTGAAATTGAAAGACTGATTGAGATTCGTACGTTTATAGACCGACTGAAAATCAAGGTCAATCTTTTGGGGCATCATATCTCGAACACGATACCACTGACAGGCGCGTTGCCCTTCGACAAGACGGTAATTCTCCGTGAATTAGACAAAGCGATAGCCGGGCGTTCAGAGTCCGAACTACAGGATTACCGCCAACTAATTTCATTAAACAGAAAGATATGATACACCTACAAATACACCATGCCATACTCCAGATGATGCACGTCAGCGGCCACAAGACCCAAAAGACCTTCATGGACTATATTAAGCTATCCTCCGACGAAATCGCCGACGAGATAGACGCAATCGTCAACGGAGCAAAAGAAGAAGTATTCTGAAAAAGGATAGCTTTAATACAGATAAGAGACTATGAATAAAGATGAATTGATAAAGTTATTGGAAGATACTATAATTCCGGCTGGGTGTACGGACATGACTCCGTATTTACAACCTATTGCGAATGCCTTAATGGAAACTCTACCAGTTCCATTATACCGTTTCCGTACCATTAATGAATACTCATTGAATGCTTTTGACAAGGATCTAATCTTTTTTTCACGAGCTAAAGATTTCAACGATCCGTATGATTCCCTGCTGACCTCGCCCAGCTTTGAAGAAATAATGAAGTGTAACGCTGAGAGTATTGCAAATTTCATGAATGCCTTCCGAGACCAACTCTTGAAAGGCATTGAAATCCCTCAAAATATAAAGGATTTATTTTCTCCTTCGTTGTTGGATCAACTGTTTACTTTTATGAAGATGCAGGCAGAAGCTGTGAAAAGCGAAGAGAATATAGAGCCCAATTGGAAGGAAATTCTTGCTAAGCTCAAGGAAATAGTAGTAAACTTTGCAAATGATTTACGAGACAGCGAATACTATGCTTGCTTCTGTGAATCAATAACATCTTCTACAATGTGGGCGCATTATGCTGATTATCATAAAGGCTTCGCGCTCTCATACGATATGAAATCCTTAGTTCTATCCAAGCCCAATGGACTAATGATACTGCCTGTTATATACTCTGATGTCAGATATGACGCAACCAACTTATTGGGTTGGGGTACGGCGCAAATGTTAGGATTGCAGATGAATCGTATTGATCAACTGGATAAGATAAAGAGTGCATTATATAAATCTTCTGAGTGGGCTTATGAGAAAGAATGGCGTCTAATCAACTTTGTAAACCAAGATCATCCTCATCCAAGTTTTAAATATGCTCCGACAGGAATATACTATGGCAGTAGGATTTCAGATATCAATAAAAAGATTCTGCATAATATGGCCATTGAGAAAGGACTAAAAGAGTATGAGGTGTATATAGATAGGAGTTCTTCCGATTACCAGATGAGAATACGGCCATTGTCATTTGAAGTGTGACTACAACGGGCATTCTAATTAACTTGATGCTTGAACTTGATGTCTATGCACTTAGTCAGGCATCAAGTCAAATTGTTTCGTATTCATTCTTAGCTTTTTATCTTGTGCCCTGACTTGTGCCCTGACTTGTGCGGTTCGCATAAGTCAGTAGCCAATATGATGTTTTTCTTTTCATCAGCCCATATATAGTTGAGTTTAGTTTATCGGGCATACATATAACCCGAACCAAACTAAACTGATTACAATTAT
>CAZMAO010000033.1:0-16183 GCA_964564465.1 uncultured Bacteroides sp.
ATCTTGACCATATCGTGGAATGGCACGAAATGGTCTTCCGGATTGAAACCGCTTTGCATGCAAGCTGTCCAAGCTTTTCGAGCTGCCGGCAAGAAAAATCTATATTCGCTATATTCCAGAATTCTATATAGATCTCTGGCTGTCCAATATTCGTTATTGGATTCGTCAACTTTCTTGATATGCTCGAATATACCTTCAGTCTTCTTGTTTAGTTTATTTTTCTTCATAATGTTTCGGCTTCAAGTTCGCGGATAAGGTCATCTTTGGCAGCGATGGCTTCGTCGTCGGGAAATGCAGTATAATCAAAGTCGGTTTCACCAGCTTCGTGTTGCATTCGATTGATATAGTTAGTGATGTTTTCCGATATAAAGAGGTAGAACAATATTCCGAGTACATATTATTTGAAATCCCAGCCGTCGACCGAGTTGCGTAGATTTTCGGCTGTGGTTCATATCGCTTGGAAAAGTTCTTGTTTTTGCTGAGTGCTTGTAGCCATGATTAGTTTTGATGTGTTATGGAAGTGTGTCAGGGTTGGGGAGCGAGGGAGTAGAGCCACGCAATTTCTTCAGGCCAGAGCGATTCGTCGGGTGTTTCAAGCACCATGGGAATACCGTTAAAGCGCTGGTCGTTCATAAGCATTTTGAAGAAGCCGGGTCCGAGTGTGCCTTTGCCTAACGATTCATGGCGGTCCACGCGCGAAGCCTGTCCTTTCTTGGAGTCGTTGAGATGCATTGCGCTCAGATAGTTAAACCCTACTATCCGGTCGAATTCAGCCCATGTGGCTTCGTATTCCTCAGGTGTCACGAGTCCGTAGCCTGATGCAAACAGGTGGCATGTGTCAATGCATACACCGACACGTTCCTTGTCATCGATTCTGTCGATTATGTGGCGGAGATGTTCGAATTTAAAACCGAGGTTAGAGCCTTGTCCGGCGGTGTTTTCAATCACAGCTTTAACGCCTTCAGTCTGTTGAAGTGTAAGGTTTATGGATTCGGCAATGAGATTGAGGCAATCGTCAGTGTCCATCAGATTAAGGTGGCTTCCGGGATGGAAATTAAGTAGTTTCAGTCCCAGTTGCTCGCAACGGTTCATTTCGTCGAGGAAAGCATCACGGCTGAGAGCGAGTTTTTCCGGATCGGGAGCTCCAAGATTTATAAGATAGGAGTCGTGTGGAAGAATTATTTCGGGTGAGTAACCGAAATCGCGACATCCCTGTTTGAATTTTTCAGCCTCTTTTTCGCTGATTTCCTTGCTTTTCCAACGTGATGGATTGCGGGTGAACAGGGCGAATGCTTTAGCACCGATGTTATGAGCGTTGAAGGGTGCGGAGCCAACTCCTCCGGCTGTCGAGACGTGTGCCCCTACATATTTTTGGTTCATGTTCATATGCGGATGTTTTTATTTGCAAATATATGAAAATTGGGGGATAATAGATTCAAAAACGGAGCATAACTTTGTGGTATCGGCAAAAAGTGTTTAACTTTGCAATGGCGTCGCCGTTCGCGTCGTTACCCAAATCAAAACCATAGATATGCTTATAATAGGTATTGCCGGAGGAACCGGTTCGGGAAAAACAACTGTTGTAAACAAAATAATAAAGAGCCTGCCGAAAGGTGAGGTGGCTGTGCTGCCTCAGGATTCGTACTATAAGGATTCGAGTCATGTTCCTGTTGAAGAGCGCAGCAAGATTAATTTCGATGAACCGGCTGCAATTGAATGGACTCTTTTGGTTAAACAGTTGCGTGAGCTTCAGCAAGGTAAAACCATTGAGATGCCTACGTATTCTTATCTCACGTGCACGCGTCAGAAGGAGACCGTAACTGTAGAGCCCCGTGATGTGGTTATTGTGGAGGGTATTCTTGTGCTGACGGATCCGGTGCTTCGGTCCATGATGGACGTCAAGGTGTTTGTCGATGCTGATGCCGACGACCGTCTGATAAGGGTTATTGCCCGCGATTGTGTTGAGCGTGGCCGTACACCTCAAATAGTCATAACGCGATATGAGGAGGTTTTAAAACCGATGCATTCGATGTATATAGAGCCTACAAAGCGCTATGCCGATCTGATTGTGCCGCAGGGAGGAAACAATACGGTGGCCATCAATCTGCTGACTGATTATATAGAATCGCGTCTGATCAAGGCCAATCAGTGTAAATGTGAAAGAAACTGAGCCGCATATGGAGGAAGATGTAAAGACTGCGGAATTGGAGACGGATGATTTTTCAACGCAACAGGCGCCATCGGTGCCTGAGGATGGCAAAATGGTGCTCCGTACGGAAAATCTTGTCAAGAAATATGGCAAGCGCACTGTTGTAAATCATGTGTCGATTGATGTTAAGCAGGGAGAGATTGTAGGTTTGCTTGGCCCGAACGGTGCGGGGAAGACCACTACTTTTTACATGACGGTGGGTCTTATAACTCCTAATGAGGGACAGATTTATCTGAATGATCTGAATATAACCAAATATCCGGTGTATAAACGTGCGCAGAACGGCATAGGCTATCTTGCGCAGGAGGCTTCGGTTTTCAGAAAATTGAGCGTAGAGAACAATATCCGCGCGGTGCTTGAGATGACGGATACGTCGAAGGAGTATCAACGTGAGAAACTCGAGTCGTTGATTTCCGAGTTCCGTCTGGAAAAAGTCCGTAAGAATTTAGGTGATCAGCTTTCGGGTGGCGAGCGACGTCGCACAGAGATTGCCCGCTGCCTGGCTATCGACCCGAAATTCATAATGCTCGACGAACCTTTTGCGGGTGTCGACCCGATAGCGGTTGAGGATATTCAATATATTGTATATAAACTTAAGGAAAAGAACATAGGCATTCTTATCACCGACCATAACGCTCCGGAAACGCTGAGCATAACCGAGCGGTCATATTTGCTGTTCGATGGTAAGATCCTGTTTCAGGGCACATCGGAGGAACTGGCTGAAAATCCTGTGGTAAGAGAAAAGTATCTTGGCCACGGATTTATTTTCAACAGAAAGAAGTTCGACTGATCAGCGCCTGCGTTTTGATTTGGCTTTTGCCTTGTTTTTTGATTTTGTCCGTCCGGTGGTTTTGGATTTGCCGGTAGACTTCGATTTGAATGCTCCCCGTAACAATTTGGGTGTTATGGGAAATGATTTTGTTGTGGGTCTGTGTTTGTCTTTGAGCGAGTGGGTGAAAAGCCAGTCGTAACATTCCTGTTGGTAGAACAGACGAGCCGGCTCGGAATGGTTCATTCCGGGAATACGGTCGTATATAAGCCTGGGGGCATCGCCTCCGGCTGCCTTTTGCATTGTGGAAACCACTCTGTCGCTTTGTGAAACGTTTACGGCTCGATCGGCGGTTCCATGCACAATCCAGAGCGGAACATCGTTGAGCCCGGAAAGATCTTTCACTGATCCGCCTCCGCAGAATGCCATTGCCGCGGCAATCTGATCGGGGTAAGTTGCAGCGAAGTCAATTGTTCCGTAGCCACCCAGACTCATTCCAAGTACATAGATTCGGTCGTAGTCAACATTATGTCGATCGGCGACATAGTCAAACACGTTCATTATCCGTTCCGGTTTCCATGCGCCTCCGGGGTTTTGCGGAGCTATTATATAGGCATTGGGTTTAAGTCCGCGGTTCAGCGCGTCGATAGTTCCGTAGCGTCTGACTTTTTCAAGGTTGTTTCCGCACAGGCTTGCGCCGTGAAGAAATATGATAACCGGTTTGGGCTCATCCTCGTCCTCGGGTGATGCGTCGGGAGTATATAACCAGAAATTATACCCATCGGCTACCTTGCCAACGTTAGCGGTCAGTTTTTGTGCATTTACACCTGATGGGATGAGTAATACCAAGATTATAAAAGCGGATATGGCGATGATTTTTTTCACAATGCGATTGTTTTTCAGGTTATTTGATTGCCATTTTAAAGATGGTGTCGCCTCGTGAGCCTATAACGAGTTCATTGCCGACGACAACAGGGCTTGATTCGAAGTTGTTTCCGACCGGTGCCGTGAACAGTATCTTTCCGTCAATGCCGTTAATAAGATAAACATTTCCGGCGCAGTCGGCAGTGAATATGAACAGTTGATTCTGTTCATTAAGGAAACCGACGGGTGATGACCATGCATAACGTTTCAGAGGCACTGAATAACGTACTTTCCCGGTGGCGCGTTCCAGCGCTATAAATTCTCCGTTCTGATTTTTCAGATTGCGGACGAGATTCGTGAAAATGAGATCGGAGCAATTTCCTGACCCGGGAAGCGCTGTGGCATAGAATCCGCCGTCGAAATGTTTGTTGTTGACTTCGGCAAGACGTCCTTCAAATTTGGTTTCCCAGACAGCTTCGCCGTTCAGTCCGTCAACTTTTGAGAATTTGGCAAAACCTTCGCCTTGTTTGTCGATTTCGCATCCGGTGTAGATATAGGGGTGGTTGTTTTCAGCAATAATTACCGGAGAGGCATCAGTGTCGTCGCCGAAGTAATAACGCCACACGGGTTTCATGGTGTTGAGGTTTATGCATACAAGATTGCCCCGGTTGTCGGCGGTGTAGCCATAGTTGGCATAGGCACTCATCGATGCTTCAAATCCTAATGAACCGGTGGGTGTGGTGTAGCTCATAGTGCTGTGAAGCTGCACTTTTCCCGGTGCCACGTTCCATTTATAAATGGTTCCGTTCTCGCCTGGCCGGAAAATGAACTGGCCAACACGCAGAGCAGATGAATCGTAGGCGCCCCAGCCTCGCGGAGCTTTGCTGTCTTCGCCGAATGTGTGGATTATGGCATGTTTATACAGGTCAATGGTGAGGGCTCCGAAAGGCCTTTCAACCGGAATTCCCTGACCTACATATAGGTTGCCGTTAAGTGTCGGATCGAGTGAAACCGTCCCTTTTATGGGATTCTTCACGTCAATCGGTTTACGCGATGCTTGTCCGTTTTCAAAGTTTATGAAATAGATTTTTCCGGCAAGAGACCCAACAATTATTTCCTTCTTGCCGAATCCATTGAGTAAAATGCCTGATTTTTGGAAGCGTGTAACGCATGAGTCGGGCCAGTTTATGAAGAGCGGTTGTCCTGTCCACCCTGATCCTCCACCCCAGGAACCATAGCGCTCGGATGTGGTTCCGTTGTCGGTTGTGAATTTCCAGATTATTTCTATACGTGAAGGTGTGCCGGTTACTTTTCCGTGAAAGTCGGCATCGCGGAAGGCGCCTCCGCGGAAGGTGAATACACCGGGAACGTCTGCATACATGTTTAGTGTCGAGTTCAGTTCTCCCGGAATGTCAGGGGTAAATATTTCTGTTCGGGAATGCAGAAATTGTGCGGACGGAAAAGCTGTGTCGGGAAGGAATGCCGGTTGAACCGGAACGGGTATTGTATCGGCACAGATTGAGTCGGCTACTTGTTGGTCGGAACTGCCGTCTTTAGGTCTGGAGTTGCAGCTTGTGAATATTGTTGAGGCCGCAAGCAGACAGATCAGGGTTTTTAACATATGATTGGTCATTTCGGCCGCAAAGTTAAGAATTTGTTTGTCAACGACCAATGAATCTGTAAAAATAAGAAAATAGCGGGCCGCACGTGAAAGTGGGGCCCGCTGATATTTAGAATAAAGAGATGACGTTTTAGTCGAACATGTGGCGGAGGCGGCTGAACAGACGGTGCTTTTCAGCGTCGGACGGGGTGAAGTTAGGTTTGTCTTTCAGCTGTTCGATGATTTTCTTTTCATCGTCGGAAAGATTTTCCGGAACGTAGACCATAACGTTGATTAATTCGTCGCCGGTTCCATAGCCTTCGGTTGAGGGCAGTCCTTTTCCGCGAAGGCGAAGTATTTTTCCGGGTTGAGTTCCGGGGGCTATTTTTAACCGGGCCTTGCCACCGATGGTGGGAACCACAACCGAGCCTCCGAGAGCTGCAGTCGGGAAATCGAGCATAAGATTGTAAACCACATCGTTTCCATCGCGAACAAGTTCCGGATGTTTTATTTCTTCAATCACAACGAGCAAGTCGCCGTTTACGCCACCATGCATAGGCGCGTTTCCTTTTCCTTTTACAGTCAGAACCATACCGTCCTGAACGCCGGCAGGAATTGTGAAACTTACGGTCTGTTCCTTATGCTGGACACCGGTTCCGTTGCAGAAGGTGCATTTCTCGTCGATAACTTTTCCGTCGCCATTACATTCCGGGCATACAGCCGCGCTTTCACGCATGCCGAAAAGGGTTTGCTGAGCACGACGCACTGTTCCGCTGCCTCCGCAAGTTGGACATGTGCGGAATGAAGTGCCGTTTTTCGCACCGGTTCCGTTGCAATGGTCGCACTTGGCGAAAGCCTTGAGTTTTAAGGTTTTTGAAACGCCTTTGGCAATGTCTTCAAGAGAAAGTTTGAGCGTTATGCGCAGATCGTCGCCACGACGTTGACGTCGGCGTGGTCCACCGGCACCTGCGCTCGCAAAGCCGCCCATGTTTCCGGCGCCGCCGAAAATGTCGCCGAAAGCGGAGAAAATATCCTCCATCGACATGCCGCCGGAGCTGTAAAAGCCTCCTTCGCCACCGCCGGGAAATCCTTGCGGACCCATGTTGTGTCCGAACTGATCGTATTTTGCACGTTTATCCGGATCGCTAAGCACATCGTATGCTTCGGCGGCTTCCTTGAATTTTTCTTCAGCAGCCTTGTCGCCCGGATTTTTATCAGGGTGATATTTTATTGCGAGTTTGCGATAGGCTTTTTTTAATTCGTCGGCAGTGGCGGTCTTGCTTACGCCAAGCACTTCGTAGTAATCTCTCTTATCCATATTCACTGATATGATATTTATTGAGCCACAACGACTTTTGCGTGGCGGAGTACTTTGTCGTTAATCGTATAACCTTTTGTGGGGGTGTCAATAACCTTGCCTTTTTGTGATTCGTCGGCTGCTGGAACCATTGCAATGGCTTCATGTGCTTCCGGATCGAAATCCGCGCCGGTCGAATCCATGGCTTTTACCCCGTTCTGTGCGAGGTATTTAACAAGCTTGTTGTAGATGAGTTCCATGCCTTCTCTTATGGCATCGGGATTTTCGGCGTTTTTTGTGGCTTCAAGACCGCGTTCAAAATCATCGACAATAGGAAGAAGACCTTTCATGGCGTTTTCAGCGGCGTTTTTTATTATGTCGCCTTTCTCCTTGATGGTCCGTTTGCGGAAATTGTCGAATTCGGCCATAAGGAAAAGGTATTCTTTTTTCTCCTTTTCAACCTTGGCTTTTTCCTCGGCCACTTGCTTAAGCAGGGCATCGATCTGACTCATTTCAGCATTTTCAATATCTTCAGCTGTTTCGTCTTCCTCTTCAGCTTCGGGGACATTGTCAAGAACTTCAGCGTCCATGTCCTCGATGTTTATTTTTTGTTTTTTTTCTTTGTCGCTCATATCTCAATAGTATGTTAGGCTAATTATTCTAAAAACGTGTATAAGCAAAAACTTTGCCAAACTTTTAAATATAAACAATAAAATGGCGAATATCGTTCAGAAATTCATTTTGCCGCTGTATGTGCGGCATTGAGGAAAAGCTTTTAAAGCATCTTCTGCCATTTTGTCATTGTTGAAAAGCCCGAAAACAGCCGATCCGGAACCTGAAAGTGATGCGTAGAACGCGCCGGCTTTGTAGAATTCCGATTTCATCTGTTCGATAAACGGGAAATCATGGGCAAGAGATGATTCGAATGCGTTTACAGCGTTATCGCGCCATAGCGAGGGGTCAGCTTCTATTGTTTTTTTGAGGGATTTGAGCGGAGCGGCCGGTCTGGTTCCTGAATATGCCCGGGCAGTGGATATGGATATATCCGGTTTGGCAATGGCAATATACACCGGATTTGCGGAAGATATGGTTAGTGGAGTTAAAATTTCGCCAATTCCTTCGGCAAGCATCGGGCGGTTATAGATGAAAAACGGGCAGTCCGCACCTATTTCAACTGCAATTTCGGCAAGCTGGCTGTCGGTAAGCCCGAGGCTGAACATTTCGTTAAGGCCGCGAATAGTGAAAGCCGCATCCGAGGAACCGCCTCCAAGGCCTGCACCGTGAGGAATGATTTTATGCAGATAAATGTCGACCGGCGGAAGTGTGATTTCGGAACCGAGTGCGCGGTACGCTTTCATTATAAGATTTTTTTCATCCGGACAGTCGACCTTCAGGCCGGTTATGGTGAGTGTGGTGCGTTCGCCCCGTGCAGGCACAATTTCGAGAATGTCGTTCCAGCCCACAGGTAGCATTGCCGTGGATATGTCGTGGTAGCCGTCGGGACGTTTCGCTATAATATCCAAGCCCACATTTATTTTAGCATTAGGGAAAAGGAGCATGTTAATATATTGTTTATAAGCTTTAATAAGACGATTGCGAAGTTACCAAAAGTTTTTCTAATTTTGCGTTCATATAAACAAAGAAACGCCAATCACATTATGCAGACAGTTTCAAAACGTCAACAGCCCAAACACAATCCGCTATATGATTTCGGCGGCCGTCAGCAGCCTCGTGACAAGGATCTGGAAGAGGCGGTGCTCGGAGCGCTGATGCTTGAGAAAGATGCGTATACGGCCGTGTGCGACATACTGAAGCCTGACAGTTTCTATGAGCCCGCCAACAAGAAGATTTATGAGGCGATTATGCACCTTGGAGCATCGCAGCAGCCTATAGATATGCTTACCGTTACGGAGCAGCTCAGACTTAACGGCACACTCGACGAGGTGGGTGGTCCGGTATTTGTTTCGGAGCTGACCTCGCGTGTGGCTTCAGGCGCAAACGCGGAGTATCATGCAAGAATAGTGGCTCAGAAATATCTTGCCCGTGAGCTTATTACGTTTGCTGCTGATGTTGAGAAAAAGGCGTTTGACGAGAGTAACGATGTGGATGATCTTCTTCAGGAGGCCGAGGGCCGTCTGTTTGAAATTTCACAGCGCAATGTAAAGAAGGATGTTACTCAGATTGACCCTGTAATCGGTCAGGCTATAGAGCAGATTCAGGCGTCGGCAAACAGAGCTTCCGGATTGTCGGGTCTTGAAACGGGTTTCCATAAGCTTGATGAACTCACGTCCGGATGGCAGAATTCCGACCTTATCATCATAGCCGCACGTCCGGCAATGGGTAAAACTGCGTTTGTGTTGTCGATGGCGAAAAATATGGCGGTGAATTATAATACGCCCATAGCTATGTTCAGTCTGGAGATGTCGAACCTGCAGCTTGTCAACCGTTTGATCAGTAACGTGTGCGAGCTGCCGAGTGAAAAAATAAAGAGTGGTCAGCTTGAACATGTGGAATGGGATCAGCTGATGGCGCGAATAAAGGATTTGTATGGCGCGCCACTGTTCATAGACGACACTCCGTCACTTTCAATTTTTGAATTACGCACCAAGGCCCGCAGGCTTGTCCGTGAGCATGGCGTGAAGCTGATAATAATTGACTATCTTCAGCTTATGAATGCGTCAGGGATGAAGTTCGGAAGCCGTGAGCAGGAGGTGAGCATGATTTCACGTTCGCTGAAACAGCTTGCAAAGGAACTTAATATACCAATTATAGCGTTGTCGCAGCTTAACCGTTCGGTTGAATCGCGCGGTAACGATAATAAGGAAGGCAAGCGGCCGCAACTCAGCGACCTGCGTGAGTCTGGAGCGATAGAGCAGGATGCTGACATTGTTTGTTTCATTCACCGTCCGGAATATTATCTGCGTTCGGCAACAGACGGAACTGACCGTGACATACGTGGCCTTGCTGAGTTTATAGTGGCGAAACACCGTTCAGGTAGGGTTGACGATGTGCCTCTGACATTCAAGGCGAAATTTGCCAGATTTGAAAACCGGGATGAGGGGGGAGAATCTGATCCGTTCACTCAGGAAGTTGGTTCGCGGATGAACATGTCAGGCGATTTCATGCCTGCTCCCCAACAGTTTTCAGGGGGTACAGCTGATTTTCTTGCTTCCGCCGATGATTCTCAAGCACCTCCTTTCTGACAATGAAACTATCAAGAATCCTTTATTTATCATCGCTTTGTCTCGTTTTTGCGGGTGTTGCGCTGATGGTGGCGCTTACACCGCGCTTAGGCGATGACTTGTGGTATATGATGACCTCGTCGGGTGCAACCACCAAAGGGGAGGCGTTAAGGCAGGTATGGAGCGAGGTGGTGCGACACTGGCATTTTGACACGGGTCGTCTTGCGAATCTGATAAATCCTCCATTTTTGGTATATGTCCCTAAATGGTTGTTCGGAATAGTGACCGGACTACTTACGGTTCTTATTGTTGAGCTTTCACGCAGATTCGCCGGCGTGGGACGGGGATCGGGGTTGTCGTGGTTCATAATATCGGTGGTTGTGTTCGTGCTTCCGTGGCTCGACTATATGTTTACTGTTGTCTATGCATTGAATTATGTATGGTCGGCCGCTTTATCGCTTGTGGCGATGTATTTCGTCATAATAAAGGTGCCTTCCGGTAAATGGGGCGTTGCGGGGGCTATGGCTTGCTGTTTTATAGCGGGTTGGATGCATGAGGGATTTTGTGTGCCGATAATTGCGGGAGTTGTGGTGTATTTTTTTGTAAGGATGCAAATTTCAAAACGTCAGTTCCTGCTTTTAGCTGCATGGCTTTGCGGTGCGTTGCTGATTTTTGTTGCGCCGGCTTTCTGGAACCGTACGTCGGGTAGTTATTCCATACTCATACGTTTTGCCGGATGGGAGAGCCTTTTGTCGGCTACTCTTTTTAACTGTCTTACGTTTGTATATATTGCGATTTTTGTTCTGTTCGGCTTTAGGCGTGGATTAAGGCGCAGTGTAAGTTCAGAGGGCGGCTGGGCGTTCGCGTGGTTGTGCCTTGCGGTGTGTGTGGTTGGCTCGGGCCTTTTCTATATGTACTATAATGGGTCGAGAATGGGATTTGTGATGCAGCTGTTCGCATGTATTGGATCGGCGTATCTGTTGAAGTTCCGATGCCGTAGGATGTCGGGAACGGTGAGAACGATTGCCGGCGTGTCGGTTGTGGCGGCCATCTTTATTCATTATTGTGCAAGTGTTGTAGAGCAAATTAAACTCTATGATGAGTTTAATGAAATAGTCCGTTTATACAGGGCGGAACCCACCGGCCGTATTTTTTATGACCATATCCGGCCGAAAGTGGGTGTTTCGTTGCTAAGACCATCGTACAGGGCATTTAACGAACATTTTCCATTAGAACAATTTTCGTACTTCTACGGGCCGGACCGCCCGAATCTTGTGGTTGTTCCCAAGGCGCTGGAGCATGTGGAAATGTCGAAAGCGTTGACAACTCAGGGCACTCCGTTGTTTATTTATAACGGTTATATTCTGATGCGCGATGCGGATATGAGGGTTTCAAAAATAAGAATAAAAACCGAGTCGGGACAGGAGATTGTCAGCAGAGTGCGTCAGGATGACTTCCTGACACGCGGCGGAGAACGTTTTTCATTAATAATTCCACATTTGCAATATAGCCCGCTGAAATTCAGATATAAAGAAATTTGGCCGGAAGAATTTGATGAAAAAAAGTAAAATAATTAGTATATTTGAAAAACTTTTTTAGAAAGAGAATGTTATAAGATAAAATTAACAAAACAATTACAACTATTTATTATGAAAAAAGCTATTTTAATGATCGCTATCATGCTGGGTTGCATGAGTGCTTTCGCTCAGAAACTTGACAAGAATGAAGCAAAACAACTTAAAGCATTCTTGGCTCAGACTGCAGAAAAGGGAACAAATGCTGAAGCCCTTAAAGTAACAAGCCTTAATGATCTCACTGCCATTGAAGGTGTAAGCTACGAAGGTGGCCACGTAACAGCAATTGACTGGAAGGACAAGAAACTTGCAGGTCATCTCGATCTTTCAGGATTCACCGCTCTTACAAAGGTAGATGTTTCCCGCAATAAACTCGCTACTATGACGGTTGCCGGCGATGCAGCTCTTACAGAACTTAACGCTTCGCGCAACGTGCTCACGGAAATCAATCTCGACGGCTGCTCTATGTTGCAGAAGGTTTCGTTGAACAAGAACCGTCTTGCCGATTTGAACATGGCAAATGTTCCTGTTATCCGCGATCTCAATGTGGCAAACAACTTCTTCGTTGAGCTTAATGTTTCGAACTCGGCTACTCTTGAAACTCTTAACTGTCAGGGCAACCGCCTTGAATCTCTTATGGTTGACGGCTGCACCGCCCTTAAGAACCTCTATGCCGGCTATAATAAACTGACTGCTCTGAATCTGTTTGGCTGCGAGAGCCTCCAGAATCTGAATGTAGACGATAACCAGCTGACTACTTTCCTTGTGCAGGGTCTTCCCCAGTTGTCGACATTCGTTTGCTCTGATAACAACATGGTTACTCTCAGTGTAACAAAGTGCCCGCAGCTTCTCGACCTTATCTGCTCATACAATGATTTGACCACATTAAATGTAGAGGACTGCACAAACCTTACTTTCGTAGACTGCTCATACAACGACCTTACTCAGCTTGATCTTTCGAACCAGACCTTCCTTCAGCGTCTGCTCTGCAACAACAACCAGCTGAACATGGTTAACGTATCGTTCGACTCTGCTTTGGTTTACATCAACTGTCGCTACAACACTATCAACGACTTCCGCACAATCGGTTGCTCGAACTTGAGAATGGTTGCCTGCCAGTGGAACTTCTAAGAAGCTTCTTTCAAATCAATATAATATCAAAGGGGCGGCTCATGTGGGCCGCCTCTTTTGTGTGTTCATGAAAATTGTGTAAATTTGCACAAAACAATAGCAATTCACTAAATGAAAAATATACGCAATTTCTGCATAATAGCTCATATTGATCATGGCAAGAGCACGCTTGCCGACCGCCTGCTGGAGTACACGAATACTGTGGGAGGTAAGGATTTGCAGGCTCAGGTGCTTGATGACATGGAGCTTGAGCGTGAGCGTGGCATAACAATAAAAAGCCATGCCATTCAAATGGATTACACGCTTAACGGTGAGCACTATGTTTTGAATTTGATTGACACTCCGGGGCATGTGGACTTCAGTTACGAGGTTTCGCGTTCAATAGCTGCGTGTGAAGGCGCGCTGCTGATAGTCGATGCTTCGCAGGGAATTCAGGCGCAGACAATTTCCAATTTGTATATGGCTATCGACAATAATCTGGAGATTATTCCGGTTGTCAATAAGGTTGACCTTGACAGTGCCAATCCGGAGGAGGTCGAGGATCAGATAGTGGATTTGCTGGGTTGCGATCATGAGGATATTATCCGCGCGAGTGGAAAAACCGGAGTGGGTGTTCCTGAAATTCTGGAGGCTATTGTAGAACGTATCCCGGCTCCGGAGGGTGACCCGCACGCTCCGTTGCAGGCGTTGATTTTTGATTCGGTTTTCAATCCTTTCCGCGGAATAATAGCGTATTTCAAAATTGAAAACGGAACGATAAGAAAAAACGATTTTGTTAAGTTCGTTTCGACAGGCAAGGAATATCATGCCGATGAAATTGGCGTGCTTAAACTCGATATGTCGCCGCGCTCCGAGCTTTCGGCCGGTAATGTGGGCTATATAATTTCAGGCATAAAGACTTCGAAGGAGGTTAAGGTCGGCGACACGATTACGCATGTCGACCGGCCTTGCAAGGAGGCTATCGACGGATTCGAGGAGGTGAAGCCGATGGTGTTTGCCGGCGTTTATCCAGTAGAAACGGAAGATTTCGAGAATCTCCGTGCCTCGCTTGAAAAATTGCAGCTGAATGATGCCTCGCTCACCTTTCAGCCGGAATCGTCGGCTGCGCTCGGATTCGGTTTCCGATGCGGATTCCTGGGTTTGCTTCACATGGAGATAATTCAGGAGCGTCTGGGGCGTGAATTTGATATGGATGTCATTACAACCGTTCCCAATGTATCATACAAGGTTTATGACAAGCAGGGGAATGTGCGTGAGGTTCACAATCCATCCGGTTTGCCTGACCCAACACTGATTGACCATATAGAGGAACCTTACATCCGTTCGTCGATAATTACACGCGCTGATTTTATCGGGCCGATTATGACTTTGTGTCTCGGAAAGCGCGGCGAGCTTGTTAAGCAGGAATATATTTCGGGAAACCGAATGGAGATGACTTTTGATATGCCTCTCGGAGAGATTGTGATCGATTTTTATGATAAGCTCAAGAGCATTTCAAAGGGATACGCGTCGTTCGATTATCATCTGCACGATTTCCGTGAGTCGAAGCTTGTAAAACTCGACATATTGCTCAACGGTGAGAGTGTGGATGCGCTGAGCACGCTGACACATGTTGACAATGCCGTTACATTCGGACGGCGTATGTGCGAGAAGCTTAAGGAACTTATTCCCCGTCAGCAGTTTGACATTGCCATTCAGGCCGCTATAGGAGCAAAAATCATTGCACGCGAAACAATCAAGGCTGTACGAAAGGATGTGACTGCAAAGTGTTATGGCGGTGATATATCGCGTAAGCGCAAGTTGCTTGAAAAGCAGAAAAAGGGTAAGAAGCGCATGAAGCAGATCGGATCTGTAGAGGTGCCGCAGAAGGCGTTCCTTGCAGTGCTGAAGCTTGATTAGTGCGCAGCCGCGGGGTGTGGTGCGCTGTCAGTGCATGCAGGAATAACTGTTATTGGTTATGTTTTTTCAACCAAGGGGCGAGTTGTGTTGTTTTAATTTAAATAACCAAAAGAATCCGTATGTCAACATCAAATCATCACTCTAATGCAGGTCAGGCCGTGAAGGCTGACAATGAACAGGTTCATCAGCCGTTTTATGCCGCGTTGCAGGCTATGCGACGTCATGCTAACGGTGGCAACATATTGATAATAGCAACTGTTTTGGCTCTGATCGTTGCAAATGTTCCATTTTTGTCGAAATTGTATTTTGAAGTGTGGGATCAGGAGGTGTTTCTCCAGATAGGTGGGTTCAATGTGTTCAGCCATGCCGGGCATCCGATGACGTTGCTGCAGTTCATCAATGATGCGTTGATGGCCATTTTCTTCTTTTCGATAGGGCTGGAGATAAAGCGTGAGATTCTGGTTGGTGAACTGTCGTCGTTCCGCCAGGCGCTTCTTCCGATAATGGGTGCGATAGGCGGTATGATTCTGCCGGTAGTGATTTATTTCGCAATGGCATGGGGCACAGATTATCAAGGCGGAGCGGCTATTCCTATGGCTACGGATATTGCCTTTTCACTCGGAGTGCTTGCAATGTTGGGCAGCCGTGTTCCTGTTTCATTGAAAATATTCCTGACAACGCTTGCGGTTGTCGATGATATAGGCGGAATACTTGTTATAGCAATTTTTTATTCGTCGCATATAGAGGTTGTTCCGCTTCTGGTTGCCGCCGGATTGTTGGTGGTGCTTCTTTTAGGGAACAGACTTCGCATACAGAGCAAGATTTTTTATCTCACATTAGGTGGCGTGGTTTGGTTCCTGTTCCTGAATTCCGGTGTGCATCCCACAATTGCCGGTGTGATGGTGGCATTCTGCGTTCCTGCGACTCCGGTGTTCGCACCTCAGAATTACATTAAGCGCATTCGTTCGGCCATCAGCCATTTCTCGAAGGAAAATGATCAGGCGCTCGATCAGCTGACAATTCTCGACAAGGCCCAGATGAACTGGCTTAAGGAGATAGAAAGTGCGTCGGATAAGGTTATATCGCCGTTGCAGGAGCTAGAGGACTCGCTTCACCCCATAGTGAATAATTTTATTGTGCCTCTGTTTGCGTTTGCCAATGCGGGTATTTGCCTGCTGGGGGTTAATCCGATGGTTGCGCTTGAGGGAGTAAGTGCTTCAATTATTCTGGCTTTGGTGGGCGGTAAATTCCTGGGTATTCTCGGATTCTCATGGCTGACTGTAAAGACGCATCTTGCGCCTATGCCCGAGTCATCGAACTGGAAAATGCTTGCTTCGGTGGCAATGCTCGGCGGCATAGGATTCACTGTTTCGCTGTTTATTGCCAATTTGTCGTTCGGATCTATGGGTGAACTGGGCAATTTGCTGTTAAGCGAGTCGAAACTTGGCATACTTGTCGGGTCGTTGCTGTCGGGAATACTTGGATTTGTGTTGCTTCACAGATATCTGCCGAAAAAAGAGGCGAAATAGTTGTTGTTGCGAAAAAAAGTGTCTATCTTTGTGGTCGCATTTTTGCAACAATACAAAACCAACTAAAATTATTAATTAATGGCAACAAAAATCAGACTGCAACGTCATGGTCGTAAGAACTATGCGTTC
>CAZMAO010000034.1:0-15925 GCA_964564465.1 uncultured Bacteroides sp.
CAGCCGTAATGGCCAAGGGATTTTAAGTCCCTCGTGTCTACCATTCCACCATTCGAGCGGCTTAGCGATGCAAAGGTAAGATAATTTTTTGAAGTAACAAAAAATTATTGTCTGAGGCGATGTCAGTTGGTTATATAAGCGTATTCGTTCTGAGGTCCGGGCATAACCACACGGTAGCGTTTAAGGGAGTAGCGCAATTGGGCGGCTTCGCCTGAAAGGGGTTCGCCGGAATAGAAAACGTTGTAGGTTGAGCCGCATTTTGGGCATTGCGCAATGCTTTTTTCGGTGTTTATGAACACTCGGATGTTGCGTTGCGCTTCAACGGGGCAGGCGAGGTCGTAGGCCATTGGTTCGCCGATGGTGTTTCCGACGAGTAGTATTCCGCCATATCCGATTTCGCTCATTGCGGTGTAAAAAAATCCGTTTGGTTTGATGTCGGGTTTTACGAAGGTCTTGAAATCAAGGGCACCGCTTACGCCGTAGAGCTGCCAGTCGCCCGGGGTCAGGAATGAGAGCCGGACGGCTGAAACGGGGATGCGGTATTGGTTGTCGTTGCTGCATCCCGTTAAGGCAAACAGCATGATGGCTGTTAAAAGGGGTCGGAATATTTTCAAGCGAATAGTGTTGTTATGAGGTCGCCGAATTTATCTGCCGCTTCCTGAAGTTTTCCGCCAACCATTGGTTTGAGCATTGCCGGGATGTCGACGTTGAGTTCGGGGTTGACTCTGGTCGCGTTTTCACCTTCGGGCTCAAGCTGAATTTTAATGGCAAAGGGAACCGGGCTCTGAACGGCTTCAAGGCGAACGAGTGACGGTGCGACGCGTTCAACAAGACGGAATGTTATTTCGCCAACGGGTTGGGCGGCGATGATTATAGAGTCGTCAGTGAATCGGACATCACCAAGTTTTGCGCGGAGTTCGCCCGGTAGGGATTCGAGACGCTGCTGATAGGTGGAGAGGTTTGAGATTTTATCGTAGACTTGTGCGACAGGTTGCTGCACAAGGGCTACTTTACCTTTGTAAGTAGACATTTGTTCGGAATTGAAAAGATTGGTTATTCCTTGTTTGCGAGGGGTGACCAGATAGCGGGGTCGTGGCGCCATTCCTGAAGTGTTTCGAGGTCGGATGCGCGGATGTAGTTTGTTTCGAGCGCGGCCTGAAGCATGGAGTTGTAGTTGCTTAGTGCGAATACTTCGACGTTTGCTTCGGCGAAACGTTTTTCGGCTACGGGGAATCCGTAGGTGAATATAGCGGCCATGCCAATGACTTCGCAGCCAACCATGCGGACAGCCTCGACAGCTTTGATTGAAGACCCGCCGGTTGAAATCAGGTCTTCGATAACAACCACTTTCTGCCCCGGTTTGAGATTGCCTTCAATGAGGTTTTCGAGGCCGTGATCCTTAGGGGTGGAGCGTACGTAAGCGTAGGGGAGGCCGAGTTCGTCGGCTACGAGCGCTCCCATTGCAATTGCGCCGGTTGCAACTCCGGCAATGGCCTGGGCATCGGGATATTTTTCCATGATGATGCGCGCCATTTCCACTTTGATGAAGGTGCGAACCTCGGGATAGGAGAGGGTTTTACGGTTGTCGGTGTATATGGGGGATCTCCATCCGGAAGCCCATGTGAAGGGGTGATCGGGTTGAAGTTTTATGGCGCTAATTTTTAATAATTTTTCTGCGAGAATGCGATCGAGATCTTTCATAAACCAATGGCGTTAGGTGGAATTAGGATGTTAAGGGAAAATGTGCGGGCACAAATTCAATGCAAAGGTATTGTATAATTATTAAAAATACAACACGGATAAGAGAAAAAAGGAGAAATAAAGTTGTGAAATGGCATAAAACTTTAGTATATTTGCAACGTTATTAGAAGGGGACTGAAAAGAGGAGACCCAAAATTCAACAAAAATAAAAAAATAGAAAAGAACTATGGAATTTTTGACAGATGAAAAGCTTGTTATTGTCGGTGCAGCCGGCATGATAGGTTCGAACATGGCTCAGACCGCGCTTATGATGAAACTTACTCCGAACATCACGTTGTTCGACACATATGCTCCTGGTCTGGAGGGTGTTGCCGAGGAGTTGCGTCAGTGTGCATTCAGCGGAGTTAATATTCAGGCTACAAGTGATGTTGCCGAGGCTTTCAAAGGTGCCAAGTATATAGTGACTTCAGGCGGAGCAGCGCGTAAGGCCGGCATGACCCGCGAGGATCTGCTGAAGGGCAATGCTGAGATTGCAGAGCAGCTGGGTAAGGATATCAAGGCTTACGCTCCTGATGTTAAGCATGTGGTTGTAATTTTCAATCCTGCCGACATAACCGGTTTGATTACTTTGCTTTATTCAGGTTTGAAGCCTTGTCAGGTTTCTACGCTTGCCGCACTGGATTCAACCCGTCTGCGCAACGAGCTTGCCAAGTATTTCAAGATTTCAGCTGATGAAATCCAGATGCCGCGTACATATGGCGGTCATGGTGAGCAGATGGCTGTTTTCGCAAGCACATGCACTGTTGCCGGCGAGCCGTTGTCGAAGATTATCGGCACCGAGGCACTTCCCGAGCAGGAGTGGGAGGCTATGAAGCAGAAGGTTATTCAGGGCGGTAAGAACATTATCGATCTCCGTGGCCGTTCAAGCTTCCAGAGCCCGGCTTATCTGTCGATCGAGATGATTGCCGCAGCTATGGGTGGCAAGCCTTTCACCTGGCCTGTAGGTACTTATGTTAACAATGGTGAGTACAACCACATTATGATGGCTATGGAGACCACCGTTACAAAGGATGGCGTAACTGTTAATCCTGTTAAGGGAACTCCGGAAGAGCACAAGGAACTTGATCAGAGCTATCATCACCTTTGCACTCTCCGTGACGAGGTTATCAGCCTCGGCATTATGCCACCCATCAAAGACTGGGCGGAAATCAATCCTAATCTGAAATAATTGTAAGGGCTGATTTATCGGAAGAATATGCTGCATCGCGAGAAATCGCGATGCAGTTTTTTTATTTGCAGTGATAAGATTAAGTTAATAGAATGCCGTGAGATGTGAGTTTCATCCGGATATGTGTGTGGAAGGTGTGTCCGTGCAATGCGTCAGTGGCGGGTGGCATTGGTCGTTTTGTTCGATTTTTTAGTTGTGTGGGCATATTTTTGGATAAAATGTTGACAAATGGGTTTGATTTTTTGTAATTTTACGATTTAATAGAGGAAAGGCATAAGAGATGGGAGAATCGGTAGATTATGAGAAAATTATAGATGCACGGGCCCAGGAGGTGTTCGATGCAATGGCACCGCGTGTCAGTAAGGATGATCTGTCGCGGATAAAGCGGGCGTTCGGACTGGCGCGTGGGGCTCACTCGCGTCAGAAGCGCAAGAGTGGAGAACCTTATATTTTACATCCCATAGCGGTTGCGCTGATAGCGGCGAAGGAGCTGAATCTGGATGCCAATTCGGTTATAGCTGCGTTTCTTCATGATGTTGTTGAGGATACGAATTATTGCATAGAGGATATACAGCGGATATTCGGCGATGATGTCGCATTTCTGGTAAGGGTTGTAACCAAGCAGAAGAAGGCGAAGTATGAGATGTCGAAGCAGCTTGACAATTTCAAGCAGATGCTCGGGGCGGTGCAGTATGATATAAGGGCGTTGTTGGTAAAGCTGTCGGACCGTCTTCACAATATGCGTACATTGAGTTCGATGCGCAGTGACAAGCAGATGAAGATTGCGGGTGAAACCGATTATTTCTATGCTCCGCTTGCCAACCGGCTGGGTCTGTATAAGGTTAAGACCGAACTCGAGAATCTCAGCCTTAAGTTCCGATGCCCGGATGAGTATGCAGAACTATGTTCGTTGATAAAGATTGATGAGGATTATCAGCGTGAACGTCTTGAGGAATTTTGCGGTGAGATTAAAAGTATACTTACGGAGAACGGAATAGACTGTGACGTTTATGTAGAATACAGAAAGCCATACAGTTTGTGGCGTAAGATGCGGAAATTCGGTGATGATTTCAATCATTTGAAATACAGGCATTTCACCGAGGTTGTGTATACGCCGATAGAGGGGATGAGCGAGAAGGACAGCGCATTGCGCATATATTCACTTCTCACAGACCGTTTCAAGGAGAAACCCGGAGGAATCACTAATTATATAGATTCGCCTAAGGAAAACGGTTATCAGAGTTTCCATGTGAAGCTTCTGGCGGATTTCGGTCGTTGGCAGGAGGTTCATCTGAGCAGCCGCCGCATGATACGTGACTCGCAGTTTGGTTGCATGGCTTCGCGTTCGGAAGATAACATACAGCGTTGGATTGAGAAGTTCAAGGGGATTCTTCGCGATCTGAGCCGTCAGGATGCGCTTGACGGCGGCACTTTTATGGAGAGTGTCGCTACAAGTTTCTACAATGACGACATAATGACCTTCACACCGCAGGGGAAACCTATAATTTTGCCACAGCGGGCCACGGCGATAGATTTTGCGTTTGAGGTGCATACGGAACTGGGTATGCATGCCAAATATGCCCGTATAAACAATCAGTTGGCGTCGATTAAAACAAGACTTCACCGCGGAGATGTGGTGGAGATATTCACTGATGCCGATATTTGGCCTACGGCTGACTGGGGTAAGCTGGCGCTGACCTATAAGGCAAAGAAGGCGATAGGTTCGTATCTCCGCGGCATCGAACATAAAAATTACACTCGATGCAGCGTGTGCTGTCCGATTCCGGGCGAGGAGGTTGTGGGGTTCAAGGAACCGAACGGTTCGATAACCATACATAAACGCGACTGTCCGGAAGCCATTAAGCTGGCAACGGAGATAGGCGACAGCATTGTCCGCGCTAATTTCGAGGCGGATGAGACGCTGTATCCGATAGAAATCTGCATAATGGCAGTAGACCGACATCATCTGTTCATAGATATAGTTACCGGCATTACAAATGATCTTGGTTTGAATATAGACAGTATTCATGCCGATACGGAGGATTCGATAGTCACATTCAAAATCAAGTTTGCGGTTCACAGTTATTCGGAACTTAAGAAGATTATGAGCCATATTTCGAAGATAGATGGTGTGGATGAGGTTAAGAGATTATAAAACAGAGAAAAAAAGAATAAATGAGTAAGAAATTAGAGATTTCGGAAGTTTATTGCGCAGCGAAGGTGTTGCAGGATGTGGCCCGTCATCCGAAACTGATAGGCCCGACTAAAATATGCAAGAATGCGGAGGTTTATCTGAAGCCTGAAAATTTGCAGTATACAGGTTCATTCAAATTGCGTGGCGCTTATTATAAGATTTCGCAACTTACGGACGAGGAGAAGAGCCGTGGTGTAATTGCGTGTTCGGCCGGTAACCATGCTCAGGGGGTTGCTTTAGGGGCTACACATAACGGAATCAAGTCAATCATATGTCTGCCGGCGGGAGCCCCGATTTCAAAGATAGAGGCGACGAAGGCGCTTGGAGCGGAGGTATGTCTGGTTCCGGGCGTTTATGACGATGCTTTCAAGAAGGCGTTGGAATTGCAGCGCGAACATGGATATACGCTTGTTCATCCATTCGATGATCCTCTTGTTATAGCCGGTCAGGGTACAATTGGTCTTGAGATAATAGAGGAGATGCCTGATGTCGATGCGGTTGTGGTTCCTGTTGGCGGGGGCGGACTGATTTCGGGTGTTGCCTTCACATTGAAGACTATAAAGCCTGAAATAAAGGTTTATGGAGTTCAGGCCGACGGTGCGCCGTCAATGGTTGAGAGTATGAAGCGTGAGGAGCGTGTGCGTCTTGACAATGTCGGAACAATTGCCGACGGCATTGCGGTCAAGGAGCCTGGTGTGAATACGTTCGAGATGTGCCGGAAATATGTCGATGAGATTGTTACGGTTAGTGACGATGAGGTTGCGGCCGCTATTCTGGCCCTCATAGAGCAGCAGAAACTTGTTGCGGAGGGTGCGGGTGCTGTTTCGGTTGCTGCGGTTATGTTCGGCAAGGTTCCGGTTGAGGGTAAGAATGTTGTATGCTTAGTGAGCGGCGGCAATATAGATGTAACGAGTCTCAACAGGGTTATTACCAGAGGACTTGCCAAGAGTGGCCGCGACTGTACGATAACCCTGCATCTGAACGACAAACCGGGCCAACTGTCGAAGGTGTGCAATATTATCGGTGATCTGGGTGGAAACATCATATCGGTCGAGCATCAGAGAAACAGTGTTATGACTCACATAAACGGCTGTCTGTTGAATGTGGAGATAGAAACGCGCAACATGGATCATGTTAAGGAGATAAAGGATGGCTTGCGTGAGGCTGGTTTTACGGTTGTTGACTGATATGAGGGAGGTTAAAGTTTTTTGCACACTGTTATGCGTTGCCTTGTGGTGGCCTGCGGCAGTTGCTCAGACGCAGACTGACAGTGTAAGTCTGTCGTTAGACAGTTGCATAAGCATAGCGTTGTCGGGTAATCCGACCATTCATGTCGCCGATATGGAAATCAAGCGCATGGATTACAGCAAGAAGGAGGTCATAGGCCAGTTGCTGCCATCGGTGAGTTTCAACGGCACGTATGGAAGGACGCTTGAGAAACAGACAATGTATATGAACATGAGTCGCGTTTCGACTCCTGATTCGGAGGCTGCTGCCGATGGAGCGCAGTCATCGGGGGGGCGCACCGGCATAAAGGTTGGCTTAGATAACAGTTATTCATTAGGATTTCAGGCGTCTGTTCCTCTGATAGCTCCGCAGTTGTGGAAGAGCTTGAAACTGAGTGATGACCAGATTCTGGAAAAGGTTGAAAACGCGCGTCGTTCGCGTCTTGAAACCGTGAACGGAGTTAAGAATGCGTACTACTCGCTGCTGCTTGCGCTCGATAGCCATAAGGCTATAAAAGAGAATTATGAGATGGCACAGTTTACGGCTTCGCTTTATAAAAAACAGTATGAACTGGGAGCAGCATCGGAATTCGATGTCCTGCGAACGGAGGTGGCCGTAAAGAATGTGGAGCCTGAACTGACACAATCGCTTATAGCGATAAGACAGGCGCGGCTTCAGCTGGCGATACTGATGGGACTGGAGAGCAGAATAGCAGTTGTTCCCACAACAAATCTTTCGGCTTTTGAGAAGGATATGTATGCCGGAGCTCTTGAAATGTCGGCGATGCGCGACAATCTGAGCGGAAACGCAGACATCAGGATGCTTGATGTGCAGACGAAGCAGCTTCGCGATGCGCTTACGGTTCAGAAGATGTCGCTTTATCCCACACTTGCACTCAGCACGAATTATAACTGGACGTCAATGTCGAACGGGTCGGCACTGAAGCATTTTCAGTGGACGCCTTACTCGCAGATAGGGTTAACGCTGTCGTTTCCGCTGTTCGAGGGTCTGCAACGCTATAACCGAATCCGTCAGGCCAAGGTGCAGGTCGATGAAATGGCGTGGCAGCGAGCGAACCTTATGCGCAGCATAAAGATGCAGGTTGACCTGGCGATAGAAAACATAGAGCTTAACATAAAGCAGATATCGTCGACATCGGAGAGTATGCGTCAGGCATCGCGTGCCTATGACATAATGAAGCAGAGTTTCGGCATCGGGGCAGCGAGCTATCTTGATTTCCGTGATTCGGAACTTGCATTGACCCAGAGCCGTCTGGCATATTATCAGTCGATATATAATTATCTTGTTGCTCAAAGTGACCTGGAACTGCTGTTGGGCAGTTGTGAGGTTGAAAAGTATGAAAATAAGTAAATCACAAAATATGATGGAAATTGTGAGAATGAGAGGATTTTTTCTGAGTGTGGCCGCGGTTATGTTGCTGAGCGGCTGTTCAGGTAAAGATAAGGAGGCAGCTCCGGGAAAGGCGGAGCAGGAGGAGATAAGGAAGGTTAAGGTTGAGAGCGTGTCGTTGAGCGAGGTTGATCAGCTCGCTACTTATACGGCTTCGGTCGAGGCTTTTAAAACGAACAATATTTCGCCGTCGTCGCCTAACAGGATAAAGAGGATTCTTGTTGATGTGGGAAGCAAGGTCGGCAAGGGTCAGAAGGTTGCGGTGATGGATGATGCGACAATAGATCAGGTTAAGGTTCAGATGGACCAGTGCGAGCGCGAGTATAACCGGGCAGTGAAGCTTCTTGAGATAGGCTCGGGAACACAGCAGGCGGTAGACCAGCAGAAAGCGCAGCTCGATGCTTTACGCCGGCAATATTCGAATCTGGTTGAGAACACAGTGCTTGTGTCGCCGATAAGCGGTGTGGTTACGGCACGGAATTATGATCCGGGTGATATGACTTCGACTCTGCCTATATTGACTATAGAGCAGGTTAAGCCGCTGAAATTGATTCTTAATGTGTCGGAGCAGGATTTCTCGAAGGTAAGGAAGGGGATGCCTGTTGATATAACGCTTGACACATATGCCGGCGAGCATTTCAAGGGGGAGGTTTATCTGATTCATCCTACGGTGGATGCATCGAGCAGAACGTTCACTGTTGAGGTTACTATAAATAATAACGATGACCGTGTGGTTCCGGGAATGTTTGCCCGTGCCACAATGAATTTCGGAACAGCAAGCCGTGTTGTTGTTCCTGACCGGGCAATTGTAAAGATGCCGGGTTCGGGAAACAAGTATGTGTATGTCTATGACCCGAAAAGCGGGACTGTGTCATATAACAAGGTTGAGCTCGGACAGCGCATAGGCGAGTCATATGAGATTCTGTCGGGAGTTCCGGACAGCTGTGATGTGGTGATTGGCGGACAGGCACGTCTGGCAGACGGAGTTAAGGTTGAAGTTATAAAATAGGCTTAGGAATATGAGTTTGTATGCCAGCGCGGTTAAGCGCCCTACCATGACCACACTGTGTTTTGTGGCCGTTGTGATTATAGGCTTGTTTTCGTTGAGCACGCTGCCAATAGACCTTTATCCGGATATAGACACCAACACTATAATGGTGATGACGTCCTATCAGGGAGCCAGTGCTCAGGATATAGAGCAGAATGTTACCCGCCCGCTTGAAAATTCGCTGAATGCGGTAAATAATCTGAAGCATATAACATCGAAGTCGCGTGAAAACATATCGGTTATTACGCTTGAATTCGAGTATGGCAAGGATATTGATGTCCTTACGAATGATGTGCGCGACAAGCTCGATATGGTTAAAAGCGCGTTGCCTGACAATGCGGAGACACCTATCATATTCAAGTTCAGTTCGGATATGATTCCGATTGTAATGCTGTCGGTGCGGGCTGATGAGAGTATGCCGGGACTGTACAAGATTCTTGATGAGCAGGTTGCGAATCCTCTTGCAAGAATTTCGGGAGTCGGTTCGGTGTCAATAAGCGGAGCTCCGAAGCGTGAGATTCATATTTATGTAGATCCGCTGCGTCTGGAGGCATACGGATTGTCTGTTGAAACAATTTCGCAAATAATAGCGGCTGAGAACAGGAATGTTCCGGGCGGTTCTTTCGATATAGGTTCCGATACGTATTCGCTGCGTGTGCAGGGCGAATTCAAGGGGAGTGACGAACTGAAGAATATAGTTGTGGGCTCGCGCGACGGAAAGAATGTATATCTGAAGGATGTCGCCAGGATAGATGATTCGCTTGAGGAGCGTGCCCAGCAGACTTATAACGACGGGCAAAAGGGTGCGATGATTGTTATTCAGAAGCAGAGCGGTGCAAATTCGGTGGAAATATCGAACAAGGTGCTGAAGATGCTTCCGTCGCTGCAGAAGCGTTTGCCGAGCGATGTTAAGCTTGGGGTGATAGTGGACACATCGGACAATATCCGCAATACGATAGCATCGCTTGTGGAGACGGTGCTTTATGCGTTGCTGTTTGTGGTGATTGTGGTGTTCTTTTTTCTGGGGCGCTGGAGAGCGACGCTTATCATTACCATCACGATTCCGATTTCGCTGATAGCTTCGTTCATCTATCTTGCGATTACCGGGAATTCACTGAATATCGTTTCGCTGTCGGCATTGTCGATTTCAATAGGTATGGTTGTAGACGATGCGATAGTTGTGCTTGAAAATGTTACTACTCACATAGAACGTGGGGCCGATCCGAAGCAGGCGGCGGTTCACGGGACGAATGAGGTGGCTGTGTCGGTGATAGCGTCGACGCTTACGCTGATAGCGGTGTTTTTCCCTCTGACACTTGTAACCGGAATGACTGGAGTGCTGTTCCGTCAGTTGGGCTGGATGGTCTGCATAATGATGATAATATCGACCATATGCGCATTGTCGCTGACTCCGATGCTCTGTTCGCAGCTTCTGCGCAAGGATGTGAAACATGGTAAAATCTATAAGATATTTTTTACGCCTATAAGCAAGGGCCTTGATGCATTCGACAACGGATATGCGCGGTTGCTGAGCGCGGTTGTGAGCCACAAGCTTGTGACCATATTGGTTTGTATGGGAATATTTGTCGGATCATTGTTTCTGCTGGGATTTGTGGGGACGGAGTTTTTTCCGATGGCGGATGATGGCAGACTTGGTGTTAAGATAGAGTTGCCAATCGGAACGCGTGTGGAGATTGCCCAGGGTGTCGCCGAACGGATTCAGAAGGAGTGGCGTGAGAAGTATCCGGAGATAAACATTCTGAATTACACAACCGGTCAGGCGTCGAGCGACAATACGTATGCTTCGCTTCAGGATAATGGTCCACATATAGTGTCGTTCAATATCAGGCTGTCGGATCCGGGCGACCGCAAAAGAAAGATAACGGAGATTGCGGCGCTGATGCGAAAGGATCTGGAGCAGTATCCGGAGTTGAAGAAGTCGCAGGTGAATGTAGGCGGTAACCGCGGTGGCTCGATGGGCGGTCAGGCGACTGTCGATTTCGAGATTTACGGATATGATTTTACGGAGACTGACTCGGTGGCACGCCAGTTGAGCGAGGCGCTGAAAAGCATAAAGGGTACGGCCGACATAATGATTTCGCGTTCGGATTATCAGCCGGAATATCAGGTTGACTTCGACCGCGAGAAATTAGCGATGTATGGACTGAATCTGACAACGGCAGCCAATGCTTTGCGAAACCGCGTGAACGGTAGCCTGTCGACACAGTTCCGTGAGGATGGCGAGGAGTATGACATGAAGGTGATGTATGCACCGGAGCATAGGGAGAGTCTGGAGGATATAGAGAATATTCTGGTGTATAATGCAGCCGGACAGGGTGTTCGGATAAAGGAACTGGGCACGGTTGTGGAACGGTTCACACCACCAACCATCGAGCGTAAGGATCGTGAGCGCATAATTACGGTTTCGACAATTGTGTCGGGCGTTCCGATGAGTGACGTGGTGCGTGAGGCGCAGGTGAAAATCGATGAGATGCATCTGCCTGTCGGTGTGAATATAGAGTTAGCCGGCAGTTATGAGGATCAGCAGGATTCGTTCCGCGATTTGCTGATGCTTGCCGCCCTGATAGTGATTCTGGTGTATATAGTTATGGCTGCCCAGTTCGAGAGCTATACCTATCCGGCTATAATAATGACTTCGCTGCTGTTCGCATTTTCGGGTGTGTTTATCATACTGTATCTGTCGGGGCATACTCTGAATGTGATGAGTATGATAGGCGCGATTATGCTTATAGGTATCGTGGTTAAGAACGGTATTGTGCTTATTGACTATATATCGCTTAACCGTGAGCGCGGGCTGTCGATTATACGTTCGGTTGTTTTGGGCGGAAAGTCGCGTTTGCGTCCTGTTGTGATGACTACGTTGACAACGATATTGGGTATGGTTCCGATGGCGTTGGGCACTGGTCAGGGTTCGGAGATGTGGCGTCCGATGGGTACGGCGGTTATAGGTGGATTGACTTTGTCGACCATTCTGACGCTGCTGTTTGTTCCGGCGCTTTATTGCATATTTGCGTATGTTGGTGTGCGTCGCTGGCGTAAGTCGCACCGCAGGAAGATTTTAAACAGATAAAAGATGAAGAGATGAAATCGATATTGATTACATTTGACCAGGCGCACTATCCTGAGATTGTGGCTATGCTTGAGAAGTCGGGCTGTCGTGGATTTACGGCATGGGAGCAGGTGCAGGGTCGCGGGTCGAAGGATGGAGAGCCTCACTACGGCAGTCATGCATGGCCGTCGATGGCGTCGGCAATAATAACGGTTGTTGCGGACGATAAGGTTAAGGGTGTTCTTTCAAAGCTGAAGGCTATGGATGATGCTTCGCCAAAGTTGGGTTTGAGGGCATTTGTCTGGAATGTTGAGGAGAGCATTTGAGGGGATTGAGCCGCTACTGCGGCTCTGCCGAGAGGATGGAGGCCATTCGGGGGTGTGTTTTTTGCCATGCGGGTGGCACGTGCCAAAGGCACGTCCGTACAAATCGGTTGATAATAAGTGGATTGTGGTGTGGGTGGAGCGTCATTCGGGGGCGTGTTTTTTGCCATGCGGGTGGCACGTGCCGAAGGCACGTCCGTACGAAGTGGTGGAAATTAATGGGTTAAGGGTGGAAGAAGTGCCATAGGGGGTGGACGCGATGAATCGGCGTCCGTACATTATTGATTGGGTGTCAGTGCGTTGCGGTGGGGACAAGTGGGGAAAGAAAAAGGGTTCGGTGTGTGCCGAACCCTTTTTGTGATTTATGTGTCGGAGGGGATTATTTTTTCTGGACTTTGTTGTAGCGTGCGTTCAGGCCGTCGATGACTTCTTTTGTGATGTCGAGGGCGGGATTGAAGTAAACACCTGATGCTTTGAAAAGGATTGCATCGTAGCCTTTTGTTTTGTTGTAATCCTTGATGAAAGCCTGGAGCGAGTCGTTAAGCTGCTGCTGCTGCTGGGCAAGTTCCATTTCGGTGTTGCGCTGGAGGTTTGCGAGGTAGGTCTGAGCCTGTTCCTGCATTTTGGAGAGTTTTGCCATGTCGCCCTGATAGCTTTGCTCGGAGAGGTAGCCGTTGGCACGTGCTTTCTGTTCGATCTGTGCGCCGAAGTTCTGTATTTCCTTCGCTTTGCTCTGCTGGGCGGCTTCAAGACGGCTGAATGCGCGGATGGAAGCTTCCTTAAAGTCTTTAGCGAGGTTATAGTTTGTGCTTACGGAGTCTTCATCGATGTAGCGGATGTTTATGGTAGGAGTTGCTACAGTTTCTGTTTTAGAAGAGTCGGATGTTGTGCCGGCCGTTGAGTTGTCTGTTTCAGAAGATTTAGAACCGGAGCAAGCTGAAGCTGCGAAAAGTGTAACAAAAGCGATAGCAGCAATTTTGTTTTTTCTCATTTTGAGTGTTACTGTTATTGTTTAATTTTTTTGTTATGCGATTGAACCGCACAGCCGATGCCTTTGTTGCGAAGATGGGCGTTGTTATGAACATGCCCGGAAAGGAATTTGCCGTTTTGGGTGAAAAACACTCTGACACCGAGCATTAGAATAGCGATGGCAAGGAGTGCGATGGTCAGAAAGGCAATTTTCATCGGCTAAATGCAGAAATTCTGTGCAAATATAAGAAAGGAAAGAGAAATATTTGCAAAAAGTGAATTTTATTTTGTAATTTAGGATGCTCTAAAGGGAAAAATTAACATTATTTTCCTTTTGGGGGTGAAATTGGATAAAAAACGAGTATTAACCAAACAATATTTTAATAGAAAGATTATGGAAGTAAAAGACTTGAATCCCAAACGAGTGTTTGAGATTTTCGATGAGATAACCAAGGTTCCCCGTCCTTCGAAGAAGGAGGAGAAGATACGCCAGTATCTGTTGGATTTCGCAAAGGCTCACGGGTTGGAGGCAAAAACCGACAAGGTTGGCAATGTCGCGATATTCAAACCTGCGACACCGGGCCATGAGGATGCGCCGCGTGTAATTATGCAGGGTCACATGGATATGGTTTGCGAGAGCAATGACAAGAATTTCGATTTTGAGAATAATCCGATAACCACAATTGTTGACGGCGAATGGGTGAGAGCAGACGGCACTACTCTTGGCGCGGATAACGGAATAGGCGTTGCAGCGGCACTTGCCGTGATGACAGAGCCTGATCTTGTTCATGGTCCGCTGGAAGCGCTTGTTACGGTTGATGAGGAGACAGGAATGACCGGAGCTTTCGGCATTGAGAAGGATATGCTTGACGGTGATATGCTTCTGAATCTGGATTCGGAAGATGATGCGGAAATTTTTGTGGGTTGCGCCGGGGGTGTCGACACTGTATGTACGTTCGATTACAACAGGTCGTTTGCTCCTAAGGATTTCATTTATTTCAAGATAGAGGTGATGAAGGGGCTTGGAGGACATTCCGGCGGTGATATTCATCTTGGCCGTGCGAATGCCAATAAGATTCTTGCGCGTTTTCTGTTCGATGTTTCGAAGAAATATGAGATTTCGGTAAGTGAGTTCGACGGCGGCAATCTCCGCAATGC
This sequence comes from uncultured Bacteroides sp., assembly GCA_964564465.1. Lineage (GTDB taxonomy): Bacteria > Bacteroidota > Bacteroidia > Bacteroidales > Muribaculaceae > Paramuribaculum. The sequence goes on from CAZMAO010000034.1 coordinate 14,329, forward strand.
CATTCCGCGTGCGGCACATGCAGTTGTAGGTGTGCATGTTTCGCACAAGGAGAAGCTTCGTGTGATGCTTAACAAGTATATCGCAGACATTGAAAATGAGTACAAGGGTCTTGAGCCGACGCTTGAGATAAAGATGGAGAGTGTCGATATGCCTGATTTCTGCATTGACAGTGTTACGAGTCTGAATCTTGTGCGTGCAATATACAGCGCTCCTCACGGTGTTGTTTCGATGAGCCGTGAACTTGAGAATCTTGTGGAGACGTCGACTAATCTCGCTTCGGTGAAGATGGGTGCCAATAACACGGTTGTGGTTACGACAAGTCAGCGCAGCATGGTTGAATCGCGAAAATGGGACATCGCTAATCAGGTTGAGGCACATTTCCTTCTTGCGGGTGCCCGTGTTGAGCATGGCGAGGGATATCCGGGGTGGCAGCCAAACATGCAGTCGCCTCTGATGGAAGTTGCCCGCGACGCATATTATGAGCTTTACGGCGTTAAGCCTGCCATTAAGGCTATTCATGCCGGACTGGAGTGCGGTCTGTTCCTTGAGAAGTTCCCGCACATGGATATGGTTTCGTTCGGACCTACTCTTCAGGGAGTTCACTCGCCGAGCGAGCGTATGCATATTCCGGCAGTTGAGCGATTCTATGAGCAGCTGAAGCTGACATTGACCAAGCTTGGCGACATGAAGCGATAAATTTATATGATATGAAAAGAGCCACATTCTGAATAAAAAGGATGTGGCTCTAATTTTATGTGCTTATGTGAGATTCAGTAGTCGGCGAGGCGGGCAATGTATTTGCCTATAATGTCAAATTCGAGATTTACTTTTGTGCCGACTTTTATCTGTGAGAAGTTGGTGTGCTCGAGGGTGTAGGGAATAATGGCCACACGAAATGAACCGGGCATTGAGTCACAGACCGTGAGGCTGACGCCATTTACGGTGACGGAGCCTTTCTCGACTGTAACATAGCCTTGTTTGCATTGCCGTGGATCGGCGTTGTATTCGAATTTAAAATAATGGGAGCCATCGGCTTCTTCAACTTCCGTGCAAACTGCGGTTGTGTCGACGTGTCCCTGAACAATGTGTCCGTCGAGACGTCCGTTCATAAGCATGGAGCGTTCGAGGTTAACGAGGTCGCCGGGTTTGAGCGCTCCGAGGTTGGAACGGTTAAGCGTTTCGGCAATTGCAGTGACGGTGTATGTGCCGTAGCCGGGTAGGGCAACGACAGTGAGGCATACTCCGTTATGAGCCACTGACTGGTCAATTTTAAGTTCGTCGGTGAATGAGCAACGGATTGTAAAATGTATGTTGCCGGCATCATGGCGTGTTGCCACAACGGTGGCGGCTTCTTCAACTATTCCGGAGAACATGATGATGGGATTGTGTTAGACTTCAAGGTCGATGTTAAAGAGTTCGTTCCATGGGAGTCCCTGTTTGGGGAGCTGCTCCATGAAAGGATCGGGGTTGAAGTCCTCTACATTCCACACGCCGGGTTTAACCCATTGTCCGGTGAGGAACATCATTGCTCCGATCATAGCGGGAACGCCGGTGGTGTAGCTGACTGCCTGCATTCCTGTTTCGCGATAGGCTTCT
>CAZMAO010000035.1:0-14651 GCA_964564465.1 uncultured Bacteroides sp.
TGTCGTGGAGCCAGCACCTGCGTTCGGCACAGGAGTTCATGAAGGTCGGCGACGAAATCGAAGCTGTTATCCTTACACTCGACCGCGAGGATCGCAAGATGAGCCTTGGCATCAAGCAGCTCAAGTCGGATCCGTGGGAAAATATCGAGGAGAAATATCCCGTGGGCAGCAAGCACACCGCACGTGTGCGTAATTTCACTAATTTCGGTGTGTTCGTTGAAATTGAAGAGGGCGTAGACGGTCTGATTCATATCAGCGATCTTTCATGGACCAAGAAAATCAAACATCCGAGCGAGTTCACACAGATCGGTGCAAACATCGATGTTCAGGTTCTGGAAATCGACAAGGATAACCGTCGTCTGAGCCTCGGTCACAAGCAGCTTGAAGAGAATCCCTGGGATGTGTTCGAAACTATCTTCACCGTTGGTTCCGTTCACGAGGGTACGATTGTAGAGCTTCTTGAAAAGGGTGCTGTAGTGGCACTTCCCTATGGCGTTGAAGGTTTCGCGACTCCCAAGCATCTTGTTAAAGAGGACGGCACTCCCGCCAAACTCGATGAAAAACTCGATTTCAAGGTAATTGAGTTCAACAAGGACAGCAAGCGCATTATCCTCAGCCACAGCCGTATTTTTGAAGATGCAAACAAGGCTGAACGCAACGAGCAGCGCGCTGCAAAACGTGCAAGCAAAGCCCGTGCGGAGGAACCCGCAATGCTGAACCAGTCGCTTGAGAAAACCACTCTCGGCGACCTCGAGGCTCTGGCAGCACTCAAGGAGCAGCTTTCAAAGAAGTAATTTTTAATCATGATAATGTTTTGGCACCGTTAGCGGTGCGCATGACGGGGTCGTTCGCGAGAACGACCCCGTTTTTCATTCGATGGGGTGTGCGTGTTGATTATGGGGGATAAAATGGTTTGAGTTGATTTTTTTGTCTATCTTTGCCGGAAATAGGAATGTATGAAAAGGAGCGGATTTATAATGTTGGTTGTAGCGCTGATGGTGTTGACATCGTGCGGCAAGAAGAAATATTTTGTGGTGGAAGGTGAGCTTGAGAATCTCGGCGCCCAGATTGTTATGATGACATACTATGCTGACGGCGGGATAAAGCGGGAGTCGGTTTCGGCCGTGGATGGAAAGTTTACCATAAAAGGGGAGAGTGTGGAACCGACGCTGTGCTTAATAGAGGTGTCGGGAGTGCAGATTGCCAATGTAGTGGCTCAGAACGGAGAGAAAATCATGATGAAGGGTGATGTTTCAGACCCGTATAACCTGAAGTTGTCGGGCAACGGCACGACAAAGGATATAAACGCTTTTGTGAGAGAGAATGCTGATGTGCTTGTGGCCGGAAATGCCAGGGAGGTTAACGGGCGTCTGGCAGAGTTTGTCGGGAAGCACAGGAATGAGATGTCGTCGGTTGCATTGATGGTAAGCTACTTCAACACACCCGGTTATGAGGTTATGGCCGATTCGCTTCTGTCGATTATAAAGCCGGAGGTGCGTACGGCTTCGCTTATGCAGAATTTCGGTGCGGTGCTTGCCACGCAGCTAACCAAGCATGCGGCTCGCGAAGTTGTTCCGATGTCATTGTATTTGCGAAAGGATACAATTATAAGTTATTCGCCTTCCGGTTCATCGTATTCGATTATGGCTTTTTTGGGCGATTCGAAACCGATGCGCGACAGTGTGACGCCTATGTTGCGGGATATGAGCAAGATGCCATCGCGCAGGCTTCAGGTCGTGGAGGTGTCGATGGCGGCTGATTCGGTGGCATGGAAGCGTTCTACGGCAACAGATTCGGCCGAATGGCATCAGGCATGGGCTCCGGGAACTGTTGCCGGGGTGGAATTGCATAAATTGTCGGTTCCACGGATTCCGTTTTTCATTTTGGTTGATTCGGCCGGGACGCAGGTTCTGCGCAGTTCGTCGGTTAAGGCGGTGCGATCGGAAATTAAACGTGTGTTACCCGTAAGGCAGTGAAGCTATGCTTGTTAAGGTAAACTCAGCTGCTGTTCAGGGAATAGACGCCACGCCGATAACGGTTGAAACCGTTGCGGAGCGCGGGTTTGCATTCAATATGGTTGGATTGCCCGATGCGGCTGTTAAGGAAAGTTATCAGCGAGTGCAGTCGGCCATGATTCAGAGTGGAATGGATTATCCGCGTCGTAAGATAATTGTTAATCTTGCTCCTGCAGATGTAAAGAAAGAGGGCTCGGCCTATGATTTGCCGATTGCCGTGAGCGTTCTTGCGGCTGCAGAGAAGATTGATGCGTCGCTGTTGAAGGATTATATGATAATGGGAGAGCTGAGCCTTGACGGTTCGGTGCTTCCGGTGCGCGGCGCGTTGCCGATAGCGATTCTGGCCCGTTCGATGGGTTATAAAGGGTTGATTCTTCCGGAGGCAAACGCAACGGAGGCGGCAGTTGTGAATAATCTGAAGGTGTATGGGGTTGAGAATCTGGGTCAGGTCATACGTTTTTTGCAGGGGGAGCCTGCGGTGAGTCCGACAGTAGTGGACACACGCGCGGAATTTGCTGCCGATGCGGCGAATTTTGATTTTGATTTCAGTGAAGTAAAGGGTCAGGAGAGTGTTAAGCGGGCGTTTGAAGTGGCATGCGCAGGCGGTCACAATATAATTCTTGTTGGGCCTCCCGGGTCGGGCAAGTCGATGATGGCAAAGCGGTTGCCCTCGATTCTGCCGCCGTTGTCGCTTTCCGAGGCTTTGGAAACTACAAAGATACATTCGGTTGCCGGAAAACTTAAGCGCGGGTCGAGACTTATAACCCGTCGTCCGTTCCGGGCACCTCATCACACCATAAGTCCTGTTGCTTTGGTGGGTGGTGGCAGTAATCCGATGCCCGGGGAGATTTCGCTGGCTCATAACGGAATTCTTTTTATGGATGAATTTCCGGAGTTCCCGAGGTCGGTTTTGGAGGTGCTTCGTCAGCCGTTGGAGGACAGGCAGATAACTGTTTCACGGGCGCGCTACACCATAAATTATCCGGCGGGGCTGATGCTTGTGGCGTCGATGAACCCATGTCCGTGCGGATATTATAATCATCCTACAAAGGTGTGCACTTGTCAGCCTGGCGCTGTGGCAAAGTATCTTAATCGGATTTCAGGACCGTTGCTTGACCGTATAGATATTCATGTTGAGATTCAGCCGGTTCCGTTCGATGAGCTTGCGTCGGCATCGGCCGGGGAGTCGAGCGCGGAGATTCGTAAGCGCGTGATGCGTGCGCGAGCCATTCAGGAACAGCGATTTGCAAATATCGCGGGAGTGCATTGCAATGCGCAGATGAATTCGCGGCTGTTGCAGGAATATGCGCAGCTTAGCGATGAGGGATTTAAGATTTTGCGCGACACGATGATGCGGCTCGATATGAGTGCGCGCGCCTACGACCGCATTCTGAAGGTAGCACGAACGATAGCTGACCTGGATGAAAGCGCGACGATTGAGCCGAGCCACGTTAGGGAGGCTGTCGGTTACCGAAATCTCGACCGCTCGTCGTGGGGTGCAACCGCCAAGCCGCTGCCGTTCTGAATTTTATAATGGACCGACGGCTTCAGCCTCGGAACAGTAACTACCATGATAAATCCTACATATCAGAGACATAAGAATTTCAATCCGGAAGGCTTCCCAAAATATCGCCCCCTGCCGGATGGTGTGAAGGGGAAACCGAAAACTCGCACGGCCCCCCGCCGCGCTATTTTCCATGATTATTGCGCCTCGGGCTATTATCTAATCACAGCTACCAGGCTTTCCCCCTCTGACCGTTCCAAGGCGGAAGTCGCCGGAGGGAGAGAGGACGACGCGGCAACTGTGCACTTCATGCCTTTATGCTCAATCCCCATGGAAAATGCCTCGGAAAATCTCCGAAATGGTTCTATCGCCCCTATTTTATCTCACTTGGGGAAAGCGATCGAGGCAGAGATTCTCGCCATTCCTACTTTCCACCCCGAAATGGAGATATTGAGATATGTGATAATGCCTGATCATATCCATTTCGTGCTGAACGTGAAGAGAAGACTCAAGAGAAAATTGGGCCGCGAACTTGCTCCCTTCTTCGGCGCATGTTCAAAACATTTCACCCAGCTTACGGGTACCCCGCAACTGACCACTTTCTTCAATCCCTTCCACGACCGGATAATATTCGATCAGCTGCAACTCGACCGTTCGATACGATATGTTGATGATAATCCCCGCCGGTATCTGATAAAGAAATTGCATCCCGATCTTTTCAAAAGCTATCTCCATATTGGGATAGGCTCACGGGAATATGCCGGCTATGGCAATATCTTCCTTCTTCGCCAGCCCTATTTGCTGCAGGTGAGGGTCCACCGCCGGTGGTCGGAGAAAGAATTTTCTGATTATGAGGAATTTTGTATTAGAGAAATAGACAGGGGAGCGATTCTCGTTTCCCCCGTCATCCATCCTGCCGAGAAAAAGATAATGCGGTATGCGATTGAGGCAGGCTCGGCGGTGATCTATCTCACCGACCAGGGCTTTGAGGAAAGATTCAAGCCCAATGGCGAAAAATTTGACCTCTGCGCCGAGGGGCGGCTGCTCTTGCTCGCGCCGTGGCCTGGGAATATCGGAAAAAAATCGACCGCGGGCTACGTGGAATTTCACTCAATGAATGACATGGCCGCGGAGCTGGCGGCGCTCCCCGCCGATGTGAGGCTCATCCTCAAAGAAAATCCTGCCTAAAGGCGGCGACGCATTCCACCGTTTCAAGGCGGAAGCTGTCGGTTGCAGATTAATTGGTGGGGTTATTTGAGGGCGAGGCTGAGGATCTGGATGCCGTTTTCTTCGCCGGCAATGTAGTCGCCGAGGTTTTCGGAGTTGCGGATAACGTCCTTGCAGTAGATGGGATAGCCTTCGCGAATTGCAAGTGCACGGAAGGTGTCGCCAACTTTCAGACTTGAATTTTCCTGTTGTATGACTTGGAATTTTTCCTGACAGAGATAGCGGATTGTTAATGTGCGGTCAGGTTTCCATTTAATGGTTATGATGTCGCCCTCGTTGAGTTCAGAGACGTTAACAATGGTGTTGCGTATGAATCCGCTTTCGGTGCGGTTTTCGATTCTTTTTTTCTCGATGTAGCTTTCCCAGTCGCGGTTGCCAAGAATTTTTGCGAGAATTGTAAGAGTTGTGCGCCGTGGTTTTGAGTCGGTTTTGGAGTATCCCCAGATTCGTTTGAGGGTAGATGCGTTAAGGGTGTCTCTGGAGTTTGTTTTTACAAGTTGTTCCAGGGTGTCGAAATCGGATGCGGACCTAAATGAACAGTCGAATTTGTCTTCGATGTCACGTATCAAACATTCTATGTAATATCTGTCTGTATCCATTGAATTTGATTTGTGACACAAATTTACTCAAAATGGAATAGATTAATACAATTTGACTCAAATGGAATTGAAATGACTCAATTTGACTCGGTAAGACTTTTTTGCTGCCGAATGGTGTCGGTTTTGTAATAAGGGTTATGGTGGTATGTTAAAAGGATGCCGTAGAATCGACCTTCAAGCATTATGGCACGGCGCGAGCTGCTTCCATTTTGGCCAAACCGTAGTTTGAATTCCTTTTCGAGTTTAGGAAGGTAGAGTTTTGTATAGAGTTTGGCTTTGCTACGCATTTCGGTTTCTGAAAGGTAGCGTGGAAAATCGTGAAAAGGTTTATCGACAAGACAGACGGAGTCGCAGAAATTGATCACAAAAGCATCCATGAGGGTTGAGAGCGGTGCGTCAGGTGCTTCGGCGTCACGTAGCAGCTTGCCGGCGTATATGGCAAGCTCAAATGGGTTGTCTGTTTCGGATAATAATAGAGCGGTGTTATTTGTGCTTTGGTTTTGCGGTTTCTCTTTATGAGGTTGGGCCGGTGATGTTTGAGTGCTGTTTTCAGCAGGTGGTGCGGGAGCAGACGGGGTGGACGATGCCGTTTGAATCTGTGTGTTTTGTTCTATGGGTTTTTCCGCAGGTTTACGGATGAACAGGAGGTATAGAAGGGTAATTAAGGTTAGAGCGAGAATTATTGCCGTTGCAATTGCGATGTGCTGGCCGCTGCTTCTTTTTTTCAGCAACCGGCTGAGTGAACTGCCGGCAGCTTGCGCGGAAATGAACTGTCCGTTTATGAGCGTTTCAGCAAAACGAATGAGGATGCGGGTTATTTGCCGGTCGATTTTTGATTTCGGTTTGATTTTAGCGGCCAGTTCGTTGATAACGATGCCGAGCGCATAGAGGTCGTCTTTAGGTTCAGCTTCCGATTGCTGTGTGGTTTTGCTTTCGGGAGTGTAGCCCGGCGTTCCGTTTGGTCCTTGAAGAGCAAAGGCACCGGTGGCGTAGGCGCATCCGAAGTCGATTATTTTGACGACTTTTCTATAAGGGTCGAAGATTATGTTTTCAGGTTTAAGGTCGCGGTGTATGATTCCGGCACGGTGAATCCGATCGAGTCCGTTGAGCACACCCTGAACAATTTGCAGAGCATCGGCTGCTTCAATGTCGTTGTTAAGGAGTTGGCGTACGTCCGTGCCGTCGCACCATTCCATTTCAATAGCAGGAGTATTGTCGATTTCAATGAGCTGGAGAGCGCGGGCAATGTTGAGGGAATCGAGCGGGAAAAGAACGCTGAATTCTTTTTTAATCTGGGTAATGGCAACGGGATCGGCGGCAAATTCCTGTTTAAGAGTTTTGATTATAACTTTCCGACCGTGGTGCTTTGCAAGGAGAATGCGGAAGAAACCGGTTTTTGAGCAATATATTTCCTGAATCCCGGTGAGGTTATGGTTCTCAGCCGGGGATGCGGAACCGGAAGTTTTAGAAAGAAATCGTGATTCATTGCTCATGTCGGCAAAAATACAAATTTTTCTCCGAATGATTTAAAATGACTCGTTGTGACTCAAAATGACTTTTGTTGAAGAATGGCAGGCCGTGTAAATTTGCATTAACTGAGAGAATTATAGTCAAGATAAAAATTTTAATTAATGTAATAACAATTAGTAAGTATATGATAAGGGTTGTTTTATCGGTTCTGTTTGCCGTGATGTGTTTTTCGGCAAGCGGAACGAATGGAGTTGTAAAATTTGACCGTCAGACCGGAAGAGGGGCTGAACGGGTCAGGTTTGGCGCTATACTTATGCGTGAGTGGTCGAAAGATCCGCAGTTTGAAAATAAATGGCGTTTAAAAAGGACAGTTGCTCTTAACCCAAATGATGAACCTTTCCGGGAAAAAATGAAGGCGGATTCAATAAAGGCTTATGAAAGGAGAGCATTGGCACTTAAGCGCAGATATAATGATTACTCGGACCTGTTGAACCGCTTAGGGAAGCCTTTTGAATCAGACCGGCAAAAACAATTGGCGAAGAACCTTATGCATAGGGTACGGGATGAGAAGGATAAAAAGAATATAGAGAAAGATTATAATGCGGGCAAGGTAAGTAAGAAACTGAAGGATTACATAAAAAAACGACAGCCGGTTGCTCAGTGGCTTTATGAAAAGGCAAAAGGAGAGTATGAACTGATAAGGGATGACTGGAATGCTTTTTATAGGTCGAAGGGAATGGATATTCCCGGGCTGTCCTATGTTGTATATACGGATACGATTGAGAATCCATATAGTTTTGACTATATGTATAAGCTGTTGTGGATGGCTGTCAAAGGGGGAGAAATTGAAAATTATTTTTTGGAAGACGGACTATTGAAAACCCGTGAGCGTTATTTAACGGATAAGATAAGGAACTGTGACGGTTGGGAATGGCTTGCCGGAGTTGACGGGGCTGATTTTGAAACAAAAAGTGAGTCATATCCCCGGCATGTCGAGTATGAGTATCTGCCTTCACATCCGCAATACGGATTTAAGGGTTTCGATAACATTCCGGGGGGTTTTCATGACGGTTTTGTGTTTGATGAGAACGGGAAATTGCTGCGGGTTACGTTTCCTGAGTGCGGCATTGATGTTAACAGCAAGATGTTCAACGCGTTTTTAATAGCCGCGTATAATGCGAATGAGATGGATATAAAATCGGCCGGTGCCCAAGCGAATCATTATGTGAAGACTCAGTTAGGACTTGAAAAAATGACAGCCGCAGAGGTGAAAAAACGGGATCAGGCAGCCGAGGCTCTCGGAAAGGCCATGTTCGGTTCGATGCGAGATGAGGCTAAATATGGAAGATATTCGAAGAAGGGACGTAAGGCGCAGGCCAAACATGGTGCGAATATGTTCGGGGCTTTACTTGGAGCTGCGGGCAGCGGATATTATAGCGATGCGGGGGGTTCATGGATTGATCAGGTAAGGGAGGATTATTTCCCTTTTTTGCGACTTGAGCCATATGACATAGAACGATTGGACGATACGTCGTTTAAAGTGACGTATGCCGACGCCAATTGTAATCCCACATTCGAGATGATGTTAAAATACAGTTCGTCAAAGCCTTATGAGGTCTCGAGGCAGATGAGCGTTAAAAAGCTTTTTAACGGACCGGCTGCAAAATATAAAATGGAGCATATTTACGGTTATAAAATACCGGTAGGGAAAGACCATGTTGATGGGTCGATAACCGCTAAGGCAGCCTCGGATGTGCAGGAGGGCTATTCGTTGAAGACGTATGGCCCAGACAGAGACAGACATGAAAAAGTCAGGTATCCGGAGGAGGGTAATTATGACGTCAAGTATAAGTATAAAAGGATAGATAAGGATCCGGAATTTCCGGGGGGAAGAACAGCGATGTTAAAGCATATCCATGATAATCTGGATGTTGAGTGGCTGAAGCAGCATTTTCAGAAAATGCGTTCTATTCAGGCGGCGTCAAGGTTTTTGCAGGGTCTAAGCACAAATTCCTCGCAGTCGACTTCAGGTGCAAATGCCAATGCGCTTCCGGAATATGGTGGAGTGGTGTATGTAGGTTTTACTGTTAATGAAAAGGGTGAGGTGAAGGATGTTTTTGTGCAAAAAGGTAGGTCGGCGGCGCTCAATAAGGTGGCAGTAGATGCGGTTAGAAGTCTACCGAAATTCAGTCCGGGTGTGAACAACGGAAAGCCGGTGAGTTCGATGCAGATTGTACCGGTGGAAATCAAACTATATTAGGATTGATACTTGTCCAATCAGTGAAATTGCAGCATGGTATGAAAAGCTTTGCTGCAATTTTTTTTACATGTGTGCGGAAAGATGAGAACCGGATGAGGGAGGGGTAAGATGAATAATTTGGGGGTGAGGAGAGGAGTTTCGGTAATAATCCGCTATCTTTGTGTGGACGGATTTTGTGAAGCAAATGAAGTATGGATTTTTGAAAGCGGTTTTTGTGGCTGCGGTTGTTTTGTTAACCGCCGGGATTGCCGCGTTTTTTATATCGGGACTGATGTCGGGAACCGGTGGCGGGGATTATGTAGCCCATGGCGGTGGGGCGATTGACGGCCATACGCTTACAAATTCGCTTGAAGCGGTTGAAAATGCTTTATCGAAAGGGATAAAGTATGTGGAACTGGATTTGAACATGACATCCGACGGCCGGCTGGTGGCGGCGCATGACTGGGAAACGTTCAGAACGCAGACCGGCGTGGATTGCGGTGAGGGGAATCCGCCTACGTATGAGGTGTTCAAGGGAGCCCGCATATACGGGCGTTACAGGCCGTTGACGGCAGAGATGATCGATTCGTTGTTTAAGGCCAACGCCGATGTTTTTCTTGTTACGGATAAGACGGATGATGCAAGTTTAATCAAGGCTGCATTTCCCGATATATGCAACCGGATTGTGGTGGAGTGTTTTTCGGAGGAGAGTTACGAAGGGTGCCGGGCAAGGGGTCTGAAGGCAATGAGGTCGTTCCACAATTTTATGCCGGGTGGCGTAAATGTGGTGGGCGAAGGGGGTATGCGTTACCGTTATCTGCATTTTGTGCCGACGCGTCTGGCTGTGTTTCCGAAGAGGAGTTTTTCGCTTTCGGAGGCGGATTCTGTTTTCAGAAAGGATTCGAGGGTGAGATTTGTTTATGTGGATTTTGTGGATTGAACGGTGATGGCCGGAAAGTTACGTGACATAACAGACAACTGGCGGAGAGGGTTGTGGATAATGCTGATGCTGATGTCGTTGGCCGGATTGGCCGACATCCCCTCATCAACAATTCTGAACATGTCTGTTGCCGGCAAATGGTTTGTGGTTGTTTCTGTTGCAGCGTTTAAGGCTACGGTGCTTGTTGTTCTTGTGGCGATGTCCGAGAGGCGGAAACTGTTGCGCAGGGTGTTGTGGGTGCTGATTGCGGTTTACTGTGCGGTATGTGTGGTGAACGGTGCGGCATATTATTTTTACAATCTTGGGATAACCAATAAGTTGCTTACTATAGTCGGACAGACTAACAGCCGTGAGGCTGCTGAATTTTTCGCATCGTTCGCAGGGGTGGTGTGTGATGTGTTGTCTGATGGCCGGACATATTTGGCAATAGGGCTTACGGCGCTGGTCTGTTTCGGTCTGGACCGTATGCCAAAGCGATGGCTGGCGGGTCTAGCTCTGTCGCTGTCGCTGACAGGCGGTGTGGCTCTTGCAATTGTCTTTACAAGTCAAGGGTCGGGACGTGCGGTGTTTTCGCCGGTGCTGAGGCTTGCGAAATCGGTTGTGCAGGCTCATGCCGAGGCTGTGCAGATAAAGGAGGCGATGTCGAAGGTCAGGAGGCTGCCTGATGCTGAAAGCGTCGAGAGCGAGCGGCTGGCGGATGTGGTTATGATAGTTGGCGAATCGGCTTCCAGAAACAATCTGTCGCTTTATGGTTTCGGATTGAATACCTCGCCAGGACTTTGTGCGTTGAGTGACAGTCTGGTTGTTTTTGATGATGTGACAGGCACTTCCACAATAACATCATTCAACATGAACCGCATACTTACTTTTCTTACCGACAGGGACCGGGCTGAAGAGTGGTCTGAATCGCCTATGCTCGTAAGCGTTCTCAAGCAAGCCGGCTATGCGACATGGTGGCTTTCAAATCAGGAACGGAGCGGTATGTGGGGGAACGGCACAGTGGCAATGGTTTCGCAGGCTGACAGTGTGAGATTTGCGGGCAGCATCAGTTCCGATGACGCCACTTTGCAGGAGTATGACGGAATTTTGTTGCCTGAGGTGGAAAAAGCGTTGGATAATGATACTGCGGTGAAATTCATCGGGGTTCACATGATGGGTTCGCATAATGAATACAGGCGTCGCTATCCTGTTGATTTCGGGGTGTTCAATGCTGATTCAGTTCTTAAACTCGAGGGGTATGGGATGCTTTCGCGAGCTCATGCGCAGACGTTGGCTGAGTATTGCAATTCGCTGGTTTATAGTGATTACATAGTTACCGAGATAATGAAGATGGTTTCCCGGCAGAAGCATCCGGCCGTGGTGATATATTTTTCAGATCATGGCGAGAATGTTTATGACGGAGGGGGTGATTTCTGCGGAAGGGATGAAAAACATGTGGAGGTTCCGTTTGTGGTTTATGTAAACGATGCGTTCGTGCACCGGAACGGAGATTTGTATAGGCGGCTTAAGGCAGCGGCGCGGAAGCCGATGACTACGGCCGGAGTGTCTCAGATGGTGTTGAGTATTACCGGAACGAAGTATGTGGCGTATTGTGAGGAGGAGGATGTGCTTTCGCCTGAGTTCAAACCGAGACAGCGTTATGTCGACGGAAAGGTGTGGAATGGCGGCCGATAGGAGCGGTGTCGGTTTGTTTCGATTGGGAAAATTGGTTATTTTTGCGGAAGAAAAAAATCTTGTTAACAATAAGTTATTTGACAGAAAGTTATGAAGTGGGTTGATTTTAAGGAGTGGAAGGCGAGCCTGGCGCGGTTTTTTGACCTGACGGGTTTTCTGATTCCGCAGGCTGATGCCGAGAAGGCGATATGCGAGGGTGTTTCATTCCGAGGTGTCAATATACTGATATTGATAATGGCTATTTTCATAGCTTCGCTGGGTCTGAATACAAATTCAACGGCCGTTATCATTGGCGCGATGCTTATTTCGCCTCTTATGGGTCCTATTATCGGGATAGGTCTTGCAGTGGGCATCCATGATTTTGAGCTGATGAAACGGTCGTTCCGTAACCTTATGATGGCTACGTTGTTCAGTGTGGCCACTTCGTGTGTGTATTTTCTTCTGTCACCGTTCAACGAGGGTCACAGTGAGTTGCTTGCACGCACTTCGCCTACGATTTACGATGTTTTCATAGCGCTTTTCGGCGGGGCCGCCGGCATTCTGGCTATCGGCAGCAAGGTTAAGGGTAATGTTATTCCCGGTGTGGCGATAGCCACGGCTCTTATGCCGCCGTTATGCACAGTTGGCTATGGACTTGCAACGTTTCAGATGAATTATTTTTTCGGAGCGCTGTTTCTGTTCTTTATAAATTCTGTTTTCATTGCCTGCGCCACGACAGTGGGGGTGAAGTTCATGAAGTATAAGATAAAGGATTTTTCAAATCCGCAGAGAGCCAGGCGGGTTCGCAATATAGTGTATACGGTTGCTTTTCTGACAATGATACCGGCGGGTTATCTGACTTACAGAATGTATGTGCAGACGAAATTCGCCAGCAATTGCGAGCGTTTCGTATCGCAGCAGTTCAATTTCAGCGACACACAGGTGCTTCATTCGTCGTATGAGATGAAGGGGCGTGACAAGACGCTGACGGTTAGCCTTGTGGGTAAGGTTCTTCCGCAGGATTCTCTTGTGCTTGCGCTGACCGACCTGCTTCCCGACTATGATCTTGGCGGCACCCGTCTGCGCATCATACAGGGGGAGAGTGCCGATGCGAATTTCGATGCCACGCAGGCTACCTCGACAATGCTCCGCGACATGTATCAGGTTACGCAGAACACCATCAATTCCCAGCGTGAGACAATAGATTCGCTGCGCAGTGTGAACCGGGAGATTGCCGGAAACGATACGATGGCAGCACGGATTTCGCCGGAGATAAAGGTGCTGTTTCCGGAGGTCAGCGACATAGCGATAACCCGGGCGATAGAGAGTGATATAGCCACTCACAGGCTCGATACGCTGAATGTGGCGCTGGTAGGTTACAGAAGCCCGATGTCGGCGGCGCAGGCTCAGAAGTTCAAGGATTATCTGGAGGCGCGTCTTAACAAGAAAAATATCATGATAGTGCGCACCTCACATTGAAGCCCGGTGATTGCGAGGGTGTGTAAAAAACGTTGAAAAAAGGGCAATTCGCTTGCTTTGGTGTTAAATTTGGTTTAATTTTGCAATGATTACGCAAATTGCAAAGTAACAGAACTAAATAATTTAACTAAAAATTCAACATCTATGTGGTTAACTAACTCATCGATAGGCCGCAAGCTTGTGATGGCAGTCACAGGCATGTGCCTTGTCCTGTTTGTAACTTTCCACTGCCTGATGAATGCTGTGGCCCTGATATGGCCGGCAGCCTACAATTCGGTTTGCAGCTTTCTGGGCGCCAACTGGTATGCTCTGGTTGCATCTGTAGGCCTGGCAGCCTTGTTCATTGTGCATATAATCTATGCGCTGTGGCTCACGGTTCAGAACATGAAAGCCCGCGGCAATGATCCTTACAAGGTTAATGCCCGTCCGGAGCAGGTGGAATGGTCGTCGAAAAACATGCTTGTGCTGGGCATTGTGGTGCTCGCGTTCCTTGTCGTGCATCTGATTCAGTTCTGGGCGCGCATGCAGTGGAAGGAGCTGATAGCAGCGACTCCGGCCGACTGGTATATGGTAGGCGACGCTCCTGTTCCTCCTCATTCGGGCACGCTGTTCCTTCAGCTCGCGTTCCAGGAATGGTGGACTCCGGTTGTCTATATAGTCGGTTTCGTGGCTTTGTGGTTCCACATGAATCACGGCTTCTGGAGCATGTTCCAGAGCATAGGCTGGAACGGCAGCGCATGGCTTCCACGTTTGAAAAAGATTGCCTGCTGGTGGACAAGTGTTGTTGTATGTCTGTTCATAGTTCAGGCAATAGTGTTTACCGTTCAGGCTCACAAGGGTGATTATCTGAGCTGTGAGAATCTGAAGGAGCAGTATCTTCAGGTCTGGAACCATGAAGCGGAACACAGCAAGCCCGAACAGATGCAGGAGCTTCAGCAGCAGTTCCTCAACTTCCTCAAGGAGTTCGACAACGAACAGTATCAGAAAATCGAGGAGCAGATGAACTATCAGCGCATGCAGCAGGATCAGTATATGCAGATGCAGATGGCGGATCCTTCTGAGGTTATGGAAGCAAATGATTCAATCAACTAATAAAACCCAACTCTATCATGGAACATAACGAAAAGAATCTGGAGGGGATGATTGATTCAACCCCTATCATGAAGGATTATGCCGACATGGAGTCGGGCAAACTTCCCGAGTATACCATCGACTCGAAAATTCCCGAGGGCCCGCTGGCCGAAAAGTGGACAAACTACAAGGCTCATCAGAAACTGGTTAATCCGGCCAATAAGCGCAATCTCGACGTGATTGTGGTGGGTACCGGTCTAGCCGGAGCATCGGCAGCATCGACACTCGCCGAACTCGGCTTCAATGTGTGGAATTTCTGCATTCAGGATTCACCCCGCCGCGCTCACTCAATCGCCGCACAGGGCGGTATAAACGCTGCCAAGGATTATCAGAACGACGGTGACTCGGTTTACCGTCTGTTCTACGACACAGTTAAAGGCGGAGACTTCCGTTC
>CAZMAO010000036.1:0-14551 GCA_964564465.1 uncultured Bacteroides sp.
GTCTCAAACACCGGTGGGGCGACCCATCCCGGTTCGATCCCGGGTCCGGGTACAGAAAAGGAGAGCTTCATGATGAGGCTCTCCTTTTTGCTTCCCTCCTTCTCTTAACTCATTGGTCTGCTCATAGATAAGTTCCAGTACCTTGTTGTAAGATTTGGTTCTATATGTTTTTTCGTCTAAATTTGGAATTTAATTTCATTATCTCATATACATAATTTGGGGATAACGAAATGATATTATACATTTGTATAATAAATTGATAAAGTTTATGGTTGAGATTAATACGCCAAAAGAAGCAAATGGATATATTTATACCATTTTAGATTTAGAGGAAAATGCTATCATAAATTGTCCCAGCAATTGTTTTTATTTAAGAAATCCTGAATATAATTGCAGTATCAAAGATAAAATTTCCCATAAGGAATCGTCTTCAAAATCATTTAAGGCCATTAAGTTAACGGTAAATGTTAAGAACTTAACAAATACTGACAATTGGGTTGTTGGTGCAGAGGATATTATGCTTGTTGATGAAGATGGATATACCTATGAAGGAATCATTCTTTGCGAAGAACTATTACCATTGCGTACTGCAAAAGATCGCACTAATATTCTTCCTCACACTCAATTGAATTATATACAATTATTTCCTAATTTACCTGATTCAATTCGTTTGTCTTCTGCACGTATTAACATAAATAGAAGTTGGGTTGAATTTAAGTTATCGAATAATCTTAATAAAGTGAAAAAGTTGGGGGATGTAATAAATGGCGTCTCCGATATCTCTGAATCACATAACTCAGAACTTATTCAGCGTATTCCTTATGTTGATCCAAATAGGCAATGGGAGTTAAACAAGATAAAAGAGCGAATTACAAAATTGCGGACTTTGATTTATTCGAGGTTAAACAATATCTTAACTTCAAGCGAAAAAACAAAATTAGAGAACAAAATTATAAATGAAAATTATGCAATTTCATTAGAGCTGGAAAATAAATCTGAGGAAGATTATAGATCTTTACTCGCAGAATTGGAGCTCTTAATAAATCAATATAACTGTAATTTAAAGAAACTGCAGGAATTAGATTATAAAAGGAAATCCCTATCACAAAAAGTTGATGAGCTAATAGAATTAACGCCACGAGAATTTGAAGAATATGTAGCTGAACTACTTAGGAACTCTGGTTATGATAATGTTGAACTGACACCGTATAGTAATGATAAAGGACTCGATGTGATTGCTTATAAAGATGGTCTAAAATATGGTGTTCAATGCAAAAGATATAGGGGGACTGTAGGTTCTCCTGAAATACAGAGATTTCTGGGGGCTTTGTCTCATGCAAAAGCCGATACAGGTCTTTTTATAACCACTGGTATGTTCTCGTTTGAGGCAGAGAAAATGGCTTGTGAGCATCCAATAGTTTTAGTTAATAGACTGGACTTAGCGAAGATGGTATTTAAGGCTTTAACAAATATCAATCATCAGAATAAGTAACTTTGTCACCCCAGTTTTTCGGTTAGTTGTAAAATATCATTTTAAATTCCCCTATCGTATTTAATCTGACATAAGATTATTTTTCCAATACATAAAATTTCATAACTTGCGAAAGTATATCGGTTCGCCTGGGGTTGGTATCCATTGTCGCATTTCCCATAATCGGTCGAGGTCGGCCAAAATTGGTTCTAAAACGGCACGGGTGGGGGTACAGAAAAGGAGAGCTTAGTGATGAGGCTCTCCTTTTTGTGTATTAAATAGCTCATTTTTATCTTTTGACTGGCAAAATAAGTCTATTTAAATGTATCAGCGTATTTGTTAACCCTTAACTTTTGCTAAAATGGCTTTAAGATTCGCTAAGTTGTTCGGGTCAATAGTAATTTTTCCAACATCTTTGCTAACAGAAGCAACTTCAATTCGCTTTTTCATATATGCATATGCAATTCCGTACGAGTACTCTTCTTGCCCTTTTGACGTGTTATAAAGCACATTGTGCGAATGTTGACCATCCCATGCATTTCCGAATTTGCTGTGTTCAATATCTTTCGTAACAATTCGAGCTGCATGAGTCCATTGATCCAAATTCGCTTTTTTATATAGAACAACCTTATAATATCCGTCTTCAGGAGAATCGTTATCAGACAACTCAAAGCCTTCTGCCTTAAAAGCGTTTATTAAAGACATAGTTTTTAGATTCCGATCAACTCCGTTAGGCCACCAATGCCCCGGCACGAAATAGGGATCAACCCATCTATCGCAATATCCCATCGCCCAAGCTATACAATTATATACTTGGGTTCGGTCGCTTAGGACTTTGAAATTTGCATCATTTCCTAAATCAGGGAAAACGCTGATTAGGACGGAGCGATTTATTGAAGTATCGAGAGCCATTTATCACAAGCATCTTTTAAACTTACAAAGCCCTCATATTTCACAACATCGGGGAAGATTAAATCCAATGCATGAACAAGTTGTGTAGGTCCCTTTTTAAGTTCATCCACGATAAACGGAACTGCATCAATCCCCATATTAACGATTTCCTTAAAATAGGAATTGTCTAAATTATTTGTTGAGAGTAACTCTGTTTCTTGATTCCAATATTTAAAATTTTGGATAAAGATAGCTGCATTATCAATATCCTTCGTGTCAATTGGAAGTGAGGCGCCATTCTTAGTTACTCCAGATACAGATGACGTGAATTGAAAGACCTCACGACTTCCTTTCAATTCCCTTTCAGCAAGAGACATAGGTGAAGCCATGTCAAATTCTTCAATGTAATCAATTGTATTATTCATTCTTCAATGTAACTTTGAACGGATACTCCGCGATAATCGTGTTGTCCAATTTGATTTGAAAGCAATATTCGCCTGCCGATTCAAAAATCAGCCCCTTTAGTCCTGCTACAACCACCAATTTTCCCATATCTTTAGGGCGTGCAAATTTGCTTGTTGCTTCAAATACAATTTGTGTCGGCTCTTTTTTAGATGCGACACATAGTGACATTGTTTCATACTCAATATCACATCCATCAAGGTTTATTCTTGCTGCTACATAGAAATATGCCCGCCATGGAAACTTCAAAGCGGCAATTGCATCAAAGGTGTCAGCTATGGTCAACTGCCCATTGTGTTCAGATGCATATTCACAAAGGGTCAGTATTTCGGGTTTCATTATTTGTCGTTGTTTTCGGTGTGCAAAATTAATAATTATTTATCAATAAAACAAATAAAGTTGGCAATAAAGTTTAGTCATCAGCTAAGAATTATTATAATAATTCTTAGCTGATGACTAAACTGCCACTGTTGATCTCTATCAATGCATTGTATTACAGGTGTATACGACCTAAATCTACCACATATCGGTTTATTTCTTTGACATGGAGGTGATTTGGGGGAGGGGAATGGGGAGTGGATGGAGAGGGGAAATGGAAAATGTTATGGCTGCAGCTGAAAGTCGGCCGAGTCACTACATGGGGCAAAAATTAGCGGGCCATTATATGTGTCAGGTTAAAACATTAAATGTTTTTAGTATATTTGCACTCGGATAGCAAATAATCTGTCCAGACATTTTGAAACAAAGGGCGTTATGTCATCTGCTTGTAAGGATAAAGCGCTGGAAACATACATACAAGTATATGCAAGAGAATGTTATGACAGTCACCATGCCATATGGCGTGGATCTGTCTTACTACATCTTCATATACAGGTATTCCTACCCTCTATCCATAAAGGCGCGACATTGTAGCACTGCCACTCCGCTTTTGTAAATCGAGCCTGAGGTCTCGACCGTCCGGGTTGGCTCAGTCAAGCCTCGCCCTGCTTCGCGGTCAATCGCATAACTCATACAGCGAGCTTCGGCACCAACTTGTGGTTGACCGCGAAGCAGGGCGAAAGCAATCAGAGACTCGCTTATTAATCGGTTTTTCGCTTCAGAATGGCTAACATTCTTTGCAAAGCAAAGCGACAAGTCGATTACGCTTGAATAATAAGGACTTTTACCGTTTATTATAACCTTTGGGTAAAGTTAGAAACTTATTGCCTTTTACTATTTTGATGGTGTTGTATTCGATATTTTATGCTATCAAGTTATTCATAATACACAGTTACAAAATTAATCTTGAACATCAGGTTTCTACAAGCAAATTTGGAAGGGGATTAGGGGGAGGTGCGGAGGGTGTGGCGGAGGAGGCGGCGGATGGTGCGCCATTTGGGGAAGATGGCCCAGGGGCGGACGGGGCCGTAGCTCAGGGCGATGATCAAAATTGAGGTGAGGGCTATGATGAGCAGCCAACCGTAAATTTCTTTCATTGAAACGATAAGGGCGTGTGTCTGCACCATGCCGTAGAGTTGCGGCAGGGGGGTGTGGGTTGCTGCAAGGTCGACGTTGGTCATTGCGGAGCTGAGCAGTGAGGCGTTCCGGGCCATGATGTTCTTCAGGAGTTCTCCGATTATGGCGGGGCCGAGTGTGGCACCCATTACGGCGCCGGTGAAGCCGTTGATGGTCAATGCCTGCGGAAAGACCTGAAAGGGGAGGCCGCTCTGCACAATTGAGGTGAGGTAGACAATGGATATGACAACGGATGCGAATCCACGGCAGAAAAGCGGGATGAACAGCATTTCCTTTTCAACGCCATAGTCAATGAGAAAGTAGAAGTAGGCAAGGTAGAATGCGGCAAATATGAAGGCTATGGCTGTAAGGGTTTTATATTTCCATTTTTTCAGGGCGAAGGTGCTGTAGGTGAATGCGCATCCGGCAATTATACCTGCAAAGACATACCAGTTGAGGTCGATGAGGTTTGTTTGGTCGAATCCGAGTATGTTTTCGGCATAGGAGTGCTCAAAGACATGTTCGGTGGCAAGCAGTGTGAAAAAGACGGCATAGATGGCTGTTGCGCGCCACACGTTGCGGTTTTTCATTGCGCGGAATGAGATGTAGGGGTGATGCAGAAATGACGCGCGCCACAGATTGATGGCGAGGCATGCGAGCGCAAGCAGGGCGCTGTATCTTATTTCGGGTGCTTCCCACCAGTCGAAGTAGTTGCCGTAGACACATATGAATGTGAAGCATGTCATAAATCCGGCCCACAGAAAGGCGCCTATCCAGTCGATTCCGAGCAGTGGAATGTACATTGGGTTTCTTACGGGTTTAAGCAGTGCTATCGCGAGAATCATCATCAGTGCCAGCAGTGAGGTCATTATGGCATGCATATATTCCCATTGTGCGAAGAATGAAGTGTAGATGGCGGCTATGCCACAAAGTTGAATCACGCTGTCGACAATGATGTAAACGTAGCAGAAGAAAACGGCCATGTCGCGTTTGGGGGTTATCCATAGCTGGATTGTGGAGTTGCATGCGAGGGTGGCCTGCATTCTGAACCAGCCGGCCACAAGACATGCACCAACCAGAACGGGAACTGATTGTGTGGATGCGCAGATGATGTTTGCGAGGATCAGGACTATGCCTGAGGCGAGGAGTTGCGTGCGTGTGGTGAAGCGGAATTTGACGCGGAACATCACGGCAAAGTTAATGGACATGCCTATTAGCGATGCATAGCCGGCCATAAGTATGTCTTCCTGCATGAGGGCGGTGCTTCCCACCATGTTTGAGGCGGCGGCAAGGTAGACGCCTCCGGAGAACTGGATTATCAGTACGAAGAGAATGAAAATCCATGGTTTAAGGCGTCGCGGAACAAAATTCCGTACGTCGGGAACATCGAAT
This sequence comes from uncultured Bacteroides sp., assembly GCA_964564465.1. GTDB lineage: Bacteria > Bacteroidota > Bacteroidia > Bacteroidales > Muribaculaceae > Paramuribaculum. The sequence goes on from CAZMAO010000036.1 coordinate 5,711, forward strand.
GGCCCCTGTGGAACATTCCAGGCTGCCATATCAGTATTTCACTTCACATTCCATATTCATTCCGGCGTGCAGGCGTTGCATGTCGGCGGGGTCGTTGTCGGATGTAAAGATTATCCGGACGGGGATGCGTTGGCGGACTTTCACAAAGTTTCCGGCTGAATTGTCCTGCGGAAGAATTGAAAGGGATGCGCCGGTGGCTTTTGAAATGGCTTCGACTTTGCCTTTGAACAGCACATTTGGAATTGCGTCGACTTTAATTTCCACATCGTTGCCAACGGCGATATGTTTCAGCTGCGTTTCCTTGTAGTTGGCGTCGACCCAAATGTCGGTGGAATCGACAATGTCGAGCAGAGTCTGACCGGGTTGAACGAGTTGTCCCTGCTGAATTTCTTTTCGCGATGCATAGCCGTCGCAGGGGGCGGTGATTACGCAATATGAGAGGTTGAGTTCTGCGGTTTCGAGCAAGGCTTTGGCAAGTTCGATGCCTGCGTCGGTCTGCGCAATCCGTTTCCGGCTTTGGGTGACAACTGATGATGAGGCCGAGCGCTGACGCGATAGGGTTTCGTGGCGTGCTTTTTTCGCTTCATAGTCGGTTTTAGCCGCGTCGAATTGCTGACGTGTCACGGCATCCTGTTCGAGGAGTTTTCTGTGTCTGTTGAAATCGGCAGCCGCAAGATCGAGGAGGGCTTTGGCTTCAGCTATTGATGACTCGGTTACGGCAGTGTTTGCTGAAGCTACGCCTACGGCCTGCGATGCGACGTCGCGTCCGGCAATGGCGTTGTCGAAGTCGGCGCGTGCCTGGGCTACGCGCAGCCGCATGTCGGCATCGTCGATTATTACGAGTGTGTCACCTTTTTTAACCGGTTGATATTCGTTGAAACGAATCTCTTTAATGTAGCCTTGCACCCGGCTGTTAACCGGAACAATCTGTTGTTTAACGCGTGCGTTGTCGGTGAATTCCACTTTTCCGGGATGGAAGAATTTGCCGCTTATCCAGCAGGCGGCAAGCACGATGACGATTACGGTGGCTATGTAGGATATTATTTTTTTAGTGCGGTGATTCATATTTTTCCTGATGTGAATAAGAGTTTGTAATAGTAGAAAATGATGTTGATCTGAGCGTTGACAAGCTGTTGCTCCGCATCGAGTTTTGAATTGGCGGCATCGAGCATGTCGGTTATAAGCGCCATTCCTTCGGAAAAGCGTGTTGAAGTGGTGTGGTAGTTCTGCAGGGCGAGTTCAACGCTTTTTCGGCGAGTAAGAAGTTCCTGATATGCTTCGCGATAGTGTATATAGTCGGAGTTTATGCTGAGGTTGACTTTTTCACGTTCGGCATCGAGCTGCTGAATGGCTTTGTGGGTGGCGGTTTTGCTTTTAGCTATTGATTTGTTGGTTTTGTAGAGCGACGCGAGATTATAGCTAAGTCCTACGCCCACATACCAGTAGCTGAGGTTTCTGTTGATTGGAGGCACTTCGACAAGAATGGGTCCGTCAATGTTCCATCCGGCCTGAAGGCCTATTTTGGGAAGCCGTTCGCTTTTTGAAATTTTTTCGGCTTTGCGGTTGATGTCGACTGTGGTTTCGGCAAGTTTGATGGAGGGTGCGTTGTCGGAGGCTTCCTTTTGCCACCAGTTCATGTCGGCCAAAGGGAGCGAACGTTGAAGGATGGTTGAGTCGGGTTCAATTTCTGTTTCTTTATCGAGTCCGGTGATGGTTGTGAGGTTGTCGTTAAGAATGCTGACGGTGTTGTTTATTTTAATCAGCTGAAGTTCGAGATTGGAAATGAGGAGTTCATAGCGGGTTATGTCGTTGCGAAGGGCGGTTCCCTGTTGGAAACGGGCCTGCATGTCGGCGAGCACTTTCTTAGCCTGTGCGATGTTGCTTTCAACAACAGTGCGCAGATTGGAGCATTTATAGATGTCGAGATATAACCCTGTGAGTTGAAGGCGGATGTTGTCGCGCTGCAGTTCGGTTGCGAAGCGCGAGGCGGTTGATTTGAGCCGGGCAAGTTCGATTCCGGTGGTTATAGCACCTCCGGCATAAACGGGTTGTGTGATGTTCAGCGTCAGTCCGCTTCCAAGATGCGGTATGGGGGCGGATTGAAGGTCGGTGAAGTTGCGTTTGGTTGTGAAGCCGTTGCCGATGTAGCTTAGTGACAGGTCGGCGTTTATGTCGGGCAGCCGGTTGTTTTTGGCTACGGTTATGTTTTGTTGTGCTTCTTTTTCAGCAGTTATGAAAGGTTTTATCTGTGCGCTGTTATTTTCGGCCAGCTCAAAAAGGTGTTCAATGGTGAAAGTCTGCCGGTTCTGGCTAACAGCACACAATCCTGAACTCAGAAGGGTTGCGACAACGAACCCTCTGAGCAATGCATGATTGTTCATTGGCTTGAAATTTAATTAAAAATGGAATGGGAGTGTGTGTCGGGCCTAACGGATTCAGTGGTTAAGTCCGTTGGCAATAGGCTGAGCCAGAAGCGGTGCTTTTCCAGTTCTCCAGAAATCCCCAGTTCATAACTGAGGGCGCGGAGGCTATGTGTAAAAGTGTGATGGTATAAAACATTTGCAGTGCGGCTCTTTGTGAACCGCACTGCAAAATTAGTAATATTTTTTGTAAAATCCGGCTAATGAAGCATTGGATTTTGTAAACAGGATTATTCGTACAAGCCGTAGTTTTTATGACTCTTCATGTAGGAGAGACGGTTGTCAATCCATTTTTTAAGGATGTCGAGGTTGTCGCGGAAATCGAAAGTGCACTCAGGGTGATAGTAGGTGTACATATCGTAGTAGTAGGGCCACTTGATTCCGTTTGCTTTTGCCGAAGGCTCAATTATATTGGCATAGCTTTCGATGTATTCGAGCATTTGAGGATAGCCGTCGCTAATGAATGAATCGAGCTTGTTTTTGTAGATTGTGCGGAATTCCTCGTTTGCGAACAGTTTTGAAAGGAATGTATAGCCGCCGCAGTCTCCGTTTCCGTTCACGAGAGGAACAGTGGGCGATGCGCCTTCACTGCCATCGAATGTGAAAGCCCAGTCAAAGTCCCATACCGGACCGAATTTATAAACGTCGTCTATACTGTCTTTATGAATGTAGAAACTTTTGGGGTGCTTCATTTCGTGGTTGTTGGCAAGTCCGTTTACAAGGAAGAAATTTGCAGCCTGTTCAATGTCAAGATATTTTGACAGCGATTCGGAGGCAGGTGTTGTCATGACAGCCTTAACCATTTCGCGGAAGTCGGCCGACCAGGTGTTGAGGATTTCATTCGGTGTTTTCTGGAGTGAGTCGCAGATTTCGGTGAGGTCGGGATCCTTCACCATAACCGGCAGATAGGATTGCTGATTGTAGGAGGGAAGATAGTTTGTCGAGACGGTGAAGTTGCCGGAGAGTTGAATGCCGAATTTGTAGTCTTCGTCGAAGTTTGAGTCAAGTTCAAAAAGCATGCCTTTATATTCGTCAATATCAACGCTTCCGCCACCGACGCCGATTTTTTCAGTCATCATGTATGCGCCTCGGTAGTTGTCGTTGAGGTAGACATTTACCGGAACGCTGTGGTTGCTGTAGGGCATTTCAAGATAGCGGGCCAGCCAAAGAGCAATGACATTGCGCATCAGAGTGCAGTCGATGAAGTTGGCGATAAGGGCGAAAGTTTTGGCTTTAGGCATGCCGGCGAGTCCCTGTTTCTTTTTCATTTTGAAACGGTAGGGAGTTTTTTTCATGTTCCAGGTGGAGTTTCCTCGGCCGCGGAATTCAACCGTGTCGGCTTTCAGGTCGTCCATATATCCGTTGCCGTCAATGCGTAGGATGGCGGGGTATATGGTGCTTTTCGTGTGATACTGGTCTTTGAGAAGATCGTCGATGTTGGGATATTCAATAAGGTTTACGTGAATGTCAGGTATTCCGGTGGGACGCACAACAACGCTGTCAATCACACTCATGTCAACCGATGTCGATGTTCCATCGGCATGTTTGATTGTCATTGTGGTGTATCCTTCGGTGAATCCGCTGTAAACAATATTTTCGATGTTTCTTCCTTTGTGTGAGTGGAACGATTTGTCGTTACGGAACACATGCATGTGGCTGTTGTCCTGCGCAATTGCGGAGAAAGCGGTGGCAGCAATAACGGTGAGTGAAAGTATCAGTTTCTTCATTTTAAGGCAATTTTAATGGATTTGTTATTGACTGTAACCACATATATGCCTTTGTGCAGGTCGTTGACCGGAATATCTACATCGCCGGATGCGGTTAATGTCTTTACGGTCTGACCGGCCATGTCGGTGACAGCGACGCGAGTTCCCGGGTTGAGGTTGCGCAAGCTGAGAGTAGAACCGTCGAGCGTAACAGTTATAGTTTCAGAGAAGATGCTTTCTATGCCCATCCATTCCTTGTCGGAACCGGGAAGGGTGGAAAAACTGAAGCTTTTGAGTTTTGAAACCGGAACGGCGATGTCGCCTTTGTTACATTGCATAAGCAGGTTGCCGTCATCGAATTTTGTGGTCATGTCGCCTTCAATATGAATCAGCATTGAAGAATTGTCGTTGTAATTGAGCTGAACGCTCTGATATGGAGTTGCGGCGAAAGCCGTAAGACCCGACAGCAGCATAAGTGAGAAAAAGAGTAGTGATGAGTAGTAAAATTTTTTCATGAATTTAAGGTTGAAAATTTTATGCAAGATTAGCTAAAATACTTTATTATCCGGCTTTCTTGTCGTAAATTTGTAACAGAAAATGAAAATAAGATGAAATTTATAGGAATAATACCGGCGCGATATGCGTCGACACGTTTTCCCGGCAAGCCGCTTGCAATGATATGTGGCAAGACAATGATAGAGCGTGTTTACCGTCAGGCGTTAAAAGAACTCGATGAGGTTGTGGTCGCTACAGATTCAGAACGGATAGCTGAAGCTGTGAAGGCTTTCGGAGGACGTGCGATTATGACTTCCGAGGCGCACCGTTCGGGAACCGACCGCTGTTACGAGGCTTATGCATTGAGCGGAAGCGATGCGGATGTGGTGATAAACATTCAGGGCGACGAGCCTTTTATAGCTCCGGAACAGATTGCTTCGGTAAAGACACTTTTCCGAGATGCTGACACACAGATAGGCACTTTGGTGCGACGTTTCGATGCAACACGCGGATATGAAGCGCTTGAAAATCCGAATACGCCTAAGGTTGTTTTAGGTTACGATATGCGCTGTCTGTATTTCAGCCGCTCGGTTATACCATATGTTCGAGGCAAGGAGCGGAGCGAATGGCCGAAGTCGACAGATTATTATACGCATGTGGGTATGTATGCATATAGGGTTGATGCTCTTTCGCAAATAGTGAAACTGCCGCAGAGCGCGCTCGAACTGGCGGAGAGTCTGGAGCAGCTGCGCTGGCTGCAGAACGGATATGTTATACGTGCGGCGGTGACTGATTGCCCGACGATAGGAATAGATACTCCCGAGGATCTGCAGGAGGCAATCCGCTATCTTGAATCACTGTCAGATGGAAACTGAAAAGTTCCGGAGTGTGGCACCTGCCGTGCAGCCTGTGCCGATGGTAAAACTCCCGCCGATGGAGCGTGAGGTTCTTCCGGGAGGAACGGTGCTGAATGTTTATAACAGCGGTGACGATCCGATTAATTCACTGAATGTGATAACTGCCGGTGGACGATGCGAGGGCGCATCTGATTATGTAGGTCAGATTTCGGCGGCATTGGCCGGAGAAGGAACTGCACGATATGATTCGGCAATGATTGCCGATGCGTTCGATTTTTGCGGAAGTTGGGTTAGCAGCGGTGCTATGTCGCATTTCATATCGCACCGTGTTTTTTCACTGAATTCAAAGTTCGATAGGGTCCTTCCGTTTTTCCGCTCGATGATAACGGAGCCGGTTTTTCCGGAGGATGCATTTGAGCGTGAACGCATAAGGATGGTTAAAAGCCTGGAACTTAACCGCAAGTCGGTGCTTTGGAATGCGGAGGCTTGCGGAAACAGAATGATAATGGGTGAGAATCATCCGCTTGCACGCATAGCTACGGCCGAAGGAATTGCGGAGCTGAACGTCGAGCAGATAAGGGCGTTTAACAGGCGGTGGAACCGTGCCGGGAACCGGCATGTATATCTGTCGGGTAAGATTACGCACGATGTGCGTAATGCTGTGCGTGAGGCTTTTTCGGCTGAAAGCGATGATGTCCAGGTGCCGGAGATAGAGCTGAACGGCTTTAATCCCGTGCCGGCGTTAACGGAGGAGTTTATGGCTGTGAACGGTGCGGTGCAGAATGCGGTGTGCATGTATTTGCCGGCGATTCCGCGGTCGCATCCCGATTATATTCCTCTGCATATCGCGGTGACGGCTCTTGGAGGTTATTTCGGAAGTCGCCTGAACCAGAATATACGTGAGGAGAAGGGTCTGACCTATGGAATAAACGCCATGCTTATAGGGCAGCTTGACGGTGCGTATGTCGAGATTGCCGCGCAGTGCGATGCCGGTTCGACACGCAGGCTGATTGATGAGGTTGTGAAGGAGATGGAGATGCTGGCTACGAATCCGCCGGAGGGTGATGAGCTTGCAAGGCTTTGTCAAAGTGCCGTAGGATCGCAGTTCGATACGGTTTCCACTCCGCTGTCGATATGCGATTTCCATTGCACGGAGCTGACTGTGGGTTGCCCGCCGGGATATTTCGATGCTAAAAGCCGTGCCCTGCAAACGCTTAGTCCGGAATATATAGCTGATGCGGCCCGTAAATATTTGCGAGCTGAATTTTTGAGAACGGCTATAGCGGGCAAAAAAGTTTGAAATTTCAACAATTGTTTGTTAATTTTGCGTTTGGTATGGAACAGTATATGCTGTCGGCCAATGAAACTGATTGATTTATAAACCATTTATATTTACAAAAACAAAACACTTGCTCATGAAGAAAAGTGCATTGCAAATTGCTCGTTCGGCCTACCAGCCGAAACTTCCCCTTACACTTACTGGGGCTGTTGTGGCAGTAGAGGGTGAACCCACCCAGTCGGTTGCCGATCAGGAGGAGATAAAAAAACTCTTCCCCAACACTTATGGACTTCCCGAACTTCGTTTTGAAAAGACGGCTCCCACAGTAGGACAACCCATAAATGTAGGTGTTATATTATCCGGTGGCCAGGCTCCCGGCGGACACAATGTGATATGCGGCCTTTTCGACGGCATCAAGAAAATCAATAAGAATTCACGTCTATATGGTTTCCTGATGGGACCCGGCGGTCTTGTCGATCACAAGTATGTCGAGTTGACTTCGGAAATTATCGATGAGTACAGAAACACAGGTGGTTTCGACATTATCGGTTCGGGCCGTACGAAACTCGAAAAAGTGGAGCAGTTCGACAAGGGTCTTGTAATCCTTAAGGAACTCGGCATAACCGCTTTGGTTATCATAGGCGGTGATGATTCAAACACCAACGCTGCAATTCTTGCGGAATATTACAAGAGCATAGGTGCCGGTGTTCAGGTTATCGGCTGTCCGAAAACCATTGACGGTGACCTGAAAAATGATGTTATCGAGGCTTCGTTCGGTTTTGACACGGCTACAAAGGTTTATTCTGAACTTATCGGTAACATTCAGCGCGACTGCTTCTCGGCCAAGAAATACTGGCACTTCATCAAACTCATGGGCCGTTCGGCATCGCATATCGCCCTTGAATGCGCTTTGCAGACTCAGCCTAACGTATGCATAATTTCGGAAGAGGTCGAGGAGAAGAATCAGACATTGGAGGATGTGGTCAACTACATTGCCGATATAGTTGCTGCCCGTGCAGCTCAAGGCAATAACTTCGGTACGGTTCTCATTCCTGAAGGTCTTATCGAGTTTATTCCGGCAATGAAGAATCTGATTGCCGAGCTGAACGATCTGCTTGCCAAGCATCCTGAATTTGCCGGCCTCACTCCGGAGGAACAGCGCGAATTCGTTCTGGGCAAGCTTTCGGCTAATTCAGCGAAAGTGTTCGCTTCGCTTCCGCAGGGCGTTGCACGTCAGCTCACTCTTGACCGTGACCCGCACGGCAATGTTCAGGTTTCACTTATCGAAACTGAAAAGCTTCTCAGCGAAATGGTTGGTAACCGTTTGAAGGAGATGGCCAAGGAGGGTAAATATACAGGTAAGTTCTCACCGCTTCATCATTTCTTCGGCTACGAGGGCCGTTGCGCCGCTCCGTCGAATTTCGATGCCGACTATTGCTATGCTTTGGGCTATAACGCAGCAATGCTTATCAACGCAGGCGTTACCGGTTATATATCGAGTCTCCGCAACCTCACCAAACCTTCTGTTCAGTGGCTTGCCGGCGGTATACCTATTTCAATGATGTTCAACATGGAACGTCGTCATGGCGAAATGAAACCTGTTATTCAGAAGGCTCTCGTTAAGCTCGACGGCACACCGTTCAAACGTTTTGCCGCCAAGCGCGACGAATGGGCGCTCAGCACTCAGTATGTGTTCCCCGGCCCGATTCAGTATTTTGGTCCGGCAGAGGTTTGCGACCAGTGCACCAAGACTCTTGCTTACGAGCATCTCGACAAGTAAATTGATTCAAGCAATATAAACGGAGAGCGCCGGCTTTTTAGCCGGCGCTCTCGTGTTTTAAATTTGAAACTTTTAATTTTAAAAGTTTAGGGTGTCTTTATAATTAAGGGTTTCGGATGATTCCCGCGAACAGGATAGAGCCGGTTTGTGCTTCATCAATTATAAATATAAACGGGCGGTCAACGTTAAATACTAAATCTGGATTAGCTGTAGGCTCTGAACCTGTTCCTGATACAACAGCAGCTGTTGTGCCTTTTTCATCAGTTTCGATATAAACCATCTGTTTTACGAATGAAATAGGCAT
>CAZMAO010000037.1:0-14373 GCA_964564465.1 uncultured Bacteroides sp.
TTGAGGGGGTAGTGGCCATTGGGCTGTGTGAGTTCGAATCTCATCTCGGACACTTTCTTTAAAAAGCGATGCAATCAACATTGATTGCATCGCTTTTTTTTGCTTTTGACTAAGCGGGTCAGTTGATGGAGCGCGTGTGCATTATATAAATTATCTGGAATCAAATCTTTGCAGGGGAATGCCTTTGGCATGTTGTTTGTGTGGATGTGCCAGACGGGGTGGACATAATGAATCGACGCACGTACATTTTGTGTGGAAATTGGGTGATTGGAGCTGATTGTTGTGGGTTCGATACCATTAGGTTGGTAATTGGGCGGCTATCTATAAAAAAGCTTCGCATTTTCAACTAAAAAAATGCGAAGCCAATGATATAAGTGTCAAATGTAGTGTTATTTACCGAATATGCCGCCAAGCATGCTTCCGGCTTTATCTTTTAGTTGGTCTACAACGTTGCCCTTCACGCTGTCGAGGTTTAAGTTTTTAAGCAAACCTTGTTTGTTTAATTTTGAAATGATGTCGGTTAACGACATGCTCTTGAGGTCGAATGATTTTAATGCGTCGGTTACTTTGTTTACATCGAAAGTGTTGCCAAACTGAGCTGTAAGCTGTTTTAGGGTTTCCTGAATGTCCATAGTTGTCGTTTAATTGTGTTAGAATATCTGTATATAAACAAATATTCTAACACAATTTTTAATGCAATTGTTTTCAGACGAATTTTTTTCGTAGGATATCTGACGTAAAATAATGGAGGGGACGTAGAGGGTGAGTTTCAACAGTGTATTTTTTATGTATAAACCTGGATAGTCGGCATTCAAAAAATGTAGTGTTCGAGGGTCAGGAGTGAGTGTTTGAGGGTCGGGCCGAAGGCGTAGCCGCCGATGGTGCCGTCGGAGGCAATTACGCGGTGGCAGGGGATGAATATAGCCAGGGGATTATGACCACAAGCCCGGGCGACGGCTCTATAGGCTTTAGGGCTTCCACACATCTGTGCAAGCCGGGCATAGCTTACGGTTGAGCCGTAAGGAATTCGCAGGAGTTGATTCCACACCTTTCGCCGAAAAGGTGTGCATCCGTTTTTAGGGTTTAACGGAAGGGTGAATTCTGTGCGTTCCCCGGCAAAGTATTCTTGAAGTTGGTGGGCGGCTTCGACCAATAGGGGATGCGTGGTGTCTGACAATATTGCGCAGGGTGTGTTTTCGCTTACCTCAATCGGTTTGCAAGCTGTGAGGGCTGTGCCGTCGGATTCGAGATAGATTTTGCCGAACGGTGCCGGGAGTGTGGTGGAGAATCTCATGAATAGATAGTTGCAATTAGATTGCGTGGGCCGCCATAATCGCGAAATTCACACAGATAGATTCCTTGCCAGCGTCCGAGATTCAGCCGATGGCCGGAAATGGGGATTGTCAGCGAAACTCCGGTCAGCGATGATTTTGCGTGAGCAGGCATATCATCGTCGCCCTCAAATGTATGCGTGTAATATGACTCGTTTTCCGGCACAATATGATTGAGGATAGCATCAAGGTCGGTGCGCACATCAGGGTCGGCATTTTCGTTGATTGATAGTCCGCACGATGTGTGCTTGATGAAAAGATTCAGAAGCCCTGTTTCCGGCAGTTCAGGAAGACGGCGCAGAATCTGACCGGTTATCAGATTGCATCCGCGTGGCATGGGCGGCAAGGTAAACTCTATCTGGTTAATCATTTGCGGAGTTTTTATTTCGTTTTGGGAACCATCCTTTTTCCACGCGTTTTTTCTGTTCTTTGACTTCGAGAATTGACCAGAAGCATGAGAAAGATGTTACGCCGAGAAGGATAGAAGCTGTTCCTACGGTTGTGAGAGATAGAATCAGTGTAATTATTCCGCCTATGAGGAACAGCCAGTTGCAGCGTTGCCCCAGATAATATTCGCCTTTGATGACAAGCGGGTGGAAAATTCCTATTATAAGGAATGTGGCGAGTCCAATTCCCACTCCTTGCAGATTGATGTCTGTTATCAGATTCAGGAGCATTTTCAAGATGTCAGTTAATGTTGATCAATTCAATGTCGAAAATAAGTGTTGAACCGCCGGGGATGCCCGGCTGATTTGTTTTGCCATAGGCTTGTTCGGCCGGTATGTATACTTCCCATCGGTCACCTACATGCATTTGTTGCAGTGCAATGATCCAGCCCGGAATAAGCTCGCGCAGGCGGAAGGCCGGGGCAACGCCACCGCGGCTGCTGTCGAATGTTTTGCCGTTGATTGTTTTCCCGGTGTAGTGGACGGTGACAACACTTCCGCGGTTTGGAGTGGGTGATTTGGGATTGCCATTTTTCAGAACTTTGAAGTAAATTCCTTTATCAAGTGGTTTTACGCCGGCTTCACTTGCCTTGTCTTCAAGCCATTTTCGGTTTTTATCAATGTATTCCTGTTTAGCCATAATCGAGATGTGTTGATTACGGAAACAAATGTAGGGAATTTTTGTCAGAAAGCAACCACTTAATACGCTTAGCAATGAAATTTGATTGTAGCGAACAGATTCGCGGAACGCTAATGAAACAAAATCTGCCGCTCCTGATCAACTGTAATGGGTGATGAGTGACCGGATAGCAGAACCGTATCGGCCAGTAAGCTCAGTCTATATTTTATGGCAAATCGTTCCGATGTTGACGAAGCAGCATCTTTCGATGCCGCAGGGTCGAGTTCAAATGCACCGTAATTCTAAGTGACAAGGGTGTTTATTAACGTAGTTTAACAAATGGGGGGGGGTAAATGTGAATTAATATTTAACTTCGTGGTAATTATAAATTTTTATTTATCAATTTAAATTTTGATTGCAATGAAAATCAGAGAAAGCTTATTGTCAGTTTTATTGGCCACGTTAGTGTGGTCATGTTCAGGGAGTAAAGGATCGGGAGAATCGGAAGTCAGGAATAATGCGGAATTATTGGTGGAATGGATAAATGCAGGGCAGCTGGATTCCATCATAACGTTATATCCTGATATAGTCAAAGCTGATTCACTTAATAAATTGTCGGGTGTTGAAAATATGAAGATTGATACGGATGTGGCTGACAGTCTGTATACTGTTACATTGGAAAACGATGTGACTTTTATATTTGCAAAGGGGACCGAGGGGAACTACCGTGTTGAAAAATCGTATGGGTTGTTTGCCTTCCCTAAAGGGAAATGTGATATGGCTGTGGCCACGGGTGCTTTCAAGGATACGACTTCCGATGTGGAAAAGGCCATGCTGATGCCGTATGTGGATAAAATGATAGCAGGACTTTATGAAGCCTACTGCAAGGCAAATGATAATGTTATAAAAGTTTCAGGGCCTGTATTTACACATGAACCGCAATTTGCCATGGATGAGGCGGAAGGTTATTATACTTTGAAAAACACCGGCGACAAGGATGTTAAAGGCTCGGATTATAAGATTAAATACCATTTCACTGATTTGCGGGGAGGATATGAATCATATTCTTCAGAGCCGGGTAAGGATATAGCTGCCGGCGGAAGTGTTAAGATTCCTATTGAGATGACGGGAACTTCAGGCTCTGAAATTGTTGGCATAGAAATGACGAAGCCCGGTATAGAGGAATTTATGGCAGTCTATAAAGCTACCGGCAACGAATTTGAAGCGTATGCACCGGCAGCCGGGGAAACCAATGCAGCTTCAGCTCCAGTTGAAGCTAATCAAACAGAACAAAAGGCTTTGTTGCCTGAAGGTTTTGGCATAAAGACAGTAGTGATAAAAGGGGAATATGGTCCGAAAATCAATCCGGTTGCATCTTCTGATTTGAGGAAACTCGGTTTTTTGCATAAGGGAACAAAAACTAAAACGGTTTATGAGGTTGAGTTAGAGGACGCGGGTAACGGAGCGTTCAGTGAGGTGGAAGTGCCGAAAAAAATTGAGATACGCACTTATGCACTCGATGGAATTTCTGTTACAACAAACGAAACAGAGAACAGTGTCGTCATGCAGTTTCCCTCAAAAGAAGCTTTGGACGCTTTCTTGAATACGGCACGTGAGTTCGGTTATAAAGGTTCCGGAAAGGTGCTCCGTTATCCCAACAGCGTTCTGGAATTAAGTGTGAACGGATTGAAAGTAACAGTGAGTTATGCTTCTTAATTCATTGCATGCAAGAAATTAAGTGTAATTTATAAAACAATAAGTACTTATGAAAAAAATAGCTATAATTTTCTCAATAATCCTTATGTGCGTTTTTTGCACATTTGCCCAGACAAGAAAGAGCACGTCAACGTCGAGAACCGCGAGAACATCGCAGACCTCCACGGCGCGGAAAGGTGCGGCGGCAAAGACAGCTGCGACTGCATCTCCTTTTGCCGGTTTAACTAAGGCGTTAAGCGCCAAGGCGAATCTGAAGATTACATCTGTTGCTGAACTCGATAACGCGCTTTCTTGGGCTAAAGGGATAGAAGATAAGTTCGGGGAGAGCCTCAGATCGAAAGTTGAGAAACTGCCCGACGGAAAGTTCCGTTATAATGGTTCGTTAAGAGCGTACAGTAAGGACGGAACAGGAATAGACCGTTATTACGATGGCATAAAGAAACTGGAAGATTATATAGACAAATCCAAATATTACGGCAGGAATTCACAAACCATGCTTGAGGGCGCAAGTGTGAATAACAGCTTCCTCAACTTCTTGATTCTCCAGCATATAAACGATATGCTTTCCAAGATGCCTAATGATGAGTGCAGGCAATATTTTAAGGCTGACATGGTTGCTTTGTTCATGTCGATTGATTCATTTGTTCAGATAGTTAATATTGAGGCAGGAATTTCGCAAGGAGGGGCGATGGCTAATTTGGGACGGGAAATGAATTATAACAGTGTAGCCTCGGAAACAGTGGATTTCCTTTCGGAAGTGTCAGAATCGTTGGAAAGTAACAGCAAATTGGGCTATGATCCAAGCGAGGAATTTTCCAAAGTGTTAAGCGTTGTGGTTTTCCCCGTAGACACTTATGGCGATGATGCGTCGGCCATAAAGACTGAATTCAATGAGGCTAAAACAAAACTTTCAAATGCGGGAAGTGAATTGGTTTCCAATTATTCGAAATGGCTTGCCGCATATCCCGGACATGGGAAAAAAGCTGACGATAAATTATATGTGCTGTTCAGAGGATGGATGAAGATTTTGAAGGACGCCGGAGTTGATGTGGATCAATTGTTGAGAAAAGCAGAGGAGGAAAATCGTGTATATGGCAGGGCAGATCAGGCACCAAGCTTTGTGGGAGGAGAAACCGAGATGTATAAATGGCTGGCGGCAAACATAAAATATCCGGAAAATGCCGGAAATGCATCGGGAAGAGTTATGGTTGACTTTGTGGTGAAAAAGGATGGATCTATTTCGGATGCGACTGTAAAACTCAAAAAGAATACGGCGCTCGATGCCGAGGCTATACGAGTTGTAAGTGCGATGCCAAAATGGGTACCTGGCCGCATAAACGGGCAACCGGTTTCGGTTAGGCATAGTGTAACTATATTGTTCCGCAAATAAACGATTAGATAAATTGCAATAAAAATTGCTTTAATTACGGTAAAGCTGTCGGGGCTGTGTCATAGTCAAAATGTTGATGATGCAGCCCCGATGTTATTATCGGTCAGGTGATTTATGAGCAGGGGTGAGTTTATTTTTTGCGCTGGCCGGAATATTGGCGCGGAGTAACACCGGTCATTTTCTTAAACATTCGCGCAAAGTGCTGCGGATAATCAAATCCGAGCGAATAGGCAACTTCCGATGATGTCATGCCTGAGACAAGGCGATTCTTCGCAAGCCGGATAACGAAGCGTTTTATATAGTGGTTTGCATTTTCGCCGGTGGTGCGTTTAATAACGTCGCTGAGATAGTTTGGCGACATGCAAAGATGTTCCGAGCAGAATTTTATGGTTGGAATGCCTTCCGTAAGCTGCCGGTTGTTTTCAAAATAATCTTTCAGCAGTTTTTCAAACTTTGAAAGCGTATCGTTATTTACAATTGTCCGAGTAACGAACTGTCTGTTGTAAAACCGTTGAGTGTAGCGTAGCAGCAGGTTTATAAAGGCAACTATAATTCTGTTCTGCATGGCGTCGGCCGGAAATTTCAACTCATTGTCAAGTTTCTTAATGAGAGAAATCATTATGTCGCGTTCCTCGACAGTCATGTGCAGCGCTTCGTTAATTCTGTAATCGAAAAATGAGAAATTCTTTATTTCATTTTCAAGAGCAGTACCTTGCAGAATGTCCGGGTGAAACAGCACGGCCCATCCGGTAAGATTTATAAGCTGTCCGTTGTCTTCCTTACCTCCGATTTGTCCCGGAGCAACGCAGATTAACGTGCCATCGGAATAATCATATTTGCCGGTTCCGTAAATCAAATCGAGTTTTTCATCTTTACCTTGCAGAAAAAGTCCGTAAACATCGTAGTTGTTAAGGCTATTGCGGACGGGCGACAGCGCGCTGTAGTTTATTACGCTGATAAGGTCATGCGAATCGGTCTGCCCCACCCAGGCGCTGTAATCAGAGGGCTTTTTTACATTCAGGATTTTACTCATGTATGATAGCGATTTGACTTATAGCTACAAATTTAATGATATATATTGAAAAATAATGTGAATCGAACGTGCAAAAATCGTAGAAAATGGTAAAATAACAGTTGGAAATGTGTGGTTTTACATGTGTCGATTTTATAATTTTGTATGTTCTATGATGTTTAATTCAGAATAATGAAACGTATTATTTTACTTGCATTATTATCAGTCATAATATTTTCAACTATGGCACAACAGAAAATAGTTCAGACGGCGGGTCGCCAGCAACTCGGTGAATTTGCTCCGGAATTTGCGCGTTTAAATGATGATGTTCTTTTCGGAGAAGTGTGGAGCCGTAATGATTTGCTTTCGCTCCGCGACCGCAGTTTAGTGACAATAACTTCGTTAATATCCATGGGCATTACCGATTCCTCACTTGTTTTCCATCTTCAGGAGGCGAAGAGGAATGGGATTACGCGCACTGAAATTGCGGAGATATTAACCCATATCGCTTTCTATGCCGGTTGGCCGAAAGCCTGGGGGGCTTTCCGATTGGCAAAAGATGTTTGGAATGATGATATAAAGGGCGAGGATGCAAAGGCAGCTTTTGAACGCAGTATGATTTTTCCGATAGGAGAGCCCAATAATGCATATGCGAAATATTTTATCGGCCAGAGCTATCTTGCGCCTGTCTCAACGGATCAGATTCAGTTCTTTAATGTTACCTTTGAACCCGGTTGCCGCAACAACTGGCATATTCATAAGGCGGAAAAGGGTGGCGGTCAGATGCTTGTCGGTGTGGCCGGACGTGGATGGTATCAGGAGGATGGTAAGGCTCCGGTTGAGATTCTCCCCGGAACCGTTATAAATATTCCTGCAAATGTCAAGCATTGGCACGGAGCAGCTAAGGATTCGTGGTTCGCTCATCTTGCATTTGAAGTTCCCGGAGAAAAGGCTGAAAATGTATGGCTAGAGCCGGTGGAAGACGAACAGTATGATAAACTGGGGGAATAAGCGGAATCAACCTAACAGAACGTCGAGCGACATCATAAGCAGGAAGCCGATGGTGAATCCGATTGTACCCATGTTTGAATGTGTGCCGTTTTGTGTTTCGGGAATAAGTTCTTCAACAACAACGTAAATCATTGCGCCGGCGGAAAACGCTAAAAAATAGGGCAGCGCAGGGAGAATGGTTGAGGCTATTAGTATGGTTAAAATAGTGCCGATGGGCTCAACGATTCCACTTAAAACACCTATGAAGAATGATTTCTTACGCGTGTTTCCGGCGGTTCGCAATGGCATGGAAACTATGGCTCCTTCCGGAAAATTCTGAATTGCAATTCCTAATGCCAGGGCTATTGCCGCGGACATCGGCATCAGACTGTTATCCTTCAATGCAGCTGCAAGTGTCACTCCCACTGCCATGCTTTCAGGAATATTATGAAGTGTGACGGCAAAAACAAGTTTTGTGGTTTTTGACAGATGCGATTTCGGTCCTTCGCTTTGATTGCTGTCTATATGCTGATGTGGAATTACGGAATCGAGAATAAGCAGGAACAGTATGCCGACAGAAAAGCCTGTGATGGCCGGCAGGATGCTTGAAAAACCTTCACGCCCGGTCATTTCTATCGAAGGAATAAGCAGCGACCAAACAGAGGCGGCCACCATAACCCCGGCTGCGAATCCGGTCAATGTTTTTTGAGCTATCAAAGGAATGGTGTGTTTCCTCATGAAAAACACGCAAGCCGCTCCAAAAACAGTTCCCAGAAATGGAACAAGTATGCCAATTGTCAGTCCGTTCATACCGATATAACGCAAACCGGGTGTAATTGGATTTGACGTGTGATGGTAAGCTGCTTAACGGTGCAAGGTGTCGCTGCCCTATGAATCGTCTGTCATGCCGTGTTTTGCCTTTGAAACCGATGAATGGTCACTGGTCTTGCTCATCATTGAGCGGGGGATTGTTTTTCAGGAATTCCTCGTAGAACAAAAGTGCGGTCGACGGATTGTCAAGAAGCTCCTTGCGGTGAGCTTTGGAGTCTTTTCCCTTATCGTAGTAATTTTCCCATGCTTTGTGGAGTTCCGGGTAATTTTTCTTCAGGTAATGCATCAGATACCACGGTCTGTAAAGTTTATTTATAATGATGGGAAAAGCTGCCGGAGCTCCTTTTAATTTGATTCCCGTGGCAGGGACAAGGCGACTTACACTGTTTCTGCCGCCTGTTGATTCGAAAACGTCCCAGCCAAGAATAGACCCGCTTTCACGTTTGTTATACTCCCATGCAAGGCCTCTTACGTAGCGCAGAGGCTTGAAGAGTCCGGGTTGGTTAATCATTTCAGAAATACATGTCTTTCCGTCGGGATAGGCTTCATTGGGTTCAAGAAAGCGATACTCTTTTATTTCCGATGAGCTGTATCTTTTTGATGTGCCGCCGTCAGGCGAATCGGAGACATTTATGTATTGGCGTATGGAGCCGGTTTTTGAGAACATATTTTTTAATCCCGTCTTAAGGTCGTTGCGAATGTAGCCGGTGATGGTGTCGCCTGTCGCCATCACAACCTGCACGTGATAGTTTTCGGGGTCTTTCTCTGCGAATGCCGAGAGCCATGATGCTGTTACGATCAAGAATACAATAAACGGTTTCAGATTTGTAATCATTTTGTTGTTTGTTTTGGGTTATACATAACAAGACTTCTTAACACTTTGTCACGACGGCCTTTAGCTTTTTTTATATATTCCAATAGCTGCGGGTCGTCTGCCACAAGATTTTCGAGCGTAGCACGAATTTTTTTATTTAAGTTTTTATATGGCGAACCGAAATCATATTCCTTGCCATCTTTAAAAACCAGCATTTTCCCTTTCCCTCTCAACCATAATCCTCCGTTTCCGGAAATGCCGTAGCCTTTGGGTGAAAAGCAGTAAACAGATATACTCGGACTGTGTTCAGCCCTGAAGCACCAGCCATATTTCTTTATGAATATGAATGTGTGGTGGCGTTGTGGCGAGGTAACAGGCCAGAGAACAACCGAGTCGATAGCTTCCGGATCAATGCGTTTTTCAATTTTATTATCGGAAGTATAAGCGTTTTCAATAATACCCACCTTATCGCTTTTCATTGGGATTGTTATGCGCATCACGTCGTTTGTGACAATTGAATCGCCCGAACTCAGATAAACACGTCCGCAAACACCTGAAAATATTTTTTTTGCGTTTGCAGGTGCGCTTAAAGCAGTTGCGGACAGAGCAAAGACAAGCAGCGCGAATAATCTGTGGAATGGTTGAAACCCGTGTTTTGATGCCATACGAAATTTTGATGAGAAGGATGGGAGTGTTGTGTATATGTTTCCGCAGGCAAAAATATGATAAAATAGAGTTATTGAACATGACATATGTCACATTCGCTGATGCTGTCTGTTGAAATCTTTTATTTTTTTAGGACTGATTCGCGGATTCTGTGAAGTTGACGATAGGACAGATTAAGATAGGATGCTATTTCGCGGAGAGTGACAAGCTCAGTTATTCGTGGATAGCGTTCTATGAGTTTCTGATAGCGTTGTTCAGGTGAAAAGCGGTAGTAGCTCAGGATGTGATTGTAAGCCTGTTCAAACAAGGCCTGACAGAAGTTGAGGTTCATCGAGGAATCTTGTTCCAGACGTTCTTTCATTACTGCGGTGGGCACAACAAGCACATCCGAATCTTCGAGTGCTATTATGTCGGTCGGCATTTTTTTCCCGAGAGCAGTGCTGATGTAGTTTGCCAGAACCGAATTTTCAAAAACGAATCCGACTGTTTTGTTGTTTCCTTCAGTGTCGATCAGTGAGTGTTTGAAACCTCCCGACACAATCCATCCAACCTGACGGAGAAGGCTTCCTGTTTGTGCGAAATAATCGCCACGGCTGAAGTGCTGCAGCGAGCCATGTTCCATGCATGTTTTTTCCCAGAACGAAAAATCAATTGCTTCTTCAAATGGATTGAAACGAGCCATGTGGCAAAGTTAACGAAATTTCCACAGGTATTCGCCGCAAGTACGCAAATTAATGGATTCTTTTTATTAAATTTGCAGTTGAAAACAAGAATAGATGATTTAATCCATAAGGCTCAGGCATGTTAAGACATGAATTTTATGTGTTGGGAGCCGAGGATTGTAACTGCAATTAACTATAAAAATGGAACTTAATAGGAAATCGTGGTTTTTTATCCCGGTGTTTTGGACGGTATTGCTGTTTCTAAGTGTTACTTCGTGTGAAAACGATGATAAAACGGTGAATGAGGAGTTTGAAGTGCCGTCCGGTTCGTCGGTTGTTAAGCCTGAAATTGAGAAAGTGAGTGCTCCATCTGCAATTATAGGCGATTTTGGCGATGCTGATGCTGATTTGAGAGGCTCCTTTACAAATGTTGTTGATTTGAAGGATGCTTCGATTATAGTGATTGAAAGTTCTTCGATAAAGAATTATGAGGAAGCTCTTTTGAATGCCTACAATAACGGCGTGTTAATTGCCGTGGTGAATCCGGATGCTATGTTGATTTCCGATTGGAGTGAGCGCAATAACATTTTTTATGCCGGGCCTGACAAGAATGAGCAGTGTGCTATTTATGGCTTCAATAACAGCGGGTCTTATTATCTGCTGCACAACAACAAGATTATTGATGAGGGTGATGTTCCGCTGTTCCATTTCTGTGGATGGGCGAACTCTGTAACCGGAAGTCGGTATAGGGGAGTGGATTTACGGGCCAAGGATATAAAGAGACGTTTCCTTCCGCAGAATGTGACGCATACATTTAAATTAAAACTTAATGAAAAATCGATTGTAGACGGTCATTGGGCTGCAGCCGGTCAGCTGGCAATTACAACTACGGCCAATGTAACTTACAATATATATCCCATTCATGTGTTCGATGGCAGTGCGAAAGGCGATTATTATGCGGTTGAGGCAGAAATGGTGCTTCACAATGCTCCGATGAATAATGGAAGTTGGGTGCGTCGTCGTGGCGACGATTTAACGCGGTTCTGGGGCTTTTATCTGAACAATTGCGACATTTCCGCGTCGCTTCTCACCATGCGGAATAACGAGCTTTATCATTTAAATGCGCATGAACTTGTTGCCGGCGGAGAATCACGTCCCGCTTCATGTGCCGATGCGTCTGTTTATAATCCCGGTTTTGAATGGACACTTGATGCTACGGTGTCGGGAGGCATACCTGACAGTAAGGACAATCACAAGTTGACGTCGTTTAACAATTGGACCTGGAATAATTCTTCAAGCGAGTCTTTGCCTTCAGTGGAGATAAAGAATAATGCCGCTGGAGCTGATGTCAACTATAAATTGCTTGTCAACGGTTTGCCTCAGGCAATAGAGAATAACACTCTGACCGGGGTTCCCGATGTAGCTTCCGGCGATGTATTGTTCAAATATTCGTGGATATGGCATATAGGCGATGTTGATGAAACATCCGATGAACGCTTTTATATGATGGTGAGCGTTAATCCGTTATATCAGGCATATCAGCTGATGAGCGGAGGTGATTTGATAATCAACGGTTTTGGAAACGCCATGTCGGAATGTACGTTCCGTTTTCCGGTTACACCTCCTAACAGAGTTGCTACATGCAGCACGGTGATCAGAAACACGTCGGCCGGATCCTATTATGTGGATAACATCAGGCTATGGCGAAATAAGTTGACCGACAAGGAACCTGACTACATTGTTCCTCAAACCATATCAACAGCTTCGGCCTCAGGTGGAAGCGGAGTGAATGCAATCATGCTTATGCTTCCTGCCGGTGATTACACCGTAGAAGCAACAAGATATTCTGTTGAAAATGGTGTGCGTGTTGATGAGCAGGCTATAAAGACAGCCGGACCAATTTCGCTTACAGCCGCTGGAAATGTGACAATTGATTTCGGCTCCAGTCAGTTTACCCTCAAGTAAACTCAAGTCTGTTAGCCGTTTGGGGGGATGGTCCTGTAAACCTTATAACAAAGAAAGAGTCCGCAATGTGTCGGACTCTTTTATTTTGTATAGGGAATCAACCTATTTTATTATGATGGATTCTTTCCGGATGCCATTTGTTCATAGGCTTATGGTCGGAAAGGGGCACGCCGACAGGGATAAGATTGAACGGAATCAGATTGTCGGGAATGTTGAGTATTTGTCGTGTTGCGTCTTCTCTGTCGTGGTGCGGATACAGACAGGTCCATACCGCACCCAAGCCTAAGGCATGAGCAGCTAAGAGGATATTCTCGGAAGCGGCAGAAAGGTCTTGTTCCCAAAGCGTAGAGTCGTCGCCATCAAGGAAACGGTCGCGGTTGCCGCACACAACAATTGCCATAGGCGCTTCCGCCGTCATTTTTGCGTAGGGCAACGCTTGGGCAAGTTCCGTGAGCAGTTTCTTGTCATCCACAATTATGAATTCCCACGGCTGACGGTTGACACCTGATGGTGCGCTCATACCGGCATAGCACAAAGCCTCTTTTATGTCATCGCTTATGGATTGATTCTTATATCGTCGAACGCTTGTGCGTTCAACAATGTTGCGGAAAGCCGGGTTTGATTCTATTATCTTGTTTATCATATTCTAAAGTCTTGTTTATAGATATAACAAATTTCTTCACACTTTTGCTCAACCATGAAGAATGAAGAATATTTTGTGTTGTGTAACCCGTTGATTTAGATATAGGCAACTGTTTGATAAAAGAATTATTTTAGAAAACACAGCTATATACAAAAAAAGTAGTCAGCTATGGGGCTAACTACTTTCGGGTGGTCCCACTAGGGCTTGAACCTAGGACTCCCTGATTATGAGTCAGGTGCTCTAACCAACTGAGCTATGGGACCTGCTTTGTTTAAGCGATGACAAAGGTAGAGATTTATTTTTATTCTGCCATAGGGTTCTGTGAATTTAGGGGCGGTTTTAACTTACATTAATAGTCATTGTCGGTGATATACGGGCACAATGCTGGCCTAACGGCATGTGCTATAACCACTTGTTCGGCACCCAATAGTTAAATCTGCAAATTCAGCTATGCTGAAGTGCAAAGTCTATAACTTTTTCGCTATTTTTGCATTGGGAGAGTTCTCATTCTGAGGGTTGACATCCCCTTAAATCTTACGCTGAAGAATGGTGCAATTATATCGTTTATTAATTGTTGCAATCATCGGTTGTGTGTCGTGTCTGTCGGCCCACGCCGAATATTTCAAGCATCTGAGCCTGACCGAGGGGCTGAGTCAGCCGTCCGTACTCACTATCTGCCAAGATGCCTTGGGCCGCATGTGGTTCGGCACACGAGAGGGCATCAACATTTACGACGGTCACTCCATGACCACTCATAAGGGGTGGGTGACAAATGCACAGGCAGGTGATTCCGTATGGGTTGGCAATGAAGTACAGGTCATTGTCAAGGATGCAGACAACAATCTGTTTTGCATGATCGATGCTGATCTGATCAAATATGACATTGTGACCGAACGCTTCACTCGCCTGACCGACCATCGTGACGTGCGGGCTCTGACTTCGCACAACGGCACCATCGCCATCATAGCTAAAAACCGGCTGTACTCCATGTCACCCGATTCCGACTCGCTGCGCCTGGAATTCACGGTTCCGTCGCTGCCCAAAGTCAATTTTCTGTCATGTACCGACAGCGCTTTCTACATCAGCACCACGCGTGGTCTTTACGAAATCAACCGTCAGTCGGGCGATCTGACCATACACAGCCCGAAACTCAACGTCTATTCTACATTCATTGATTCGGCCGACAATGTGTGGATATGCGCCATGTCCGGTGGACTCTATCGTATGACTCCGGGTCGGGAGCCGGAACTGATGTCAATGCCCATCATCACCGATAGCCGTCTCGGAG
>CAZMAO010000038.1:0-13814 GCA_964564465.1 uncultured Bacteroides sp.
AGGACTCCCTGATTATGAGTCAGGTGCTCTAACCAACTGAGCTATGGGACCTGCGTTTTGCGCTGCAAAGTTAATGCGTTTTGTTGAATTTTACAAATTATTTTTAATGTTTAGATGCTTTTTTATTTTAAAGTACCTGTTCTTCAAGGAGTTTGTTGAAGGTATTTTCAAGGTTGTCGGTTAGGCCGGGGTGGGGGCGTGAGGTTTGAATGGCGCAACTTTTCACGGCTGTGAGCCAACGGAACCGTTCTTCGGGGGGAAGCACTTCGGATGTGGGACTGATTTTGCCGGTTTCTGTAACCTGGGCAAACTGTTCGAGTGCGTTGGCAATATCTTCCTGACTGTGAGGTGGGTTAAACGGGCTTATGCGGGAGAAATCAACTTTTTGTGCAAAGCGGAGCCACCTTGAGCGTTTACACATCATTATGAGCCCGACATTTATAAATTCCTGTCGGGTGATGTTGGGCACGTAGCGAACGACGGCATATTCATATAAGTGCATGTCTTGCATTTTTCGCTTCGGTTAAAAAATTAGATGAATTTTCAAGGCGTTTCAGCAAGAACTGCCTGTAGATTTGGCGTGTTTCCTCGGCCGGGATTCCGGGATTTGCTTCTTTAAGCCAATCGGCGGGAATAAGTGCAAGAATCTCGTCAATCTGTTGTCCGGTGATTAGCTGACGTGCAATTTTGTCGGCTTTATCAAGGTTTTCGGCTTTGTGAAGCAGGGCATGGTTCTTTATGAATTGGAAAGGGGAGAGAGCTGCTTTATCGACGGGCGACCATGAATGATGGAATAGCAACGAAGCGCCATGGTCTATGAGCCATGTTTCACGGTTGTGCCAAAGAAGCATGTTGGTGTTTCGTGCAGTACGGTCAACGTTTGTCAGGAATGCGTCGAGCCAAACAATAAGCGCTGCCATTTCGGGTGAAACCGGATTTTTATAGGCATCGAGTGTAAGCGCTCCGCTTAAAAAGTGCAGGCCGATGTTCACTCCGGTGCTTGCTTTAAGAAGATCCTGTATTTCCTGGTCAGGTTCTGTTATGCCGTATTCGGCGGGTAGGTCGAGTAATACCAGTTCCGGGACGTTCAAGCCAAGCAGTCGCGCAATTTCGCCACCTATCAGTTCCGCAATCAGGGCTTTTGTTCCATGACCTGCGCCGCGGAATTTCACAACATATTGAAACCCGTCGTCCGCTTCAACGAGGGCGGGAAGCGACCCACCCTCGCGCAGCGGTTCGATGTAGCGTATAATGGTTTGTTTACGCATTTCGTGCAATCAGATGTCCTTAACTTTGTTGATTATTTTTGGTGTTTCTGCTTTTTTGATTCCGTCGCGTTTAAGCAGGGCGTCGATAGTCGCTTCACGTCCACGGAAGTTTTTGTAGAGTTGTGCCGGATCTTCTGTTCCGCCCTTTTCTAATATATTCTTACGGAATTTAGTAGCTGTTTCGGGGTCGAAAATTCCATTTTCTTCGAACATTGAGAAGGCATCGGCATCAAGCACTTCCGCCCATTTATAGCTGTAATAGCCGGCGGCGTAGCCTCCGCTGAAAATGTGACTGAACTGGGGTGAAGTAAGCGAGCCGTTTACGTCGGGGAACATAGCGACGGAGCTAACTGCCTGTTGTTCGAATGCGGTTGGATCAGCTACAGAGTCGGTTATGGAGTGCCATGCCATGTCAAGATAACCGAAGCTGAGCTGGCGCAGACAGCTGTAGGCCGCTCCGAATTGGGCAGAGCTTATTATCTTGTTTACTTTTTCGGCCGGAATGGTTTCACCTGTCTGATAGTGACGGGCAAACGAATTCAGGAATTCCGGTTGGGTAAGATAGTTTTCGTTGAACTGTGAGGGCAGCTCGACAAAGTCGCGATAAACATTAGTTCCTGAAAGCGATGAATAATGTGAATTTGCGAGCAATCCGTGGAGTGCGTGACCAAATTCATGGAGGAAAGTTTCAACCTCATAGGGAGTGAGAAGCGACGGAACGCTGTCGGTGGGTTTAGTGAAATTCATTACAATCGACACGTGCGGGCGTGAATTCGTGCCGTCCGATTCAATGTATTGCGATTTGAAATCAGTCATCCATGCGCCGGGGCTTTTTGTGTCGCGTGGAAAGAAGTCGGTATATATAACCCCGAGATATGATCCGTCGGAATCCATAACGTCGAAGGCTTTCACATCGGGGTGATAAACGGCAACTTTATCATTTTCCTTGAATTGAAGTCCATAGAGTTTTGTTGCCAGTCCGAACACGCCGGTTATGGTGTTGTTAAGTTCAAAATATGGGCGCAGCGATTCCTCGTCGTAGCTGTAAGCGTGCATTTTAAGTTTGTTGGCGAGATATGAGTAATCCCATGCCTGAACGGGCTGTTTGAATCCAAGATGCTCGGCTGCGAACTTGGTGAGCTCGGCAAATTCTTTTTTCTGAGCGGGCGTGTAGGAATCGCGTAGATTGTCGAGCAGCGCCATAACTTTGTCGGGACTCTTTGCCATTGTGTGTTGCAAGGCATAGTCGGCATAAGTTCTGTAGCCCATTAATTTAGCCAGTTCCAGACGTTTCTGTGCAATCCGGCTCATGATTCCGGTGTTGTCGAATTCTCCCTTTGTGTTACGCTGGGTGTAGAGTTTGTAGAATTTTTCACGCACGTTACGATTGTCGGCAAATTTCATCACAGCCATATATGTGGGCTGCTGTAGTGTGAAAAGGTAGCCATCGGAAATACCTTTCTTTTCCGCCAGCTGACGGGCTTCCGCAACAATGTTTTCAGGAAGTCCGGCAAGTTCCTCTTTTTTCAGAATTATTTCATAAGTGTTCAGCTCTTTCAGTACATTCTGACCGAACTGGTTTGTAAGAGAACTGATTTCTGATTTCAGACGGCTGAATTCATTGCGTTTTTCTCCTTCGAGATTCGCTCCGCTTTGCACGAATGAATCGTAGGTCTGTTGCAACAGCATTTTATCCTCAGGGGTAAGGTTGAATTTATCGCGATTGTCATAGACTGATTTCACGCGTTCCCAAAGGCGTTTGTTAAGAGGTATGGAAGTGGAGTAGTCGCTTAACACCGGAGTGAGTTTTGTTGCGAGATCCATCATTTCGGGAGTTGAGAGGGCGGAAGTCAGGGGATAGAACACGTTAAGCACACGGTTCAGGTCGGCTCCGCTGCGTTCAAGCGCTACAATAGTGTTTTCAAAAGTCGGAGTTTCTGGGTTGGAGCATATCTGTTCAATCTCTTCTTTCCCTTTTTCGATTCCGCGCATAATGGCGGGTTCATAGTGCTCGAATTTTATTTCATTGAACGGAGCTGTGCCGTTTGGAGTTTCAAACGGTTTGAAAAACGGGTTGTTTGCTGAACACATAATAGTAGTGGTTAGAAAGGCGGAAAGAATTTTTCTTTTCATATCTCGTTATAAATTAGTTGCTTTCAAGTCCAAAGAGTGTTATGAACCTCATCAAGTACAAGCGACATGATAACCGGATCCACTTTTGCGTTGTCGAGGTGCTCACGGTCAGCATTTACCATTGAGCGTAATTTATTCATGTCGCGTCCTATTGCTTCAAGGCAAGATTTATAAGCTTCAACAGCATCGGTATAGCGATGCATGGCCATAAACAGATGCCCTTGGTTAAGGTGGTCATCGGCAGTTGGTTTGTCATTACGAATGCGGTCGAAATATTTTTCGGCACGCTGGTAATCACCTGTCAGAAATGAGCACCATGCAATGGGTCGTAGCGATTTCGTTGATTTTGGATCGATGAATTCCAGTTTGAAGAAATGGTTCAAGGCTTCCGGAATCCGTGAGCGGTTCATCAAGCAGGTGCCAAGCTGAAAATTCAGGTTGTAATCATCGGGTTCGAAATCAAGCAGCTGCCGTAATTGTTTTTCAGCTTCACCGTATTGTCCGGTAAGTCGGAGGCACCATGCGAGGCGACGCATTGTCCATCGGTTTGTAGAATCGAGAAGCTGGCTGTTTTTATACGCTTCGACAGCTTTGTCAAGACGTCCGGTTTTTTCAAGGCAATAGCCTGTTTTTTGGAAAAGTGATGCAGACGGAGCTGTGGATGTCAGCATGATGTTCAATGCGGTGAGAGCTTCATCATAGTATCCGCGCTGCATATAGAATTCACTGACAAGTTCAAGCAGTGAGGTGTCGGTAACGCTTTTGTTAACCAGCGGAAGTTCAAACAGATTAATGGGTGATGAAAACGGATTGTGGAATTCACCGCGCCTACGGAACAATTTAAAGAATCTGTTCAGATCCTGCACGAAAAGGTTTGCAAATGTGTCGCGCGATGTTTCAGCATCCTTGTTGGCAGCAAGTTCAGCAAAGTTAATTTGCTGGGCATTGAGTTGGTCAATCATCATTTTCCTTGCATTTTCAGGCATCTTATCCATTGAGAGTGCAAGGGAGTAACGATCGCTGTCGCAAAGACCCGGCATGTTCTCTATTATTTGTCCTAAACCTGACTTGCGAAGGCCTTCTATTGCGTTCAAGGATGAATGATTTGAATCGAAATTTCTGAACCAGTTGATGACATCGTGAAAAAACGGGAAGTTCTTAAGGGGTGAAAATGTACTCATCATCACATCCGCGCCTTCCATCTGCAAATCATTTAGTGCTTTCAGTTCTTCTTCAATTCCGCTTTCGCGCAAGCGTTCGGCCCACTCGGGGTTTATTTCACCGAAATCCTCCATCTCGAGTTCGTGCATAGACTGAAGTTTTTCCATGTCAGGCCTGAGCTTCATCATTTTAGGAATCAACTCCTCGTTCATTTTTCGTGTAATCCTGTCAGTGTCACGGGCCCTTAGAAATTGTAGGTAGACAGTGCGGATATCGGAATTCCAGTCGGGAGAATCGGTTAACGCTTCAAGGCGGCCATATATTTTAGAGGGGATATGATGTCCGTGCCAATGCCATAGAAGAAGCATAAGCGCTACAAGAGCGCGTATGTCGTCGGGCTGTTCAGAATAGGAATACGCATCAGCAAGCAGGGAAAAACGTTCGGCTTGAAAATATTCGAGACCTCCCAGAAGAATTGCACCTGTAAGCAGGCGTTTGAATGCCGATGGTGTAGCTTCGGATGTAAGCGCCGATTGAATGGTTTTTATGTCGGATGCAGAAAGCGGGTGCGTCACCCAAATTCGGTTAAAGATACGCTGCTCATTTTCTTCAAGCGCTTTTCGCTGCAAAGGAGTTGTTTCTTTGCCATATATTCCGGCCAACGATAATTCGGAAACGGTTTTCAGATAATTCTCAAGCAATTGTGTGGTGGATGCTGATTCGTGTGAACGTTCATAGCGAAGAGTGCCGAAGTAGAGCGAGGAATTGTCTTTCGCTTCAAATTCGCGCAAAACAGAATCTGTTAAGGTCTTGATTCCTTCCGTTATCTCCTGAAGGAGCGCGTTCCGCAAAGGATCCTCTATTCCGTCAAGGGCATATTGCTTAAGATAGTGGTAGTTTCGTTTCAGTTCAAGAAGCCGGTCGGATGCAGACGCACCTGCGCAGACAGCGCCTATCATGCCTTCAAGTTCCATAAAAGCTACTGTATAGCTTTTATCGCCAAGGGCACTGTCTATTCGTTTTTTTATATTTTCAACTTGTGCTGAGGTCATAATTGTTCAAATTTACGAATTGATAGGCAAATTTTGTGCCAAATTCAATCGTTTTTTCGTTATTTTTGCAGTTATTATGACTTTTTCTCCGGAAATAGAGCAGTGGCTTAAGAAAAATAGCGGAGCTGATTATGCAGCGATGATGCTTAAGGCGGGTGGTGACCCGGAACGCAGGCGGGCTGTAGTGCAGCAGGAGGCACGCAGACGTGCTCGTTTGAAATTACCGTTATATGCTGGAAATGATGAGTTTGAATTTCCAAGTCTGTTGGCTGTTGAGCAATGTACCAGTCAGTTGCTTGCAGAATACCATGCGACGTTGATACGCCCGGAATCAACAGTGGTGGATTTGACTGCCGGTCTTGGTATAGACGCAATGACATTTGCGCAGAACGCTCGGAGTGTAACGGCAATTGAACAGAACGCTGTATTAGCTGATGCCCTCAGGCACAACAGTAGTGTTATAGGGCTTGGAAATATGAATGTCATTGAGGGTGACAGCATGCAATGGCTTGCGGAAAACGACTGTCATTTCGATGTGGCGTTCATCGATCCCTACAGGCGAGATTCATCGGGAGGAAAAGTTGTAGGTTTTGCTGATTGCACACCTGATGTCGTTGCCAATCTAAAATTGATTCTGTCGCGGGCCGATCAACTGATCATAAAGGCTTCTCCTATGCATGATGTCTCTCTGGCAGCAGGGGAGTTGGGTGAAAGGGTTCATACGGTAAAAATTATCGGTACGAAAAAAGAATGTAAGGAACTGCTCCTGATTCTTTCTGCAGACAAAAGCAGTGATTTTTCAGTGGGGTGTATAACAATCATGCCTGACGGCAGCATCGATTCATTTTCGTGTGAAATAGCAGGGAAGCGTGATTTATTGCCGGTTTATTCGTTTCCTGAGCAGGGAGACTGGGTTTATGAATTATGGCCTGCAGTGATGAAAGGCGGAGCGTATAATGTTGTTGCGGAGAGAACCGGAACATGCTTGTTAGCTCCTTTCACCCATGTTTACACCTCTCGTTCACCGGTGGAGAACTTTCCCGGTAAACCGATGCGGGTTGAATCGGTCTACCCATTTAACAAACAATCCATTAAGCAATTAAAGGCGCATTTCGGACATCTTAACGTAGCGGTGAGGAATTTCCCCATTTCCGCTCCTGAACTTGAAAAGCGCCTCGGAATAAAGCCGGGCGGAGAGCATCGTCTGCTGGGAGTGACAGATCAAAGCCGTAAACAATATCTGTTGTTATTGAAAGAGATTTGACTGTAAAATGAAAACAGCCGGTTAGCTTTTGCCAACCGGCTGTTTTATAGTGGTATGGGAGAAAGTATTATCCTCCGAAATTATCGTAGTGGATATTTTCAGGCTCCACGCCAAGTGAGTCGAGCATCTTATTTACAGCGGCGCTCATCGGGCCGGGTCCGCACATGTAATATTCAATATCTTCAGGATTCTCGTGATTTTTGAGATAAGTGTCGTAAATTACCTGATGAACGAATCCAGGAGTGTATTTGACACCGGCTGCATCTGCTGCCGGATCCGGACGGTCGAGAGCAAGGTGGAAATGGAAATTCGGGAATTCCTTCTCCAGTTTCAGGAAATCGTCGAGGTAGAACACTTCGTTCAATGCACGTGCGCCATAGAAATAGTGCATTTCGCGGTCGCGTGTGTTCAGCGTTTTTGTCATATGCATGATTTGGGCGCGTAGCGGAGCCATGCCGGCACCACCACCTATCCACATCATCTCTTTCTTCGAGTCGAAAATGGGGTGGAAATCTCCGTATGGGCCGCTCATCATCACTTTATCCCCCGGTTTAAGTGTGAAAATGTAACTTGAAGCAATGCCGGGGTTTACGTCCATGAATCCGACTTCGGGCTTCGGCTTGAACGGAGGTGTTGCAATACGAACAGTCAGCATGAAACGGTCGCCTTCAGCAGGATAGTTAGCCATGGAATATGCCCGGACAGTTGTTTCTTCATTTACACATTTAAGTTTGAAAAGTCCGAATTTTTCCCATGAGGGAAGATATTCCGCACCTATCGATGCTTTATCGATATCCTTGTCGTAATCAATTTTGAATGGCGGAATTTTTATTTGTGCATATGAACCGGGAATGAAGTCCATGTGCTCACCCTCAGGGAGAGCGACAATGAATTCCTTAATAAAGGTTGCAACGTTATTGTTTGAAACCACGGTGCATTCATATTCCTTGATGTCGAGCACGGAAGCCGGCACATGAATGGCCATGTCGCTCTTAACTTTAACCTGACATGCAAGTCGCCAGTTGTTTTTGATTTCCTTTCGTGTGAAGTGAACGGCTTCTGTAGGGAGTATGTCGCCGCCACCTTCTTCAACCTGAACCTTGCATTGTCCGCAGCTCCCTTTGCCACCGCAGGCCGAGGGCAGAAATACATTTTTGGTTGCCATTGTAGAGAGGAGCGAACTGCCGGATTCAGCTTTGATTACTTTATCGTTGTTTATTGTAATGTCAACTTGTCCGGAATGTACTAAAAAGCGCTTCGCTACTAACAGAACAGCTACAAGAAGCAGGGTTATAAGCAGAAAAATTCCAACGCCCGACAGCAGGGTGAGGTCAGATTGTGAAAGCTGGAGTAATATAGCAGAAATAGTCATAACTTAAATTTTAATGCCAAGGAAACTCATAAATGCGATACCCATAAGCGCAGTGAGTATGAATGTTATGCCGGTGCCGCGAAGGGGAGCGGGAATGTTGCTGTAGGTGGCGAGACGTTCACGTATGGCAGCAATCGCTACAATTGCAAGCAGCCAGCCTATGCCCCACCCGGCTCCGGCGCTTAATGCTGTGAAAACACTGCTGAAACCCCGTTGTTGCATGAATAATGAGCCGCCCAATATGGCACAGTTCACGGCGATAAGCGGAAGAAATATGCCGAGCGACGAATAAAGAGCCGGGGCATATTTTTCAACTACCATTTCCACAAGCTGTGTCATCGAGGCAATGACAGCTATGAACATGATGAGCGATAGGAAACTAAGGTCAACGTCGGCGAAGCCTGCGCCAGCCCATGACAGAGCACCCGGAGCAAGCACATAGGTGTTAAGCAGGTAATTGACCGGAAGAGTGATTATGAGCATGAATGAAACAGCTACACCTAATCCGAATGCTGTCTTCACATTTTTGGATACTGCCAAAAACGAACACATTCCCAGGAAGTAGGCGAATATCATGTTGTCGACAAAAATCGACCGTATGAACAAATTTAAATTTTCCATATCAAATTTTCAATTTTGATGAGTGTAAAAATTTACTCCTCCTGGAGATCTTTATTAAATGAACGATGCACCCAGATTATGCAGCCAACAACAATCAAAGCCATTGGCGGAAGAATCATGAGGCCGTTGTTTACGTAACCATGGTCATAGCACCATTGCGGAACAACCTGAAATCCAAGTAATGTTCCGCTGCCGAGCAGTTCACGGAAAAAGGCTACTGTTATTAAAATTATTGTATAGCCTATGCCGTTGCCAACACCATCGAGAAACGAGGGCCACGGTTTATTTGCCATGGCGAAAGCTTCAAGACGTCCCATAAGAATACAGTTCGTGATAATAAGCCCGATAAATACTGAAAGCTGCTTGCTAACATCGTAGGTGTAGGCTTTCAGAAGCTGGTCGACTATCACAACAAGCCCTGCAACAACAACAAGCTGAACAATGATTCGAATGTTGGTAGGAATGGTGTTGCGCAGAAGCGATATGATTACGTTTGAAAAAGCAAGCACGGCAATAACGGAGATTCCCATCACAATGGCCGGCTCAAGTTTCGCCGTAACAGCCAACACTGAACAAATGCCGAGAATCTGAACAATTACGGGGTTGTTTTTTGAAAACGGGTTGAAAAAAACCGTTCTGTTTTTTATTTTTTCAGCCATGTCTTTAATCAGTTTCCGAGGTTAGAAAGAAATGTTGCATAGGGAGCAAGACAGTTGGCAAGCATTTCGCCAACGCCTTTACTTGTTATTGTTCCACCGGATACGCCATCAACATAATCAGCGTCATTTTGTGGAATCATACCTTTTTTAACTACCTGTACGGGTTCAAAATTACCGTTCTTAATCAGTTGTTTGCCATCGAACTGGCCGGAGAAAGCCGGTTTCTCAATTTCAGCACCCAGGCCGGGGGTCTCACCCTGATGAGCGAAGTATGCTCCGTAGATTGTTGAACCGTCGGAGTCCACGGCTACATACCCCCATATCGGTCCCCACAGTCCGGCGCCATAAACGGGGAGTACATATTTAATTGATCCGTCGTCAAGTTTGCATTCATAAACCGGTAACTCGCGTTCACTCTCTTTCACAATCTTGCTCTGTTTTTCAACGTTTACCGTGAATGCATCGCCGGGGAGTTCCTTTCCGTCGGAGTCAACAATGAATTGCTTCACTACGATTCTATTGAATTCGGCCACAACATCTTTATCGGGAACAATGTGCACTGCGGCGAGAATCTGTTTCATTTTGTCGGCATCGATGTTGTTTTGCTGTCGTTCGCGCAATGCCAGGGATGTGCCGGCGAGAGCCACACCGACAATAATCACCATAACAACAATGTAAATAACCGTATAGAGGTTGCTCTGCTTGTTTATTTTCATGGTAAATTATGCTTTAAGTCGGCGTAGTCGACGGTTAATATTCACTTGAACAACACAATAGTCTATCAGCGGAGCAAAGGCATTCATCAGCAGAACTGCAAGCATGGCACCTTCGGGATATCCGTTGTTATAGACACGGATAAGCACTGCGATTACGCCAACAAGAAATCCGTAGATATATTTTCCGGTGCCTGTGCGCGCGGATGTAACCGGATCTGTTGCCATAAATACAGCGGCGAAGGCAAAGCCTCCGTAAAGCAGCTGGTCGATTGCCGGAAGCATCGAGCCGGGATAGAGCGGTGTCTGGAACAGATTGGCAATCCAGCCCATGAACAGACCGCCGGCAATTACTGAGAGCAGAATCCGCCAGCTTGCCATTCCGGTCCATAGGAGGATAATGGCACCGATTAACACACACAGCGTTGAAGTTTCACCGAATGAACCGGGAATAAGACCTATAAAAGCATCAAGACTTGAAAGCTTCTGGCCAATAATGTTCGTGAGTTCGAGCGGACCTTCAGTGTGAGTGGCTATTTGGCTTAACGGAGTTGCGCCTGAAATGCCGTCTATGCCAAGGTTCGCAGTTCCACCGAGTCCAAGAATCGGCTTGGTGGCTATGAAAACCTTGTCACCTGACATTTGCGCAGGGTAGGCGAAAAATAGGAATGCGCGTGCGGAAAGCGCTACATTAAATATATTGTAGCCGGTTCCGCCGAAAACTTCCTTTACAAAAATAACTGCAAAAGCTGTTGCCACGGCCATCATCCAGACCGGAGTTTCAATGGGGCATATTAAAGGAATGAGAATGCCGGTAACCAGAAAACCTTCCTGAATTTCCTCATGGCGCCATTGTGCAACAAAGAATTCAATGCCAAGCCCAACAAGATATGTAACCACTATGCGGGGAAGGATGGCGAGGAAACCGTAAGCCATTATAGGCCAGAATGGAAATTCCGTGGCTCCGGAAGCAAGCAGATTCTGATAACCGCAGTTATACATTCCGAACAGCAGGCAGGGCATAAGCGACAGTACCACTATTATCATTATTCGTTTCGAATCGAGGCTGTCGTGTATATGCGAGCCTTTCACACCCGATGTTTCGTTTGGTGTGTAGAGAAAAGTTTCAAAGCCCTCGAAAACCGACTGCAAGGCCTGGAACTTGCCGCCCGGCATGAAATTAGGCTTTATTTTGTTTAAATATTTTCTAAGCATATTTTAGCGATTGATTCTATTCGAGTTCCTTACGCAGTTTATCTAATCCCTGACGGACAATTTTCTGTAATTCGATTTTCGAGGGATCGGCATATTCGCAAAGTGCAAAATCTTCAGGGGCAATCTCATAGATTCCTAACTGCTCCATGCGCTCTATGTCACCTCCTATGATTGCTTTTATTAAAGGCTCAGCCATGATGTCCATAGGGAGCATGGATTCATATGTGCCGCTCATAATCATTGCGCGTTTTCCGCCGAGGAGACGGGCGTCGGGGCTATATTTCTTTTTAGGCAAAAGCCATGAGAGGAATGATCGGCTCAGACTCATTTTTTGTGGACTCATAGAAGCCCAGCCCATAAACTCGTCGCGATTATCGCCTTCTGAAATAACCGAAATCTGTCGGTAGGGATAACGCAGCCAACCTTCGTTGTCAACCTTTGTTCCTGACAGTACGTCTCCGGAAATAATGCGTTTGTGTTTGCCGTCATCCTTGAGTCTGCCGGCTGTGAGTTCACCGATATTGGCGCCGCAGAATGTTGCAAGCATGGCAGGATTCTTTACTTCCGGCCCAACCAGAGCTACTTCCGTATTCCAACTTACATTCCCTTCAAGTGCAAGTTGACCAATTCGGGCGAGAGTTGTAATGTCGAGTGTCCATATAACCTCACCTTTATTAACCGGAGCTATGTTCGCAGCCTGTACTCCGGCGTTGCCGGCTGGATGCGGCCCGTTGAATTCAACAATTTCCGCTCCTTTTATTTCGCCGAATTTAAATCCGGGACGTACGCCTATATATATATTGCCGTTGGTAAGCTTCTTCAGTAATCCGACACCGGCTTCAAGACGGTTGCCGGTTATGCCGGTGAAATTTTCAAGCGAAGCGGCAAGTGGGGCAGATGAAAATGCGGTTATGAAAATGTTTACGGGAGTGGCGGCAGGTGTTGGAATCACATCGTAGGGACGCTGACGCATCATTGTCCACAAGCCGGAGTTCATTAACGCTTTTTTTAATGATTCCTCGCTGTCGCCGACTTCAAATTTCTGTGGAACGCAATCTTTGCTGCTTAGCTCCACTTCTATAAACATGATTTTGCGACGTTCACCACGAACAACCCGGCTTACTTTGCCGCACACCGGAGAAACCAGTTTAATTTCCTCATTATCTTTGTGACGCAGCAACGGTGCACCACAGCAAATGTCATCACCCTCTTTAACTTCGAGTTTGGGAATGAAACCCGGAAAATCATCGGGGCAAACAGCAAAAAACTTCACTTCGGCCTCTTTAAGTCCGGAATCAGGTGCTAAGGCTCCTGCCAGCTTAAGGTCATGGCCGCGTTTAAGGTTAATTTGTTTAGCCATAATGTGAAAAAGTAATAGCTATTCATTCAGAATTATTATGCAAATATAACCAACATTTTTGTGCCGTTTAAAATATTAGTCAAAAAAACATGAAATTTCATTAAAATTTTCTGCGGATCTGCTGTTTTTGAAGAAATGCGCATTTTTATTGAAAAATAAAGGTTGAAAATTTTGAAAGTTAAATCCTATTGAATAATTTTGCGATTATGTTTAAACTAATTTGTTGTGCGCATACGCTTCTGATTACGGGATAATTTTAGGATTTCCCGATAGCTAATGCCGTAAAAACCTGCTGAAAATAGAAAATCAATCAATCAAAACTAATAACCATTTTAAAACCTAAATTTTAGTAATTTTCAATTATGGAAGCTCAAAAGCCCAATCCCGCTCAGCCCGTTGCAAAAAAAGCAGCGGCCGCAGCAAAGAAAGAAGGT
Source organism: uncultured Bacteroides sp. (assembly GCA_964564465.1). Lineage (GTDB taxonomy): Bacteria > Bacteroidota > Bacteroidia > Bacteroidales > Muribaculaceae > Paramuribaculum. Next base: position 13,253 of record CAZMAO010000038.1, read on the forward strand.
AACAAAGTAGGCGGCATCAAGAACGCCTTTTATGTAATCATTGCCTGCTTCATCGTTGCAGTATGCTTGTTTATCTTCTGGTTCGGACATGACATGCACTTCGAAGAAGGTCATCCTATCGACCTTTGGGGAACTATCTACAAAGGTGGTGTGATCGTGCCTATTCTTCAAACTCTTTTCCTCACTGTTATCGTTCTTTCAGTTGAACGTTACATTGCACTTTCAAATGCAAAAGGTAAAGGTAACATAACCAAGTTCGTTGCCGGCGTCAAGAGCTGTCTGGCTAAGAATGACATTGCCGGCGCGCAGGCTCTCTGCAAAACTCAGAAAGGTTCTGTAGCTGCTGTTGTTGCTGCCGCTTTGGTTCGTTACGAAGAAATGGATAAGAACACCGTTCTTACTAAAGAGCAGAAAATCGCTACTCTTCAGAAAGAAGTTGAAGAAGCAACCGCTCTTGAAATGCCCGCTCTTCAGCAGAACCTGCCTATCGTTGCTACCATGACCACCCTCGGTACTCTCGTCGGTCTTCTCGGTACTGTGATCGGTATGATCAAATCATTCC
>CAZMAO010000039.1:0-13697 GCA_964564465.1 uncultured Bacteroides sp.
TATGAGAGCCTTAATATCTGGTATCACTACCTAATAATAAGGACGAGGGATGTAATAAACACTTTTTGCTACTTAATGCTTATTCAGTCACATCATTTTTCTCGTTGTTTCACTATTAAAACACCTGAAAATACGATAAGTCATTAACATTCCTGCTAAAAGTATTTAAAAAATCTAAAAAACAAACTGTTAATTTATAATTTTTTAGTCTTTGAACCTATGACGGTTTAATTATATTGCTTACATTTGCATTAAATCACAAAAAGAATATAATAACACGGTAATCCCTAACCGGTTGCCCTCATACAAAAAAAATTATTCGACATGAAAAAAATCCTCATCGCGGCATTGTCAGTATGTTTCACTGCCATCGTTATGTCCTGCAGCTCCAAGTCTGAAGGCGCTGAATCAAATGTAGTTATCGATTCCACTGAAATTTCCGATACGGTTGCAGACGCGCAATCTGAAAAAACAGAAACAGAAGCACCGGAACATGACGTTGTGAAAGTGCTTACAAATTCCGACAAAGCAGAAGCCACCGACAAGCCTCTGGTAATCGATTTTTCCGCCACATGGTGTGGCCCGTGCCAGCGCTTCAAACCCACATTCCACAAGGTTGCCGAAGAATACGCTTCAAAGGCCACTTTCGCAACTGCAGACGTTGACGAATGTACCGATCTCTCCACCAAATACGAAATCCAATCCATTCCGTTCGTTCTGATAATTAACCCCGACGGAACAACCGCTTCGCAAACCGGCCTGATGACCGATAAGGAATTCAAGAACTTCCTCAATAAAAATCTCAAATAAAACAATGTAATAAACACATAAACCCACAAACTTTAAACCGACGTGGTGCCTGACTTTATTGTAAGGCACCACGTTTTTTATTAGCTAAAAAATCATAATCAACACCGCTGATTTTTGGAAATTTACTATCTTTGCATAATTAATGCGGAATCTTTTTCCGCTAATTCTCAAAACATGATTCAACTGAAAAAGAAAATAAAAAAACGCAACATCCTTACCCTCCTCTGGTGCGCTTTTGGCCTGGGTATTATCTTTCTGATACTGTTCTTTATCCTGATATATAACGGCATAATCGGATATATGCCTCCCATTGAAGAACTGAAAAATCCGCGCGACCGCTTCGCATCCATTCTCTACTCCTCCGACGGTAAAGAGATTGGACGATATTTCAAGAGCACCGACAACCGCATATACACCGAATTCGATGAAATTCCGCAGCATCTTATCGATGCCCTCGTATCAACTGAGGATGCACGTTTCGAGGACCATTCCGGAATCGATTTCCGGGCACTCGGCCGCGTATTCTTTAAAACCCTCCTTATGCGTCAGAAAAATGCAGGCGGTGGTTCAACATTAACCCAACAGCTTGCAAAGCAACTCTATTCGCCCGAAAGTTCAGGCCTTATTACGCGAGCAATGCAAAAACCTATTGAATGGATGATAGCCGTAAAACTCGAACGCTTCTATTCAAAGGATGAAATCTTGAAGATGTATCTCAACCAGTTCGACTTCCTCTACAATGCAGTCGGAATTAAAAGCGCAGCCTATATCTACTTCGGCAAACAACCCAAAGATCTTACAATCGAAGAGTCAGCGATGCTTGTAGGCATGGTTAAGAATCCTTCTATCTACAACCCTGTCCGTCAGCCGGAAAGAACTCTTGAACGACGCAATGTTGTTTTCGACCAAATGGTTAAAAACGGCAAACTCACGGAGCAACAGGCCGATTCCCTAAAAAAACTGCCACTCGGAATCAACATGCATAAAGTGAGCCACAACGACGGAATCGCGCCTTATTTCCGCGAGGAGCTCCGCCGCATTCTCCGTGCCAAGAAACCTAATCCCGCCGACTACCGCGGATGGGAAAAACAAAAATTCATTACCGACTCCATTCTTTGGGAACGCAATCCGCTTTACGGATGGATAGAGAAAAATCCCAAACCCGACGGCACTAAATACGACATCTACAACGATGGCCTGCAGATATACACCACCATCGACTCACGCATGCAGCAGTATGCCGAAGAAGCCGTCAAGGAGCATGTCGGAGGCACTCTTCAACCCGCCTTCTTCCGCGAAAAACGCGGTTCGAAATATGCCCCCTACTCCAGCAACCGCACTGAAATTTCCGAGATACGCGTGGCGCATCTTATCCGAAACGCCATGAAACAGACCGAACGCTACCGGGTTATGCATAAAGCCGGAGCGTCACGCGACGAAATTGAAAAAGCATTCAACACCCCTCAGGAAATGAAGGTGTTCAGCTACAACGGCGCGGTTGACACCGTAATGACCCCCCTCGACTCCCTGCTCTACACCAAACACTTCCTGCGCACCGGATTTATGGCGATGGATCCGGTAACCGGAAACATAAAAGCTTATGTCGGAGGACCCGATTTCAACTTCTTCCAGTATGACATGGTTTCCACCGGACGTCGTCAGGTAGGCTCTACCGTCAAACCGTTCCTCTACACCTATGCCATGGAGGAGGGATTCACACCATGCGACCAAATGCTCAACGAGCAGCCGGTTATCGTTGACCCGTTCACCGGAACAAAATGGATGCCACGCAACGCCGGTTCGGCAAATATCGGCGCCATGATTGACCTGCGCTACGCTCTCACCAGTTCTAACAACTGGATTTCCGCAAGGCTTATATCACAGCTTTCACCCTCTTCGCTCATTCGCACAATGCATAACTTCGGCATAACCACAAAAATGGATCCGGTTATGTCACTCGCACTCGGCCCGATGGACGTATCGGTTCAGGAAATGGTATCGGCCTATTCAACTTTCGCCAACCAGGGAATGCGTGTAGAACCGGTTATGGTGACACAGATTTGCGACAACAGCGGCAACATAATAGCCGACTTCACCTCCAAACACACTGAAGTTATCAGTGAAACAGCCTACTATCGAATTCTGTCAATGCTCATAAATGTTGTGAACAGCGGAACAGGCCGACGGCTGCACGCAGCTCCCTACAACCTTTCTGCTGAAATCGGCGGCAAGACCGGTACGACAAACTATAACGCCGACGGTTGGTTCCTTGGCTTCACTCCGCAACTTGTAGCCGGAGCTTGGGTAGGCGGTGAAGAACGCTTCATTCACTTTAATAACGGCGCTTTGGGTCAGGGCGCTTCAATGGCGCTCCCAATCTACGGACGCTTCATGAAAAAAGTATTCGCCGACAAATCACTCCCCTATTCTCAAAACATGCGTTTCCAGTTCCCTCCTGAAATCGACCTGTGTGAAGGATCGCTGAACGCATTCCCGTCGGGAGAAGATGAAATTCAGGAAGACAACATCGACGGCGGAGAATCAACCATTCAGGATGTATTTGACTAAAATTAACAGACAGTTCCGAATTAAAAATCAAAAAATCATATAACGACATGAAATTCAAAGTATCAAGCAAAACGCTCTACACTTATGCCTCGGCTGTAAGCAAAATCATCAACGCCAAAAACCCGTTGCAAATCCTAAACAACTTTCTGCTTACTCTTGAAGGCGACACCCTCACTATCAAAGGCGCGGATATGGATAATTTTCTTGTCGCCAGCTTTGTGGTAAACGAAGCTGAAGGCAGCGGCTCCTTCTGCATGGACGCCCGCCGTCTTGTCGAACTTTTCAAACTCATGCCCGACCAAGGCATAACATTCTCAATAAACGACAATTATGAAGTTACAATCGACTATCAGTCGGGCGTACACAAAACAATGGCTATTGACGGAGCCGAATTTCCCTCTGCGAAAAACGACAACACCGATCCGGCAAACATCGTGTCGTTCACAGCTCCGGCTGAAACCGTAATCGCTGGAATGGACAACACAGTCTTTGCCGTAGGAACCGATGAAATACGTCCTCAGATGATGGGCGTTTACTGGGATGTTAAACCGGACGAAATCATTTTCGTGGCCACCGACACAAGAAAACTCGTCTGCTACAAGAATTCAGCCGTTAGTCCGGGAGTTGAAACCTCATTTATCCTTCCTGCAAAAGGCGCCTCAATCCTCAAAAGCGTATTTTCAGGCGCAGAAAACATAAAGGTTACCGTAAGCCCCGTTAATGTGATTTTTGAAACAGAGGACTTCACTTTTAATTCACGACTCATAAACGGTAAATTCCCCGATTACACACGCGTAATTCCGCGCGACAACCCATTTGTTCTTACCGTTGACCGTCTGTCGCTTCTCAGCGCCATACGCCGCGTAGCTGTCGGAGGTGATGAAAGCAGCAATCTTGTAAAATTCCGATTTGACAACGGGCTTACACTTCAGTCGTCCGACGCCTCCTATAACACTTCCGGTTATGAAGAAGTTAGCTGCGACTACAACGGCTCGAATCTCCTTATCGGGTTCGACGGTACGTATCTCATCGATATCCTGACAACATTCTCCTGTCCGGAAATAATGATTTACCTTGGCGATCCGAGCCGCCCGGCGCTTATGAAGTCTGCTGAAAGCCAGCCCGATGCCGAACACTCGGTTATTCTCATGCCCATGAACATCATTGCCTGAACATAATGAGACTGAATTTAAAACGCCCCATCATTTTCTTCGACCTCGAAACCACAGGCACCAACATAACCAACGACCGAATCGTTGAAATCTCTCTCATAAAGGTGATGCCCGACGGTGAGGAAACATCGCGCACACGCCGTGTTAATCCAGGCATTCCCATTCCGGCAGAAGCCACAGCCGTACACGGCATTTCCAATGAAGATGTCGCTGACCAGCCAAGCTTCGCACAGATTGCCAGAAGCCTCGGTGCCATTTTCGAAGGCTGCGACATAGCCGGTTTCAATTCAAACCGCTTCGACATTCCCATGCTGAAACAGGAGTTTGACCGAGCTGGCGTGGAACTTAATCTGTCGGATGCCAAATTCATTGACGTACAGACAATTTTTCACAAACGTGAGCCGCGCAACCTGGTGGCCGCCTATAAATTCTATTGCAACGCCGACCTTGAGAACGCGCATTCCGCGGATGCCGATACACGTGCCACATTCGAGGTGCTTAAGGCACAGCTCGAAAAATACCCCGATCTGCCCGCCGATGTGGAAAACCTCGCTGCATACACCTCGTTCAACCGCAATGTCGATCTTGCCGGCCGCCTTGTCTACAACGATGAAGGTAAAGAGGTAATCAACTTCGGAAAGCATAAAGGACGTCTTGCCGAAGATATTCTCATGAAAGAACCGGGCTACTTCGGATGGATTATGCAGGGTGACTTCACAATCGACACTAAAAATGCGTTCCAACGTGTGTTCAACCGTGTAAAAGTGAAAAAATAACACTCCTAAATGTTAAAAGGCAAACATATTGTTTTGGGCATATGCGGCGGAATAGCTGCCTACAAGGCAGTTACACTGCTGCGCAACTTCATAAAAAAAGGAGCGGAAGTGCAGGTTGTAATAACACCGGCCGGCAAGGAATTCATCACTCCGGTCACTTTGTCAGCCCTCAGCGGCAAACCGGTGATAAGCGACTTTTTCACAGCCAACTCCGGCGAATGGCACAGCCACGTTGACATTGGCCTGTGGGCCGACGCAATGGTCATTGCTCCGGCAACAGCATCATCCATTGCAAAAATGGCGAATGGAGTTGCCGACAACATGCTGATAACCACTTATCTTTCTGCGAAAGCTCCAGTATTCATTGCTCCGGCAATGGATCTTGACATGATGGCACACCCCTCCACCGTGCGCAACATCGAACTTCTTCGAAGCTACGGCAACCATATAATTGAACCCGCAAGCGGAGAACTTGCAAGCCATCTTGTGGGAAAAGGACGCATGGAGGAACCCGACAACATTACCCGGATTGTTGAACAATTTTTCCTCAATGGCAAATCATTGACTGGAAAAAAAGTACTCGTTACAGCCGGCCCCACCTACGAGAAAATCGACCCGGTGCGTTTCATAGGCAATTATTCAAGCGGAAAAATGGGTTACGCCATTGCTGAAGAAGCGGCGCGACGCGGAGCTGAAGTAACTCTTGTAAGCGGACCGGTTTCAATAACCTGTTCGGAACCGGCGGTTAAGGTAATAAACGTTGAATCTGCAAGACAGATGCTTAACGCCTGCCTGGAATCATTTCCCGAAACCGACATAGCTGTTATGTGCGCCGCGGTTGCCGACTATGCGCCGGCCAATTCCTTTGACACAAAAATAAAACGGGAAGCCCATGCCGACGCTCCGGTTATTGAACTTGTTAAAAACCCGGATATTGCCGCTACGCTAGGTGCTGAAAAACGTCCGGGACAAACCCTTGTTGGATTCGCTCTTGAAACCGACAACGAATTTGCAAACGCGCTTCATAAACTCAGAAAAAAGAATCTCGACATGATTGTTCTGAACTCGCTAAAAAATAGCGGAACATGTTTTAATTCAAACAACAACAGTGTCGCGTTCATCACTCCCGAAAATCTGTCGCCTGATTTTATGCCGGTAAAGGACAAACATGCCGTTGCAGCTGACCTGTGGAACAAAATTACCAACCTGAAATCCGAAAACTGAAAATTGAACGAATGATAAAATCGGTTAAAAACATATTCCTGTCCTGCATGTTGCTTCTGTGCGCCGTTTCAACCGCTAATGCACAGGAACTCAACTGTCAGGTTGAGGTAAATTCCGATCAGGTTCAGGCAACGAACCGCGACATTTTCACTACACTTCAGGAAGAAATTTCCTCCTACATGAACACCACAAAGTTCACGGGAGCGACCTTTGCCACCAACGAAAAAATAGAATGCCGTCTGTTCTTCACCATAACCGATTATACCGACAACACACTCAAGGGCACCCTCCAGGTGCAGGCAATCCGACCGGTGTATAACAGCACCTACACCACCAACTTACTTAATTTCAAGGATAATAAAATTGAGTTTACCTATCAGGAGCATGAACCGCTTGTTTTCAACACCACAAGCTGGGAAAACAACCTGACTTCCATTCTCAATTTCTATGCATATCTTATTCTGGCCATTGACTTCGATTCATTTTCACCGCTTGGCGGACAGGCTTACTTCGACCAGCTGCAGAACATTGTGCAGCTTGCACAATCAAGCGGCGAAATAGGCTGGAAAGTGTTTGAGGACAACCGAAACCGGGCCGCTTTGCTCGCTTCGTTCACCGATCCGTCGACCCAAGGCATAAGAAACCTGATCTATACATATCACCGCAAGGGTCTGGATGAAATGTCGGTCAGCCCCGATAAGGGTCGGGCAAACATAACGCAGACAATGCTTGAGAACATTGGTAAAATTGCCGAGGCTGCTCCGATGTCTGTTGCCCTGACCATGTTCCATGATTCCAAGCTCGATGAACTTATAAATATCTACAGCAAAGGTTCGCAAACAGAACGCGATGACGTTTATAATCTCCTCTACAAAATTTATCCTACCGAGCAATCACGGCTCAACAACATAAAGAATCCGCCGCAACGATAATGTTGAAGCATCTGCACATATCCAATTTCGCACTGATTTCGTCGCTCGACATTGATTTCCATGCCGGCCTGAATATCATTACCGGTGAAACCGGTGCTGGAAAATCAATAATGCTTGGAGCGCTTGCCCTTGTTTTCGGTGCGAGAGCCGACTCCAGACCACATTCCGACAACAGCAAATCGGTAGTAGAAGCGGAATTTTCAAATCCTCCCGAAATTCTGAAACCGATTTTTGAAGAAAACGGAATTGAATGGGACGACAATTCATGCATAATTCGCCGTGAAATAAATCCGGCAGGTCGTTCACGCGCTTTTGTCAACGACTCCCCTGCTTCGCTGGCAATGCTTAAAGAGATATCACTGCATCTGGTCGATATCCATTCCCAGCATCAGAATCAGCTGCTCGCAAAACCCGCATTCCAACTCGAAATAATCGATTCGCTTGCCGACAACAAGAATCTCCTTGAAGATTATTCACAAAAATACAACCGGCTGAAATCGGCTCTTAAAACGCTTAAAACAACAAAACAGCAGCTGAAGAACAGCGCAGAGAACGCCGCTTTCATACGCTTTCAACTTGAGAAAATAAACAAAGTAAATCCGCAGGAAAACGAAGAACAGGAGCTTGAGGCTCAACGTGATGCTCTTGAAAATTCCATACGCAACAAAACCTTGTTCGCCGAAGCCTCCGACATTCTTTCCTCCGATAACGGTCTGCTTTCACGCATCAATCGCCTGCAGGACATAACAGCCGAACTTGACTCGTCGCTTCCTAACGGAAAAGAGCTGACGGCACGTCTTGAACAGATTTCACTTGAACTCGACGACATAGAATCGGAATTCAACAAAACGGACCATGAATTAACGGCCGGGCCGTCCGAACTTATTGCCATAGAGAACCGTATCGCTGAAATAGAAGAGCTTAAAAAGCAATTCAAGATAACCGAGTATAATGAACTCGACGCTATTCGCGCTAAACTGACACAACAGATTGACAATCTTGAAAACGCTACATCAATAATAAGCGAACAGGAGGAATCAGCCCGCAAAGCACTTTCCGAAGCAAAGAAATCGGCCAAAGAAATTTCAGAACGCCGCAAAAACGCTGCCCAATCATTTGCCCTGCAGCTAAAGGAACTTGCCAAACCTTTAGGAATGAAGAATCTTGAATGCTTCATTAACATAGAACAGGCCGACATAAATTCCACCGGCACCGATAAAGTGGAATTTATGTTTTCCTTCAACAAAAATCAACCACCCACACCGGTTGCCAACTCCGCATCCGGTGGCGAAATATCCCGTCTGATGCTGTGTATCAAAGCAATTATTGCACAAAAAATACAGCTGCCGTCAATGCTGTTCGACGAAATTGACACAGGGGTATCTGGAGAAGTGGCAGCAAAAATGGGCCAACTCATGCGCCGGATCGCTTCGCAGTTCCAGGCCATAGTCATAACACATCTGCCTCAGGTTGCATCGAAAGGTGAACATCATTTCAAAGTCTATAAACAAGACGATGACACCTCAACCCATACACATATCAAAGAACTTTCTCATCCGGAAAGAATAAAGGAACTGACCGTGATGCTCGGCGGTGATCCGGATTCACTGGCTGCACGACATAATGCCGAAGAGCTGCTCAACAATTGACATAGACATGAAAAAAACCGACTATATTTTTGGAATACGAGCTGTTATGGAAGCCATAGAGGCTGGCCGTAGCATAGATAAAATTCTGATAAAAAAAGAACTTTCAGGCGAACTCGCCAATGAACTTTTCACATTGATTCGGGAAAATCAGATTGTTACACAGCGTGTTCCATCTCAAAAAATCGACCGTATAACGCGTAAAAATCATCAGGGAGTCGTGGCTCTGCTCTCAGCCATTACATATCATAAACTCGAGAATCTTGTGCCGATGCTCTATGAAGAGGGCTGCGTTCCATTCATAGTCGTACTCGACCAGATTACCGACGTGCGTAATTTCGGAGCCATTGCCCGCACATGCGAATGTGCCGGCGTCGATGCCATTGTCATTCCTCAGCACGGAAGCGTTTCAGTTCAGGCCGATGCTGTCAAGACATCGGCCGGTGCCCTGAACCATATTCCTGTATGTCGCGAACGCAACAGCTATTCAGCAGTCCGCTACCTTAAGGATTGCGGATTCAACGTTGTAGCGGTTACGGAAAAAACCGATAAAATATACACGTCGGCTGATTTCACTGTTCCAACTGCACTTGTTATGGGAGCAGAGGACACCGGCATTTCCGATGATGTGATGAAACTCTGCGAAACAAAAGTGTCAATTCCGATGTTCGGAAACATCGGTTCACTGAATGTTTCGGTAGCCGCCGGAGTGCTTATCTACGAAGTTGTGCGTCAGCGGCTCGCTGCCGGTGCCTCACATACGAACCTTTAAACGCAACCATGCTTTAGTTCATCAACCCAACGTTATGGCCGTAAAACTTACGAACATACCCGGAAAACAAAGTTCCGCCGAATGGAAAACCCGTTTGGTTGCTGTTTTACGCATAATGGTGCTCCTGCTTTCCCTGCTGCTGCTGACGGTTATTACCTACGACACTCTCCACGATGTATCTTTCGAAACATCAGCATCATACCTCCGTCTTCAATTCTGGGTATGTCTGTTCTTCCTTGCGGATATCGCCATTGAATTCGCGCTTGCCGAAAATAAGCGACGTCATCTGATCCGCAACATCCCTTTCATACTTGTCAGCATTCCATATCTCTCCATCATAATTCATTATAACATAGCCATTTCCCCTCAATTAGGATATATTATCCGGTTCATTCCGCTTTTCCGCACCGCCTATGTGGTTATGCTGGTAAGCAAAATGATTTCACGCAACTGGATTTCGAGCATGTTCAGCGGATATATCATTCTTCTGATAACACTGCTCTATTTTCTCAGCCTGATGTTCTATGTGGAGGAGCACTATGTTAATCCGGGTGTAACATCTTATTGGGAATCGCTGTGGTTCAGCGTAATGCAGATGACCACATGCGGTTCATCCATTCAGCCCGTAACCTCATCAGGTAAAGTCATAAGCATCGTGCTGTCAGCTGCCGGACTGGTGTTGTTTCCGGTATTCACCGTTTATTTCACGAAAATATTTTCACAACCAAAATATAACAATCCGCAATAACCGTAATCGGTTTCGCGTTATGTCTACTATGATACGGACCGTAATCTTCATCGCGACACTTATTCTTGCATCAACCGGAATCTCCGCACAACTGCGTTTTAACGGAGCATCCTTTCAACCCATAACGGAAACCCCGGCCGCCTCCACCGGCCTGAATCACATTTACGTGCTTCACGACCTTGAAAATGTTTCAATAACCTACACCCTTCCATCGGCCACATCGGCTGTCGAATGGTCGACGTTCGGTTATCAGGGAGCAGCGCAGGCCACTCCGCTGCCGGCTGCCTCTCTGGTGCGTAACGGCGTGGAAATCACATTGTCCAACCCAACTCCTAACACCGGCTATTGCATAACCGCATCCGGAGCCGCTCCCTACTATTTCTGGCTTGTTGATTTAAGTGCCTACCCCTTGCAATTCAACGCGCTCACACTTGAGCAGGGACAATCCGACTGCCAGACTATAACCTTACAGCTAAACGGTTCAGCGCCCCGCATACCGTTCTACGCCATTAATGCGCGTGCCCTTGAACTTGACCGCGACATAGAGCTGACCTACTCAACCCTTCAGCCAGTTGAAGGCAAAATTGAATTCACCAACAAGACTGCTGAAAAACGATTTCCGTATATCAACAGCTCATTGCGTGCCGATGCTCCGCTCTGCTCCACTTCCTTCACACTTTCCGGTGACAAATTCATGCGTCAATGGGGAATTGAACAGACAGTAAGTTCCACAGTAATGCAGCCTTATGCCGTGGACGCCATAACCGAGGCCATTCAGCAGCCGCACGATGCCGACAATGAACAGAAAACCGACGTGGCTCTCGGAGGCTCGGCTCCTGTCGACATTACGTTCCGTGCCGCCGTGTCCGACGCTGCAATCTTTCACGAATGGCAAATCAGCGCCGACCCTGAATTCGAATACATACGCATACAGACGCAAGAACTTGAATTCAACCACATATTCGATGAGATGGGCACTTTCTATGTCCGTTTCCACGCCGCAAACGCCGACGGCACTTGCGAATATTTCAGTGAAACCTACACAGTAAACATCGGTGAGTCGCAACTGCTCTGCCCTAACGCATTCTCTCCCGGTTCCACACCCGGAGTTAACGATGAATGGAAAGTTTCATACAAGTCAATTACAAGCTTCGAATGCTACATCTTTGACCGCTGGGGATCCAAAATGGCTGAATTCCATAACCCGTCGCAAGGCTGGGACGGCAAATATAAAGGGAAATATGTGCCGGCCGGAGTTTACTACTATGTGATAAAAGCCCGTGGAGCCGATGGCCGCGTCTATGAAAAAGCCGGTGACATTAACATATTAAAATCTAACCGCTGAAAATGAAAATTACCGCATTTTTCGTTCTGTTAGCCATTCCTGTCCTTGTCGCAGCTCAACATATCCAACCCGCCCCGGTGGTTAATCCGGAAATTCCGTCGCACCTCGACTTTGCCGGCCACAGAATTGATCTTTCAACCGACAACATGTTCGAACGCTACGACCGTGAACTTACCGCACTTGCCTACACGCATGGAACCACTTTGCTGACACTAAAACGGGCAGGCAAATTCCGCGACGAGATAACAGCCATCCTTCAGAAAAACAATGTGCCGTCCGACCTTTTCTATCTCGCATGCATAGAAAGCAATCTCGACCCCACTGCAATTTCACCGGCAAAAGCAGCCGGCCTGTGGCAATTCATGCCGGCTACCGCACGTGAATACGGACTCGAAGTGAACGAAGATGTCGATGAACGCTTTCACACGGCAAAAGCAACCGAAGCAGCATGCCGCTATCTTAAAAACGCCTACGCCCGCTTCGGGAAATGGGAAAGTGTGGCCGCAGCCTATAACGCCGGGTCGGCAAGGATTGCACGTGAACTTGAAGCACAGCATGTCGAATCGGCCTACAATCTGTTCCTGAACAACGAAACCTCCCGCTACATGTTCCGCCTGCTGGCAATGAAGGAAGTAATGGAGCATCCTGAACGTTATGGCTATAAACTACACTCCTATCAACTCTATCATAATACTGACTTCAACGAACTATCGGTTGATTCAGCTGTTGTTTCATGGCCCGACTGGGCTATTGAACAGGGCATAGACTATCTCACATTGCGCCAGCACAATCCCTGGATCCGGTCAAGAAAACTTCCGAACCCCGATAAGAAAACCTACCTCATCCGTATTCCCACAAATCAATCGCGACGACGCGGCAACAAATAAAAACAAGTCGACACATAATGCTGAAATTGATATTGATAGCCGGAACCGGCAGTTTCATTGGAGGTGCGTTGCGTTTTCTGCTTAACCGCCTCCTCCCGTGGACCGACATAACCTCATTTCCATGGGCCACATTCTGTGCCAACGCGACAGGATGCCTGATTATAGGATTGGTCTACGGGCTCTGCTCTCAGCATTTCAACATTCCGGCTGAACTGAAACTGTTCCTTACGGTGGGACTTTGTGGCGGACTCACCACATTCTCAACCTTCATAAACGAAAACCTGCTTCTGTTGAACTCAAGGCAATTCTCCATGTTCATCATTTACGCGGCCATCTCCCTCATAGCCGGACTCGCATTCGTTTGGGTCGGTAACATAACAGCCGCACTATTTAAAACAACTTGACACAATGAAAAACAACATATCTTCATCACTTCCGGTTCCATCTCAACTCGGCACACTCGATGTGCTTGGGGCAAGAGTGCACAACCTCAAGAATATCGATGTATCCATTCCGCACAACAAACTCACGGTTATAACCGGTTTGAGCGGAAGCGGAAAATCATCGCTGGCATTCGATACCATTTTCGCCGAAGGACAACGGCGTTATATAGAAACATTCTCCGCCTACGCCCGCAACATGCTCGGCAATCTCGAACGCCCGGATGTCGACAAAATAACCGGATTAAGCCCGGTTATCGCCATAGAACAGAAAACTGTCAACCGCAATCCCCGAAGCACCATCGGCACCACTACCGAGATATACGACTTCCTTCGCCTGCTCTATGCACGTATCGGACAAGCGGTGAGCTACATTT
>CAZMAO010000040.1:0-12813 GCA_964564465.1 uncultured Bacteroides sp.
TGCTCCGGTCTGATTTTCAATTTCTGTTGATTGGAACAAATCAAGAAAGTCAGCAGTATAATTTAGTTTAAATTTTGGAATTGATATTTTGATATTATAGTAGTAGCTTTTGTTTGCCAGCATTTTTTTCCAGTTATTTCCATTCAGATCTTTGAGCATTTCATTGATAGAGCTGTTTTCAGCCGGAAGAATAAAATTCATTTTAAATGAACCGTTTCCGTAGGGAAGGGACAGCATGCTGAGTTCTGGTGTAAACAGTGCTTCAGCATTAAGGGATGCGTGCATTGTTTTTATCTGCCGTTTGGACCCATCGCCACACGTGAACGCACGGGGAGCCGTTTCACTTTCATCAAATTTATTTTTCCATTCTCCGTGAAAGTAGTTAGCGTTCAGAACTAACATTTTTAGCCCGACTGGTTCATTAAAAAATTGAGAGATGAGTCCATTGGTTGCGTTTGAACACCATTGGTTTAATGAATTTATTCCGCCGGTTGAACTTAAGTCGGTTTTGTAGGTGGGAGCGTTGTATGAATCGCTTAATGTTGATTCAAAACTTTCAGGAAAATATCGGACAAAATCCGGATGTATCCATGCGGAATTAGAAATGGAAAGAGTGACTTTGGAATCGGTGTAAGGAAGAGAATGAAGAAGTTTGTTGTTAAGTGTGTTTAAATCATCAATTTGATTAAACCCAAGCATTTTTTTCAGTCTCTCAAAATCATCGCCTTGCGCATAGTTTGAAGCCATAGATAGCGAAACCGTAAGGCTGTAAGGCGCTATTGCGATGTTTGAGTTATTGTCAACTTCGTTGTTATTTCGGAAGTCCAGAAGTTTAAATGCAAGATCATTGTATGTGTTCATTATGTCGGTCTCTGCGGCTGTAAGATCTATTTGCAATTTATCGTTCGGTTCGTCAGAAGAACAGGATGAGTAGGCAAAAAACGCAGCAAAAAGCGCGAGGAGGATGATTGATTTTTTTAACATAGATAAAACCGAGGTTTATAAAAAATATTACATAATAGACATATAATTATGTAATTATATGTCAGATATCGCAAAGATATGAAATATTTTTAAAATAAATCTATAGCCTTAAAAATTTAGATATTCAAGGCGTTGCAGTTTTTATTTATTGGGGAATCAGGGGATGGAGGTGGTGGTTGAGAGGCGGATGTCGGTTGAGGAGGCGCCGAGCATTATGTCCCAGTTGCCGGTGACAAGAACCGGTTTGTAATCGGTGCCGATAACGGTGAAATTATCGGCGGAGAGCGGGATGGTAACTGTTTTAGCCTCGCCCGGGTTCAGTTCAACACGGGTGAATCCGTGAAGTTGGGTGAGGGGTTGAACGGTAGGTGCGACCTGCGGATGGAGGTATAGCTGCACAACTTCAGCTCCCCGGCGTTTTCCTGTGTTGGTTATTGTGGCGCTAATGCTCAAGGGCATTCCGTCGGAGGTTTTGTTGACCTGCAGGTCGGAATATGCGAAGGTGGTGTAGCTGAGTCCATGGCCAAAGCTATAGAGTGGTGCGGCTGGGAGGTCGACATAGTCGTGAAGTTTGGGAGCACGACGGTTATAATAGTTTGGAATCTGACCTACTGAACGTGGCACGGTGAAAGGTAGACGGCCGGAGGGGTTGAATTTGCCGGTGAGGATTTCGGCAATGGCGTTGCCGGCCTGTTCGCCGGGATAATATGCCGTAAGGAGCGCGTCGGCATTTTCGGCAGCCCAGTTTTTGTCGAGAGGACGTCCTTCAATGTAGACAACCACAAGCGGTTTGCCGGTGTTTTTTAGCGCTTTGAGGAGGTCGAGCTGTTTGCCCATCAGTGTGAGTGTGGCGCGGTCGTAGCCTTCGCCGCTCTCCATGTCGCTAAGTGATTCTGAATCGACTACTGCGGCACCGGTTTCAATGTAGCTTGTCTTGAAGTCGCGCGCCGATGAGCCGCCGATAACTGCCACCACAACATCGGCATTGCGAGCAGCTTCTACAGCTTCGGAAATGTTTGCTGAAGTGGTGTCGCGCACGGCACATCCTTTGGCATAGATTATGTTTTCCGCGCCATGCAGATTTTCCAGACCTTTTTTAACGGTAATGATTTTGCCGTCGGGTTGCGGAGCGGTGTAGTCGCCAAGCAGATTGTAGACGTTATCGGCATTCGGGCCGACCAGGGCTATTTTCAGGCCTTGTTTTTCAAGCGGGAGCAAGCCGGATTTGTTGTGAAGCAACGTAACGGCCTGACGTGCCACATCGAGTGCGCATGCTATGTTATGTTGAGAGTTTACGGTTCTGTCGGCTTTTCCGGGGTCGACATAGGGGTTTTCGAACAATCCCATTTCAAATTTCAAGGTAAGGACACGTGAAACTGCGCGGTTAAGGTTGTTCATGTCGAGATTTCCTGTTTTAGCGGCATTTATGAGATTCATGAATGCGTCGCCGCCGAGGTCGACATCGAGTCCGGCATTCAGGGCGGCCAGGGCGGCCTGCTCCATGTTGGCAGTGACGCCGTGTGTCTGATATATTCCTTCGATTGAATAGAGGTCGGAAACCACAAAGCCTTGGAAGTGCCATTGGTTCACAAGGATGTCGGTGAGCAGTTCCTTGTTGGCGGTGCATGGCACGCCGTCGATGGAGTTGTAGGATGTCATTATTGAAAGTGCGCCGGCATCCACTGCCATTTTAAAAGGAGGCAGGAAATTCTGGAGCAAGTCGCGCTGACCCACTGTAGAGAAATTACCGTTCTGTCCGCCTTCGGGCACAGCGTAGGCCAGAAAGTGTTTGAGTGTAGCTATTGTAGCGTCAGGTTCGGAGATTTTTCCGGCGCCGAGTCCCTTGACCATTGCCGCTCCTATGAAGCCGGAGAGCATAGGACATTCACCCATTGTTTCCTCTACACGGCTCCAGCGGGGATCGCGCGAGAGGTCGAGGACCGGGCCGTAGCTTATGTGTGCGCCCTGATTGCGGATTTCGGTTGCAATGCAGTGGCCGACGCTGTCGATAAGCGCCGGGTTCCAGGTGGCGGCCATAGCTATTCCGGTGGGGTAGACGGTTCCGCCGATAGCCATGTGCCCGTGTGGAGCTTCTTCGGCAAGGAACATGGGAATTCCGAGGCGGGTGTTTTCAATTACGTAGCGTTGCAGCGCATTTCCGGCTTCGGCAGCCAGGCGCGGATTCAGGCCGTTGTCGAGTGTTTTACGTGTCCAGGGGTCGGCACGGTAGACGGCCCATAGCATGCCGGCGTGGCGTTGTGCCTGCAGATCCTTGAATTTTTGCGAAACGCCTACTTTACGTCGTCCTTTTTTATCGGTTGTAATTTCATACATTTCCCATCCGAGCGGGCAGAGCAGTTGTCCGACTTTCTCTTCAACGGTCATGCGTGCAAGCAGGTCGGCGACTCGTTTTTCGGTGGGTAGCTTTGGATTAAGGAAGTCGCCTTTTTCGGTTCGTGGCCAGGCGGGGAGGGATAAGGAGAGGATGAGGGCGGCGATGATGAAGTTTCGCATTTTATTTAGATTTAACGGTTATTTCAATAGGGTTAAGGGTTTTGCCTGCAAGATGCGGGAATATCTTGATTTTTTTTTCGCCGGTGAATTCTTTGAGCATTTTAAGCTTCACCGGTATTTTCTGAGCCTGTTGAGGCTGCAGTGTCAGCCTTGCCGGGAAAACGACGGTGAATTCCTCGGGTGATTTCGAGAGTGTAAATGTGAGGTTCATCGGTTTATCGGAGTTGTTTCCGAGTGAGAGGTCCATGTTTTTTTCTTTTCCGGGTGCAACGGTGGCATAGTTCAGCACCCGGTTCGAGGAGTAGAGTTCGAGGCCGAGCGCGTGACGGTAGTTTTTAGAGATTGCATGCTTTCCCGGAATTACTTCGCCGTTTATCCAGATGCGGTTATATTTGCGTCCGTTGCTGATAACGGCAATTTCTTTTGAAAATTTGCCCGGTCGGAACTCGGGGTCGAAGGTGACGGTTACGTAGTCGCTTTTGCCCGGGAGCACAGGATTTTTGGGTACGGACGGAGCCACGCATCCGCATCCGGAACGGGCGAAGGTCATAACCACAGTGTCGCGTCCGACGTTGGTGAATTTGAAGCGGTATGATACTTTTCCTGCTGTTTCGTGAATTTTGCCGAAATCGTGGATTGTTTTATCAAATTTCACGGATTTGTTCACTTCCTGCGCCGTGATGGCAGAAAATGTAAAAATTAAGAGAAGGAGTGCAGCTATATGCTTCATAAGGGGCTATTGCAAATGTGGTTGTCGATGATGCAAATTTAATAAAAAATGTGTTGGGAAAGGAGTAAAACGGCAAAAAAAGAGGGGCGTGCCATCGACGGCGCGCCCCCCTTGGGATATAGAGTACTATTGTAAATTATTCGTAAGCGACATAGTCGGAGAATACGGTTCCTTCGCCAGTGCCATCATGGAATGAATGGGTTGTGATGCGGACATAGCGATAGGACATCGGAGCCCAGAATGCTATGTAACGGATGTAGCTGTTGTCACTCCATTCAACTTTGCCTTGGTTGGTGTAGTTCTCACCATCGAGAGAGGTTTCAACTTCAGCATCCATGATTGTGTAGTAGGAGAAGTAGTACTGAAGTTTGAATCCTTTGACATTGTAGGGTGCGCCCATGTCAATATCCATAACAACTTTTTCATGAACCTTGTCGGCATGGTTCCAGACGAGGATGGGATAAGAGTTGCGGTTGTCGTCGAAAGCGCTTGAGCCGAGTGTGCCGGTTTTGCCAATGTCAGGAGCCGACCATGTTCCGCTGAAACCGCTTGCATTGATTTTGCTTCCGCTAACGGAGGTGGCATTGGGGTTGATCATGCCATCCTTTGTGTCGAGGTTGAAGCCGACATAAGCGCAATAGAGTTCTGTTGACGGAACAGCACCTTCCACAGACTCAACCTTGATGGGGAGCAGATATTCGTCCTGAGTGAAAAGCGACCAGTCGACATTGTCGATGTTGATGCTTACGTGTGCGGTATTTGAACGGGTAGAACCTTTGGGAATGATAACATACTCGTCGTCGAGGGCAATCTGCAGGCCGCTGTTGGCGGGGAGAGCTGCATAGCCTTCAACCGCCATGGCGGGGTCGATCGAAAGTTTCACCTTGATGTCGGCGGGTGCGTTTTTGGTGCACATGACATCTACATTTATATCGCCGGGTTCTTCAACAACGAACGGGCCGACCGGAGTGCGATATACGGTGTAGGCAAATGTGTTTTTGGGCATGTTAGCGGGGTAGTCGTGTGCAATGTTGAGGTAGACGATGTTGTCGGGATTGCCGTAAACATCGTAAGTGTCGTCTGAGCACGAGGTCATTGCGCAGGCACCCATCAAAATAGCCCCGATTGCTGATAAATATTTGATGTTCATTTTAGAATCGAATTAAAGGATTATTCACTGCAACGGTTGTTGTCGTCAGAATTCCAACCAACGTAGTTGGCTGCATCGGGAGTGTCGGCAAGACCGGCGCCTTCTCTGATTTCGCGGCAGGTTTTAGACCAGTCCATGTCGTAACCGTGACCGGTGGCATCGTGGAAAATGTAGCCTGAGCCTTCGTTCATCTTCCAGTAGGCGAGCAGACCTTCGCTTGCCGCATCGACACCGCAGAGGCCGAGTTTTATTTCGCCCGGAGTGAGAGCGCGGTTCCAGACGCGCATTTCGGCTATGCGACCTTTGAAGTACTGCGACGAGGGATAGCTTGTCCATGACATGCCCATTTCAATGCGCTGGAAGTCGACAGTTCCGCTGAACTGACCCTGTGCGTCGAGGTTTCCGTCGACATACATGTAGAGGTTAGAGCCGTCATAAACGAGTGAGAGGGTGTACCAGCGATCGGTTGAGAATTCGGTTGCTGAAACAATTGAGCCACCGGGGCTAACCCATTGGCAAGACTGGAGGGGCAGACCGTTTTCACCGAATCGGAGCATTGACGATTTCTGTTCGTCGGCAGAGGTGAACGAGCAGAGACGTGCGATGCGGTGCCATTCCTGTGAGTAGAATTTGATTTCATAGGTGAATGCACCGAGTTCAGCCTTCAGGTTGTCGGCGAAGATGAAGTTAGAGTACATTCTGGTGTTGGAGATGTCGAGGGCGGTGAAGTGAAGCACACGTGCAATCTGAAGATAAACGGTGCTCTGCGCGTCGAGAACTTTCATGCCGCCGGCATTCTTGATTGTTACGGGCACAACATACACACGACCTTCTTCAAAACCGGCGGTTGAGTTCATGCGAACCTGCACGGCTTCAGAGAATGATTTTCCGGCGGGAATCAAGGCGTCGGTAGTGACGAGTTCTGCAGCGCCTTCGGGCACGGCGAAGTAGTTCGTGTTGTGAGTTTTGTTATATTCCTCAACTTTAGAGGGGTCGATGGCGAGTGTAACGTGCAGATCCTTGTCGAGTGGTTTTGCGAGAGAAACCGAAACGTTTTCGAATGAGGGAGTGTCCTCGACCACGAATTTAGTTACCGGGTTCACATCGGTTCCCGACATGAAAGCCACGTTTGGCGAATAGTCGAATTTGTCGCCTTCCGAAGAGCACGCTCCCATGGCGAGTGCCGCAGCAGCCCAGATGAGCGAGCGATGTAATATGTTGGTTTTCATTTTATGAAACATTTTAGTGGTTAATTATGCACTGCAGGGTTCATGATTTGAATTGCCATGCGGAACTCGTTGTAGGGGATGCCTGAAAGCGAGTAGTAGTTACGGCCGAGGTAGTAAACGCCGCAACCGCCTTTACGAGAGCCGTCGCCTTTTTCCCAGGCGGCATACTGAAGGAGCTTTGCACCGGTCTGACCCATTGTTCCGTTACCGAACTGTTCGCAGAAAATCTGTTTTTCGATGGGGAACTCGGATGCGGGTGAAAGGAATCCAACCTGGTCGGAGTAGGCCTGCTGAACGAAATACTGGCAATAGGGTTCGCATTCTTCGCCGGGACGTGCGCTGAAGTAGTCGACAATGAGCAGACGGTCGGGATCAGCACCCTGGGGACCCCAGAACTGGCCGATGTATTCCACCAGACGGAGAAGGTTGGCTTTGTTCCATCCTTCGAAGTCGATGTCGACACCGTCAAGGCCGGCAGAGTCGCATTTTGCCATTATATAATCGCCGTAGGCGTGCATCATCTCGTCGTCGAGGTTAGCACCCTGTTCGCTCATGTCATAATCCACACCGTTGACGGTGAATTTGTGACGATAGTGCGAGGCGTCGGCGTGCATAACGAAACGGGTTCCGAGGGTCTGCTGGGCATATTTCATGTCCTGGTAGGCGATGGGGTGTGTGTCGGGCATGGGGATTCCCATCCAGAGGTTCACGATGTCGATTGAGTCGGGCAGACCTACGATTCTTTCACCCCATGATGCGGGATCCTTATATCCGGTTACACCTTCGATGGGGCTCCATCCTTCATAGTAGGCGAAAGCCACTTCGTGGTCGGTTTTCTTATAGTCGCGCAGGTTCTGGAAATACTGCGGGTCGTAGGTTTTGAGGGGCTGCACGTCGATGCGCTCGGTGTCGGTGCATGCGCTGAAGGCGAAAGCTGCTCCCAAAAGTGCTACAATGCTATATAATTTAATTTTCATAGTGTTTTTAATTGATTGTTATCAGAAAACTGATGAAGAATGTTAAAGGGCTTTCTTGTCCCACCAGAGACGTGTACCGGCATCGTCGGAACCACCGAGGAGGGTGCGACCGGTAGCAACACCGGCAGCATTGTTCTGACGCTCCTGCAAGCAGAACGGGAGACGGCGCGGGCCGAGGTTCGACTTGACAATGTTGTTAGAACCGTTTTGCATAACGTCGATAAGGTCGGGATAACCGGTTCGGCGCTGTTCAGCCCATCCTTCGGCACCGTTGGGGAATAGAGCTATCCACTTCTGGGTTGCGATGCGCTCGAGTTTACCTTCGAAGTCGGCAGCATTGTCCCATTTCGGAGTGAGTCCGTGGGTGGAGTAGTTGTAGTTGTAGCCGGAGATGTTGTCATGATAGGTTCCGAGAGTGTTCTCGCTTGTGAGATATGAAGCACCGTCGACACCGTTTTCCTGACAGCCAACAGCGATACCCTGTTCGTAGAGAGCCTGGGGATCACCGCCAATGCCCCAGCGGAGAGCGGCTTCAGCGCGGAGGAAGAAGCTTTCGGCAGCCGGCATCCATATTACGGGAGAGGAGTATTTGGTTAAGTTGAAATGCGAGCATTTTGTCTGATAGTCGGAGAGGTGACCGGTAATTCCGAGAGGCACGCCGGCGTATTCGCCGTCGACAGCCGTGAAATATTTTCCGCAGCGCGGGTCGCCAAGCTGGCTCATGATGTCGACAATAGATGCGCCGGCACGTGTGTCACCGTCGTTGAATTCATAGTCGATGATGTAGAGCGGATTCTCATATTGCATGATGTTGCAGTCGAGAGTGGCGCGCTGGTCACTGTTTTCAACGAAACCGTAGCTGTTGTTGATTGATTTTTCAGCCTGCGCACGGGCGAGCTGAGCATCGGCATAAACAACACGGAGGGCAAGACGCAGACGGAGGGTGTTTGCGAATTTGATCCATTTTTCTACGTTGCCGCCATAGACGATGTCGTAGTCGCCGAGAATTTCGGTGCTTCCGGCAACGTGATAGGAAGTGAGGACGTCGATAGCGTCGCCGAGTTCCTCGAAGAACTTGTTGTAGACAGCTTCCTGAGAATCATAGTCCTGTGAAGTTCCGTAGTTGATGTAGGGGATAGGACCGAATGTGTCGGTGATAGGTGCCATGCCTGCAACTTTGATTATGTTGGCAATGGCGAGCACATCGTCGCGACCCTGTTCGGTTGCGAGCTTGCTGACTTCACGCCAGGGCATCATTATGCCGGTGTAGGCTTCATTGAAAGTGCTGTTGATCCAACCGTCAACCCAGATATACTGCTGGTGTGAGGTCAGGTTGCCGAGAGTCGAACCGGCGTAACCGGCGAAAAGGTCGTGTGACAGGTTGCGGGAAATCTGATAGTCAGAGCTGAGTTTGCCGCCGAGAGCAACCAGAATTACGCGTGTTTCCATCTGCTGGATGAAAGCGCCCGACTTCAGGTTGTCGACAGCCATCATGTTTTCTGTTACGCCGTTGGGGTTGATGTTGTCCTTGTCGTCGATGCAAGAGGAGCACATCATGGCCAAGCTGATTGCGGCAACCGAAAATATTTTGGTATATTTCATGATTTTAACAATAACAGGTTAATTAAAATTGAACTTTAACCGAGAAACCGAGGTTGCGCAGGCTGGGACTCATGAAGTTGTCGATACCCTGCATGTAGGTGCCGGTAGAAGCGGTGAGTTCGGGGTCGTAAGGAGCCTTCTTGTAGAAGAAGAACAGGTTTTTGCCAATGAATGACACATTGAGACCCTTGAGGAAGCTGCCCCATTTCTGAACGGGGAAGTCGTAGCCGAAGGTGAGTTCGCTGAGGCGAACGTTAGTTGCAGAGTAAACGTACCAGGAACCGATACCGCCGCTCTGACCGGGAGAGCCGACTTTCTGATAGAAGTCCTGTGCGGGGATTGGACGGCCGTTAACCAGAACACCGCCGTTGTCGCGGGCGTTTGCAGATTCCTGTGATGCTCCGTAGTAGTCCATGACGGCCTGAGTCTGGCTTACGCCTACGCCACCGACACGTGCAGTTACGAGGAAGCCGAGGTTGAAACCTTTGAAGTGGAGGTCATTGCCCCAGCCGATGTTGTATTTCGGAGAAGCGTTGCCAACACAGATGAAGTTGCCCGGTTCGGTAACTACGGTCTGGTCGTTGGGGTGAACATAGATTGCGCCGTGTTCGTCGGTGCGGAGAGTGTTGACATAGATGTCGCCGATTGAACCGCCCTGTGTGACGCGAGTCTGATACATTGAAGTGGATGCCATGATCATTTCGGTGAGGGGAGCGGGTTCGCCTGTAACGGGGTCAACATAGTCGGGGGCGAGCTCCTTAACCTTGTTGCGGTTTATCGAGTAGGTGAGATATGTGCTCCATTCGAGCGGGCCGAATTTATCGCTGTAGCGGGCTGTGAGTTCGAGACCGCGGTTGTCGACACGACCGCCGTTGAAAATTTCAGAGGTATAACCTGTTGAAGAAGCCAGCTGGCGCTCGAAGAACTGGTTGTAAGTGCTCGATTTGTAGAATGTAGCATCGAGACGGAAGCGGTTGTCGAACATGGCGAGGTTCAAGCCGGCTTCCCAAGCTTTGGTGCGTTCGGGCTTGAGGTTGCTGTTGGGTCGACGTGTAACGGTAACAACAGCACCGTCCTTGATGTCGTAGGTAGGAATGGCGATGAACACTTCAGGAGCGTTACCTACTTCAGAGTAGCTTACGCGTACTTTGGCGAAGTTGAGGATTCGGCTCTGAATGTTGAATATGTCGGTCAGGATTCCAGAAAGACCTACAGAGGGGTAGAAGAACGAGTTGGTTTGAGTGCCCTTGAATGTGGAACTCCAGTCGTTACGGGCGGAGAGGTCGAGGTAAGCCATTGATTTGTAGCCAAGCTGTGCAGTTCCGAAGATGGCGCGTTTCTTAAGATGGAAACCATCCTGTTTTGCGAGATCGCGTCCTGCAAAGTCAACGTTGGCCCAGGTGAAGAGGTTTGCAACGGTTTTGAGTTGTCCGCCGAACCAGTCGTTCTGATAGTCGGTGTTTTCAAAGTTAGCACCGATGTTTGCGGTGAGGTTCCAGGTGCGGTCGGCGAAATATTTGTTTATAGAAGCAAGTATCTCACCGTAAACCTGCTGGTTTGAGATGTTTTCTTTTGAATAGTAACCGAATTTAGAAGCGTACTGAGTGTTGGTACCGGCATCCATTTTGCGTTCGCGTGTTTCGTTGTCGCGGTCAATTTTGGCGCGTGCGGTAACGTTGATCCAGTCGTTGAAATCGTAGCGGAACTGAGCGGAAGCGCTGTAGCGGTTCTTTTTGTTCGGCATTGCAATGTTTTCGGTAATCCAGTAGGGGTTCATGAGAGCCATTGTGGAAGAGTAAGGGAAGTATTCGTCCATGATTCCACGTCCGGCGTTGTAACGCTCGTAAATGGCCATCTTGCTGAAGTCTTCACCCGCAGGGAAGAGGTAGATGGGCACGAGGGGGTTATAGTAGAGACCCTGGCTGGTCATGTTTTTCTCGTTGATCTGGCTAATCATGAAGCTGAGGTCCATGGTGAGTTTGTCGTTAGCCATTTTAGAGGTGTTGCGCACTGTAGCGTTGTAGCGAGAGTAGTCGTTGTTATGGATAACGCCCTGTGCGTTGGTTGTTCCGATTGACAGATAAGTCTGGTTCTTGGCAGTTCCGGTTGTGAGAGAAGCACTGTTCGTCACATTGTAACCGGTCTGGAAGAAATCGGGTATGTCCCAGGTGTTGGGAGTTGCGAGTTTGGAACCCCATGAGAGGTAGCTGCCGGTTTCGGAAGTTCCATAGGTGTTCTGCCATTTGGGAAGAGAAACGGCGCGCGAGAAGGTTGTGTTGTTTGAGATTGTTACCTGAGTCTGGCCTTCGGCACCTTTTTTTGTCGTAACCATAACAACACCGTTTGCAGCAGCCGAGCCGTAGAGTGCGGCAGCGGAGGGGCCGGAGAGTACGGAGATCGACTCGATGTCGGCGGGGTTGATTGCCGAGAGGGGATCACCTGACTGTGCAGCACCTTCGAAAGCGCCTTCGGGCTGAGTTGCGGCACGGCTCATGTCGAGCATCGGTATGCCGTCGATAACATAGAGGGCGTTGTTGTTGCCGGAAATTGATTTTGCACCACGCATAACAACGCGCGAACCGCCACCTACTCCGGAAGCTGCGGAGTTGATGGTTACACCGGCAACCTTACCGGCGAGGTTGTTAACGAAGTTGGCATCGGCAACTCGTGTGATCTGGTCGTTGTCGACCTTCTGCACGTTGTAGCTAAGCGACTTGGCTTCCTTTTTGATGCCAAGAGCCGTTACAACGACTTCGTTGAGAGCAACGGCATCGTCGGTCATAACCACTTGCAGGGGTTCGCCTGTTACGGTTACTTCCATAGGCTTGAAGCCGATGTGCGTAATTGTTAGAACTTGGCCTTTGGAAGCCTTTACGTTGAACTGACCGTCGATGTTGGTTATACCGACAACGGGGCCACCTTTGATAGCCACTGATACACCTATCAGCGGTTCGCCGTCCTTGTCGACAACAGTACCCATCGCCGTTTTGGCAGATGCAGCGGCATTAGTTGTGGCAGGAGCGTTGTTGCTTTGTGCAAAAAGCATGGGTGTGCACATCAGTGCACATGCCAGCACAGCATACTTTGTTTTCATGAAACTCAAATTCATACGTTCATGGCACTTGGTTAATAAATATAGATTGGTTATAAATAATAAGCGTTTTTATGTGAATAAGTGCCAATCAGGCACCTGATGGTGCTTAATTGACGAAAAAAATGTGTTGAAATCTCAATTTCAAATGTTTTCAGGTGCGACAAAAGTACTGAAAGAATATTATTTAAAGGTAGGTGATTAGTTAAATATTGTTAATGCTAAATTCGAATTAGTGTAAGAAATACGTTAACTAACCGGATTAACAAATTTAAAATATTACGATAAGATTTGGCATGTAAATCGTTGAAATGTCAGATTAAATGCGGTTTTTTGCAAAATTGCACAAATGGGTGAAAAATGTGTATGAAATGTTAACGTCGGAACGGTTTAGGTTTTCTGACAGGTTAAAAATATGTTAAGGTTAAAATGTTTATAAACGACAAAACAAGCTGTTGCTGATTCAGGCGGGAGATATGATAAAAAACAAAAGGACAGTCTCACGACTACCCTTAAGCTTCAAATACACAATTATC
>CAZMAO010000041.1:0-11908 GCA_964564465.1 uncultured Bacteroides sp.
GGAACACGAAACGTCCGATGCGGCCGAAGCCATTAATACCTATTTTTGTCATAATACTTAAAAATATATTGGGTTATAAGTTTTAGCTTTAAACCAAGATGTGGATTCAGGTTAAATTTCGCCACAAAAATAATACTTTTTTTTCAATAAATATAATCTGTTTATTATTTTAGCGGCATAAAAATCAAGTTTGAATAAACAATTGTTAACTATTGGTGTTTAAAAGAGTAAAATCACTTTAATAATATTGAAATATGGCTTTATTTAAAGAATTCAAGGAGTTTGCCATGAAGGGCAACGTAATCGACATGGCTGTCGGTGTAATTATTGGTGCTGCGTTCGGAAAAATTGTAAGTTCGCTTGTCGACGATATTATTATGCCGCTTGTCGGAGTTGCCACCGGCGGAATGAATTTTACTGACTATAAGTGGGTTATTCAAAAGGCTGTTATGGACGGACAGGAGGTTATAAAGCCTGAGGTTACAATGAACTGGGGCACATGGATTCAGACAATTGTCGATTTCCTGATTGTTGCGTTCTGCATATTCGTAATGATAAAGTTCATAAGCAACATGCGCAAGAAGAATGAGGCTGAGGCAGCTGCCGAGCCTGCGCCCGCTCCCGAACCCACGCAGGAGGAGGTTCTGTTAACTGAAATCCGCGATTTGCTTAAGGAGCAGCAGAAATAAAAACAAGGAATTTAGAAAAAATGAAGCGGTGGTCTGATTTCAGGCTGCCGCTTCTTATTTCAGTTCTCCGATTTGTCGAGTTCCAGACATTTGTTGAGGAGATCCTGCGGATAGATGTAGTTGTTGCTCCGGAGGGATGAAATTTTCATGCAGCCGTTCTTTTCAAGCAGTGTGACGACGAGTTCGGAACAGTAGAGCGAGGTGGAGTCGTTGTGGTCGAAGTTAAAGTCGAAGGGCGTGTTTTCCTGTTGCAGCTTATAGATGTCGCGCCGCAGCCTGTTGGTGTCGAGCGGACAAGGCGCCGGGAGCGTGTAGAGGCAGTATGATCCGTTTTTCTCAAGGTATTCCTTTGGTGATTCAGCGACAATGTGTCGGGCTGAAGTTGATTCATGCACAAGGCGCAGGCCATCGGGTTCACGGAGCACGATTCCGCAGTGCGAGGGTGTGGAATCGGTGAATGAGAAATCGCGCGCACCGGTAAAGGAGCGTACGGCGACACTTTTCCAAGAGTCGCCTACGCTGAAAAAAATCTGTCCCGTCTGCCAGTCGGCAGTGTCAGGTTCAAGATATCTGGGACGCCGGATGAACACCGTCAGAATCCAGATTCCGATAATAAGGAGAACGATTGCCGGCGGAGTGAGTATCCAGAGCCAAAGTTTTGACTTGCGCTTTTTTAGCACAGTGAAGCGGGATTATTGCTTTGCTGCGAGTTTGGGGAGATAGGTAACGGCTATGCCGATAACCGAAGCAAACAGATAGAGATATGCGCCGGAAGCAATTGCAATGCCTTGGGGTAGGACCAGGGCGAAGATGAGGAAGAGAACAACGGCAGCGCTGAAGCAGATAACGTCAATGTTTTTTTGTGCAGCGGTAAGAATGTTGAGCTGAAGCAGAGCGATGAACACCGGAACGAGAAGCATAAGTATGCTGATTACGCGTGCGAATCCGATTCCTTTGCCTTTGAAGATAACCTGGAAGCCGTTCATTTTGGCTTTACCTAACACATCGCAAACGGGGAAGAATGCGAAAAACAGAAACATGAGAACTGCGAGCGCAATAAGGACCGTGCGCTTGTTCTTTTCTACGAAAGCTATCAATTCATTCATAATTAAATAGAATTATAAAGGCTCCGGCACCTGTTGAAGTCCGGAGCC
The DNA here is from genome assembly GCA_964564465.1 of uncultured Bacteroides sp. GTDB lineage: Bacteria > Bacteroidota > Bacteroidia > Bacteroidales > Muribaculaceae > Paramuribaculum. The sequence goes on from CAZMAO010000041.1 coordinate 1,844, forward strand.
AATGTTGTTGAAGTGAAAAGTTTACCAAAGGGGACGAACCACAAGCTTCAGAGTCTTGGCGGTTTGGTATCCCTCTAAGTATTCGGGATTAACGCTGATTTTAGAGAATTCAACGGGAGTTCCGGCCGCAACGGTTGTCGTGCCGTTTTCAGTGTTTACGTCGATGGTGCCTGTAGTGAGGTGGAAAACTTCATTTCCTTCTGCATCGATGCCGAGAAGAAGCACGGGGCACTTGGTGGAGAATACCTGTTTTTCTAAAGTGAATTCTGTTGTGGTTTTAGCTTCGCCAGTTACTTTAAACTGCGGGGTTAACGAGCGTTTGCTGGACCATCCGTCGAAGTTGAGAGTCATGGGGGAGGTGATTTCAATGTTTTCGCCGGTTACATCGAGTGTTTTGCCGTCGAGTTCTATTGAGGCTTTTTCAATTTTTTCAGCGTATTCCTCATCTACTTTTTTAGATTCTTCAATTAGTTTTGCTTTTTCCTCCTGGGTCTTGATGTTTTCACCTTTCTCCTTTAGTGCAGCTTTTTCAGCTCTGTATTTTTCAAGAAGTTCGGGAACGTTGCCGAAAATGTCGGATTTCGAAGATGAGCCACCTGAGCAAGCTGTCAAAGCGAATGCGGCGATTACGCCGAGAACGAGTTTGTTTAAATGTTTCATGATGAAAGTTTGAATTATTATGAATAAAAATTGGTTTTCGACCGGAAGTTGCATGCAGCGGTGGCCTGCGAGTGGCTATATCAATCGCAAATATAATCAAAATTAATAAGTTACAAAAAATTATGATATTTTTTTGTAAAATTTGGTTCCGGTCAGCGTGGAATAGGCAACCGGAATGATTTCATGCGGCTTTTGAGCTGTAATTCGCTGAGAGCGGTTATTTTCCGGCAGTAGTCGTCGCAAAGCATGTGGAATTTCGGTGAATGGTTGAAGTGGGTGAGATGAGCGAGTTCGTGGCAGACTACGAATTGAATCAGCTCGAGGGGCATGAGCATAAGTGTGCAGGAGAGATTTATGGAGCCGGAGGGTGTGCATGAACCGTTTCGGTGCAGGGCTTTTGTCACTTTCCATGCGGTTGGCGAAATACCCAGTTTTGCCGCAGTGGCGGCTGCGATTTCCGGAAGGGTCTTGTGAGCCACGAACGAGAGGATGTTAAGCATGTGGGCGCTTATACGTTTTGTGATAGCCGGTGATTCTATCTTGAGATTGCAGCCAACGGTGATGAGGAACGACTTGTCGGATATCTGGCTTGAAATGATTCGGTTCTCGGAGTCGGGATTGTGTGAAATGGTTATTTTATATCCGTGAAATTCGATTGTCTGTCCGGCAAAATAAGAGGAACTGTTGTTTTTCCGTGCAAGTTTCCGGTTGAGTCTGGGTATCAGATTTTCAAGTGCCTCGATTATTTTGGCCCGTGAGGCACCGGCGGGCACGGTTAGGCGATAACCGCCTGCCGCGCTGCGAAGGATGAAGTTCCGGGCGCGGGGATTCATGCGTATTTCCACATCGGGGTGTTCAGGAATTCCAGCCAAGTTTGTTCCGGATTGTAGAAACGAAGTTCTGTTGGTTTCGATGAACCAGATTCACATGCCAGGGAGCGCGGGTTACGGTGAGCTCCGCATTGATGGGCATAACGGTGTCCTTGCCGTCGAGACTTAGCATGAATGTTTCGGAACGAGCCTGACAGCGCAGGGTTATGCAGGCATTGCGGTCGGAAAGCACAAGCGGACGCATGTTAAGGGCGTGCGGAGCAATGGGCGCCACCACCCAGCAGGGTGCATCGGGGGCAATTATGGGACCTCCCACCGAAAGGTTGTAGCCGGTGGAACCTGTCGGTGTGGAGACAATCAGTCCGTCGCCACGGTATTCGGCAAGGGGCTGACCGCAGAAATCGGCGGATACGTTTATCATTGATGCGGTGTCGCGGCGCAGAATGGCCAGCTCGTTGAGGGCGAAGCGGGCTCCGCGTAGTTCGGGCGCGTCAGACTGTATTTTCAGCAACGAGCGTGGTTCAACCTTGTAGTTTCCGGCGATTATGTCGGCTACAAGTGCATCGCCTTCGTCGATTGTCGCTGCGGAAAGATAGCCGAGATGTCCGGTGTTGATTCCCATTATGGGGGTCTGGAAGCGTCCGATGATTTTAGCCACGCGCAGAAACGTGCCGTCTCCGCCTATGCTCAGTGCAAGCGCAGGTGGTTCGTCGAGCCGTGTGAATGCAACAATCGATTCGGGTACGCTGATTTTCGGATGAATGTAGTTGTAGAGGCGTTCCTCCATTAACAGGGTGAGCTCGGGGCGTGCCGAAGCGAGTGAACTGAGAAACTGTTGCAGATGCTGCAGATGCCGGTCCTGATGGCGGCTTCCGAAGATGGCTACTTTCATACGTTGAGGCGTGTTAGAAGGTCGTTTATGCGTTCGGTCAGGGAATTGTCGGCTGCAAGGAACGGTGTGTGCACGGCGACAACCCGGTAGCCGTAGCGTTCGAGCGAATTTATGGCTGCATCGGGGTTGCGCATGCCGGCTCTAAGCAGAATTGTTATGGCTCCGCGTGTTGAGGGTGAGGATGTTACGTTCATGTTCAGCAGATGCGCGCCACAGTCCTCGATGGCACGCGCAATGCGGGAGGCACTGAAATGCGAAGGCTCGCACACCACGCTGAGTTCAATATAATCGTCGAGCGGAGGAAACAGAAAATCCTCGCTGTGTAAATCCTTATTTAGGGATGTTATGTTATTATTTACTGACAATAGTTTCAGTTTAGGATAAAACTTGGTAAATTTGCAACAGAATGCGCGGCTTCCCTTTGCCGGAATGAGCCGCATGTGCAAATTTAGCAATATTCCCGGAATAAATGACCAACCTCAGTGTTAATATAAACAAAGTGGCCACGCTGCGGAATGCGCGTGGTGAAAACATGCCCGATGTGGAGCAGTTCGCTATTGACTGCGAGCGATTCGGAGCGAACGGCATAACGGTTCATCCGCGTCCCGATGAGCGTCATATAAAGCGTTCGGACGTGGTTGCTTTGCGCCCGCTTGTAAAGACCGAGTTCAATATAGAGGGTTATCCGTCGCCGGATTTTATGGATCTTGTGCTTAAGGTTAAACCCGAGCAGGTTACGCTTGTGCCTGATGCTCCCGGCGATCTGACATCGCACGGGGGGTGGGATACGGTTGCGAACCAGGAGTTTCTGGCTGATGTGATCGACCGGTTGCGTGAGGCAGGTATCCGTTCATCGGTGTTTGTGGAAACAGATGCCGAGGCGATTAAGGGGGCGGCTCGCGCGGGTGCCGACCGAATAGAGCTCTACACCAAGCCTTACGCGGATGCGTATGCTTCCGATTGCGAAGCTGCTGTGGCTCCGTTTGTGGAAGCGAGCAAGGTTGCGCATGGCTGTGGCCTCGGAGTGAACGCGGGTCATGACCTGAATTTACAGAATCTGGGGTTCTTCAGCGAGAAGATGCCCTATCTGAATGAGGTTTCTATTGGCCATGCCATTATTGCCGATGCGTTGTATCTGGGCATAGAGGAAACCATAAAGAGATATAAGGAGTGTTTGAAGAAATAGAGAGTAAACAATAAACCATTGCATTTCAAATGATTTTAAGTTTAATTACTCCTGACAGCAGTGTTGTTGAGACGGCTGCGGAGACGGTGTCGGTTGTCGGACAGGTTGCAAATGCGGCCGAGCCGGTGGTGAAGTCCATGTCGGTATGGGACCTTTGTGTTCAGGGCGGTTTTATAATGATTGTTCTTGCTGCGCTGGCACTGATAAGTATATTTATTTTTGTGGAGCGTGCAATTGTTATCCGTCGCGCAGCCGCCGGTGACGATGCGACATTCATGGACCGAATCCGCGATTATATTCACGACGGGGAGATAGAGAGCGCGCTGAACCTGTGCCGTCGCACCGGAACTCCTGCGTCGCGTCTGATAGAAAAGGGTATAAGCCGGATCGGACGTCCGATGAACGATGTGCTTGTTGCGATAGAAAACACGGGAAATCTTGAGGTTGCGGCTCTCGGGCGCGGTTTGTCGTGGCTTGCCACAACGGCAGCCGGTGCTCCGATGCTGGGATTCCTCGGAACGGTAATAGGCATGGTGCAGGCGTTCTACAATCTTGCGAGCGCCGGATCGTCGGCTAACATCGATGTGCTTGCAGGCGGCATCTATGAGGCTTTGGTAACAACTGTTGCCGGTCTGATTGTGGGAATCGTAGCTATGTTCGGATACAATTATCTGGTGGCCCGTATAAACGGCGTTATGGCCAAGCTTGAAAACAAGACCATGGAATTCATGGATCTTCTGAATGAACCCGCATAAAGGAAAAATAGGCAGTTTATGGCTCTGAAAAAAAATTTTGAGGTTAACGCGATGTTCTCGATGGCGTCGATGACCGACGTTATTTTCCTGTTGCTTATATTTTTTATGGTTACGAGCACATTCGTTTTCCCCACGGCTTTGGAACTTAACCTACCGCAGAGTTCCGAACAGACGGCAATAAAACCGTCGACGCGCATATATATTGACAAGCAGATGGCGGTTTATGCGTCATCGCCTCAGGATGAGGAGCCCAGGCCGATAGCTGACATGCAGCAGTTGCTTGATTTTCTTGTTATGTCGCAGCAGCAGAATCCGGAAGGTGTGATTGCTGTTTATGCAGATGAGGAAGTTACTTACGGCCGTTTGGTGGAAGTTCTCGATCTCGGGGCCAAGAATAATTTGAAAATGGTTCTTGCAACCAAGCCGGCGCCCTCGTCGGCCCGGCTAGATGCCGCTGCTGATGCTGATGGAGAACAATAAACCACGCATAATAGCCGCAATAGTTACGTTGCTTCTGTGTTTGGGAGTGGTGTTGTTTCTCACATGCATGAATCTGCGTTATTCAAGTGCCGAGTCGGGTATGCGTGAGTGGCCTCCGGTTGATTCATCGGAGATTCTGTTTGCCGATGAGTTTGTGGCGACGGGCAGTGTGGAGCAGGTTGAGCAACCTGACGAGGCATCAACTGTAGCGGAGAGTGCGCCTGCTGTCGATGCATATACAAATGAGAATGCCGGCAAGGCGGTTGCGAAGGCGGAGGATTTGGTTTCGACAGAGAGTCAGTCGTCAATGACTGTTGCCAAGCCTATCCCTGAACCTAAAGGGCCGACAAAGGCTGAAATCGAGGCCGCCGAGCGTGCCAGACGCGAACAGGAAACATCGCGCAACATAAGCAATCGTGTTAATTTCGGGGGAAATACGGCCGGAGGAAATGCGAACGGCACGCCTGAAAGCGACGGGGGAAATTCCACTTCGACCACCGGCGTTGCGAATGCATCGCTCGGAGGGCGGACACTTGAACACTGGAGTAAGCCTAACGGACGCGCCACAGGTACCATTACGGTGAGAGTAAGGGTTGACAGGCAGGGTAAGGTGATAAGGGCTGATTATGTTTCAGGAACCGGTGCGGTGGCATCGCTGCTTGCCGCCCGACAGAGTTGCGAGCAGGCTGCCATGAAATCGCAATTTTCAGTGAGTCTTGATGCACCGGCAGCACAGACCGGCACCATTACTTACCATTTCAGGTAGTTTTTTGCTTGTTGAGGGCGTTGACGAAGTACACACCCATGAAAATGAGTGTCATTGCCGCACATTTAAGCCAGTCGAGTGTTCCTACGCCTAATGCAACGGCCATAACTGCGGCAACAACCGGCTGCAGGTAGTTGTAGATGCTGACGGAGGTGGGTTTGAGCGACCGCTGAGCGTAAGGGAGTGTAAGATATGCAAGTACGGTTGCAAAGATTATTATGTAGGCGATTCCGAGCCATGTAGAGGCAGAGAGTGACGAGAAGCTAATTTTAAGGAGATGCGGAATGCAGAACGGTACAAATGTAACGGCGCTGAAAATAAACATCCATTTCATAAGGGTGAAAGGGTGATAGCGTTGTATCAATCCGCGGAACAACACATAGTAGAGTGCGGCACAGAGTTGTGCGCCCAGACAAAGTGTGTCGCCGAGCAGCACGTTCGGAGCCTGTGCGGCTGGTGTTGCATCGGTTTTTATAAGAATAGTTACACCGGCAAGCCCCATAAGTACGCCGCCCGCTTTTGCGGGGGTTACGGGAAAATGCAGTAGGATTGCAGCCAGCAGCATTGTGAGCATGGGTGTGAGCGAGCACATCACCGCGGAGTCGATGGGGTTAGTGTAGGCTATGCCAAGTATGTAGAGTCCCTGATTCGCACTGATAATCAGAATGGAAGCCAGAAATATCGGTAGCATGTCGGCGCGCCTGATTTTTTCGCGGGGTGCAACTGATGATGGAAGAATAAGTGCTAAAAGGCAGAAAAGAACGGCACCGCCACCTATACGGATGGCGGTGAGCGGAAGAGCGCCGAGGTCACCGTCGAGCATTATGCTTTTGGTGACCGGCGACATCATGCCCCAGCAAAGATTTGCGGCAAGGAGCGCAAGGTGGGGGGCTAATGATTTCAGGGTTATTTTACTGACCATTCAACGCCGTCTTTGGTGTCCTTGACGGAGAATCCTATTTCAGCAAGTCGGTTGCGGATGAGATCGCTTGTTGCCCAGTCTTTTTTGCTTTTTGCTTCGGCACGAATCTGCAGAAGGAGATCAACGGCATCTTCAAAAGGCTTCAATGTCTGTTGTCCGGCGTCGGCGCCTGCGATAGATGTGCGGATGCCGAGAATGTTAACCAGATAAGTGTCGAACAGTTCTTTCAGTGCATCGATGTCGGCCTGTGTCGCTTTTTCCGAGCCGTCGTTTATGCGGTTTATGAGAGAACATGCGTCGAACAGGTGCGAAAGCAGAACCGGAGTGTTCAGGTCGTCGTCCATTGCTTCCTGACATTTGACAGCCAGCGAAGCGACATCGACTGTGCTTGTGTCGGAGGCTTTGAGCTGGCCTAACCGTTTGTAGCCTTCGAGCATTCGGTTCAGCGCTTTTTCTGCCGCCTGCAAAGCTTCGTTGCTGAAGTCGACGGTTCCGCGGTAGTGGGCCTGAAGAATGAAGAAGCGTATGGTCATGGGAGAGTAAGCCTGCTGCAGAAGCGGGTGTGACCCATTGAAGAATTCGTCGAGGGTTATGAAGTTGCCCAATGATTTTCCCATCTTCGTTCCGTTGATGGTTATCATGTTGTTATGCATCCAGTAGTTGACGGTGGGGTGTCCGTTATGAGCTACGCTCTGAGCAATTTCGCATTCGTGGTGCGGGAATTTAAGGTCCATTCCTCCGCCGTGAATGTCAAACTGTTCGCCGAGATATTTCTCACCCATCGTAGAGCATTCGAGATGCCATCCGGGGAAACCGTCGCTCCAGGGTGAAGGCCAGCGCATTATGTGCTCGGGCTGTGCTTTTTTCCATAGGGCGAAGTCGGCCGGATTGTGTTTCTCTTCCTGTCCGTCGAGCGAGCGGGTGGTTGCGAGCAGTTCATCGATGTTTCTGCCCGACAGCACACCGTAGTTATGAGCGGCGTTATATTTGGGGACGTCAAAGTAAACGGAACCGTTGCTGACATAGGCGAAGCCGGCGTCGAGGATTTTCTGGATATAGAGAATCTGTTCAATGATATGGCCTGAAGCATGTGGTTCGATTGACGGGGGCAGCACGTTGAGTTTGTCCATCGCAGCATGATAGCGGTTGAGGTAGTGTTGCACCACTTCCATTGGCTCAAGCTGTTCGAGACGTGCTTTTTTCGCGATTTTATCCTCACCCTCATCGGCATCGTGCTCGAGATGTCCGACATCGGTTATATTGCGTACGTAGCGCACTTTGTAGCCAAGATGAGTGAGGTAACGGTAAAGCACGTCGAATGTTATTGCCGGACGTGCGTGTCCGAGGTGGCCGTCGCCATAGACAGTGGGGCCGCATACGTACATGCCGACACGTTCCGGCACGATTGGACGGAATGTTTCCTTGTTTCGCGACAAGGAATTGTATATTGTGAGATTGTTAGGCTTTATCATTGCATAGGGAATAGAGGTCAGGTTTTAAGCCTGTCCGCCGTTAATAAATGGGTTTGGGGTGTGTCCGCCGTTGTTTTTCTGGCGTGGCTGTTTAGGAACTATCGGGCCGAAGGTCTCTTCATATTTGCGTATGTTGTCGGCCAGTGCTCCGAGCAGGTTCTTTGCATTTTCAGGGGTCATTATCACACGGGCCTGCACGTTTGCATGGGGCATGTTCGGGGCAATCTGAATGAAATCAAGATAAAGTTCGTGTGGCGTGTGTGAGATAACCGCGAAGTTGGAGTATATGCCTTTTGCCACTTCAGGCGAAAGGTTGAACTGGAGTTCCTGAGGCTTGTTCTGTTGTGCCATGGTTGAAAATTATGTTTTATAGTTTGATTTCAAAGACTGTCTGGTAGGGATTCTGGTCGTTGGCAACATGGAGTTTTATTCCCTGTATGCCCGGTTTGGAGAAGAGTGGCTGCATGTAGAATGATGCGTACTGGCGCACGTCGTAGGTTGGCTCGGGCTTGGTTACGACAGTTGAGACGTAAACATCGGGCATAGGGTCGTTTTCAGTTTCCTCGGAAACGACTATGCGGAATGAACGGCTCTTTTCTTTAGATGATGAGAACATGAGGTCTATGTAATTGCCTGAACGAGTGGCTGAGATTGTTGAATAGCCGGAGAGGGTGGAGGGGAGTTCGGCGGCGGGGACTGCGGAGACGGTGTCGGTGTAGCATTGTGAAATCTGCAATACGTTTATGTCGCCGCTGTAGCCATAGATTCCTTGTCCGTCGAAGGTGTAGGTTATGAACACGCGTTGGCCGATTTTGCAGAGCGAGTCGAGTGCTGCCTGCTGGGTTGATTCGAGGTGAGCCGAAAGTGTTACGAGGCGCTGTGCGTCGCCGGTTGTGGTGTATTGAAATTCCGTTGCGGAACCTATTTTGCCCATATAAGTTGTGAAATTCTGCATTACGTTTGTTGCAGGTTTATTGTCGTCGGAACAGGAGGCAAAAAGCAGAGGCAATGCTGCCAGCAGAACTGCAATTGCGGAAGAAATACGTTTCATGTTAAGTAGTTATAATGTGTTTGTTAATTTTTAGCTGTTTGAAGTGATTTGGTGTATGGTTCCGTCGAGCATGGCTATGCATCGGTCGGCTCGGCCGGCGAGCTGTTGGTCGTGCGTGACGATTACGAAAGTGTGGCCGAACCGGTTTCGGAGGTCGAAGAACAGCGAGTGGAGTTCGTCGCGGTTGCGTGAGTCGAGGCTGCCGGATGGCTCGTCGGCAAGCACAATCTGCGGGCTGTTGACAAGAGCTCTTGCTACGGCTGCGCGTTGCCGTTCGCCACCTGAGAGTTGTGCGGGTTTGTGATTGGCCCGTTCCTTAAGCCCAAGGAATGTTATCAGCTCCATTGCGCGACGGAATGCCGAGTTGCGGTCCGCGCCGCCTATCAGTGCCGGCATGGCTACGTTTTCAATCATCGTAAATTCGGGAAGCAGCTGGTGGAACTGGAAAATGAATCCGATGTTTCTGTTTCTGAAACGTGCCAGCTGGCGGTCGGGCAACGAAAAAATGTCGGTGTCGTTGTAGTGAACCGAACCGCTGTCGGGACGATCGAGGGAGCCGATTATTTGCAGAAGGGTTGTTTTTCCTGCTCCGCTCGGCCCGACAATCGACACGATTTCGCCGGAATTGATTGTGATGTCAACTCCTTTCAGCACCTGAAGGCCGTCGAAACTTTTAATAATGCCTTTTGCTTCAATCATAACTATTTGCAAAGTTAGGAAAATATTTTGAAAATATCGGTTTTTGATTGTTTGCCGGTTAGGATGATAAGGGCGAAAAATAGGGATAAGTGAAAAAAATATGGAAAAAATTTGGTGGGTGGAAAATAATGCTTAACTTTGCATCGCTTTTGCAAGGAGGCACGGGTGCTTAGCTCAGCTGGTTCAGAGCATCTGCCTTACAAGCAGAGGGTCGGGGGTTCGAATCCCTCAGCACCCACCAATAGGCGGCAGAGGCCGCACACTATATAATCCGCTCCGCGCAAAAGCCATTAACCTACGGGTGCTTAGCTCAGCTGGTTCAGAGCATCTGCCTTACAAGCAGAGGGTCGGG
>CAZMAO010000042.1:0-9239 GCA_964564465.1 uncultured Bacteroides sp.
TGAGCCTCTCCGGGGTCACAGAAAGGAATTGCGGAAGCAGTTCCTTTTTGTTTTTTGAGACGTGAGTAGAAGTGGGGTGAAAAGGCTCCGCATCTCAGTTGGTAGAGCAAATGACTCACCTTGCCTATTTTTTTCAGGCATTGGGTCAAGAGTTTGAGCCTCTCCGGGGTTTCCTCAGTTGGCCTGGTTGGTGCGGCTTCGGAATAATGCGTGCCGGGAAAGCCATGCAGGGATGGACGTGCCGAAGGCAGCGTCCCTACAAGTCGTTTTTAATCAATATATTGTAATCAGAGGGTGTGTTATGCGGGAAGGGAGACATGCAGGGGTTATCAAGAGGTTTCTCAGTCTGTAGAATAAGAGGAGGAATTTAGCTATTCGTCAAAAGTTGGTTTTTCAGCCAATCGGTGACAACATCTATTACATATTCGGGACTGTAATTGTAGGTGTGATTTTCTCCAGGAATTAGTTCAAGTCTGCTATTTTTCAATACCTTGTGGTATCGTTCTGCATAAGTATAAGGTACTACAACATCCGCCATGCCATTTATCACTAATGCCGGTCCCGAATATTTCTCGGCAGTTTCATATATTGAGAGATTCTTAGCGGTCTCAATATAGGGTCGTCCTATCGAATGTCCTCCGCTTACAGGATACGATTCCTGATCGAGATGCCAGGGATCAAAGTGTCCCCCATGAGTCATTCCGCGCAATGCATCATCGCGCAATACTGCAGCTGCTGATAATAACACTTCACTTATAATCTGAGGAAATCCGCATAGTCCGCTTGTCATCGATGTCACTACTCCACCTTGGGAATGCCCTAACAATGATATATTTTTAGTAACCGATAATTGCCTGAGGTATGCTATCACGTTAATCAAATCATCGATTTCATTTGGCACTGTCATATCCTCAAATTTTCCATCACTTTGGCCACATCCATTGAAATCAAACCGGAGAACACCTACTCCCATTTGATTAAGGTTTTTCAACAGTGGTTCAAATAAATGAAAGGTCATATCTCCGCCAAAGCCGTGCGAAAAGATTACCATAGGGACTTTTTCTCCCGCCTGCATTGAAGGGAGCGATATCCGGGCCGCCAATTTGCCATGGGAGCCGGCAATGTAAAACAAATCGCCATTAGCTGGGATTGCCGGAGAAGGCACAATTGAGTCAGGAGTTATATCTGCCATAGTCTATCTTTTTTAGGTTAAACAATTTAGCGCATGATTACGTTCATCAGTCCTTATTGACTGATTTGTTCTATTCAGCTTATTGGATAGTCAATTCGTAACAATATCTTCTATTCGGAATATGGAGATGGATGGTGTGAGGAGAGAATTGTGTATATTTGCAGGGATGATGACAAGGAAACATATCGGTTCGCAGAATTTGTATTACCGTGGGGACAGGGAGATTTTGGGTTTGCAAATCCTTAAGTTTCTGTGCGCTTTGTTTGTGGTGCAGATTCATTTCGATTCGGGCATAAGGGAGTTTCTGCTACCGGTGGCTCGCATGGCGGTGCCTGTTTTCTTTATGATTACCGGTTATTTTCTGCCTGATGCGTCGGGTCATATAAGGAGGGACCGGTTGAAAAAGATGTTTAAAAAGGTGTTCAGGCTCGAATTGGTTGCGTGTGCTGTCTATCTGGGTCTGTCTGTTCTGTCGGCCTATGTGAAGGGGGAGGAGTATCCGGATTTGCTGAGTTTTGAGTATTGGTTTCATTTGGTTATGATAGGTGACGAGCCACGGGCGCATTTATGGTATATGATAGCGCTTATGCAGGCTATAGTTATTATAGCCGTGTGTGTGGCATTGAAGGCGGGAAGGTGGATTTTCTGGCTGATACCTATTGGGTTGGCGTTGAATTTTTTGTTCGGCAGCTATAGTTTTGCGATAGACAGCAGATATGTTTTCAATGATATATTCTTGTCAAGGAATGTGCTAACGGTTGCGTTGCCGTTTATGTTGATAGGGACGTTGATAAGGTGTTATGAGTACAAACTTCCGTCGCAAGGAACGATAATGATGGTTGCGGGTGTCGGTTTGCTGGGGGTTTATGTTGAAACCGAGGTTCTGTATGCTTTGTTCGCCAACGAATTCGGTGATATTGTGTTTATGACTATTCCGTTATCTACGGCTGTTTTTGTGTTTTTTCTGCGATTGTCGGTTAAAGGTAGGTTCGGTGGCGGAATTGCAAACTGGGGCAGGGCATATTCCATGGATATATATCTGTGGCATATTGCTATTGCATCGGTAGTTCTGTTCGTTTTAAAAAACTGGGGTTTAGTGACATCTACGGCTTTTGATGCCATGATAGCAATTGCTGTTACCCTTTTAGGTGTGATTCTGTTGAAGAAATGGGGTTTGACAAGGCATATATACAGGTAAGGTGATTCATTTCAGGGGATTTTTGATGGGGTTGAATGAGAACGGTGATGTTATTTGGAATTGAACATTACGATTTTTCATTATCTTTGCAGAGGGAGTTGTGGTGTAAGAGCCGGAGATAAACCAAATCATTATTGTATTTAAAATAAACAGACAGGATGTTGAAGAGAATCAGACAGTGTGTGGCGGTGCTGAGCATCGTTATGGTTACACTTCTTTTCGTGGATTTTACGGGCTTGGCTCATAGATGGTTGGGCTGGATGGCCAAAATTCAGTTCCTGCCGGCGTTGCTGTCGTTGAATCTGGTGATGGTGTGCGGACTTATATTGCTGACTCTTTTGCTGGGGCGTGTTTACTGTTCGGTGATCTGTCCGCTGGGCATAATGCAGGATGGTTTCGCATGGCTTGGCAAGAGAAGCCGGAGGAACCGCTATTCCTATTCGCCGGCAAAGAGTGTGCTTCGCTACGTGATGCTTGCCGTGATGGTTGTTTCGATTGTGTTCGGCATGGGAGCGATTGTCGCATTGCTTGCGCCTTACAGTGCCTACGGGCGTATAGCGCAGAGTCTTATTGCTCCGGTGTGGCAGTGGATAAACAATTTGCTTGCCTCGTGGGCTGAGTCGCGTGAAAGCTATGCGTTTTACACGGTTGATGTGTGGCTGCGCGGAGGGCTTGTGCTTGGGGTGGCTGCGGTTACTTTGGTTGTGCTTGCGTTTCTGGCATGGCGCAACGGACGTACGTATTGCAACACAATATGCCCGGTTGGGACGGTGCTGGGATTCTTTTCACGTTATTCGCTGTTCAAGCCGGTGATTGATGCATCGAAGTGCAACAGTTGCGGATTGTGTGCGCGAAACTGCAAATCGGCGTGCATAAACAGCAAGGAGCATGAAATTGATTACTCACGTTGTGTGGCGTGCTTTGACTGTATTGGCAAATGCAAAAAGGGTGCTATTACCTATGGACGTCGCCGAAGTGTAAAGGTGGTGGATAAAGCGGATGTGGAGTTGACTGGAGAAGGGGGTTCGCGAAGGGAGTTCATTGCCGTGGGTGCAACAATGGCTGTCGCTGCAGCTGTGCATGCGCAGGAAAAAACCGTTGACGGTGGGCTGGCGACGATAATAGACAAGAAAATTCCGACGAGAAACACGAAAATTGTTCCTCCGGGAGCGAAGAGCATAAGCAATCTCCGCCGGCACTGCACGGCATGTCAGTTGTGTGTTTCGGCGTGCCCTAACGGAGTTCTGAGGCCGTCGGTTGAATTGGATTCGCTTATGCAGCCTGAGTCATCGTATGAGCGCGGATATTGCCGTCCGGAATGTACGCGTTGTTCGGAGGTTTGTCCTACGGGGGCTATATGCCGGATAGACAGCGCAGACAAGTCGTCGGTTCAGATAGGCCATGCCGTGTGGGTAAAGGAGAACTGCATTCCGCTAACCGATGGTGTGGAGTGCGGCAACTGTGCCCGTCATTGTCCGGTTGGTGCCATTACGATGGTTCCGTCGGAAGCCGGCAATGAGGAGTCGAAAAAAATTCCGGTTGTCAACACTGAGCGCTGCATAGGTTGCGGAGCGTGTGAGAATTTGTGTCCGTCGCGTCCGTTCAGTGCCATCTATGTTGAGGGGCATGAGCGACACAGAACCATATAACTGAATGAGGATTAGGAAGATAAAAAATCGGAAAGGAAAATGAAGGGAAATAATATAAGTCGTCGTGAATTTTTAAAAAGACTCGGGCTTGGAGCCGGAGTTGCCGGGTTGGCATTGAGCGGATGTGAATCGGCGTCAAGAAAGGTGGCATCGGACAGTTCCACGGTTTCGGAAATTCCTAAGGATAAGATGACTTACCGCACCAATCCGAAAACCGGCGAAAAGGTTTCGGTTCTGGGATATGGCTGCATGCGCTGGCCAACTTTGGCCGGTGAAAGCGCCCGCGACGGTGCAGATGAGATAGATCAGGAGGCTGTGAACGATTTGGTGGATACGGCTATAGCTCATGGTGTGAATTATTTTGACACATCGCCGGCATATTGCAAGGGAAAATCGGAGCATGCCACCGGCATAGCGCTGGCTCGTTATCCGCGCGACAGTTATTTCATAGCCACCAAGCTGTCGAATTTCGCTCCGCAGACGTGGAGCCGCGAGGCTTCAATTGCAATGTACCGCAATTCGCTGAAGGAGCTGCAGACCGACTATATAGATTATATGCTGCTCCATGCCGTGGGTATGGGCGGAGGTATGGACGAGTTCGAAAAGCGATATATTGACAACGGTATGCTCGATTTTCTGGTTGCGGAGCGTGAGGCGGGACGCATCAGGAATCTCGGTTTTTCGTATCATGGTGATGTGAAGGTGTTTGATTATCTGCTTTCGCAGCATGACAAGTATAAATGGGATTTTGTGCAGATTCAGTTGAATTATGTTGACTGGAAACATGCCAAGGAGGTTAATGAGCGCAACACGGATGCCGAATATCTTTACGGTGAGCTTGAAAAACGCGGAATTCCGGCTGTTATTATGGAGCCTCTGCTGGGCGGAAGATTGTCGAATGTGCCCGATCATATTGTGGCCCGTCTGAAGCATAAGGAGCCGGACAGGAGTGTGGCTTCGTGGGCTTTCCGTTATGCGGGTACGCATCCGGGAGTACTCACGGTTCTGAGCGGTATGACCTATAAGGAGCATCTGCTCGATAATCTACGTTCGTATTGTCCGTTGAAACCTCTGAATGATGAGGAGCTTGCGTTCCTTTACAAGACTGCCGACCTGATGATGCAATATCCTACCATTCCCTGCAACGATTGCAAATATTGTATGCCTTGTCCTTATGGCATAGACATTCCGTCCATTCTTCTGCACTACAATAAATGTGTTAATCAGGGAAATGTGGCGGAAAGCAGTCAGTCGAGGAATTATGCAGATGCGCGAAGGGCATTCCTTGTGGGGTATGACCGTTCGGTTCCTAAATTGCGACAGGCAAGTCATTGCATAGGTTGCAATCAGTGTGCGCCGCATTGTCCGCAGTCGATAAACATTCCGCACGAACTTCACAGGATTGATAAATATGTGGAATCGTTGAAGCGAAACACCATTTAGGGGAATTGATATGGATATGACTGAACTGGCCGCAAGACTGCATTGTGAAAAATGCTCGTGTGTAATTTATAACCGCGGTGGTGTGCGTTTGTTTCACCGCAGGGGTGTTGCCGATCTGTTCAGTGTGCTTAAGGAGGAGCCGAAGTTGCTCGATGGGGCTTTGTTGGCCGATAAGGTGATAGGAAAGGGAGCGGCGGCATTGATGGTGGCCGGTGGCGTGAAGGCTGTATATGCGGATGTTATAAGCCGTGCGGCGCTAAAATTGCTTGAAGTATCCGGAATTGCTGTGAGCTTTGCAGAGTGTGTGGCTCATATAACTAACCGGTCAGGCACCGGGCTTTGTCCGGTCGAGGCGATGTGCATGGATTGTGAAACTGCCGGAGAATGCATTCCGTTGATTGAAGAATTTATTGAAAAACAGAAATAGAAATAGAAACAACAGATGGATACAACATTTAAATTACATTCGCTTACGTTTGATAATGTCAGGACTTATGCCGCAGCGTGTCTGTTCGTGCTGGGCAACGTAATGTTGCCGCAGCTGGTTCATTTTGTGCCGCAAGGCGGACCTACGTGGCTTCCGATATATTTCTTTACGCTTGTGGGGGCGTATGTTTTCGGCTGGCGTGTGGGCTTGCTTACGGCTCTGGCATCGCCGTTGGTAAACAGTGTGCTGTTCGGAATGCCGTCTGTTGCGGCACTGCCGGTCATTACGCTCAAATCGGTTCTTCTGGCTGTTGCAGCCGGGTTGACGGCCCGACGGTTTAAGTGTGTAACAATGTTGCTGATTTTTGCAGTGGTGTTTTTTTATCAGTTTTTCGGTGGTTTGGGAGAATGGATTATAACGGGTGATTTAAGCATGGCGTGTCAGGATTTCCGTATTGGGGTTCCCGGTATGCTGGTTCAGGTAATCGGCGGATATATAGTGATACGTCTCCTCGACCATATGCTGGTCAAGGGTTGAGTACGCGGAGGGCGTTGCGGATGAGGCCGGCGAGTTTGGTGCGTTTCACTGCGCTGTTTCTGAACAGTGTTGAGAATTGCTGCTGATTCAGTTCGGCGGCTTTTTCGGGTGTGAGCGCAAGGAGTTCCTGCCGCGGGGTAAATTCCGGCAGTCCTGCCGGAGGGGTGGAGTTAAGCGGACATATACGGGCGCAAATGTCGCAGCCGTAGATTGATCCGTGAAGGTCGGTGCCTTCGGGGAATTCGCCGCGGTGTTCGATTGTGAGATAGCTTATGCAGCGGCGAGCATCGATTGTGCCGCGAGCACCGATTGCATTGCCGGGACAGGCCTTTACACAGGCTCCACATTTTTTACACGGGTTTTCAGCAAGCGGTTCCGTTGCCGGGAGTTCGGCCGTGCATATGATGGTTCCGAGAAAAAAATAGCTTCCGGCACCGGGTAGAATCAGGTGTCCGTTCATGCCTATTGCTCCAACGCCGCATTGCTGTGCCCAGAAGCGCTCACGCAACGGTGCGGTGTCGATGCAGACACGTGTGTTGCCTCCGAAATACTCGCGGATTCGGCCCGCTGCTTCGTCCAGCCGTTTTCTGAGGACCGTGTGATAGTCGTCGGCCAGCGCATAAGGGGCTATAGCGGGATTCTGACGGCATTCCGGATGAAAATAGGGGAATGCCCCCACCACAAGCGAACGGGCGTTGTCGAGCAGCATGGCGGGGTTGTCGCGCAGGTCGTGATAGCGGTCGAGATAGTTCATCTCCGCATGTTTGCCCTGCTCTATCCATTCGGCAAAACTTCGCTGCCATTGCTCCGGAACCGGGGCTACCCGGCACACACCGAAGCGGTAGGCGCCGGCATTATGCATGATTTCGTCGAGTGGCGGAGTCATCATTGTTTAAGTTTCTCGAACTCATAACCCTGTTCCTTTAGCCATTCAATGGCTCGCGGCAGGGCGTAGCGGAGATTTTTCCAGGCTTTGACCGAGTCGTGAAACACTATTATCGAGCCGTTGCGTGTGTAGCGTTTAACGTTTGCAAGCACTTGTTCACCGGTGATTTTGCGCGAGTAGTCGCGTGTAACTATATCGTACATCACCAGGTTATAGTGATCCTTTATGGCTTTTGCCTGTGCCCAGCGGATAATGCCGTGCGGTGGGCGGAACAGCACGCTGTCGATCAGAGAGTTCGCTTCCGTAATGTCGCGCATGTAACGCAGTGAGGTCACTTTCATTCCCTGAAGGTGGTGCATTGTGTGGTTGCCGTAGCTGTGGCCGCGGCGTTTCACCTCCTCGAGCAATTCGGGATGACGGCGCACGTTGTCACCCACCATGAAGAATGTGGCTTTGACGTTGTAGCGGTCGAGTATGTCGAGCACCCACGGCGTTACCTCTGGAATCGGTCCGTCGTCGAATGTGAGGAACACCACCTTGCGGCCGCGTTGAATAATTCGCCAGCACGCTTCGGGGAACAGCAGGCGGTAGAGCAAAGGCGGACGTTCAATGAGCATGGCTTGCCGATGTTATTTCTGTGCGCGCACCTGTTCGATGAGCGACATTGAGCGTTGCATGTTCACGCCGCTGTCTTCAAGTTCCTCGAGCAGAGCGTTTATGTCGCCTCCGCCGTCGCGGTAGCTTTCAATTACGCTTACAAACAGATAGCGGTCGACAACCTGGTCGATGTTAGGCAGCATCGCGTAGAGGCGCGGTGAAAGGCTCTGATAGTAGCGTACGTGCTGTCCGAGGCGCAAGGCTTCGTCGTGCAGAATCTTCAGTCCGGTTTCGGTGTCGGCTTTGTTTGATGTAGCCTTGCCGAGGGCCACGTAAAGGTCGCCTAAATCCTGTCCGACCTGCAATGCATAGGGCATAGCCTCGACGGGGAGTTTGGTGCGGATGGTGTTAAGGATTTCGCGTGACTTGCCTAAACGTTCGGCGGCGCGAATCGAGTCGCCCTGATTGCGGGCTTCCAGGCCTTCGTTAAAGAGTGCTGTGGCGAGGTCGAGCATTGCCGAACGGTTAGTCGTTACCATGCGGCGCACGGTTTCATCGAGGTAAATCTGTCCGGGTGCTGTAACTTTGTCGAGTCCACCCCATTTGAAGCGCTCGGTTACGTTGCGGTACATTTTGTCGGTGTTGATTTCAGTCTGTCCGCTGGGGTTCACCACCGGTGTCACTTCGTAGGCCAGACCTGTGTTGCGCATGTTTCCGTCCATTCCGAGATAGAATTCCGAAGGTACTGTCATGGCGAAATAAATGGGCCGGTTCCACCCGTTTTTCGCGGAATTTGCAAGCATATCGATTGCCAGGATGCCGTTAAGG
Organism: uncultured Bacteroides sp.; assembly: GCA_964564465.1. Classification (GTDB taxonomy): domain Bacteria; phylum Bacteroidota; class Bacteroidia; order Bacteroidales; family Muribaculaceae; genus Paramuribaculum. The sequence continues at coordinate 8,758 of CAZMAO010000042.1, forward strand.
CGCAAACCGCGCTGAGCCATTACCTGCGGACGGTTCATGAGATCGAGGTTGAACGTGTCGGTGAGCTGTTTGGCTTCGTCGGCTGTTATGATACCGCGTTTCACGGCTTCCTCGCGCGAATAGGGGATATACATGTTAGGATGCTTCATCATCGGATATCCGAGCATGGTCGATGAATTCGGATCGTAAACTTCGCGCAGGCTCTCAAGTGCGTTTACACGTGTTGAGTCGGGATTGTAGAAGTAGGTGAACTGCAGGCGGTCGTAGGCATAATCGTTTGGTTTGGCCAGCAGGTCGAGAGCCGGAGAATCGTAGCTGGGACGGCGAACCTGGTCGGCATACCAGTCGGTGGTGAGATAGCTCAGGTTCACAACTTTCACATCGGTGCGTGTTCCTTCAACTTCCTGTGCATACCACAGAGGGAAGGTGTCGTTGTCGCCGTTGGCGAAGATTATTGCGTTTTCATCGAGAGAGTTCAGATA
>CAZMAO010000042.1:9249-10877 GCA_964564465.1 uncultured Bacteroides sp.
CCAAAATCGCGTGTGGTGTAACGTCCGGAACGGTCGTGGTCGTCCCAGGTCTGTGAAACAACCTGCAGGGGCACGATTATTCCGACTACGGCTCCGACTATGGCTCCGATAAGCGAATTGCGGCTGTAGAGTGTGCCGGGTTTCGGATTGTCGGTGGGGAACAGTTCCTGTTTCTTATTTTCTTTTTTTGCAAGGAGGTGAACGATGATGCGCCACAGTCCGGCCACGCCCATGCCAACCCATATTGCGTAGGCGTAGAACGATCCGGCGAATGCGTAGTCGCGTTCACGGGGCTGCGACGGGGTCTGGTTCAGGTAGAGCACTATGGCAATACCGGTCATGAAGAAGAGGAAGAATATGACCCAGAACTGCTCGATGCCTCGTTTGGAAGTGAACGCCTGCCAGAGCAGGCCTATTATACCCATGAGCAGCGGCAGGAGGAAGAACACGTTGTGTCCGGCATTTCCTTTGCCGAGTTCGTCGGGCAGCAGGCTCTGATCGCCGAGGCGGGGGTTGTCGATGAACGGTAAGCCTGAAATCCAGTTGCCGTGGTTTATTTCGCCGTTGCTCTGAATGTCGTTCTGTCGTCCGGCGAAGTTCCACATGAAGTAACGCCAGTACATGTGGTTAAGCTGGTAGTTTACAAGGAAAGTAAGGTTTTCCGACATTGTGGGTTTTGAACGGGTTATGCGTTCGTAGGGTGTGCCGTCGCTGTAGTAGTACTGGGCAGTCTGCACCGGTTTTCCACGCACCACGCCTCCGGGTTCGCCGATCCAGTCGGCATAGGCTTGCTGATGCTGCGATGAGTAAATGCGCGGGAACACCATGTTCAGTTCGCGGTTCATCACATATTTTTTCTTGTTGCCGGTGAACTGATAGCTGTCTTTTTCTCCGGGCTGTGTCTTTACCTTGGGGGCGTAGAGGGCATGGCCTTCGTTGACCATTGGCTGTGTGGAGCCGTCGGAATTAACGGTGTAGATAGGCGAGGAGTTCAGTGTTTCGCCATAGAACAGCGGGCGGTCGCCATACTGCTCGCGGTTAAGGTAGCTCGAGAGGGCGAAAACATTGTCGGGGGCGTTCTGGTTCATGGGTGTCTTTGCTCCGGAGCGTATGAGCAGAAGTGCATAGCTCGAGTAGCCTACGAAAATAACCAGAATGCTGATTGCAACAAGGTTAAGGATGCGTACGGGCAGTTTTTTGCAGAAACCGAACAGATATATGCCCAGAGCGGCCATGAATAGCAGGGGAATTATGAGGCTGTCGCCGATGAAAGGGATTCCGCTAAGCAGAACGCTGAGCATGAAGCTGATTTTTATGGCGGTGCTGTTTCGCTGCGCATACAGCTGGCGGATTGTGAAGCAGAGCACGGCCACCAGCAGGGCTGCATAGATGAGCACGCCGGTGTTGAAGCTCATTCCGAGGGTGTTTACGCAGAACAGTTCGAAATACTGCGACACTTCGATGAAGCCGGGCACAAGTCCGTAGAGAATCAGGGCCACTATGGCGAATGAAACGAGCAGCGCCACAACCGAGCCCTTGGCGGTGGTGTTTTTCCATTTGCGGTAGTAAACCACCAGCACTATGGCGGGGATGCAGAGGAGGTTGAGCAGGTGCACGGCTATGGATAT
>CAZMAO010000043.1:0-10192 GCA_964564465.1 uncultured Bacteroides sp.
ATCTACTTATAGAAGAATTTGGGAAAGATTATGGATTATATTTCTCGGTGTTGAGCTGCATCGCTTCAGGAATTAACACGCAAGGTGCGATTGAAAGTGCATTGGGAGGAGTGACAGTTGCAGGGCATCTGAAACGACTGATTGAGGATTATTCACTCATCAAGCGTGTTCGTCCGATTATGTCCAAGCCACGCTCTCAGAACGTCCAATATGAGATCACTGACAACTTCCTTCGCTTCTGGTTTAACTATTTTGACCGCAACCAGACATTGGTTGAGTTGAACAACTTTGAGCACCTCCGTCATATAGTCTATTCCGATTACCCGACCTTCTCGGGGCTCGCCCTTGAAAAATGGTTCCGGTTGAAGATGATGGAAAGCCAAAAGTATGCCGACATAGGCTCATGGTGGGAACGCAAGAAGGGGAAGGAAGCCAATGAGATAGACATAGTGGCCCTTTCAGTTGATGGGAAGACTGCTGTGGTAGCAGAAGTAAAGCGCCAGCAGCGCAACTACGACCACAAGTTGTTTATGGAGAAAGTAGACTGCATAAAAACAAGCATCTTATCCAAGTATGAGCTAGAAACACGTCTGCTAACTTTAGAGGATATGTAAAAACAGGATTTTGCAGTGGCAATATATTTATGGGGGTGGGATGTTTACGATGAGGTTGTGAAATATATTGAAATTCTGACAAGGAAATAAAATGATTAAATTTGCCGGATGGAGAGAATTTTTGAAGAGATAGGGAGGCATGCGGTTTTGTCGGAGGAAACCGCGCGGCTTCTGGCATCGAAGCTGACGGAGGTGCGTTTCCGTAAACGTGAGCAGCTTGTAAGCGAGGGGCACAAGGCCGGAGCCGCCTTTTTTATTGAACGCGGCATGACGCGGTCGTTCTGGCTTGTTGACGGAGAGGAGATAACCACTTCGTTTTCCACGGAAGGGGCATTGGTGTTCAGTATGGATGAAATTTATTATTCCCGTCCGAGCGAGGAGTATGTAGAGGCGATAGAGGATGTGGTTGCTTACCGGATAAAAACGGCTGATCTCAAAGAACTTATAAGTGAAAATATTGAGCTGGCGCGTTGGTGGGGTTCGATTCATCAGATGGAGTACAGGCGGCTGCACCGGTCGCATAAGGAGCGTTTGACGTTATCGGCTAAGGAGCGTTATGATGCTTTCAGGAGTCAGTTCCCTGATGTGTGCCGCAGGGCAAGAAAGGGATATATAGCATCTTATCTTGGAATTTCGTTGTCGACACTGAGCAGAATAAGCGATGATTTGACATAGATCAAATTTTTTTCGGATTGAGATGGGTAATTTTGGAGAAAATTCAGAATTATGGAACAAATGAAAACATCTGCCGGACGGCGTTATGAACTTCTTGACGGGCTTCGCGGGGTGGCGGCCCTGATGGTTATTTTTTATCATATAGGCGAGAGTTTTGCAACGTCGCCGGTTGACCAGGTTATAAATCATGGTTATTTAGCGGTAGATTTTTTCTTTGTGCTGTCAGGTTTTGTTATAGGCTATGCTTACGACGGGCGATGGCGACGGGGCTTGACGGAAAAAGGTTTTTTGCTTCGTCGTCTGATACGTCTGCAGCCGATGGTTCTGATAGGTGTGCTTTTGGGAGTGGTGTCGTTTCTGATACAGGGCTGCGAGAAGTGGGATGGCACGGGTGTGAGTTCCGTTGCTGTCGTGTTGTCGTTTATACTGGGATTGTTTATGATTCCGGCTTTGCCCGGCACAGCTCCGGAGGTTAGGGGAAACGGAGAGATGTTTCCGCTCAACGGGCCGTCGTGGTCGTTGTTTTTCGAGTATGCAGGCAGCATTTTCTATGCGCTGTTCCTGCACAGGATGAGCAACAGGGTGCTGGGTGTTTTTACAGTTGCGGCAGGAGTAGGATTAGCTGCGATAGCAATCGGTAACGGGTCGGGAGCCTATCATCTTGGGGTGGGATGGACGGCTGCTGACTATGGTTTCTGGATGGGGCTGGTGCGCATGACGTTTTCATTTTCGGCCGGTTTGCTTATGTCGCGTAAATTCAGGCCTGTAAAGGTGCGGGGTGCATTCTGGATATGTTCATTGGTGATTGCGGCCATTCTGTCGGTGCCATATGTCGGGAATGAAATAAATGTTTGGAACGGAGTTTATGATGCTGTCTGCACGTTGTTTCTGTTTCCGGCAATTGTTTATCTGGGGGCGTCGGGTAGAACGACCGATGCGATGTCGGGGCGCACATGCGAGTTTTTAGGGGCTATTTCCTATCCGGTTTATATAGTTCACTATCCGTTTATGTATCTGTTATATGCCTGGGTGTGGAACCGGGGCCTGACATTCGGAGAGGTGTGGCCGGTGGCTTTGGCAATGGTTGTTGCGGTTGTGATTCTGTCGTGGCTTCTGTTGAAATATTATGACGAACCGGTGCGCAAATGGCTGTCGCGAAGGCTGTGATTTGTGTTATTTGAATTTATATCGTAAATTTGTGAATTATATAAGAATGAATAAAAATAAAGGTTTACGATATGAAATCGGGGAAATTGTTTTTTGCAACGGTTCTTGTCCTTGCAGCTGCCATTGTGTTCACGTCGTGCAGTGATGATTCGGACAAGACACCGTCGGCATCCGTGGCTTTGCTCGGCATCTGGCATTTGCGGAGTGTAGACGGAACTGTTGTCAGCGGCCCGGCGGCCCGCAGCAGCTATTATTTCCGTACGGACACGGAAAATCCTTCGAATTTTTCGGGGGTGGGTGATTTTTATCAGTATTTTGCCGCAACTGACTCGGAGCAGGCTTTTCCTTTTAAGTGGGAGATTGACGATTCGGGCCGGCTTGTGATTGCAGGGACTCTGGGTGCCGGGGTGTTCGATTTTAAGATTACCTCTACCCAGACTTATATGCAGCTGGAAATGAGGGATGTTTCGTCGGGAACTGAATATTTGTATATGAAATAGTTATTGGTCAGGTTGTTATGAAGCTGAAAAGATTAATAAGTTATATGGTGATACTGGTGTTGGCGTCGACCGCTTTAAGCGGTTGCGGTGACACGGATTCACCTTATGTATCGCCGTTGTGCGGCACATGGGCGTTATCGACTGTTAATGGTGTGCCGGTGTCGGCTTTGCAATATAGCGAGTTCACATTCTATAACGAGGGCACGGGCGTTTACGGCATGTATAATCCGTCGATGATGTGGAGTGAGTATGCGATTGACTGGGATTTGGATTTCGATGATCCGATGACGAATTATCTTATTGTATATACCTGGGGCGGTGACACGTGGGTTTATCAATTCAGTTTAACGGGATCGACGCTCGACCTGTATGATACTTATAACGGAAACAGATTGTTGTACAGGCGTATAAGATGATTTTGACAGATGGCGGAGGAGATGAATAAAGCCTCGGAGGCTGCGCGTTGGAGCGAGATAGAGCATTTGCCGGAGTGGGATGAGGAATTCTATGATGTTTACACGGCAAAAAAGTTGGGCAAGTGGGTGATGCTTAAAACGTTGAAGCCTGCCTATAAGGATGATCCGCGTTTTGCCTCGATGATAGAGAAGGAATTTGATGTGCGCTATAATCTTGCTCATCCCAACATTGTGATGACTAACGATTTTGAGGATGTTCCCGGTTTGGGGCGCTGTATAATTTTTGATGATGTTTACGGCACGTCACTGCGCAAGATCCTGGATGAAGGTAAACTTACATGTCATCATGTCGATCAGATAAGGCGGCAGCTTGTGGATGCGATAGAGTATATACAGTTGAATCATGTGGTGCATTTTCCGATACGCCCGGAAACCATTATATTTACGGAAAATGTCCAGAATCTGAAGCTTATTGATGTTGGATTTGATCAGCGCGAGTGTCTTACGCCCGCAGAGACCACCGACGATATATACAGTTATGGAAAAGTACTTTCGGAGGTTATAAAAAGGGCTCCGGAGGGGTGTGTCGACAGCACGATGAAGCGTGTGGCCGAGAAGTGCTGTCAGAATGATCCTCGTCAGCGATACCGGAATATTTATCAGTTGCGCATGGCGCTTGCCCGACGTAACGATAATAAGGTGTTTCTGGCCATTGTAATTTTTCTTTTATTGATGGTTGCCGTGCTTGGATGGCTCCAGTCGAAATTCGCTCCACTGTAAATTATTGATTATGTCGATAGAAATACGTCCGGTAAAATTAAATGGTAAAGAACTGAAGAGGTTCGTAGAGTTCGGTATATCACTTTATGAAGGTAACGGGTGTTATGTTCCGCCGTTGGTTTCCGATGAAGTGTCAACACTTCTGCCGGATGTGAATCCGGCGTTCGATTATTGTGAAGCGCAGGCTTTCATGGCATTTGAGGATGGAGAACCTAAGGGAAAGATAGTCGGGATAATAAACAGGGTTGTAAACGAGCGTACTGGAAAGAAAGAGGCTCGTTTCGGCTATGTTGACTTTGTTGACGATAAAGATGTAAGCGGTGCGCTTTTCCATGCGGTGGAAAATTGGGCCCGCGAAAAGGGTATGACCGAAATTATAGGGCCAATGGGGTTCACGGATATGGATCATGAGGGTATGCTTACCTTCGGATTTGATGAAATGGGCACTATGGCAACCATATATAATCATCCATATTATCCCGAGCACCTTGCCGGCCTGGGATATGAGCCTGATGTCGACTGGGTGGAGTATCGGGTGGATGTTCCGGAAAAAGTGCCTGAAAAGATGGCGAGAATAGCGGAGCTGATTTCCCGTAAGTATGGGTTGAGAACCATAAAGTTCAAATCGCGCTCCAAACTAAAGGAGGCATACGGGCATGCGCTTTTTGATTTGATAAATGAGGCTTACGACAAACTTTACGGTTATTCACCGCTGAATGAGAGGCAGATTGATTACTATATAAAGGAGTATATAGGGATACTGCGACTCGATTGTATATGCGTGGTGGTGGATAAGGATGACAATCTTGTTGCGCTTGGCATAACAATGCCATCGCTGTCAAAGGCCTTGCGCAAGAGCGGAGGCAAACTGTTTCCGTTCGGCTGGTATCATCTGCTGAAGGCTATAAACGGGAAGAACGATACGGTTGATCTGTTGCTGATAGCCGTTAAGAAAGAGTTTATGAACAAGGGTGTTAACGCCATGATTTTCGCTGACTTGATTCCGGTGTTCAATAAAAACGGATTCAAGGTTGCCGAGAGTAATCTTGAACTGGAAGGGAATGAGAGTGTAAGGCTCCAGTGGCAGTATTTCACCCACAGGCTTCACCGCCGCCGCAGGGCTTTCAGAAAGCAGCTCTAAGATAAATAAAACCTCGACCTTTCGAAAGATCGAGGTTTTTTATTGGAGTAGGTTGAATTCAGAAGCGATAGATCAGGGCTATTCGGAGGGAGAGCTGGCGAAGCTTCGATGAGTTGAGGTAATCGCTCAACGATTTCAGCTGCTGTCCGCTTGCTGCGGTGTAATTTACAAGCGCTGATTCGTTTGTGAAGTTGGCGCCGTTATAATTTCCTTTGAATATGTTGGTGATTCCCGGATTAAACCTAAAGGATAAATCTGCGGCAAGATTTTTGTAAATCCGGAACTCGGCACCGGCACCTATAAGGAATGATGCAGTGAACGCATTGCACAAAGGATTTTCACGTAAGGCATCGGCAAGGTTTGTCGTTCCGAAAGAATTAAGATAGGAAGCATTTATAAGAAGATTGTCGTATTGCGGATAAACGCCATAGCTGTATGATTCGCCGGTTGCTTCGCTTATCTTTGAACTTGTTTTGAATCCCAGTCGTACACCCAGGTCGGCATGAACACCAAACCAGTTATTACATTTGTAAGCGTAAGTGAGATATAAGGGGATTGACAATTGCCCGTAACTTACTTTCTGGTGCAAATTGTTCAGCTTGTAATAACGCTGATAAGGATTTCCGTCCATGTCCGCGTCGGCAGGCGCCGAATAGTTATAGTCTAACGAAGCGAGATCCAACTTTATGGATGTGGGAGTATAGGCTACGCCAACGTTCAGTTCAAGACGGTTGTTCTGTTTTTTCCAGAATGTCCAGCCAAATTCCAGACCAAAGTTCTCGGTTGTTGATTTCGACGATAATGAACTGACAGAGGATGATGTGGAAACTGTGTTTCCTAGACCTATTTCACCACTCGCCTTTATTGCGAATTTTTCGTTGTCATTGCTTTGGGCATTTGACGCTATGATGGCGAATGCCATTGTAAATATGAATAATATATGTTTCATGACTGTCGGTTTAGCGAATTACTATTTTCTTTGAGGTATGTGTTCCGTTATTGAAATGAGTGACAATATACATGCCGGGCTGCAGATGTTCTGTGGAGTTTCCGACATACAGGCCGGTTATGGTGTAGACCGCAACCTGACCGTCTTCATCTGTCGAACGAGCCTGGGAGAGAATGCTGCCGGCATCAAAATCGTCGTCGGTACGCCCGTCAAGATGTCTGCGCAAGCTGCTTACAGTGTTCCCCTTTTCGTCTGTCCAATAAGCAAACACCCAGAAGTCGTTTTGCGGATTATTGTAGATTTCGGAGGTGGTATGGCTGTATCTTTCAGAAGTATTGGCTATGACATGAGTGGCGCCTTTAGCATCAGTGTAACCAAACACAAAGTTATATCCCCGCTTGGCAAGTTCATTGTCGCTCAGGCTCATCATTACAATAAACGAACATGAAGTGCCATTTCCTTTTTTCAGCATCTGATTTGGGGTTTCAGGGCGCGGGTTCACCTTGACTTTGCAAGTGGCCGAAACGCTTCCGCATTTGGCTTTGATGTTGGCAATGCCGGCAGATACAGCAGTCACTGTTCCGTTTGCATCGACTGTGGCGACAGCTTCGTTGTCGGACGTCCAGGTAATGTCGGGATAAGTGGTGTTATTCGGCTTGACAGTGGCGGTCAGCTTGTCGCTCTGTCCCACAAGCAGAGTCATATCCTCAACATTGAGGGCAACGCTTGATGCAGGCACAGGGTTGACGGTTACCTTGCATGTAGCTGAAACATCGCCACAAGTAGCGGTGATATTGGCGACGCCGACCGACAGGGCCGTGACTGTTCCGTTTGCATCAACTGTGGCGACAACCTCGTTGTCGGAAGTCCAGGTGATGTCGGGATAAGTGGTGTTATCCGGCTTGATGGTAGCGGTCAGCTTGTCGCTTTGCCCTACGAGCAGAGTCATATCTTCAACATTGAGAGTCACGCTTGATGCAGGCACCGGATTAACGGTTACCTTACATGTGGCGGAAACATCGCCACAGGTGCCTGTGATATTGGCAACGCCAACTGCGACGGCTGTTACTTTTCCGTTGGCATCAACTATGGCGATAGCTTCGTTGTCGGAAGTCCAGGTGACAGTCTTGTCAGTTGTAGTTTCGGGAAGGACGGTTGCAATGAGGTCAACGGTTTCAGCGACTTTCAGAGTTGCCTCCGTCTTGTTTAAGGATATAGAACCGGCAGGCGTTGCAACCACCGTTACGTTGATTATTGCCTTGACATCAGGATTTGAATTGGCGGTAATCGTTATGGTGGTTGCGCCGATTGCCAGTGCGGTCAGATTGCCGTTCTTGTCAACCGATGCCACCGAAGCATCTGAACTTTCAAATGTGACACTTTTGTCGGTTGTGGTTTCAGGGGTTACCGTCACTTTGATGGCTTTGACATCGCCGACCTGCATTTCGAGATTGTCACCGGAAATCCCAAGCGCATCCTTGTCGATGATTATTTCGCCGGCAGGGGTTTCTGTAACGGTCAATTCGCATGTTGCAGAAATGCCGCTTGCCGCTGTGGCGGTGATAGTAGCTTTGCCGATTGCGACAGCGGTTACTTTGCCGTTGGCATCAACTGTGGCAACTGCTTTGTTGTCGGACGTCCAGGTGACAGTCTTGTCAGTTGTTGTTTCAGGAAGGACGGTCGCAATGAGGTCAACGGTTTCAGAGACTTTCAGAGTTGCCTCCGTCTTGTTTAAGGATATAGAACCGGCAGGCGTTGCGACCACCGTTACATTGATTGTTGCCTTGACATCAGGATTTGAATTGGCGGTAATCGTTATGGTGGTTGTGCCTAATGACAGAGCGGAAATATTTCCGTTTTCGTCAACCGATGCCACTGAAGCATTTGAACTTTCAAAGGTGACACTTTTGTCGGTTGTGGTTTCAGGGGTTACCGTTACCTTGATTGCTTTGACATCGCCGACGTGCATTTCAAGATTATCGCCGGAAATGCCGAGTGCATCCTTGTCGATAATTATTTCACCGGCAGGGGTTTCTGTGACTATCAGTTTGCAAGTAGCAGAGATGTTGTTTGCCGTCGTTGCTGTGATAGTAGCTTTGCCGATAGCAATAGCGGTTACTTTTCCGTCAGCATCAACCGTTGCTATTGCTTCGTTTGAAGATTTCCAAGTAACAGTCTTGTCAGTTGTATTTTCGGGAAGGACGGTTGCAATGAGGTCAACGGTTTCAGTGACTTTCAGAGCTGCTTCCGTTTTATTAAGAGTAATTGAAGTCGCAAGATTTACTGTTGGAACTATGTGTTGGAATCTCGCCCATTCACCGGTGGTTTTATAAGCATTAAGACTTTCATAAGGAACATGTAGAATGGAATTATCAAAGTTCCATGTTGAGTATGTAGTATATCCAAACGAGTATCCTGCAGTAGGATATGGGATTGCAGCATCACAATAGATATCATTAAGATTTGTGAACCAAAACGCCCCATTAAATATATTGTCTATGTGCGTAGGCGTTAGGTATAATGTGTTTATTCCTTTGCAAGAATAGAATGCATTTTCTCCAATTTCAGTCACTGAATTAGGAATAGTCAGTGATCCGGTTAATCCGCTGCAATAGCGGAATGCTTCTACTCCAATAGTCTCGACTGAATTACCTATAGTTAGCGATCCGTTAAAACCACTGCAACCGGAGAATGCGTAATTTCCAATGGTTTTGACCGAATTCGGGATTGTCAGCGAACCGGTAAAATAAAAGCATCCTTTAAATGCACTAGCCCAAATTTCGGTTACAGAATTTCCTATTGTCAGCGAGCCGGTAAATCCGCTGCAACCCTCGAATGTACTTTTTTCAATGGTTTTGACCGAATTACCAATAGTCAGCGAGCCGGTGAAACCACTGCAATCCCGAAATGCTCCAAACCCAATGGAAGTAACTGAATTCGGAATGGTCAGCGAGCCGGTGAAACCACTGCAACCGGAGAATGCTAATTCTCCAATTTCAGTAACTGAATTAGGAATTGTCAGTGAGCCGGTAAAACGGCTGCAACCTTCGAATGCTTCATCTCCAATAGATCTAACCGTATTCGGAATGGTTAGCCAGCCGGAGATGAAACGGCTGCAACCGGAGAATGCGCAATTTCCAATTCTGGTAATAGTATATACCTTGTCGTCCACTGTAATTTCGTTTGGAAATGTTGGTGATGCAAGCGCTGTTACACCATCAGCCAGGCCAATTATTGTGGTTTCGAAAGGCTCTTTATTAGATAACTCATATTTGAACTTTCCAACATTACATGTCTTAGCATAAGAATTCGTGCATGTTAGCAAAGATATTACAGCTAATATGACGCACGGTATTGCACTATGTGTAACTTTCATTTTGATGATTATTAGAATTTGTTTACTATTTGCCTAACCAGTTCATCTTCATGTCGGTTTTTCTCCGATATTGTTGTTCCGCTTTTAAGAGTAAACCATTCTATGGTATTCAGTGGTGAATTGCTAACCGTTGTTAAGGGTTGAGAATAATGAATCCCTTTACGTACGGTTGCAATTAATATGTCGCAACATGGATTTGTTTGTGCGAAGGAAATTGCCTCTCGCAAATGTTCCTTCTCATCACCCGGAGAGTAAATGGCGATTACTTTATTGTTAAAACAGCCTTTCGCCTTGAAGTCATTGAACCAGTTATCAGCAGGATTTTCGAGTTTTTCATGGGTCATTTGGTTCCAGCTATTAGCATTAAGCCAGTCTATTATCTTTTGACATGTGGTTGTTTTCCCAGAATTTTCCTCACCATAGATTAAAAGGGTTTCCATTTGGCGTTAAAATAGTGCCGCAGGGCTCTCCTAGTTGGCGTTAGATTGGTTTATAAAAGAAAAGCGTGAGAGCCGTACTTGTTGCTCTTTCTTCCTATCGAGGCTCTCGCATTGCCCATCAGAGTAGAAAGAGC
>CAZMAO010000044.1:0-10084 GCA_964564465.1 uncultured Bacteroides sp.
TGAAGGTGATGAGGCGGGCATAAAATCGTGCACAATAAATGTGGAGGGTGATTTCGCTTACGGTTATCTGAAGAGTGAGAACGGTGTTCATCGTCTGGTGCGAGTGTCGCCGTATAATGCTCAGGGCAAGCGAATGACATCGTTTGCATCGGTTTTCGTAACTCCTTTGGTTGACGATACGATTGAGGTGCATGTTGACCCGGCCTTGCTGTCGTGGGATACATTCCGTTCGGGAGGTGCCGGTGGTCAGAACGTGAACAAGGTGGAGTCGGGTGTGCGCCTGCGTTATCAGTTCACCGATCCGTATACGGGGGAGAAAGAGGAGATACTTATTGAGAACACCGAGACCCGCGATCAGCCTAAGAATAAGGAGAATGCGATGCGCCAGTTGCGTTCAATTCTCTATGATAAGGAACTGCAGCACCGCATGCAGGAGCAGGCGAAGATTGAGGCGGGTAAGATGAAGATTGAATGGGGCTCGCAAATACGCAGTTATGTTTTTGACGACCGTCGCGTGAAGGATCACCGCACGGGTCATCAGACGTCGGATGTGGGTGGTGTTATGGATGGCGATCTCGACGGCTTTATCAAGGCTTATCTGATGGAGTTTGCCGGAACGGAGGATAACGCCTGATTTTTCCAAAATTGAGCCGCTTGTTGCGGCTCTGTTTTTTGAAAGGGTGTCATGCGTGGGGATGTGCCATGCGGGTGGCACGTGCCAAAGGCATATCAGTACAGGGGGGTGGTGATCAATAGGTGGATAAGGGGATGAAGGCACAAATAATCACACTAATTGCATTTGCACTTAAAAGCCATAGGAAATTCTGTTTGAAGGGGTATTTAAATATCCATTTTAGAGCTAAACCTTCTATGACTACATTACACAGAACAGCAGCTATGTAGTCTAAAATCCAATGAGTTAGTTGGAATGTGCCACCTCCAAACGGAAGGGTTATAATTTCCACAAATATTCCGCTTGCGGGGATAAACAGAAGTCCAATTAGTGCTGAGATAGCATTGATGGTAACTGCAATGAGGGCGGATTTACCCCAACTTGACTTTAGAAAGATTCTGACAGCAAAAAATTCAATTATCAGTCCGATAGCGATAACGTACCAGGTGTAATACTGCTGGACAATGATAATAGATGGCCATATCATATTGGCTTTTGCTGAAATTGGGATTAAAATCAGCGAAATCAATAATATAAATTTATATAGGTTATTTTTCATTTAATGTAAAGGTAATGAAATTAGTAATTATTATTGATATCTTTTTTATACATTTAATAGAGGGAATGTTACTCAAATTGAAGAACTCATAAAAGGGAGGGTGGTGTATAAAGGCAAAGATAATGAAAGAATTTTATAATATCAATTTTTAAAAATTATTGTGGTGGGGTTATTGAGAACTTTATGCTATGCGGGTGGTACGTGCGGACACGGGAGTGGTAGCGGACAGGGGGGTGTACGGAAACGGACAGGGGGTGATGGGGTAAATGGCTGAAAATCAGTAGCTGTTGACATGGGCTTCGAAGTGTTTTAATTTCGGGGCATGGATAAGAAAATTGATGAGAAAGTTTTGCGGAATCGTCGCAGGCGTCGGTTGGCAAAGATTGGGATAGGTGTTGCCGTTGTTGTTGTTATAATAACGGTGGTTCTGACTGTGCTTGAAAAGCGTGTGGATGCCCGTGATCTTACGATAGTGACGGTGGATACGGGTGACATTGAAACGACTGTCGCGGCAACAGGCAGTGTGGTTCCTGCATATGAGGAAATTATAAACTCGCCGATAACAACGCGACTGCTTGCTGTTTATGCTGTGGCGGGTGACAGTGTGAAGGCGGGGACTCCTTTGCTTGAACTTGATCTGGAGACGGAGCAGGCGAATTATGACAAGATGGTTGATTCACGGCGTGTGAGCGAGCAGGAACTTGCTCAGCTGCGGTTGCAGTCGCAAAGTGTGATTGGTGAACTGTCGATGCAGATTGCCGTGAAGGAGATGGAGGTGAGCGGGAAGCGTATAGATGTGGTTAATGAGCGCCGACTCGACAGTCTGGGAAGTGGAACCGGCGACCGTGTGCGCCTGGCGGAGACTGCCTGGCGTACGGCTCAGCTTGAGTTGAAAAGGTTGCGTGAGCAGCTTGAAAACGAGAGACAGCGCTGCCGGGCAGCCGAGAAGGTGAGTCAGCTTCAGGTGAGCAGCATTGACAAGGATTTGAATGTGATGCAGTCCACTCTTAACCGTGGCAAGATTACGGCTCCGCACGACGGGGTGCTGACCTTTATTGTTAATGAAATCGGGTCACAGGTAAGTGCAGGTCAAAAGGTGGCTGTTGTATCCAATCTTTCATCATTTAAGATTATAGGCGAGATTGCCGAGGGCGCGAGCGATCGAATGTCGGTGGGTTCGCGTGTGCTGATAAGGATAGGAAAGGCGGAGCTCGAAGGTATGGTGACCAATATAACTCCGCAATCGAAGTCGGGTGTGGTGCAGTTTATTGTTCAGCCTGATGATCCGCGGAATCCTCGTCTGCGGTCGGGTGCGCGTACGGAGCTTTATATTTCATACGGCTTCTGCGATTCGGTGGTGCGCGTTCCTGTAGGTCCGTTCTATAAGGGGGCGGGAGAATATGAACTGTTCGTAGCCGAGGGGGCGGACCGTTTTGTGCGGAGGCGCGTGAGAATAGGTGAGGGAAACCGTCAGTATGCGGAGGTTATTTCGGGGTTGAAACCGGGTGACAGGGTTGCCGTGGGAGATATGGCGGCGTTTGAGAAAAACAGAAGTCTTAAAATTAAAAATAAATAAAACATAAATCAGATTCAAAGATGGCAATAATCAAGTTAAATGAAATCAGTAAGGTCTATCAGACAAAGGAGATAGAAACCACGGCGCTTGAAAATGTGAACATAGAGGTGGAGCGTGGAGAATTTGTAAGCGTAATGGGGCCGAGCGGCTGCGGAAAGTCAACGTTGCTGAATATAGTCGGTTTGCTTGACCGTCCGTCGGGTGGTACGGTCGAGTTGCTCGACCGTGTGTTTGACGGGGCTTCGGATTCAGATCTGTCGCAATTCCGCAATGCCAACATAGGATTCGTGTTTCAGAGTTTCCATCTTATTCCGTCGCTTGATGTGGCTGCGAATGTTGAGCTTCCGCTTATTTACCGTAGCGGACTCAGCGCGCGGAAACGGAGAGAGCGGGTTGAGGAGGTGCTTGAGCGTCTGAACATGACGCATCGACTTCATCACATGCCGTCGCAGCTTTCGGGCGGTCAGTGCCAGCGTGTCGCCATAGCACGTGCAATTGTGGGAACGCCCTCGATAATTCTTGCCGACGAGCCGACGGGAAATCTCGACAGCCGCATGGGTGCGGAGGTCATGAGCCTGCTTCACGGGCTGAATAAAGAGGATGGCACCACGATTGTCATGGTTACGCACAATGAGGCGCAGGCCCGTGAGACTGACCGGATAATAAGGTTCTTTGACGGCAGGGTCATTTCATGATCATTAAGAGGATAACTGATAATATTTAGAAGATGAAAACCAAACTGAAACAGATATATTATGACATGCGTCATCAGCCGGTGATTGCATGGGTTACGTTTGTCGCAACCGCACTGTCGGTGTTTCTGATAATGGTGGTGGTGATGACGCAGCGCGTAGGGATTGTTCCGTTCGCGCCGGAGAGCTGTCGTGACCGTTTGCTTGTGGGAGCTTTTTTACACACCAAGCAGATTGAGGGGCCGGAGGAGTCGTCGGCAGGCTTATCGTATAAGTCGGCGAAGATATTGTATGACGGTCTTGACGGGGTTGAGAAAATGGCATATTTTTCATTATGGGCTGATGATTCGGAGGTTAGTGCGCCCAAGGGCGATCCGGTTGGCGTTAAGGTCCGCAGTGCTTCGGCCGGCATGTTCGATGTGTTCGACTACACGCTTGTCGACGGCCGTTATTACACACTCGAGGAGTCGGATGCGATGATGCCGGTTGCTGTAGTTTCCGAGAGCACAGCCCGCGATATGTTCGGTGATAAGCCGTGGATTGGCCGTGATATGGTGGTAAATAATAAAATTTACAATGTGGTTGGTGTTATAAAGGATGTTTCAACATTAGCCACCAACGCGCATGCGGATGTTTTTATCCCTACCGGTCCGAACGATCCGAATCACTGGTCGGAATATATGGGGCCACTTGCCGTTGCGATGGTGGCGGCAGATGGTGTTGATTTTCAACACATCCGTGATCAGGTTAAGGGGCGCTATGCCGAACTTGACGCTATATTGAAGGCAGACGGGGAACAGACTGTTTATCATGAGTCGCCTTTTGATCAGGAAACCATAGCGAGCGGTCTGCAGGGGAGCAATGTGACTCCTGATGCGAGTTCCGGGCGCAAGATGAGGATTGCGATATATGTTATTCTGCTGCTTGTTCCGGCAATAAATCTGAGCAGTATGCTGCATAGCCGTATGCGGCGCAGGGTGAGGGAGATAGGCGTGCGCAGGGCATTCGGATGCACACGCAAGCGCGTTATAGGCGATATAATTTCGGAAAACTTCATAGTTACACTGGCCGGCGGACTGATAGGGGTGATTTTAGGGGTGATTTTTGCGGTGACATACAGCGGTCTTTACGAGACGTCGGAGTATGTGGGACGAGGTACAACGCCGTCATTGTCAACATTGGTTAACTGGTCAACAATAATTGTGGCTCTCGCCATCTGTTTTATTCTTAATATTCTGAGCGCATCTGTTCCGGCGTGGCATGCTTCGCGGATGAATCCGGTTGATGCACTAAACAGCAAGTAAATGAAATGAAAAGAAGATTATTAACCCAAATGCGCAATGAATGGCGCAGCAATATATGGATGTTAATTGAGCTGACTTTGGTCAGCGTGATAATCTGGTTTCTGTTTTCATCGCTTTTGGCGTTGTTCAACAGTGTGATGGAATACAGGGGTTATGATACGGACGACCTTTATATGGCGGGCATCAGGGTGGTTGATGAAAATTCGTCGCTCTATGAGCCGTATGACAGTATTCATTCGCCAAAAACCGATGTGGAGCTGCTGATTACGCATCTGAAATCAAATCCGAATGTCGAGATTGTTGGAGTGGGACGAAACATCTTTACTTACAATTACAATTATTACGGTAATAAAGTATGTTTGGATTCGCTTGAATATAACGGCAATATGCGGACGGTTACGCCTGATGTAATACGTGCTTACAAGCTTGTGGCACCTGACGGAAAGACAACCGAGCAGCTGGCAGAGATTATAGAGCGCGGCAATCTAATTATAACGGTGACGGATTACGACAAGTATTATAAGAATGTTGTGGAACAACGTGAGCGTTTTGTAGGGAACGAAGTGTTTGTGGGCGGAGATTCCGCAAAGGTCCGTCATGTGGCCGCCTTGTCCTATCCGTTGCGACGCACGGACTATGAGCCGTCGAGTGGTGTGATATTTACTCCTTTGGAGGCGGATCAGATGCCTTATGAAATGGTTATAAGAATTGTTCACGGCCGCGACCGGGAATTCAAGAAGTCAATCACAACGAGCGACAAGCGAATAGGAAATGTTTATCTGTCGGAGATAAAACCGTTGTCGTTGCAGCGTGAAACGGCTCATAAGGATATAAATACTCTGATCCGTAATTTCCTGATATGTGTAGTGTTTTTGCTGATTGTGATTTTCCTCGGATTTCTTGGCACGTTCTGGTTCCGCACGCAGGAGCGAGTTGATGAGATTGCGATGAGGATTGTAAACGGGGCTTCGCGTCGTGATATTTTCCGACGGTTCATAGGTGAGGGAATGCTGCTGCTTGGTGTCTCGACATTGATAGCCATTCCGATAGAACTATTGATTGTGCATTACGGATTGTGCAGCGGAATTATGGTGGCGTTCACCGAAGTTACGCTGAAGAGTGTGCAGATATATCAGTCGATTGCGGTTACTGTTGTGTTGCTGATGATCCTGATAGTGTCGGGAATATGGTTTCCGGCTTGTAGAGCGATGAAAGTTAATCCTGCAGTAGCATTAAAAGATCAATGATTAAACAGCTTTCCATAATTACAGTTTCTCTGCTTCTGCTTCTGCCGGGCCGGAGCAGGGCGGAGGAACTTATGCTGACGCTTGATGATGCCATAGTAATGGCAAGGAAAAACAGCGTCGGTTCGGCAGTGGCGCTTGACGAACTGCGCACGGCATATTGGGAGTGGCGAACGTATAGAGCCGACCGCTTGCCTGAAATAGCCCTTACTGCAACGGCGCCGTCATATTCAGACCGATATTCGTCGTATATGAATGCGGATGGCAATTACAGTTTTGTGCGTTCGCATACACTCGACGTTCAGTCGCAGCTTTCGGTTACGCAGAACATTCCGCTGACCGGAGGCCAGTTGCAACTGACATCGACGCTTGATTTTCTGCATCAGTACGGGAGCGACAGAGGTAACCGTTTCATGACCATACCGGTGGCGCTGTCGTTGAATCAGCCTATTTTCGGGGTGAACACTTTGCGTTGGCGAAGTAAGATAGAGCCGGTAAGGTATTCCGAGGCCAAAGCGGCCTTTCTTAGCGCTACAGAGGATGTGGCCCAGGCAACCGTAGGGTTGTTCTTCAATCTGATTATGAGCAGGGAGAATCTTGTAACAGCAGAACAGAATCTGGAGAATGCCCGCAAACTTTATGCGGTGGCTCAGGAGAAGAGAACCATGGGCCGGATAAGCAACAATGATTTGCTTCAGATGGAACTGAATCTGCTTGATGCCGAGTCGACATATACACAGTGCGAGACCACGATGAAGAGCAATATGTTCGCATTGCGGTCGCATCTGGACATTGATTCGGAAACGGATATAAATCCGGTTGTTCCGGCGGCGGTTCCGGTGGCGAGCATAAGTTATGAACATGCGTTGGAGCAGGCACTGGCGAACAATAAGTTTGCCTATAATATAAGACGCCGTCAGCTTGAGGCGGAGTATGAGGTTGCCAAGGCCAAGGGTGATATGCGTCAGATAAATCTGTTTGCCCAGATAGGTTATACGGGAACGGATGCGGGCATAGGTGATGCCTATACGCGTCTGCGTAGCAATCAGTTGGTTGAGGTCGGTTTTTCAATTCCGCTTGTTGACTGGGGCAAGCGTAAGGGTAAGGTAAGGGTTGCCGAGAGTAACCGCCGGGTAACGGAAAGCCGTCTGCGACAGGAGTCGATGGATTTCAGGCAGGAGCTGTATGTGCTTGTTGAGCGATTCTGCAATCAGCGTCAGCAGCTTGACATAGCCAGCCGGGCAAACGAGATAGCGAAACAGCGCTATGACACCAATGTGCAGACCTATATGATAGGGATGATTTCAACGCTCGATCTTAATGATTCGCAGCAGAGGAAGGATGAGAGCATGCGTAAATATATCAATGAATTGTATCTGTTCTGGAATTACTGGTATCAGATACGCTCGGTTACACTTTTCGATTATCAGGGGTATGCGTCGATTGACGCAGATGTGGCACGATACATAGAATGATGATATGTTGTTTTTAGACAAAAACTGATTAAATTTGCAGCGATGGTTCTGATAATAGATGATGAAGGTGCGGTTCGCCTTTCGATAGGACTGGTGGTGAGGCGTTGCGGATATGAGCCGTTGGAAGCGTCGACCGAGCGCGATGCGCTTGAACTGGTTCGTGACGAACGTGTGAAGCTTGTTGTGCTTGACATGAATCTGACATTGTCGACAACAGGACGGCAGGGTATAGAGATGCTTCGCAAGATAAAGATTCTGCGACCGGAAGTTCCGGTTATTCTCCTAACCGGCTGGGGGACGATTCCGCTTGCGGTTGAGGGGATGAGTTATGGGGCGGCCGATTTTATGACCAAACCGTGGAGTAATGACGATTTGCGGCAAAAGATAAAGAAACTGATTGCGGAATCGGATCGTTCGATTGCGGAATCGCGGCGGGTGGATTCGCTGGAACTTGTGGAGCGAGAAGCTATTATGCGGGCCATAGAACTGAGCGAGGGAAATCTGAGTGTTGCCGCCCAGAAACTTGGAATAACCCGACAGGCACTCTACAGGAGGATTGAAAAGTATGGTTTATGAGATATAGGATTTTTTTGCTTTTGTCGGTGATGCTGACAGTCGCTACGGTGGTTCTTGCGATTTTGCGTCAGGGCTCCGGGATGCTGATTGCCGGAGCAGGTGTAGCAGCCGTGATAATGACCGTGTCGGGTTATTATTCGGTTGCAAAACCGTTGAGGGCCGTGCGAAACGGTTTTGATTTGCTGCGCAGTCAGGATTTCGGAAGCAGGCTGCGGAAAACCGGTCAGGCCGATGCCGACAGGATTATAGATCTGTTCAACCGCATGATGGGAACCATGAAGGGGGAAAGGCTGAAACTGATGGAGCAAAATCTGTTTCTGACCAAACTGATAGAGGTTTCGCCACTTGGAATAGCGATATGTGATTTTGACGACAATGTGATTCAGACAAATCGGGTTTACCGTAATTTACAGACACCGGCTCTGGAGCGTGTGCTGATTGCACTGAAGCCTGATGAAACCAGGGTTGTGCGTCTTGCATCGTCGCAGATTTACCGTTGCTGGCGTTTATGGTTTATGGATTCGGGTTTCAGGCGTACGTTTTATATTGTAGAGGTTCTGACTGACGATATTATCCAATCGGAGCGCGCGGTTTTCAGCAAGGTTGTGCGGACAATAGGTCATGAGGTCAACAATACGCTTGCACCGGTTGTTTCAGTGCTCGAGAGTCTGGCGGAAATGTGTAATGACCGTGAGGTTGTTAGGGTTATAGACGGTTGCCATGGAAGTTGTCTGAATCTTACGGATTTCGTGCGTGGATATGCTGATGTGGTAAAGCTGCCTGATCCGGTTCTTACAGAGGTAGAGATGCCTGTGGAGATTGAGCGGCTGATGCCTGTGCTGCAATCGGTTGCGGGCGGAAATGTGAAGGTTAGTTTAGAGCCGTCGGTTGAGTTATCGAAGCTTAAAGTTGACATGATGCTGATAGAGCGGGCGCTGGTGAATATAGTAAAGAATGCTTCGGAGAGTATCGGCGACCGTGGTGACGGCGAGATTACGATAGCGGTAAACGGGCGCAGGCTTTGTGTTACGGATAACGGGCGGGGCATAAGCGATGATGTGTCGGCCAAGCTGTTTACGCCTTTCTTTTCAACAAAGTGCCCGGACCGCGGGCTTGGATTAATGCTTGTGGCCGATGTGTTGCGCAGTCACAATGCTTCGTTTTCGCTGAAAACACATCCGGATACAGGTCTGACAACGTTTGAAATAAGATTTTTAGGCTGATATGCATGCTGCGTAAGTAAAATTGTTGTAATTTCGCGGATTTATCTGGTTTGAAATGGAAAATTACGAACTTACGGCCCGGATAAATCAGGAACGGGCATACGGTGTTTTAAGAGAGCTTGATCTTGTAAATTTCTGGGAAAGATGGGGTTGCAGGGTTAATGTCATAGGTTCTCTCGCTATGGGGCTTCTGGTGAAGCATCTTGATATTGATCTGCATGTTTATTCGCGTGAGCTGACAGAGGAGAAAAGTTTCGCTATTGTCGGCGAACTGGCAAAGAATCCACGGATAAAGGAGTTGAAGTGTATAAACGGTCTTTTTACCGAGGAGCGGTGTGTTGCATGGCATCTGCAGTATGAGGATTCGCAGAAGGATATATGGCAGATAGATATTATCCATATAGAGGAGGGAACTGCATACGACGGGTTTTTTGAGCGGATGGCGGAAAGAATAAAAACGCGTTTAACTCCGGAGCAGCGCGATGCGATTCTGCGACTGAAATATGAGACTCCTGCGGATGAGGTTATACATGGAGTAGAATATTACAGGGCTGTAATTGAAGATGGTGTGGAGAGTGTTGAGGATATGCGGCGTTGGGTAAAGGCTAATCGCAAGGCGGAAGGCATTTACTGGATGCCTGATTGATGCAAGTTTGGCAAGGGGTGAAAAACAAGCCCCTTGGCCGGAATCAGTCAAGGGGCTTTTGTTGTGCGCACGAAGGGACTCGAACCCCCACGTCGTAAGACACTAGATCCTAAGTC
>CAZMAO010000045.1:0-10058 GCA_964564465.1 uncultured Bacteroides sp.
TAGGCCTGCTTGCCGCCCTTCAGCAGCGCAACAAAACCGGCGAAGGTGTTTACGTATATCAGTCAATGCACAACGCTTGCCTTAACCTCTGCCGTATTAAGACTCGTGACCAGCTCACTCTCGACAAGATCGGTTATCTTACGCAGTTCCCGCAGTATCCCGACGGAAAGTTCGGTGATTGCGTTCCCCGTTCAGGCAACATTGAAGGCGGCGGTGTTCTCGGATGGACATATAAATGTAAACCCGCAGGCGATATGGACTCGGAAATCGACGCAAACAACTATGTTTACATCATTCTTCAGCGTGGAGCCAAGGACTTTGAACTTTTCTGCAATGCAGTAGGCTTCCAGGATTGGCTTACAAATCCGGATTTCAACACAGCAGATGCGCGCGATAAACACAAACAGGAAATTTATCAGCGTATCGGTCAGTGGACTGCCGACAAAACCAAATTTGAAGTTACAGACATTCTTGGCAAAGCAGGCGTTCCGGTAGGCCCCGTATTGTCAACGAAAGAAATCATGAGCGACGAAAGTCTTTACGACGGCAACACACTTGTTAAAATAAATCAGGGTGGCGAAATCGGCGAATTTGTTACTGTAGGATGTCCGTTCACAATGTCAAACTACCAGCCCACCTATGGCCCGGCACCTGAACTCGGACAAAACACAACCGAAGTACTTACTTCACTTGGATATACAGCCGATGAAATTGAAACATTCGCTAAGAACGGCACAACCGAACCCCTTCCCACCGGACAGATGTAATGTCTGAAACAGGATGTGAATTCTACATAAAACGGAGGGGTGTAAAAGGATCATCCCTGCACACCCCTCCATCTTTTTCAATTATTTAGTAATCTAAGAGTAAAAATATTATAGTTATGGCAACAACAAACACAACCCCGGCCGCTACACAAACCGCTGCCCCTCATTTTCCTGAGCAGGTGACCGGAATGTATATTCTCGCACGCGCACTTAAGGAAGTAGGCATCGACACCATGTACGGCCTGGTAGGAATACCCGTAACAGAAGCCGCCTATATAGCACAGGGACAAGGGATACGATTCATCAGCTTCCGTCACGAGCAGCAAGCCGGTATGGCTGCGGCTACACACGGATATTTAACAAAAACTCCGGGTGTTCTGCTCACAGTTTCGTCGCTTGGATTCATGAACGGCCTTACCGCCACCGCAAACGCAACCGTAAACTGTTATCCTATGATTCAGATTTCCGGTGCAAGCGATCCGACCATGGTTGACATGAACATGGGAACGTACGAACAGATGGACCAGTTCAACACGGCCAAACCGCTTGTTAAGGCAGCCTTCCGTTGCAGCAAGGCCTCAGATATTCCTTCTGCAGTTGCACGTGCTTATCGTGCTGCCGTTTCCGGACGACCCGGCGGCGTTTATATCGATATGACAACCCCGGCTCTCGGCGAAATAATGAACCGCGAGGATGCTGAAAAACTTTTCTACAAACCCATCGATGTATATTCACCCGTTGTGCCCAACCAGGCTTCGGTTGATCTGGCTGTAGAAACAATCCAGAATGCAAAACGTCCGGCCATTCTGCTGGGCAAAGGTGCAGCCTATGCACAGGTCGATGACAAGATCAAGACTCTTGTTGAAAAATATAAGATTCCTTATCTGTCCATGTCAATGGCAAAAGGTCTTATGCCGGATGCCGGTGAATACAGCGCACTCTCATGCCGTTCCACCATTATGGAAAAATCGGATGTAGTGATAGTGCTTGGAGCACGTCTTAACTGGATGCTGTCTTTCGGACGTGGAAAATGGAATCCACAGATGAAATTTGTTCAGCTCGACGTAAGCGCTGAAGAGATGGACGTAAATGTTCCTATCGCAGCTCCGGTGGTCGGCGACCTTGGCGAATCGCTTGATGCTATCCTTGCCAAGCTTGACCCTGCGAAGATGAGCACAGATCCCACATGGGTTCCCTCACTGCAGGCCGAATCGAAGCAGAAAAACGCAAAATTCCTCGAGCGTCTCACTGCAAACAAGGATGTCACTCCTATGGACCACTGGACCGCACTCGGCGCAATAAAGCCCATTATGGAAGCTAATCCTGATGTAATTCTTGTTAATGAAGGAGCCAATACACTCGACGACACCCGCGACACAATCGACATGGCTCTCCCGCGCCACCGCGTAGACTGCGCCACATGGGCAATCATGGGCATGGGCATGGGTTCTGCAATCGGTGCCGCCGTAGCAACCGGCAAGAGTGTAGTAGCCATTGAAGGTGACTCAGCATTCGGATTCTCCGGAATGGACTTCTCAACAATCTGCCGCTTCAACCTCCCGGTAACTGTTTGTATCTTCAATAACGGAGGCATTTATAACGGTGTCGGTGAAAATCTGAGCAACGACGGCGACCCTGCCCCGACAACACTCGATGTGAAGGCTCGTTACGATAAACTCGGTGATGCATTTGGCGCCCAGACCTACTATGTCACCACTCCTGCTGAACTCTCGACAGCTCTGACCGAAGCAATCGCTTCGAAGAAACCGTGCTTGATCGACGTACAGCTTGCAGCCGATTCCGGCGCAGAAAGCGGACACATTGGTTATCTTAACCCTGCAACTCTGATCGACGTAAAAGTTTAATACGATAGCGTTCCCACAATCTCCCTTTCTCCTCATTTCATTTATATTTACTAATTTAATCTGAAATTTTATGGTACATATATTACTATACGCTATCGTGCCGATCATCGTAATAATGTTGCTCGGTTTCGTATCGGGAAAAAAGAATGTTTTCTCGGGCGCGGACGCCAAAAAATTCAACAAAGTTGTGCTTGACTTTGCATTGCCGGCAGCTCTGTTTGTTTCAATAGTGCAGGCCGACCGCGAAATGCTTGCCGCCGACATTAAAGTAACATTGGTTTCCGCAGGCGTTATCATGGCATGCTTCATGCTCGTTTACTTTATTTTTGCTTACTGTTTTAAAGGCAACACCGGCGCTGATGGCGCGGTAGCCGCATTGATTAACGGCTCGCCGACAATCGGATTCCTTGGTTTTGCAGTGCTCGAACCTATATTCGGCACGAACCCCAAAGTGGCTCTTGTTGTTGCAATCGTTGGCATTGTGGTGAATGCAATAGGCATTCCGGTTGGATTGTCACTTCTTAACGCATCGCTTGCCAAACAAAATCCCAACCAGAAAAAGCAGAGCGCTTGGGCTCCTGTTCTTCACGCTCTGGCACAACCGGTGGCATGGGCTCCGATTCTGGCAGTAATTCTGGTGCTCTGCGGATTAAAATGGCCGGCATGGGCAAGTCCTTCCTTCGACCTTATTGCCAAAGCAAACGCATCAATGGCCGTATTCTCTGCAGGTATTACCCTTTCCGCCATTAAATTTACAATTAACTGGCAAGGCGTTCTGGGTTCTATTCTCAAGTTGGTTCTTATGCCTGCTGCAGCACTTATTGTCGGAATTCTCTGCCACATGGAAATCGAAAACCTTTATATGCTGGTTGTTTCATGCGCACTTCCCCCGGCATTCTCAGGAATCATCATTGCCGACGAATATGACACTTATGTAGCCACAGGCACATCATCCCTCACACTTTCGGTTATACTGTTTGTAATTGCCTGCCCGGTATGGATATGGCTTACACAGATTTTCGCCGGACCATGCCCGGGATTGAGCCTCGGTCTGTAATAGGAAAACGAAATTCTCTTAAAATAAATATTAACAGAGTCATGGGTTTTAAAACCCCATGACTCTGTTTTTTGTTATAGATTTAAAAAATTATCTATGGCTAAACAAATCATGGACGGCTGCACTGCCGCCGCATATGCCGCCTACGCATTTAGCGAAGTGGCCACAATCTATCCCATCACTCCCATCGCATCAATGGGCGACATTGCCGCAAAATGGGCCATGCAGGGCCGGCAAAACATTTTCGGTAGTACACTTGACATAAAAGAAATGGAAAGTGAACTTGGAGCGGCGGGTGCAACACATGGTGCCCTTGCAGCAGGAGGTCTTGCCACAACTTTCACCGCAAGCCAGGGACTGATGCTCATGATTCCGAACATGTTTAAGATTGCCGGAGAAATGTTGCCGGCAGTGTTCCATGTCGGAGCACGGTCACTGGCAACACACGCACTGTCGATTTTCGGCGACCATCAGGACATTATGGCTACCCGTACAACCGGATTCACAATGTTGGCCTCCGCCTCAGTGCAGGAAGCGCTCGATCTGGGAGTCATTGCTCATATAGCGGCGATTAACGGCTCCTTGCCTGTGTTGCATTTCTTCGACGGCTGGCGAACGAGCAATGAAATGAACACGATCGATGTGATGGACTATGACGAACTGCGCCCGCTTGTCAACATGGACAAGGTCAGTGAATTCCGGGCTCGCGCTCTTAATCCGAATCATCCGAGCCTTATAGGTTCCGCACAGGATCCCGACGTATATTTCCAGAACAGGGAAGCACCCAACAAATACTACAATGCCTTCCCCTCAATAGTACAAAAAGCAATGGATGATTTTGCGAAAGCGTTCGGCAGGCAATATCATCTGTTCGATTATGTTGGCGCTCCCGATGCCGACCGCATCATCATAACCCTTGCCACTTCAACCGAAGTTGTGGAGGAAACAGTTAACTATCTGAACAAAAACGGACAAAAAACCGGACTCGTTAAAATAAGACTCTATCGTCCGTTCTCGGCAGAACATCTTTTAAAAGCCATTCCTGAAACCGTTCAAAAAATAGCGGTGCTTGACCGCACGAAAGAACCCGGCTCACTCGGCGAACCAATTTATCTCGACGTAGCCGCTGCCATTCAGGCATCAGGCCGGCAGATAAAAGTTATAGGCGGACGCTACGGCCTGGCAAGCAAGGAATTCAATCCTTCCATGGCTAAAGCTATTTTCGACGAACTGCAGAATGAAAATCCGAAACATGGATTCACGATCGGCATTAACGACGATGTGACACATACATCAATTCCATATATCAACCGACAGTTCATCCAGGCGCCTGAAAGACAGAAAAGCTGTATATTCTACGGTTTTGGAAGCGACGGCATGGTTGGCGCCACAAAACAGATTGCCCGGATTCTGGCTGGCGCTGAAAACATGTACGCGCAAGCCTATTTCCATTACTCCGCAAAAAAATCAGGTGGCTACACTGTTTCACAACTCCGGTTTGGCCCCAACCCTGTCTTACAGGAATATTCCATTATGGAATCAGACCTCGTAATGTGCTCGAAAGACACATACGTAAAAAGATTTAAAATGCTTGAAACCCTGAAACCGGGCGGCATTTTTGTCTTGAATTCCCCATGGAACACCGATGAACTCACACGTGCGCTCCCTGCTGCCATGCGCCGGCATATAGCCACTAATAAAATACGATTCTACAACATTAATGCCCAGGAAATTGCCTCGGAAGTTGGGTTGGGTGTGAGGATTAATACCATAATGGAAACCGTATTCCTCAATCTAATCGGAGGAATAGACCACAACACAGCTATTACGGAGCTGAAAAAAATAGTAACTGAAACATATCGGCATGAAGGAAATGATGTTGTAAATAAAAATATGGCTGCCATCGACAAAGCCATGAACGCCCTCGTTGAAATCCACTATCCGGATTCGTGGGCCGACGCTGACAACGAAGCCCCGACCTCAAAAGTCGAATTACCCGACTTCATCCGGAACATAGCCACAAAATGCGACCGGCTTGAAGGAGATTCCATTCCCGTTTCCGCACTTCAGCCCGCAGGGATAATGCCGATGGGAACAACAGCCTATGAAAAACGTGGAATAGCCGTGAATGTGCCGTTATGGAATCCTGATAAATGTATTGAGTGCACGGTTTGTTCACTCGTTTGCCCGCATGCCGCCATACGGCCTGTGCTTATCAACGAAAACGAAGCTTCAAAAGCACCCGCACAATTCATTTCACGACCGGCAACCGGTTCCGGTCCGCTCGGAGAATTGCGCTATCGCATACAGGTTTATCCGCTCGACTGCACCGGATGTGCCTCATGCTCGGTTATGTGTCCGGGGCAGGCTCTGACCATGGTTCCGCTCAACTCCCAGCTTCCGCTTCAGGAAAACCTTATGGAATGGTGCAGAGAAAACATTTCGGATAAAAACAACATTCTTCCCAAATATACCATCAAAGGCTCTCAGCTTCAACGTCCGCTGCTTCAGTTCTCCGGAGCCTGCGGAGGATGTGGCGAAACTCCTTATGTAAAATTACTTACACAACTTTTCGGCACACACACCATAATTGCAAACGCAACCGGATGCAGCTCTATATGGGGTGCTAATTTCCCGAGCAACGCATACTGCACCGATTCCGACGGACGCGGTGCCGCTTGGGGCAACTCACTTTTCGAAGATAATGCCGAGTATGCATTCGGCATGGCTGCAGCTGTCGGCACTCGCCGCGCACGACTTCTTTCACAGGCAAAACAAATCATAGCCGACGCGTTGACAGAACCGGCTGTAAAAGAAGCCATCCAGACATGGATTGACGGGTTCAACGATCCCGAGAAATCAGCAGCCGCAGCTAAAACTCTAATCGAAGCTATCGGCAAGTCTGAAAATCCAGCCCGATATTCACTCCTTACAGAAGCTTCAGATATGCTCACAAGCACTTCCATATGGGCTATCGGTGGCGACGGCTGGGCATACGACATAGGGTTTGCCGGACTGGATCATGTTCTTGCACAGGATATGAACGTAAACATGCTCGTTCTCGACACCGAATGTTATTCCAACACCGGCGGACAAGCTTCGAAAGCCACTCCGCTCGGAGCTGTTGTCAAATACATGCCCGACGGAAAAAGAGAATATAAAAAGGATCTTGGACGCATGATGATGACCTACGGAACAATCTACGTCGCTTCAATAGCCTTAGGAGCCAACTACGCACAGGCTATAAAAGCATTGGCCGAAGCCGAAGCCTACCCCGGCCCCTCACTGGTAATAGCCTACTGTCCATGCATAAACCACGGAATCCGTTCAGGCATGAGTCATTCTGTTCTCGAAGAAAAAATGGCTGTGGAAGCCGGCTACTGGCCACTCTATCGCTATAATCCGCTGCTTGCCAAAGAGGGCAAAGAACCCCTCACCGTTGACTCACCTATTCCCGACGGAAAACTTATTGATTTCATCAACGGAGAAGATCGCTATGCCGATATGAAAATGGTTGACCCTGCCGCCGCAGCCCAGCTTCAGCCGCAACTTCAGCAACGCGAACAGCGCATCTACGACATCCTCACCCAATCGGCAAAAAACAATACTGTTTAAATACTGTTCACGTAAATGTGAGTCACCCCATCCTGCTTGGTAATCTCCACCACGCGTTCAGATGAACCGTTATAGTCATAATTATACTTATATACCGTAACACCGGGCGTAATGACTTTTTTCTTTACCACTTTATGGTTCTTTGATTCCTGAAGATTCTGGAGGTTTTTCAAGTCCTGAAGGCTTTGAAGGTTTTGGAGGTTTTTCAAATCCTCAAGACTTTTCATGCCGTTTATGCCTCCGAAGTCAAAATACTCTTTGGTGTTTTTCGACTTACTCCGGCTTCGTTGCTGTTTCTTCGTCTTCTTTGTAACAGTAAAATCTTCCCTCACCACAAGCGATCTGCTTCCAGGGCCATAAGTAAGAATAACGTTCAGATCAGACTTATTGCTCGTGAATTGTGCAACACGCACCACAGTTCCGTTTGCCGACTCCGAACGGTAATAAGTAGCATCATCGGCATCCTTGTCCAGTGCCTTTGCAATTTCGCGGACATATTTCGGTTGAATATTATCAACCGTAAAAACCTTCATCTCTACTTTACGGTTTTTCGGATTGCGCTTAATCACATTCGTAACACTCATTCCAATATCCGAAGACTTTTCAATTTTTTGAAGCACCTTGTGCAGATTGGCCTGGGGAAAAGCTGTGGCAGGCAATAATATTAGAATCAAGTAAAATAACTGTTTCATAGCCGGAGATTAATAATTTAAAATTTCTGATATGGTATGTTGCATCTCATCATCAAGTCCCTCGGTAGGCACATTCATTTGGGGTCGGGAAATCATTGTTTCTGCCGATGCCTCCGCGCGGTGAAGTCTGTTCATAATAACAGACAAATCAGTTATCTTATGTCCATCCTCAATAACATAACTTCCATCATAAAGCGCGAATGTATCATTCATTAAATCAGCATCGCTTACAATTCCGCGTCCAAGCGTAACCACTAGTGTCAGCATAGCTGCAACCGACACACTCCACCAGCATATTTTCCTTAACATTTGCTTTCTACCATCATGCCGTGAATTGCCGGCGGCATCCAGACCTCTGAATAAAGGAATATAGTTGGTGAACAGCGGCGAAACATTATCACTGCAGAAATACCCGTAGAGCAACGCTTCATCCTCGACTGTCGTACGGCCCTCAAAAAAATCCTCAAGCATAACCGCCACCCGGATTTCATTCATATCGGCACCGTTATTTTTCCGTTTCTTATTTATAATCATCATATTCTCCTTTCAAATAACTCACGCAAACGTTTGCGCCCACGCGAAATATTCACCCTAACACTTTCAACCGACCATCCGGTAAGCTCCGATATCTCACTCACTTCAAGGCCCTGCAAATGCCGCATCTGCATTGCAGTCCTGACATTTCCCGGCAATTCTTCAATCATTCCCTTTACTGCCCTGCAATCGTCGCGCACTTCAAGCAAACGATCCGGTATCCGTTGATCAGTGAAATAATTATCCACTTCATTAACCGAAGTCGACCTGTTCGACGGACGTTTAAGCACGTCAAGGCACTGATTTCTTATAATCACCGTTGCAAGCGCCTTTATCGACCGCATCTCGTCAAGCTGCTCGCGCATGCTCCACAGCTTCAGCAGACAATCCTGCACACAATCCTCCGCTCCCTCGCCGTCGGCAAGCAACCGGCAGGCCTGTGCCACAAGCATAGGCCGCAATTCAACAGTAAGATTCTCGAATTCCTGACTGGTCACACTTATTTTACGACTCTCCCCGCAAATAATTTCAACGGAAAATGTTAAAATTTCAACATTATCCGTTTTCCTACAAAATTCACTTTATATTTGTACAAAAATAATGAACCGACGTAAATTTTGCAAATTAACAGTACTGCTCGCTGCCGGAGCTGCTCTGATGCCCTCTAAAGCATTTGCCGACGGAAAGAAATCCGCCACGGTACGTTCATGCAAAATCCAGGTCATAAGGCGTGAATGCTTCTCCGATTTGCAAAGCCGCTATCTCGATGACCCGGAAGCAGGTCCGTGCCCAATGTTTCATTGCGGTCAGGAACTGACAGTTACGTCGCAAAACATATCCGATTTTGAGAACGGAAAAGCCTTCTGCCCCAAAGCGTGGACCTGCATTCGGCAACATGTCATGCAATCACTTTCAGACTCCGGCAAAAAATGTGGAACCACACACACCGGCCGAAGCATCATAGCCTGCTGCAGCGACGGCACACGCCCTGTCGTCTTTAAAATCACCCCGGCCTGAAAATTTACGGTAATTTACATTAAAAAAACACGTAAGTTGTTGTAAAATAAAAGAATTTGACTTAATTTTGCATCCGAATTGGCGCGCAAATTTCATGTGCGCCATCACTTATGTTGCTATAATAATTTAACTTTCAACATGATAAACATAACCTTCCCCGATGGTTCCGTCAAGGAATTCGAATCTGGCGTAACTCCGCTCCAGGTGGCTCAGTCAATCAGCCCCCGTCTGGCGCAGGATGTACTCGCCGCCTCTGTAAACGATCAGGAATGGGACCTTGCCCGCCCCATCGACTCTGACGCCTCCATCAAACTCTTCAAATGGGATGATCCCGAAGGCAAACACGCTTTCTGGCACAGCTCCGCCCACCTTTTGGCCGAAGCTCTGCAACAACTCTATCCCGGTGTGAAATTCGGAATCGGTCCGGCAATCGAAAATGGTTTCTACTATGACATCGACCCGGGTGAGCACACTCTCACCGATGCCGACTTCGCCAAAATTGAAAAGAAAA
>CAZMAO010000046.1:0-9326 GCA_964564465.1 uncultured Bacteroides sp.
TTTTACCATCGAAATAACGTTAAGGTAGGTTAAAAATGTTAAATATTCTCTTTTTAGAAGGCAAATGCATCTCTACCTCCACTTTTCTACCGTATAAACTGCATAATTTTGAGTATCAATTATTAACAAATACGACAACTGAAAAGGAATAAAAAACCTAACCATTATTGACGGACCGGAACCACTTTCATTAAGAAGTAGCTATAATGATTTTACCAGAGCGACAAAGCTATATATAGGACGCGATCTTGTGCCTACTATATCTGGCGAATTACATTTCAACTATGTAGAAGATTTAGTTATCGGCAATCAAGTAACCCAAATAATCCCAAGTCTTTTCAGTGGTTCATCATACCTCAAAGAAGTAACCTTAGGCAACAACATTAAACCATTGGTATGAGAGCATTCAGGTATTGCTCACTAACCGAAGTTATTATTCCTCCTTCGGTTGAAACAATCGGTGCATCGGCTTTCGCCGGTAACACCAAACTCTCCACCATCGTAATGGGGCATCAACTGAAGTCTATTGGCGAAAAAGCTTACGACGGCTGCCCTGTAGAAACCGTACATATTACCGCACCTACGCCCCCCAATGCTCCGAATAACACATTCAGCCGCTACTCAGGCAAACTGTGGGTTGTAAATAATGAAGCTTTAGACGCATACTATGATGCCTACACTTGCTGGGATCGATTCGATTCCTACGCTATGATTGAACCGGAAAGCATAAAAATAGAGGGTGAATCGCTGCTTAATGCATCTCCCGACGATACCATCTATCTTTCGGCAACAATCGAACCGGAAAATGTTACACTGCCACACATATTCTGGCGCTCAACAAACCCGGCCATCGCAACTGTCGACAACAACGGAATGGTTATTATCCACGCTCTGGCTCCCGATGTACAAACACTTGCCCAAGGTGACGACAATATCCCTTCAGCCGACTGTCACATCATCGCCGAGTCACTCTATGCCAACGCTCCCGTAGCTAAAATCTCGCTTAATGCACAGCCGGCAGGCATTGACAACATAATCGCCGACCGTCCGCAAACATCAGCAGCCATCGACTACTCCGAGCCCTACGATGTGTATAACTTCAACGGAATGATGATAGGACACACTCTCGACAATCTACAACCCGGTCTATACATCATACGTCAAGGAGCTAAAGCTGCCAAAATCCTCAAATAAACATAAATAATCCAACCACCCGGCGGGCGCACACCTATACGAACTGTGCGCCCGCCCTTTTATCCCCCCTTGCTCCCGCACAATAATGCCCGGCCGGATTCATCGCGTCCACCCCCGCATGGCTCGTCCGACAGCCGATGGCTTTCTCCTACGCATGGCCTTCGCATCAAAATATCAGAGCCGCAGCAAGCGGCTCAATCAAGGAATCCCAGAAGTACTTGCTCCCTGAGGTATGACACCCTATCCTCCCTCCTTTATAATAATAAAGTAGTATTATCCGTTATAATTTTGTAGGGCACGAAATTATTATTATCTTTGTCCTACAAAATATGGGGTCTGAGTTTCCCCCTTATCAAAGAAATACTTCGGAGACAAAAGTCACGATTTTAGGGGCTGGCGTTAGCCGGTCGGAAAGAGCCTTCACACGGAGGCTCTTTTTTCGTTTTAATCCGGAAATATTTTTAATCCTAATCTTCTTCCCTCGCTAACATAAATATTCGGCTCAACTATATCAAACGCCGGATTTTCCTTATCGGGATATAAGACATAGCGAGAAATGGGATATGCTATCAAGTCTGCAATCTGCAATCCATTTATATTTTCTGTCTTTGCAGAAAAATTGAAGTCGTGGATATGACTTTTTATTCGTTCTTCAGAACAATATTTAACACCTTTCTCTAAAATACGGTTATAATAGTCTTGTAAGGCTCGGTCCTCTCGTTTACCTCTCTTTTCCACTACAATACGAAGCCTTCCTGCTGGTTCTACTTCATCAAGGTAGAAAATACTGCGTTGAAGTACATAAGATAAGGCAATGCCGTATATATCAATATCCGTGCCAAGTTTCTCAATACAAAGACGCTTTGGAACTGCGCAACACACTACAACATAGATACCCTCCTGTGACAGCAGGTTATTTATACGGTCGTAAAAACGAATTTTTATACTGCTATCATTAAGATTGACAAATTTCTTTTGATGTTTGCGTATTTCTCTTGAATGAAATATAACCGTTTCATCATTCCAAAATTCTCTTTTTATCGAATTTATTTCCTCCTCGAAGTATGGAAGATTCTTTTCTGATACAAGAATTCCGCAAAGAGAAAAGATAGGAAAACTATTATCGAATGAGGCAAGGTTCTGATCACCACATTCATCCAAATACAAGTAATATATCGTAATTTCGCTTGGATTCATATTCAAAAGATACTGCACAATTAGCAAGAATTTCAGATTTTTTACTTCTATTCCTCACCTCATTTATACGGTAAGTTTGCAGTGTATTTCTTCACTTCCCACAGCATAGCACAAAAAAATGTCGAGCTCCGAAGGGGGTCGGAACTCGACTGATGAATCCCGGCGTGGAGTTGGGTGGGGAAAGCCG
Organism: uncultured Bacteroides sp.; assembly: GCA_964564465.1. Classification (GTDB taxonomy): domain Bacteria; phylum Bacteroidota; class Bacteroidia; order Bacteroidales; family Muribaculaceae; genus Paramuribaculum. The sequence continues at coordinate 2,579 of CAZMAO010000046.1, forward strand.
GGATTCGGGGGGGATAGGGATGTCTCTTTTATTTGCCTTCCTGCTGAGCTTCAACAGGAGTTGCAGCAGGTGCTTGAGCTGCGGGGGCTGCAGTCTGATCATAGTTGGCACCGGCAGTCTGCTCGGTAGGAGTTGCCGTTACGCGGGCTCCAGTGCGGGTAATCGCATCGCCCATGAAAAAGGTTGAGAGTACAGCCAGAACTGCTATCGCTCCGGCAAGGCTCCAGGTAACTTTTTCTATAAAGCTGTTGGTGCGGCGCACACCCATAATCTGATTCGAACCGGCGAATGACGATGACAAACCGCCACCTTTCGATTTCTGAATCAATACAACACAAATCAGCAACACGGCTGCTATAAGGGTTAATACAACAAGAAGTGCAAACATTTCCTTTTATTACGTTTAATTTTTATTCTTTTCCTTTAACTGCTGGTTATGCATTAACTTACGCAAGAACCGCAATTGGTCTGCAAAGTAAATACTTTTTTCCGGAAAATTCAAATTTAATTGACTAATTATTTCAAACGCCTTATCAAATCGTCCCTTTTTGATATAGATTTTGGCAAGACTCTCACTCAACATTGAACTGCCCGAAGTTGTTGCCTGATTCTTCTCCTCCGCAGCCTGCTGTTTAACCGCCGCATCAACGTTCTCCTTGTTTTCAGGCACAGCATCCTTCTCAACGCCGGGCCCGGCATCTTCCTCGCGCAACTGCTTTTCCAGAACTGCCGAATAATCAGGCACCGGATTAAAAATCAAACGTTCAAGCAATGCCTCCTCGCGGGCATCCATCTTGCCATAGGCCGATAAAAAAGTATCTATGGCTGCATCCGTTGAAGGTGTGGGCGATTTTTTCTCATCCATATAAAAATCATCAAACTGTTTCCCGTCTGCGCTCAATAGCCTGAACAACATTTCCGAATCTGAAGCGGCGAGTGCCACATGCTCCATCAGTCTCCCCCTTCTCTCCACATCCTTTTCCTCCGCAGCCTCCGTGGCAAAAGGCAAAGAAAAATATGGACATTCCTGTTCAAACCATTCAAGTTCAGCATCATCAAGACGTGGCGCTCCCGAGCCGTTTTCAATACCTTCAATATATTTCGCTAAAGGGTTCTCCATGCCAACGTATTCTTACCAGTCACCCAAAGTGGCATTGAAAATCAGCGTCACAAGCTCCTTTGCAATCTCCTGACACAGTTCATCCTGAACATCATTCAACATCTCAGAACTGTCAAAATCCCTGTAAGCAGAGAAACTCTGATCCACATCCTTTCCCTCCTGCTTTGTGTCAGTATAGCGCACGCGCACCGTAATCGTAAGTCGGGTGCGCGATGCATAAGCATCCTCAGTCACAGCCTGCGGCGAAAGACTGTAGCCGGTAATCTCTCCCTCGATACTCAAGTCGGAATTGCTGTCTACGGTCTGCAAACGTGTATTACGGTTTATGTAATCGAGCAGTTCATTTTCAAATGTCTGCTGCAAAGGGGGATAAACAAGCGCGGCACGGATTGGGAAATTACCTACCATCACCGTCTTGTACACGGAATAGTCCAATGCCGCGCCATTCAGGGTGAACGTCGGAATGCATCCGCCCGCAACCGCAAGGCACATACACACCACTATAGGAATCAGTTTATTGCGCAAATTTCTCATTATTGGCAAAATTACTAATTATCCCTTTATTTTCAAATTATTTTTTCGCAACCACAGCCCTGCGCTCCGGTTCAGGATTTGCCGACAGTATGCGCCAACCTTTGGGATATAGATTATTTGCCCTGCTCCCCAGATTCTTAACCCAGCCCAACGGTTCTCCGCAATAAGTAAGCAACACTATTCCGCGGGGCGTATCTGCTGAAAGTGTCAACGCCTTACAGCCGAGATAATCAAGTGCCTGAATCGCATCGACTTCAAATTCAGGCCAGTTTCCCCTTACGAGCATGCGGTTCATGGCAAGCTCCTGAGTGGGAACCCAGTCCTTTCCCTTCAAGGTTGCCACACAAAGTTCCGGAGCAAGTTCACCGCTTCCCCAGCGCACAAATGCACAGCCATCCTTCACACTCCACATTCCACCCTCGTCAGCTATCCAGCCTTTGACAAACGGAGGAACAACCTCCATCTTCCCCCTCGCCTCTGTTTTCTTTTTTGTTGCCCTGCGCCTCCCTTCAGCAAATTCATTTTCATTTTTCCTCAACACGGAAACAAACAGCCCCTCTCCTCTTGTCCGTCCGGGGATAAAACGATAGCAATGCGCCTCCGTATCTATTCCGGCGGCTATTCCCCACCGTTCATCCACATCCAACGCCACGCTTTCAGCCCCATACTCTTTCATTATATGTTCAACCATCTCCTCATTTTCCCGGCGGTTGAACGTACACGTGCTGTAAACCAGATAACCGCCCGGTTTGAGCGCCGGCCACAGATTGGCCACGATTTCACACTGACGGGCCACACATTCATCAATCAGCTTTTCACTCCATTGCTCAACAGCCGCATCCTCCTTCCTCATCATCCCCTCTCCGGAGCATGGAACATCTGCAAGAACAATATCGAATTCATCTGCATAATTGCGGAACCGCGACGTATCGCCTCCCGTAACCCTCACCCGCGGAAATCCCCATTTGGCCACATTCTCCCTCAGCACAGCCAGACGTGCGGACACAAACTCATTGGCAACCATCGAGCTTCCCTCAGGCATTGCATCCATCGCCGCGGTTGTCTTACCTCCCGGAGCGGCACACGCATCAAGCACACGCACAGCACGGCCTCCGGAAAGACGGCGCACAATCTCACCCACAAACATCGATGAAGCATCCTGAACATAATAAGCACCCTGATGCCACATTGCATCGAACGTAAACTTCAGTCGCTCGTCCAGATACACTCCCGCGTCGTTCCACGGAACCATCGCCGTGCCTCCGCACGGAACATATCCTTTCCCGGTGTTTGCCCGCACGGAAACCTCCGGAGGCAAAAGCAACGCATCCCCGATGCCTTCAAGAACCGGGGATGAATAACTTGCCATCAAATCAAGAAAACCCTGCGGAAGCGCCATAATCCGGATCAGATGGAAAGACGGCGCAATGTGTCCAGCAGATTGCGGTTAATTGGCTTATCGTTCTTTATGGCTTTGGTGAACGGAACATATACAATTTCATCATTCCGCACTCCAATCATAACGCTCCGCTGGTCATCAAGCAACGCATCTATCGCCGCAGCGCCCATGCGCGATGCAAGAATGCGGTCATGAGCCGTGGGCGAACCACCGCGCTGCAGATGTCCGAGAATCGACACACGCACATCGTAACCCGGATATTCATTCTTAACACGTTCGGCAAGAGCCATGGCTCCACCTGTCGACGGACTTTCGGCCACAAGAACGATCGACGAATTCTTACTCTTGCGGAAACCGTTCTGAATCAGTTCGGCAAGCTGGTCAACCTCTGTCGAAATCTCAGGTATTATAGCCGCCTCCGCGCCCGAGGCAATCGCTCCGTTCAAAGCCAGGAAGCCGGCATCACGTCCCATAACCTCTATGAAGAACAAACGTTCATGCGAAGTCGCGGTGTCACGAATCTTGTCCACACATCCCATAATGGTGTTCAATGCCGTGTCATACCCTATAGTTGTATCCGTTCCGAACAGATCATTGTCAATCGTGCCGGGCAAACCTATTATCGGAAAATTAAATTCATTGGCGAATATACGTGCGCCGGTCAACGACCCGTCACCACCTATAACCACCAGCGAATCAATTCCATGACGTTTCATATTGTCGTATGCCAGCTGACGTCCCTCCTTGGTCTGGAACTCCGGACAACGGGCCGTTTTCAGAATAGTGCCACCCATCTGGATTATATTCGACACGTTCTGTGTCTTGAACTCAACTATCTCATCTGAAATCAATCCCTTGTAGCCACGGTAAATACCCTTGACCTTGAATCCGCTGAATATAGCCGAACGGGTAACCGCACGTATCGCCGCATTCATGCCGGGAGCATCGCCGCCCGACGTAAGTATGCCTACTGTCTTAACTTCTGCCATAACTGTTATATGTTTTTTAATCTTTTCTATTTACTGAAACCGGTTATAACGGTCTTCGACGCCCCACGCCATGGAACCACACCCTTATAAGTCTCATAATTAAGCTCCACAAGTTTCCCCGTCCCCTGCAAATCCTGCAATTTACGCGCCAGAACCGCATCCGGAACACTGACACTTATCGAATTCGAATAAACCCGCGTTGAATCTGTAAGCGACTTCTCTGTCAGCACATCTGCCTCAAAAGTCTTGAAAAGCACTCCACGTTTCTCCACATTCACCACATAACACTTCATCCGTGCATCCTCGACATACGGATTATAGTATTGGAACCATATCAGTCCGCTCGCAACGGCTATCAACACAATCACCACAATGGCAATCCATTTCCAACGTCGCGCGTGTGGCCTAACTACATCGGCCGGTGCGGCTGCCGGTGCGGAATCTTCACCGCCATCTGCGTTGAATTTAATGGTGCGGCCATCCTCGCGTGGTTCCTCACTTTCATCTATAAAATAATCGGGATGCGTATCGTCAAGTTTCATCTTTCTCCAACAGTTACATTACGCCGCTTGTCCACGGCAATACATACGAATGTGAACAGGCCAAGCAAAATCAACAGCAATGTCTGCGAACCCATCACCAGATTTGCAAATGAAGCGGTATAATTCGGCGTAAGCGACGGAATTGCGTAGGCATACATGCTGAGTCCGAACATTATGGCCCATTGCCACGGTCCGATGCCGCCATTCGATGGAACTCCCATGCTTATGCTCGACAGAACGAAACATACCATCACAGCAAGTGCCCCGAACTCATCGACAACCTCGGCCGTAACCGGAAATGCAAAAAACGCCACGAAAAGCTGAAGAAAATAGCAGCCCCACACGGCAACGGTAAGCAACAGCCACAAACCCTTTCCGGGCATCACGGCTATCACCGCAAATCCTTTCCACAACCCCTTTACAAAATCCTTTATCTTCCTTACAACAACATTATCAGGATATGTACGGAAAAAAAGAACCGTCGCCCCGATAAAAAGGACTATCGACCCCCACAGCCACGGCGACATCAACAGCCCCGTAACCTTATCATATACCTCAGGATTCTGAGCCAGATATCTCAACAACATCGGACCGGCAAATATAAACGTGAACAGCGTCAGCAGCAACACCGTCACCGTGTCCGCCAGACGTTCGGCGACCATCGAACCGAAAACTTCCGTAAAACTCGCTTTCTGCCTTTGCGAAACATAAGTCGTTCGCCATAGTTCTCCAAGACGCGGAAGGACCAGATTAACCGCATAAGTGCCGAACACCGAAAGCACAAGCACCCATAGCGGTGCTTTTATGCCAAGCGCCTTCAGCTGAATGTTCCAGCGCATGGCACGGAAAACATGCGAAAAAACACTTATCACAAGAGCAAGGGCTATCCACCAGTAATTACAGTCATGCTTTATTATCTCGATCATCTGACCGTAATCGACACCCGTAAAAAGAAGATAGCACAATCCAACGCTCACAAGCAATGGAACCCCATATTTCAGAGCATAACCCAGAGCCTTGCGCATGCCTCCTTTCTTCACTTCCTGACTATTTTCAGCTTCATTATTCATTACAATCGCAAAGTTAACCAAACTTTTCGTTTAAACCATCAATTTTGTTACTTTTGCGAAAACTCTAATTCAATGACCGAACAATCCTACTTTGAAATAAATTCAATCACCTCACCCGATAGGCTTGAACATATATTCTCAAGCCGCAACGTAAAATTCACTCTGGCAATTATGCTTTGCCTCGAGGGAAATTTCGACATCCTTATCCGCGGAAACATACACCGCATTTCCCCCGGAACACTTATCTTCATACACCGCGAGGCTTTCGGCTCGTTCCTCAACTTCTCCGGCAGCAATCTCTCCGTAAAACTGGCAACCGCCTCACATAAGTTCCTGAACAGCCTCAATTTCGACATCAACGTTATCAGCAGCATAAATTTCACGCCCGAACGTGCACCCGTCATACAGCTTACACCTCAGTCACAAATGCTTGTAACGCGCTATTTCGAACTGATGAGCCTTAATCTCTCCGAAAACAACCAGCCCGTCTACATCAACTCCATTTCACGCAATCTCTACGCAGCTTTAATTTACCAGACTCTGCAGATTGGCGCCGAAAACCGAGCCATCGACACATCGGCCGCCACTGCAACCGGACGGGTTTCACGACGCCATTCCTATGTCCGTTCTTTTCTGCAATTATTGCACACCAACTACACCGAACATCGCAACGTAGCTTTCTACGCCGAAAAAATGTTCCTGTCGCCAAAATATCTCAGCTCTATAGTAAAGGATATTACCGGCCATTCCGCGGCCGAATGGATTGACCATGTCGTCATTATCGAAGCCAAGAACCTTTTAAGATATTCAGGTCTGAACATTCAGCAAGTCGCCTATCGCCTTAACTTTGCCAACCAAAGCAGCTTCGGTAAATACTTCAAACACTTCACCGGGCTTTCCCCGACAGAGTTTCAGAAATCATGACCGAACAACTGTTTTACAAAATTTTGTTAAAAAATCACTAAAATATTTGCAGATTAGTAAAAACATCATAAATTTGCATCGTCTAACCATTTAGGAAAGACAATCTTCAAAAGAGAAATAGTTGTTTTATAGATAATTGTGTATTTGAAGCTTAAGGGTAGTCGTGAGAC
>CAZMAO010000047.1:0-8799 GCA_964564465.1 uncultured Bacteroides sp.
CTCCTCTTTCAAGAATGAAAATCTTGCGTCCTAGCCGATAGACGAATGGGCCAATAAATGCATTGCGCGCAAATGCGAGTGCAAATATAGACACTTTTTTACTTCCACGCAACATTTTGCATGCTTTTTCTGCTAAAAATAATCCCTTCAAACCCTTTTCACACCTCCCACCCCATTTTTTTCACTTCATTTTCATAATTTTGCACCTTATGAAGCAGACGCTGCACATAATCGCACTGCGGGCGGTAAAACACAATGAAAAGACTTCAATTCTTTCCGCCCTCTCTCTCGAACTTGGTCCGGTTTCACTTATCCAGCCTGCCGGAAACGGACGTGAGGCCACCCGACGCCGCGCACTGCTCATGCCCCTCGGATTAGCCGAATGTGTTGCCGACATCAGGCCTAACCGCGACATACACCCCATCGGACAGGTCAGACCGCTCGCGCCACTCGCCAATATGCGTCTCGATCCCGTTAAATCCACTATCGCATTGTTTCTAGCCGACGTCCTGTCGATGATTCTGCGCGACAACCAACCCGACCCCAAAATCTGGAAATTCATACACTCCGCAATCCTGACACTCGACACCATCCCTGGTTCCGCCACTGCAAATTTCCACATCGCATTCCTCGTGCAGATAGCCGCCCTCATAGGCATTTACCCCGACATTTCATCTTATTCATCCGGGCATCTTTTCGACATGCTCAACGGCATTTTCCGCTCCTCAGCGCCTAACCACCGGAACTTTCTTGACAGCGACACAAGCCGAAACCTACACACCATTCTGCGCATGAACTTCAGCAACATGCACCGCTTCAGGTTCGACAGAAAGAACCGCGCACAAACACTCGAGCTTATTCTGCAATATTACACCCTCCACCACGCACCGCTCACCAGGCTTCACTCCCTGCCCGTTCTCCAGGCGCTGTTCTCCTGATCAGTGCCGCCACCGTTCCTCAAGATATCGGGCCACAGCATCCTCACTGTTTTTTCCTATCACAACATCCGCCCTTTCGCGCACCTCAGCCTTTCCGTTCTCCACAGCCACGGCCGTCGTAGCAATTTCCATCATAGGCAAATCATTCAGATTATCTCCGAACACCGTAATTCTCTCCACCCCGAGCCTGTCAGCCATCGATCTTATTGCCGAAGCCTTCGACACACCCTTAGCAAAAACCTCAAGGAAACCCATCCCTCCGTCAAATATATCCCCGTAGGCCGATACCGACACACGTCCACTCGCACGCAACTCCTCACCGGCAGCCATAATCCTTTTCAGTTCCCCCATTGCAAAAAACATAACGGTGCGGCCACCGGCATCGCCCGGCAGCTCTCCTTCATTGACATGAACCCGTTTCAACTCCAATCCACTCCGTTCATCCAGAAATCTGCGTTCAGCATCCGTTGGCTTGCCACCGATATAATAAGTATGCACAATTCCATCATCGTCAACAACATATCGCATCGGAACAATACCGTGGCGTCTTATAAAATCCTCAACATAATTGCCAAGCATCTCACCCATATAGCACACATTAGTAAATCTGCGCTCCTCCATATCCCATTCCCCGGCCCCGGTCATGACTATAGCCGGAACCGACAGATAAGTATCCCTTAGCAGCACATCAACAGTGGCCGGTGTCCTGGCCGTAGCGACCGTAATCATCATCCCTTCACGCGACAGTCGCGAAACAATCTCCGCACTTCGCCTGCTCACCCTGCTGTCAGTGCCAAGCAGCGTACCATCCATATCCGTAACAAACAATTCCTTATTCATCTAACGGCAACTCGATTCTGAATGTAGTTCCCTTTCCCGGTTCAGACCATTTTATATATATTCTCCCGCGGTGATACTCCTCCACTATTCGTTTCGCAAGCGTGAGGCCAAGACCCCACCCCCTGCGTTTTGTAGTAAAGCCGGGCCGGAAAACCGCCTTGAAATTTTTTCGCTGTATCCCCTTTCCGCTATCCGTAACTTCCGCAACCGCCATTTCCGGGCCTCTGAATGTCTTTACCGTCAGACTGCCGCTCCCCTCCATAGCATCAACGGCATTCTTAATCAGATTCTCCATAACCCACTCCAGCAACGCCGGCGACATGTTCACAGGCAATGCATCAACACCGGTGTCTATATCAAACTTCACCCTCTTGCTTATGCGCGACCGCATATATTCTCCGCTCCGCTCTGCAAGCTCCGACAAATCGCCGCATTCCATTGCCGGCAGCGATCCTATTTTTGAAAAACGGCTCGCTATCATCTCCAGCCGTTTCACATCCTTCTCCATCTCCTGCAACGCAACCTCATCCGTATCCTCACTGCGGAGCATCTCTATCCATGCCATAAGCGACGAAATCGGCGTTCCCAGCTGATGGGCCGTCTCCTTCGACAGCCCCACCCAAACCTTGTTCTGCTCCGCCCTTTTCGACGAACTTACCGCAAGATATACAACCAGTATAAACGCCCCCATAAGCGCAATCTGAACATACGGATACCAGTTCAGGCTACGCAGCAACCTCGAATCCTCATAATAAAGATGCTGCACATTTCCCGGCTCGATAATTATATCTATAACATTCTCACTCTCCTTCATCTTTTCAAGCTTTCCAAGCAGAAAACGCTCGTTGGCATCGCTGATAATCCACATCATCTGCGAATCCACAGGCTCCGGCAAATCAAAATTCCTGTGCATTATTATATTGCCGTCATCGTCCGTCAGAAGAACCGGAATATTATTGTTCCCCTCAATTATCCCCAGCAAAAAATCCACCTCACTCCCTGCAGGCCGGTTGTCATTGCCCAGATTAACCACCTCCTTGGTGGCATCAGCCCAAATCTGCATACGCATGCGCTCCTGTTCGGCCAGATCCTTCACAAGTCTGTCCGAAAACAACAGAAAAGCAACAACCACTGCAGCCGATATCAGAAAAAAAGCCACGCCGCGATAGTTTCTCGGCATCACGGGAAAACGCAGATTCACTTACTCCAAAGTCTTTAAAATTCCATCGAGTTCGGTTTCAGTCGCAGTAAGACGACCGCGGCACTCCTTCAGCAGCTCCGCGCCCCTTCTTGTCAACGCCGCAAGCATATCAATGTCGCATCTGTCGCTCTGCATGTTCCGAACAATCGCTTCAAGCTCAGCGACAGCCTCATTATACGTAAGTTCCTTGACCGGTTTAAAATCTTCCATATCTATAATCTTCTTGATTTAAATTCACCATCTGCCATATTCACCACAAACTCATCGCCCGGAGCAAGTTCACTAACACTCCTCACCACACTTCCCCCAAAGCTGACAAGCGAATAACCTCGTTCAAGGGTTGCCTGCGGCGACAACGCATGCAGAAGCTGCTCCACGCCGTCCATTCGCCTGTGGGCCATCTCAAGCCTGTGAACGCCTGCAACCGCAAGCGCATCTTTCAGCGAATCAAGACGCATGCGCGACGGAGCTATACGCCGCCCGGCAACACTCCCAAGCTCAGTTTCAAGCATTTCGGTTCGCGAACGCGCCCTTACAAGCGCATTCAGCGGCAAAGCCGGCAACACACCCTCTATATAGGCAAGTTGCTCGCGGCAGCCCGACAGCCGTGCCAAAGCCGAAGCAGCCAGATCCTCTCCTATCCGGCGTAATCTTTCCAGAACCTCCTCACCCATCTTTATCAGAAATTCCGCTGCCGCTGTTGGCGTCTTTACACGTAAGTTTGCAACATAATCCAGCACCGTAACATCCCGCTCATGACCTATACCCACAATCACCGGAAGCGGAAACTGCGCTATATTGCTCGCCAGCTGATAATTGTCGAAAACCGAAAGTTCACTCGTAGCACCACCTCCGCGGATAAGCACCACGCAATCCCAATCCCCGTCATTCAAGGCAATCTCCTCAAGCGCGGAAATCACCGACATCACTGTCCTTTCTCCCTGCATTACGGCAGGAAACAATCTGGTGGTGAATCTGAGTCCGCTCTTGTTATTCTTCAGCTGATTCATGAAATCGCCGTAACCGGCCGCCCCCTCTGCCGAAATAACCGCCACGCGCAATGCCGGAACATTCCACTCCAGCTCCTTATTCAAGCCAATAACCCCTTCCCTTTGCAGTCGTTCCAGAATCTCCCTGCGCAATCGTTCAGCCTCACCCATTGTATATGACGCGTCTACGGCATTGATTACAAACGACATTCCATACGACGGATGATAATTAACCGAACCGCGCACCATCACCTTCAAACCGGTTGAAAATCGCTGACCGGTTGCAGCATAAAACATTGCCGCTATCCTTGAAAAAGCAGATGCCCATATTATTCCGCGCATACGCGCCATAACCGAACCTCCCGCCGAATCCTTTTCAAGAAGTTCCATATAGCAATGTCCCCCGCTCTGACGCACATCGCTCAACTCCCCTACCACCCACACGTTCTGGAGCGAAGGCACCGCCAAAGCCCCGAGAACCCGCTGATTCAGCTGGCTCAAGGTCAAAGCTCCATTTTCCTGTGCAGATCGGTTCATCACATTCGTTCAGACTTTCATTTATTTCTGCTTAACGAAATCCTTGCCGGTCCAACGGTAAACCATCTTAGGCGAAAGATAGCCCTCCACAATCTGATAAATCTCTTCTCCCACAAAATTACGGGTATTGTTTGTCAACGTAAGCAGCCGCGTCGAAGGATCGTAGTCATACTCCACAAGCATGAACGGAACAATCTGCATAACATCCGTCTTATGCTTTTTTCCCGACGCCGTAAGCCAGTCATCAAGCTCAGGAGCACGGAACACCTTGCCCGTAATATTCTGCTTCCAGTCACCGCTGAAAACCGACATCTTGCTGTCGGCAACCGGAGTCATAACCGTTGAAATCACGGCGATCACCGTATCATTAACCGACGGCAACAACGCCAGCTCCATGCCCGAAGCCTCGGTTATCTTCAAATCCATCCGTTCCGCACCAAATCCGGTTATCGACGACCCGCCCCCGAGATTATTGCCGGTAGCGTTTTTCATGCCCGAATTATAATAGTCAAGCATATCCAGACGTGCCGTGTTGTCAAGCAGCGGCAGAACATGCGAGGGCGCATTCCTGAACACCTCGTCTATGCTTTTGGCTTGCGCGGAAAACATACCGCATGCAAACACACTTATAATCAAATAAATTGAAACGGTTATTCTCTTCATAGTTTATTTTCTTTTTGAACTCTTCCTCCCCTTCTTGCTCCCTCCGCGGCTCTTCTTCAGGAAATACTCATAGGTTGATTCCATTCCGCCGTCAAATTCATCGGCAGAGGCCGTACGTTTCGAACCCTTTCTGCCCGAAGCCTTCGCATAATCCTTATCGGCATCGGCAATCTCGCTGTAAACGCGCTTACCCATAAACTCGGCCCCCGTAAGTCCCTCGACAACTCTGCGCGCATCACCCTTCGGCACATCAAACAGTGAATATCCGCCCAACAGATCAATCCTTCCCACATCCACACGCTTTCCGTTAACGGTGTGGTTAAGCATATCAATCAGGTTCCCGGCATAAAAACCGTCATTCTTACCTAAATTCACATAAACACGCGCCATTCCACGTTCAGCCGTCCGGCGGTCCTTATCCTTGTCGCTGCGCGGTTCTCCACGTTTATCACCCTTTTCCTTCTTGGGCTTCTCGTCAATCACATCTATTTTCGGAGCATCCTTATAGTAATTTAGCAAGCGGTTGAATTCAAGCGAAACAACACGCTTCAGCAAATCCTCGCCCGAAAGCCATTCAAGCTTGCGGCTGACTCCGGGCAGATACTTCTGAATCTCATTGTCATCAACCTTCACACGTTCCAGCCGGTCAGCCAGATTATAAAGCTGTTTTTCTATGATATGTTCCGGTGTCGGCACATCCTTGCGCTCGAATTTCTTTCCGATCTTTTTCTCGATTTCACGCATTTTCCCCTTTTCGCGCGAATGGATAATCGCTATTGACACACCCGTCTTTCCGGCTCGGCCCGTACGGCCCGACCTATGTGTGTAAACCGCCGTATCATCAGGCAGACCATAGTTTATCACATGCGTCAGATTATCAACATCAAGTCCGCGGGCAGCCACATCCGTTGCAACAAGAATAGCTATAACCTTGTCGCGGAACTTCTTCATTACAATGTCGCGCTGCTGCTGCGAAAGGTCACCGTGCAAAGCATCGGCATTATAGCCGTCGGCAATCAGACGGTCGGCAATTTCCTGGGTGTCGCGACGCGTGCGGCAGAAAACAATTGCGTATATGTTTGGCGTATCATCGGCAATCCGTTTAAGCGCCAGATACTTGTCGCGCGCATTCACCATATAGTATATATGCCTTACATTTGCCGCTCCTTCATTGCGGTTTCCTATAACGAACTCCTCCGGATTATGCATGTAGCGCTTGGCTATCGACGCAATCTCCTTCGGCATCGTTGCCGAAAACATCAGCATCTTCCGCTGTTCCGGAACATGACTGAGAATATCATTTATCGAATCGAGGAAGCCCATGTTAAGCATTTCGTCCGCCTCATCGAGAACAACCGTATGCACATGCTTCAGGTCAACCACTCCGCGGTTAATCAAATCTATCAGACGGCCGGGAGTCGCCACAATAATCTGAACACCATCGCGCAGCGCTCTTATCTGGCTCTCTATGCTCGAACCGCCATAAACCGGAAGCACCTTCACCTTCTCCATATACTTGGAAAAATCTGCCAGATCACTGCCTATCTGAAGACAAAGCTCACGCGTAGGCGACAGTATCAGCGCCTGCGGAACACGCTCCGACGCATTTATCCGCTGAAGCAACGGCAGTCCGAAAGCGGCAGTCTTGCCGGTGCCGGTCTGGGCAAGAGCCACCACATCACCGCTCTCATCGTTCAACAAATGGGGAATAACCTTTTCCTGCACAGGCATCGGACTTTCAAATCCGAGCTCTTCAACAGCCTTTAACAAATCGGGACGTATGCCAAGTTCTTCAAATGTTGTCATAATTTTCTTGAATTTTAGTTACATATATAATAACAACAATTCTGCCAAACCGTTTGTTAGTATTCCCGCTCGCCAAATATTGCTGTCCCCACGCGAACCATCGTCGACCCGCACGCCATCGCCAGTCCATAATCGTCGCTCATACCCATACTCACCGTGTCAAATCCCCGCAATTCCTCTCCACATATCTCCTTAACCCTCTCACCGCAACGGGCAATGCGGTTGAAATCATCAGCCACACGCGCCATATCGTCAGTGTTCGACGCCATTCCCATCACACCGCATAGATGCGTCGCCTTCAACTCCCTGAACGCCTTACGCTCGAAATAACCAAGCAGCTCCGCCTCCGAAAATCCGAACTTGGTTTCCTCCCTGGCAACATGAACCTGCAGCAACACACGTGAAACTTTTCCGGCCCGCACGCTTTCGTCATCAATCAATCTGAGCAGACGCTCACTGTCGACACTCTCTATCAGTGCAACAGGCAGCCCAATCAGCTGGCGCACCTTGTTGCTCTGCAAATGACCTATGAAATGCCACCGCGTATCATCCGGCATCTGACCCACCTTTTTTGAAAGCTCCTGCACACGGCTCTCACCGAATACACGCTGCCCCGCCGCATAAGCCTCCTGCAACGCCTCTACAGCATGAAATTTCGACACCGCCGTCAAACTCACACCTTCAGGCAACGTCGACAAAACACGTTTCAGATTTTCAGCAATCCTACTCACTCTTCTCTCCGAGCTTTGCCTTGTAAACATCCATTATCGGAGTCTCCGCAATCGAAACTATTTCAAAATCAGCCATAGTTCCCTTCATACCCTCCATAAACGTATCATAGGCATTCTTAAAATCCGAACCGGCAGTCAAAATTGTGCTTACACTCTTCTTTTCCGCTGCAGTTTTTTCATCTATCGTTATAAACGCAACCTTCACAAGATACCACTTGTCGGCTGAATCATTCCAGAAAATCTCCGTAATTTTAGTACGCTTAACCGCACTCACCGAAAACTCGCCGCTTATAAATGGAGTCTGCTCCTCAATTATCCGGGCCTCGGCCTCAGTGAAACTCAACGCATCAACCAAATACGGTTCATTCACCTTCTTGACCACACCGTTCTCCATCATCTTGTCGTAACGAACCTTGCATTCAAACCAGTTTGCCATATTATTATATACTTTGCTTTTTCCATTAGTAAATACAAATGCAAATTTAACAAATTCAACTCAATGTAAAAAAACGCACACCAAAATAATAACCCCTTGTACGGACATACCTTTGGCACGTGCCACCCGCATGGTCCTCCCACATATCTGACATATTCCAAAGGTACATCCCTACCAATCCATTAATTATCAATGCGTAGGGACGTGCCTCTGGCACGTTTAACCCACATTGCGCTCCACAAAACTACTGATTCCCAATAACTTATCCTCACAGCCGAGCCGCAGCAGCGGCTCAATTACGGAAACCCTAGAGTGCATTTTGCTCTCTAGGGATAATGATGCCCCTCTCCCCATCAACCCCTGCAGGGGTTGCACACCCCGCCTGGTCAAAAAAATGGCGGAACCCAAACGGGCCCGCCATTTTCATATTATTTCAATTTATTCAATTCGCTTCCTCAGCCTCAATCTCAGGAATTGTGTCATTGAAAATTCCTTCGATATCCTCCTTGCCCGTTACAACCAGACGGTCATATTCGCGCAAGCCTGTGCCGGCGGGAATCAGATGTCCGCATATAACGTTCTCCTTCATACCCTCGAGAGTATATGACTTTCGTAATTTCTGTATGAATCCCCGAATGAAAAAGTCCACGGTGCGGGT
>CAZMAO010000048.1:0-8307 GCA_964564465.1 uncultured Bacteroides sp.
TGCGGTGGCGTTGAACAGTTTGGTGGGGATTGTTTTTGAGAGAGGGTCGTAGCGTTTCTGTTTCCAACCGCTCACGAGGTCGAATCCGTCGACGGTAATCATGCGGTAAAGTTCGGGGATTTCGTCGGGGCTATCCTGGAGGTCGGCATCCATTGTTATGACAACATCGCCTTCAGCACGCTGGAAGCCGGTGTTAAGCGCAGGACTCTTGCCGTAGTTTCTGCGGAAAGAGACACCTTTGACGGCGGGATTCTTTTCAGCGAGCTGCTGAATTATCTGCCATGAGTTATCGGTAGAACCGTCGTTAACGAAAATAATTTCGTAGGAAAAATTGTTCTGATCCATTACCCGGGCAATCCATTGCTCGAGTTCGGGAAGTGATTCAGCTTCGTTGAATAGAGGAACTACGACAGAAATATCCATGATTGAAATTTTATTGAAAAGTGTGAGAGAATCAGTTTTTGAAGGGAGGAGGTGTAACAGGCCTTGCCCGCACGAGCAGGGAGAGAAGCAGCGAGAGGAGTGAACCGGAGAAGATTCCGAGCCACACCATTTCGAGGGAGATATAAATTGCAGAGGGCACTGCGTGAGCGTTCATCATGTTGGTGAGGAGCTGCGCCACCTGCTGGCTCTGTTTGTCAGGCATGGCGGAATAGAGGTCGATGGCTTTTTGAACCATCGAGTGTATGAAGTCGGGTTGGATGAACCGCATGTAGACGGATGAAACGAGCGCGAGAATGAGAGAGGCGCAGGCGAAGGTGACGATTCCCTGCATCCAGAGGATTGAAAGCGTAGGGGCGCCTGCGTTTGACACATAGGTTTTCCGCAGCCAACGGTAAACCCAGAACGGTACGCTGACAAAAATGAATACGGAAACAAGTGAGAGCAGGGGAATCTGTTCGGCGTAGACCGATGCCAGGAACATGACCGCAAGAAGAATGCCGAGAAGCGCGCCTTGATCGGCTCCGTTTCTATATGGAGAGATATGATTCATTGCTGAGGGTGGAAAGAGGCTATGTGGCGGAGTTTCTTTTCTTCGAGGATTTCGGAGATTGTAAGGAATATGCCGAATTCCTCGACGTTGCCAAATTCATCGTTAACCGAAGTGCCGAACATGCGCATGGTGGGTGAGAGGCTCATGTAGGCGTTGACAAGCGGCGGAATGTTCAGGCCTTCGGCGCGGATTGTGTCGCGGAGAGTGCGGTAGTCGTCGGAAAAGTTGTGTCCGGGAATCAACTGTTCGAGGGTTTGCCGGGGTGTTGAAAGCTCGAGCGGGTTTCTCGGCCAGACAAGATTGTCGTTGTCGGGGAAGTGTTTTGCAAGGAAGTGCAGAATCAGATCGCGACATTTCGGGGCGTAGTTGGGATACATAGTCACTTTTCCGAACAGGTATTTGATTTTGGGATAAATGACTGTGAGTGCTCCAAGGCCGTCCCAAAGATTGTCGAGCACGTAAATGGCTTTTGAGCCGGCACGGGTGCTCTGATATTCAAGGCGGACGAAAGAGCGTCCGAGCTCGAGAGTAGAGGGGAGATAGTGGTTAAGGAATTTGTCGGAGAAGTCGAACAGATGGCTTGTTGCTATGCGGGGCAGTCCGTTGTCGGAAATTTTAATGTCGGGGCCGATTATGAAGCGGTAGCCACCGAGAATCTGTCGTCCGTCAGGATCCCAGACAATAAGTTGCAGGCAGGGAGGCTGCATTGTGTCGAATTCATCGATGTCACAATCCTTTCCCGTGCCGCCTCCGGCCGTGCGGAAAGCGATTTCGCGGAGGCGTCCGATTTCGCGCATTACGTTTGGTGCGGAGTTTCCGTTTACCACGTAGATTATGTTGGCGCCTTTGTTTGTGTGACGCAGCAGAGTCTGAGCGGCGAGTTCGGCCTCGAGGATGTCGGGGCTTACGGGAGGGATAACCGGATTTGTGAATTGACAGTTTGTCACGATGTCAGGGCTTACGGTTGAGGTTGTAGACTATGTTTCTAATTTTCAGGGCTTCGTTTTGAGCATCAGCACCTCCGTTGAGAGAAGAGAAGGGAATCCGCCGGCCTACGGTGATGGTGAAGCGGGCGTTACGGCTGTTGATGACTTCGGCCGGGAGGCGGGTCATTTCCAGGTTGAAGGGGATGCGCAACATTTTGCGAAGTTTTGCAAAATTATAAAAAAAGTTTGAGTTGCGGGCATTGAAATGTATAGGAATAATGTCGCGTTCCGACTGGATGCATCTGTTGATGAAAGTTTTTTGCCAGACAGTGTCGGCAATCTCTCCGTTTTTCTGTTTTCGGGAGCAGAGTCCGGCGGGGAAAATTATGATGGGGTCATCGCCTTGGAAAGCGCTGTTGATTTCATTGAGCGCGTTGCGGTTCTGGCGTCCGTGCTTGTTGATTGGGAGAAACACTCCGTGGAGCGGTTTGACGGCCATAAGGAGGTCGTTGACAAGGAATTTGACGTTGCGGCCGGTGTGTCGGGTTATTATGCTGATAAGGGTCATTCCGTCGAGTCCGCCGAGCGGATGATTGGAAACAAAAACAACCCTTGAATTTTCGGATAAGGATGGGATGTTTTCCGCTCCGAGAACCGAATAGGAGATTCCGAGATGGCGAAGGACGCCGTCGCAAAATTCGGCGTTTTTCAGTCCGGCCGTGTCGTCGAGGAGCCGGTTCATCTGTTTCTGCCGGATGAATTTTTCAAGCCAGGATATAAGCGGGCGCGGGATGAACGGGAACTGTTTGGGAAGGCGCTGCTTAAGGATCTGTCGCAGGTTTATTTCAAGATGTTCAGTTGAAGTCATTTGTGCACAAAGGTACACAAAAAACTTTAAAGTAGGATGGGTAATTGGAAGTTGCCTGGGTGAATATGTCGCGAAGTAATAAAGTTGCCGGTTCGCATTAGGAGTTGTTAAATTTTTTCTTAATTTTGTGGAATTGGAAAAAGATTAAAAATTTAATACCCAATCATGAAAAAGTATCCGAAAATCGGCATCCGTCCTACAATAGACGGACGCCAGGGAGGTGTGAGAGAGAGTCTTGAAGAAAAGACGATGAATCTTGCAAAAGCAGTTGCAAAACTTATAAGTGAAAATGTTAAGCATGGCGACGGAACGCCTGTTGAGTGCGTTATAGCAGATGGAACGATAGGCCGTGTTGCGGAGAGTGCCGCGTGTGCCGAGAAGTTTGAGCGCGAGGGTGTTGGCGCCACAATAACTGTTACGTCTTGCTGGTGCTATGGTTCTGAGACCATGGATATGCATCCTCACTGGCCCAAGGCGGTGTGGGGATTTAACGGAACAGAGCGTCCGGGAGCGGTTTATCTTGCAGCTGTGCTTGCCGGACACGCGCAGAAGGGATTGCCGGCGTTCGGAATTTACGGACATGATGTTCAGGATTTGGATGATAACAGTATTCCGGCTGATGTGGCCGAGAAGATTCTTCGATTTGCCCGTGCGGCTATGGCTATGGCCACAATGCGTGGACGCAGCTATCTGCAGATAGGCAGTCAGTGTATGGGTATCGCCGGCTCGATAGTTGATCCGGATTTCTTTCAGGAGTATCTGGGCATGCGAAATGAAAGCGTGGACGAGACGGAGATTCTCAGAAGAATGGAAGAGGGGATTTATGACCATGAGGAGTTTGAGAAGGCGATGGCCTGGACCGAAAAGTATTGCAAGCCAAATGAGGGTGAGGATTTCAAGAACCGTCCGGAGAAGAAGAAGAGCCGTGCGGAGAAGGATGCGGACTGGGAATTTGTTGTGAAGATGACTCTGATTGTGCGTGACCTGATGCAGGGCAATCCTGTGCTGAAGGAGAAGGGATTCAAAGAGGAGTCGCTGGGGCATAACGCAATAGCGGCCGGTTTCCAGGGGCAGCGTCAGTGGACGGACTGGAAGCCTAACGGAGATTTCACAGAAGCTCTCCTTAATACGACTTTTGACTGGAACGGCATACGCGAGGCCTTTGTTCTTGCCACGGAGAATGATGCGCTCAACGGTGTGGGTATGCTGTTCGGACACTTGCTGACCGGCTGCGGGCAGATGTTCAGCGACGTGCGTACATACTGGAGCCCCGAGGCTGTGAAGCGTGTTACCGGCAAGGAGTTGAGCGGCAGGGCGTCGGGAGGTATAATTCATCTGATAAATTCAGGTGCGACAACACTCGATGCTACCGGGGCAAGCGTGAACGCGGCCGGAGAGGCGTGTATGAAGCCGACGTGGGATATGACAGAAAAGGATGTTGAGGAATGCCTTAAGGCAACTACCTGGTATCCTGCCGACCGCGATTATTTCCGTGGCGGAGGTCTTTCGAGCAATTTCCTTACGAAGGGTGGAATGCCTGTTACGATGTGCCGTCTGAATCTTGTGAAGGGTCTGGGTCCGGTGATGCAGATTGCCGAGGGCTGGACTGTGGAGCTTGATCCGGAAATAAATAAGGTTCTGGAGATGCGCACTGACCCGACATGGCCCACGACATGGTTTGTTCCGCGCACAATGCCTGAACGTGATGCTTTCAAGGATGTATATTCGGTGATGAACAACTGGGGTGCAAACCACGGAGCGATAAGTTACGGCCACATAGGCGAGGATCTGATAACTTTGTGTTCGATGCTGCGCATTCCGGTGAGCATGCATAACGTCGAGACGGAGAAGATATTCCGTCCGTCGGCATGGAATGCATTCGGCATGGATAAAGAGGGCGCTGACTACCGTGCCTGCAAGAATTATGGTCCGACCTATAAGTAAGAGATATTGCAATGGCAACAAGATTAGAAATAGATGAATTTGTTCGGCAGGCCCACAAGGTGGGCTCTGCCGGGCTTACTATATGCAGCAGTGGAAATTTGTCATGGCGTCTGCCAAACGGAGAGGTTCTGCTGAGCGGCACCGGCTCGTGGGTCCCTGAACTTACGGCCGAGCGTGTGAGTGTGTGCGACCTGGCGACGGGGAAGGTGCTGAACGGTGTCAAGCCATCGATGGAGAGTGTGTTTCATATGGGTGTCATGCGCAGGCGCGATGATGTTAATGTGGTTCTGCATTTTCAGAGTCCGTATGCAACGGCGGTAGCATGCATGAAGCATCGTCCTGAAAATTTCAATTTCACTGCGGAAATGGCTCTGCATGTAGGTGAAGAGATTCCGATGATTCCATATTTCCGTCCGGGAAGTCCGGAGCTGGCATCGCATGTGATAGAGGCGATGGACAATCATAATTCCATAATGCTGCTCAAGCATGGTCAGGTTGTGTGCGGCAAGGATTTTGATCAGGCGTTCGAGCGTGCCATGTTTATGGAAATGGGATGCAGAATAGCAGTTCTTAACGGAGGAAATGTTGATCCGTTGACCCGTGGAGAGATAGATGACCTTGAGAGTTATTTTCTTGGTAAAGAGGGGAAATGAACACGCGTGCATTTCTTGCGGCTGATTTTGGCGGCGGAAGCGGTAGAGTGATAGCCGGAACGGTTGATGGTGCGAGCCTTGAACTTGACGAGGTGCATCGGTTTCCGAATAATCTTGTGGAGATGGGCGGGCATGTGTTCTGGGATTTTCCGGCACTGTTCCGCGAACTGATAAGGGGAATAAGGAAGGCTGTGGAGAAGGGCTATGAAATTGCCGGCATAGGAGTGGATACGTGGGGAGTTGATTTCGGCTTCATAGATAAGAACGGGAATCTGCTGATGAATCCTGTGAGTTACAGATGTCCGTCGATATCGGGTTGCGCCGAGCGGTTTTTTACGGAAGATTATAACCGGGCTACGCATTATTCGCGTGCAGGCGTCCAGATAATGGATATAAATTCCCTTTACCGGCTGAGTGAAATGAAGGTTTGGGCCGAGGATGTTCTGAATGCCGCCGACAAGATTCTGTTCATGCCTGATTTGTTCAGTTTTTTTCTGACCGGTGAGGCAAATGTGGAGCAGACGATAGCATCGACGTCGGAGCTGATAGATCCGTATAGCAAGGATTGGAACCGGCAGCTGATAGAACAGGCCGGTTTTCCGGAACGTCTGTTCGGGAAGCTTGTGGCTCCGGGCAGCGTTAGAGGTTATCTGACGGCCGATGTGATGCGGCAGACCGGGATTGATTACGCGGTTCCTGTGTTTGCAGTTGGAAGTCATGACACGGCGAGTGCGGTTTATGCATCGGGAGCGGATTCCGAAGGGGAGGGAAGCGCATTCCTGAGTTCGGGCACATGGTCGCTGCTCGGTGTGGTGACTCCGGAACCTATAATAAATGAGGAGGCGCGCATGGCGGGCTTTACGAATGAAACCGGAGTTGACGGAACAACGACATTTTTGCAGAATATAACGGGGTTGTGGATTGTGCAATGTCTGTTGCGTGAATGGGAACAGAAGGGGGAGCGTGTGGAGATAGGTGAACTGATAGACGAGGCTGAGAAGAGCGGATTTGCCGCGACAATTGATGTTGATGATGCTGTGTTCCATAATCCGAAGAGTATGGAAAGCGCCATCAAGGAGTATGTTTCGGCACATGGAGATGATGAGCCGAGCAGCCGCGGCGATGTTATGCGTTGTGTAATGCTGTCGTTGGCCGACAGGTATGCCCGAGGCATAGAGCATCTGAACCGGCTGTTGCCCAAAGAGGTCAAGCGGCTGCATATAATTGGAGGAGGCAGCCGGAACAAATTCCTCAACCGTCTGACCGCGGAGGCAACGGGACTTGAGATTAAGGCAGGCCCCGCTGAGGCAACGGCGATAGGAAACATTCTGCTTCAGGCACGCGCCGCAGGGATTATAAAGAAGGTTAGTGATATAAAAGAAATAAAATGAGTAAGATAGAAAACAGGAACCGGCTGGTTGAGAAAAGGTATCTGGTTCCGTTTGTGATTGTGACCTTTCTGTTCGCGTTGTGGGGATTCGCCAATGATATAACGAATCCGATGGTGGCGGCGTTCCAAACGGTAATGGAGCTGTCGGCGGCAAAGGCATCGATGGTTCAGTTCGCTTTTTACGGGGGGTATGCCACGATGGCTATTCCTGCGGCGCTGTTCATAAGACGCTATTCATATAAGGTTGGTATTCTGATCGGACTGGCTTTGTATGCAGTAGGTGCGTTCCTGTTCATTCCGGCCGCGCAATTGCAGCAGTTTTCGTTTTTCTGCATATCGCTGTATGTGCTGACTTTCGGACTGGCTTTTCTTGAAACCACGGCGAATCCATATATATTGTCGATGGGCAGCAAGGAGACTTCGACCCGTCGCCTGAATTTTGCCCAGTCGTTCAATCCGGTTGGAAGCTTGAGCGGAATGGCAGTGGCATCGCTGATAGTGCTTCCCAATTTGATAAGTGACAAGAGAGATGCGGCCGGTCAGATTCTGTTCGGCACGTTGAGCGAGGCAGAGAAGGCTCAGATAAGGCTTCATGATCTTGCGGTTATACGTGACCCTTATGTTGCGCTCGGACTTGTTGTGGTGATTATGTTTGTGGTGATTGCCTGTGTCAAAATGCCACGGACAGAACGGAAGGAGGGGAAAATGAATTTTGCCGGTAGCCTGAAGCGCATATTCCGGATTCCGGAATATGGATTCGGAGTCGTGGCTCAGGTTTTTTATGTTGCGGCTCAGATAATGGTGTGGACGTTTATAATTCAGTATGCAGATAATCTGGGAATAAACAAGGCGACAGCGCAGAATTACAATATACTGGCCATGGGGCTTGCTCTGACGTTCCGATTCGTGGGTACGTATCTGATGAAGTATGTCAGCGCGCCGCGTCTTTTAGCGTTTTTCGGTGTGGGAGCGATGGCGTGCAGTTTCGGAACTATTTTTATTGAAGGTATAGGCGGGTTGTGGAGCCTTGTGTGCATCAGTGTGTTTATGTCGATAATGTTCCCGAGCATTTATGGCATAGCGCTTGAAAAGGTAGAGAGCCGTGACACCTCGTTGGGAGCGGCATTTCTTGTGATGGCGATTGTAGGCGGGGCGCTGATGCCTCCGCTTCAGGGCACCATAATAGATATGGGCCTCATAGGAGGGATGGCTGCGGTGAATGTTTCGTTTGGTCTTCCGCTTGTTTGTTTTGCGGTCGTGACACTTTACGGATTCTATACCACCGTTAAATTAAAGAGGTGAAAATAATAAATGATATGAACAGAATTCAGAAATTAGCCACAATAGTCATGGTCGTGCCGATGCTGGCGTCCTGAGTGGATGACAAAAAGTTCGTTCCGCCGAATTCGAACGCGCAGGTGAATATAGGGGTCAATTTTCCTTTCTGACGTATTGAGAAAAGGGATGTGTCGGAGCAATGAGGCTGTGTCAAAATAGGCGCAGCCTCTTTTCGTTATAACCTGTTGAAAAAC
>CAZMAO010000049.1:0-8062 GCA_964564465.1 uncultured Bacteroides sp.
CCTAAAAAATAGAAAACTAACTAAATAACGGCAAATTCATTGAAAATTTGCCGTTATTTAGTTAGACGTATTTAGCATGAGCAGTGTTGATAAAAGAAAGCGAGTAGGGTAAGGACACTGAAATTTCTCAAATTAAAAAAGTGACTTTAGAAAGTAATGTAGTCACTGAAGGTAATGTATTTTTTTGTTTTATAGTCATAAATCCCTATACGCGCATAGTGGGGCTGACCCGGATTTGACATATGAAGCTCTTCCATTGGAATAATCAACTCGTAGTCTTTAAAAGTAGCGGAGGTATTATGTGAACCAAAATTTTTACCTACGCATACATCGCCGCTTTTAGTCGCATATTTTCCATTAGTATCTTTGATGCTCTCCCCTTTGGGGTAATAAAAGAAGGCTACTGCCATCCCACCCTCCTCAGATAAATTCGTAACGTCGAAATTCACTTTGACAACCAGATTCTTAATATTTTGAATCTCAATATTTTTATCAATATTAGCAGAAATTATTTTTGCATACGCCGGTTCATTTGCAGGTTGCCTATTTTGAGCTACGAGCAATTTCTCTAAAGCACGTGCTGCTCTTGGTGAGATATCATTATGAGCGGTAAATATCTTATATTGGGGTTGCTGTTTATTAGAAGTATAGTCCAAAGTCTTATTATTGACTTCTTCAAGAGCATACTCCCAAGTTGTTGGTTTGTTACTATACGAACTCAATAAGTTGGCTAACACTTCACGAAAACTTATGCCGTATATGCTTCCTAATTTAGATCCTGAAGTCCAACTATATGAATATTGTCCGCGTATACTTGAGGAGATTAGTATTGATTTATTCCCGGCAAATTGTGTAAACAATGCTCTTACTTTCTTTGGATCCATAGATCCATACGTCTGTTCCTCTCCAAATGTATTGCGTCCTCGTGAATCCATATTGCAGCAGGCAGCCATACAAATCATGAGTTTAGCTTTCTTACACTTCTCTGAAAGAAGTTTGAAAGCCTTTGTTTCCCAATATTGCTTATCAGAAAATGCCATATGTGGCCAGTCATCGTCGTCCCAGTTGCAGCCATGTCCGTTATAGTTGAAAAATACAATATCGCCGTCATTAACTGATAAGTTGTTAACTTTAGACTCAAATGCCGATGAAGTGAAATTCTGACCGCTAAAAGTATAGAGATCGTGTTTATACCCGAGAGCAGAGGCAATCTCTTTATGAAATTGTACCAGATTCTTCATTTCTTCAGTTCTATCTGCGTCACGTCCCTCTTCCGTCATATCACTGAATATAAGAGAATGCATAGTCTGTGCATATGAGATGCAGCAATAGACTGTAGTAAATAGAATTATTAAAAGATTACGAATCATTGAAGGTCTTTCTTTGGAATGATTGAACGATATTGTTTTCTAAGCGGTTCTCGAAGATTATCAGCGTTTAGACGTAGGGTTGTGCTGTCGGTGATAAATTGACACTCGTCGCAGTAAGCTGAGAATAAGAAATCAACGGGGTTAAGGTTGGAGTATATTCTTACACATACATCCGGAACAAAGGTACAGTCTTTAGTTAGTCCTTCATCCTCATATGCCAATGGATTAAGCAAGATTTCTTGAAAACGTGCGATAGAGGAAGAATCACTTACCAGTTTATAATCAGTGGTATGCGCTTTATAGAATAAAGAATCGTTGGTGAATGTGTCTTCTTGTGATACCGCAAGAGCAATCCATTCCAGGCTATCAATATTTTCGATTGCCCTGACTATATCAGAAGTTAAAGGAATGGAGTATTCGGGTACGTCCGGATCATAAATAGGAGATGCGTTATTGTTGTTTTTTGGAGTTATGCAGCAATTAAGCGTCCCCAAAATGCATAACAACCCGATAAATAAAAGAAATCTGTTCATATAATCAGTCTGTGATGACGAAGTATTCGTAACTGTACTGGGTTTGTTTACCACTACCTTCTTTCTGTGACTCAAATGCTATTTTCAAAACATGAACACCTTGACTGAGATTTGAAAGAGGATAATTGAAAAGATATTGAAAATCCGTAGTTGAGCCTATTTCCTTACCGTCCAGTTGAAAAGTAGTTTTAAACGCTGAGTTTACATATCCTTTTCCGGGATAGACCTTCGCATAAAGCGGTAGTGTCTGATTATTCTTAAAGAAACGGTTTGAAGATTGAATGCCGGCATCATGACGGTACATTTCACCTCCAACTTTGATAGAAGTAGAGAAGGAATAAGAATATGAAGTGGCGGATGAGGTGTCCCTATAAGTTATGTTGGCACTAAAAGGTATGGAAGAAGCATCAGGTTCTGTCACAACACGACTGAACGTAAAAGGACTTGTAGTTATCTCTATACTTTCCTCTCCAAATTGATATTTAACTTTAGTTATCTCAGCGGTAGGTGAGGATTGGTCTTTAATAACAACCGGCGTGAAATTAAATGTTTCTCCTGATGCCACATAGTTATAGTCCATAAACAGCACGAGCGGCCTACGGACAGAGTTTTGCACGGTGATACTTTTTTCTTTAGAGAATGTATAGTCGTCGCAATTTTTACCTCCAATGGTTACCATAGCTTTAGCTTTATAAGAGCCGTTGCCGAGAGTCTCAAAATGGTCAGATAACGCAAAGGGGGCAGCTGTACATGTTCCTATTAACTCATCGTTGAGGAAGTAATCAATCTGCTTGATGCTGAGTCCCCACATTTCAAAATCAGCACGAATATCAGGGGTAGCAAGGAAATATAGTCCCTCTTCTGCACTGCCGACATAGGCATAATCAAAGTCGATAGAGTAGTCGGGGATATATTTAGATATATCTCCGGAGAGGTTCATATCTTGAATCTCGTCTTTAACACAGGATGAGAAGGGGACACTGAACGCCAGCAGAAAGAGTGCTATTAAAGCATTGTACAAGGGTTGGACAAATATGATAGTTTTCATAACTTTATTTTAATCAAAAGAATAGATAACGCCTAATCCGAAGTTTACTCCACTTAGCTCCTTAATTCCAGCAACTAAATCATACCCTACACTAAGGGCGATGGACCATTCATCGTTGCATGGAATGAACCCTCTCACAACAGGACGAAGCATAAAATTATATTTTATTTCGCCTGAAGAGGTGTGGGTCGTGCCGGTACTATAGGAGAAAGATGTAGTGTTGCCGGAAGTAGAGATTTTAGCAGATGCACTTGTTGAAGTAATGTCTCCACTAAAAACTGCTGCACCGAAACCGCAACCTACAGAGAAATACTTCAGATAAAATCCGGGTGTAAGCGTAATAAAACATTTTGGCTTAAAGGTGCTTTCTGTTATAGTGTAATTCATAATATTTGTCATATCGTAAGTCTTAGAATTTACACTATATTTGTCGGATGTAATTCCAAAATCCAAGCTACACATAAATTTTTGGTAGGAGTATATGAGAGATGCTCCAATAGGAAAATGCTTGCTATAATTGTAGGTTATGCCTGCTGCCTGGTCATAGTAAAGATCGGAGAAATCAACATGTATTCTTCTTCGTCCGGTTCTTTTATCCACACTCTCTATATAATCATCGATTTTAACTATTTTACCGTTTTCAAGATAAAACAGGTTCATTTCGTCGAAATCGGAGGCACCGGAAATTTCAACTCTACAAGCAACCAAGCCATATCCACTCGGAATATCACCGTCGATATCATAAGCGTTTACAGGGACTATATTAGAAAATTGGATATTGATTTTATTATCAATCTCTTTTTGGAGCCAACTGAGATACTTATCTAAACGATAGGATTTGTTGCCCTGTTCTCCATTTTTTTTTGCAAGAGACATAGCGATATTGTTTGAGACAATCGTTTTTTTCTTGCCCCCGCAGTTATTTTCTGCTCGGAGATAATAGACAGCCTCGTCTGTCTGTGCCCAGGATTTTAGATTATCACCAAAAGCCTTGACCGTTTCTGTATTTTGTCCAAAAACAAGGGTGGTGTATAGGAGTAGTAGAAGCAATGTGTATCTTCGGAACATATAGTTAAATTATTTAGAAGTGGTTATTGCTATTATCGTATCATTCTTTTCCAGCCGTGAGATTAGCCAACCGGCATTTGAAGAGTCACGCTCAAAATTTTTAATGCTAAAAACATAGTTTGGGATTTGCTCAAACGTAAATTCTAAATCCACGACTCCCTCTATGTTGAGAAGATTATTATATACGAGTGTATAGAATACCGTCGTTGGGTCAACTTGATAGGAATTTTGAGCATAAAGTGTGATATAGTCATCTTTGACGTTGGTGAGGTCGTAAAGCTTCATAAAATTGGTTTCATGGCTGTCGGGACCGATCATCACCTTCTCGTCACCCCCGCTTGGTGTTAACTTAAAAATATCACCGTCAGCTCCTGAGATTACCCATTTGTACATATCTCTACATCTTGGCTCAACATGTAAAAATAAGGTAAATTCAACAGGTTTGGATTTTAATTTACCCATACAAGTGGCTTTAGCATACCATGTGGAGTCGGAGTAGTTTAACTTAACACCGGATGCCACTGCTTCTTGAGCAAACTCTATGATTGCAGATCGCACGGAATCCGGTTGCTCCATCACCATTTCCATATCAAATAAGTTGCAAATGTTTTTTTCAAGCAACATAGAATCATTGGGTGAAAGATTGGGGGAAATCTCATCTCCATTAAAACGATCTATAAACTCATCTATGAGTTTGACCCTTGAATTATATAAATCTTTGTCTAAAGCTTTAATCCAAACTTGAGCTTGAACGATGGCAACTACAAAAGAAAAAAGAATAATTATACTATTTCTTCTCATATTAACTTCAGAACGTAGGTTTAGCTATGACAAATATGATTGTTCCCTTTGAATAGCTTTAGGGTTCTATAGCTGTAATATCTCCCAAAAGAACAATACATAGGTCCATATCTATAGGATTGTCAATAATTATGCGAAATCGAACGGTTTGTTTTGTCATCTCACGATACATCGCCATACCATCACGAAATCCGTTGAAAGTTTGATCGATATAACACTTACCTTCGTATACCGTCCCGTCTTCCGTATCTCCTATCTTTTTTAAATCAGAGAGTTTAATGTCTGCAATCTGTGCGGAAGTGACAGATACTTTTGGGTATTTAAGATTCAATAGCCCTGTAAAATAGTCGCGGACCAAGCGATGCTTAGGTGTCTTACGATAGCGTGAGGTAGTTTCAATTGTGACTCCATTTTTCACCATCCCGTTTTCCTCGTAAGCCTCACCATGTGCGATAAAGAGTGAGAGGGCTTTGTCGCGATAGGTCTTACGTTTAGAAAGTGGCATTTTCTTATCTGCCATAAATTGAATATAATCATTCAGAATAGTGATTGTCTCAGCTACTCTTCGGCTTACTATGGTCTTATCTTCCGATGATGCTTGGAGTTTATCAGGACTCAGCATAATAAGGAGAATTATTAAGCTAATAACTCGTATCATAGCAACTGAAAATTAGTTCGGTAGTCGTTTTGTATCAATTGCACTGACATCACCGAGCATAACAGTGTATTCTTCTCCTTCCACTGTATCCTCAGCTATGATTCTACAAGTTACTTTTTTCCTTGTGATGTCCTTATACTGAGGGACACCATCAATATATCCGATAAAAGCCTGATCGAAATAACAAGTACACTCGTATACTGTTCCGTCTTCTGTCTCGGCAATCTTTTTTAAGTTACTAACTTTCATACTCGCTGCCTCGGTAGATTCTATATCTACTTGAGTATATTTAAGGTTCATTAACCCGGTAAAATAATCACGCATTAAACGTCTTAACGGTGTTTTACGGTAGAGAGAGGTTGTTTCCATTACCACGCCATCTTTAGGTCTACCATCCTCTTCATAAGCGTTACCAAGACCAATAAACAGGTTCAGTGCCTTGTCCTTATAAATTTTACGGGTATTAAGTGTCTTCTTTTTATCAGCCATGAACTGAATATAATCGTTCATCATACCAACCTTTTCAGCTACTCGTCTCTTCAGCATTTCTTGTTTCGCCGGATCATTAATGCCGGAAAACACTTTAACGGATGACTCACTTTGTTGATCGGTCAGTATATTCAGATCCGATAGATTTTGAGCACATAGGGTGGTGCAACTAATGAAAAACCATGTGACAAATAAAATATAAATCTTTTTCATAGGAATGTTGATTTATGATTGACCATTTTGGTATGTTCCAATTTTGGGACTCAGAGATGGTCAGATTACGAATAAATTAAACTTGAGGTGTTTAAGGGTCATTGTTTATGACATACTTCCTTCACTCGCAACTCAGTTATTTTGTTTCCGCTAATTGAAAAGTTTTCAGGGATTACTTTCCAGATAACTCTACTGGTTGAAATTCTTCCTAAGAAAGTGTTGATTGGCTCTTTGTCAACTACGATATTGCCATCCTGGCTAATTATTTTAACTATAGCTGAAGGTGAAAAGTAAGAGGATAATTTCTCAGAAATTTCCAAACGATCGTCAACTTTGTTTTGGGGATCGATGATGTAATCGAAATAAGCTGTAAGGCCATTTTTGATTTCGTTCCAATTCGAAGATCCTTGTTGTGACTGAGATGTACCTGAGCCGGTGGTGGCAATGGTTTGTGTAGTGGACGGTTTGGCTATAGACTGTTTTGCCGGCATATTGGCTGCCGATATATTAGACTCAAATATAGGAGTCTGATGTCCATTTGTGTAGGAGTTAACTGCCCCCTTAACATCCGAAAACAGCGATTCCCATTCTAAATCTCCGGCAGAAGCCCCCTCTTCAAATATAGATACAAGAATAGCTGTAAATAAATCCATATCTCCAAAGGGTGTAGGACATCCAATTGAAGTTTGTCCTACAGATGCAGAGGAGATAAGAAAATCTCCTTTATTACCCAAGAACATTTTTTGAATGGCGTTTTTTTCTGTATCGGTAAGAACCGGATTACCATAGTTGACTGAGAAGGTGGGTCCGGTTTTTGCACGAGCCCCTTGCACGACATTGCAACACATTCCTACAGTGGCAAGCAAACGTGGGTTCTTGGATTTCAATTGTTCGTGAACCCATTTTAACGGAATAAATTTACTTTCTTCAGTTGTGCCTAACATCATCTGAGGATAGGGATTATTTTCTTCCTCTGCATGAGTGCCGTGACCTATGTAATAGAACACCACAATATCCTTGGGATCACAAGAGAGACGTTCGACTGCACTTTTACATGATTGTGGCGACATTGAGGTGTCATAATAGTCATGTATTTGAGAGGTGTATCCTTTCTCTGCCAAAGCTGCATTTATTACGTCAATAAAGTGCCCATAAAGTATTTCTCTACCGGTTTTATCAATTTGACCAACATTTTTATCTGTGGTGTCAATGAAGGTAAGCCAATGTATTGTCTGAGCATTAGCCATCATAGCTAACATGCTCAGAAGCACAATTATAATATTACGTTTCATAGAAGTTAGGTAATGCTATTTTACAAATAATTGTTTATAAAAGAATTGGTTTTCAGGAAATATATTGCTTGCAAAACGAAGCATATTATCTGACGATAAGTCAAACATGGCTATGGTTTCGTCTTTCTCGTTGAATATCCCCCATTTACGAAGGCCAAAATCATATTTTAAAATTATTTTTGTCCTTTTCTTTGAGAGTGTTACTTGGCACTGTGGGGTGAATACTCCATATACTGTGGTATTTTTCAGAAAATTTTTGGGATTAGTTACAATAAATTTGATAACCGGAATCTCATTAGAGGGGATTCTTTTTGTGATGACTTGCTTTACACTATCCGATTGTAGGGGCAAAGAAGAAATCTCAACCGTCTTAGGCTGAGTTAGTAAGTGGTAAATACTGTCTCCCACGGCTTTGAAGATAATGGAATCGGTTGTCATGATCTGATTGGAAGAGCTATTATTACTTGTCTTTTTTGCGGAGCAACTGACTGTTATGGCAAGTAGAAATAGCAGAAGTAGTGGCTTTAGTCTCATATGCTACGTTGTTTATGAAGTATATATTATCTAAGTATCTCTTGGTAGGAGATGTT
>CAZMAO010000050.1:0-7657 GCA_964564465.1 uncultured Bacteroides sp.
GACGCAAGATTTTCATTCTTGAAAGAGGAGTTCGATTCTCCTATGGGCTACGTAAAGAGCCGGAATCCGCAGAGGTTTCCGGCTCTTTTTTTATTAAAGTGGAGGAAGAACGTAGACATGGTGTTGATATGAGTGGAGAGTGTGTTATTTAGTAGGGTTTGTGGATGGTGCTGTTTAGTATGCATACCGTTTTTCAGATTTCGGTGAATTGTTGGAGGTAGATTTGTATAGAGGTTGCTTTGGTGTGTTTACAAATTTGGGTGAGTGGTTTGTATTTTAGGGAATCGGATGTTGGTGTTTTACAAACATTTTCTTATTTTTGCAAATGCAGATTGTTTTGCAGGTGCTCCAGAGGGGCAATGTGAAAGGGTCGGCAGACATTATTAAAAGCGTTTATCCGCGCTTGATTCTTGACTATCGGGAATTCTCGCAAAATTCACATTGGAGTCAGGGATAGAGCAATGATAGATGCCCCTTGATATGTGTATTCTTGATTATGTTTTATCTTCAAGTGAAGATAAAACAGAAAGGTTATACATTTAAGCGTGGGCTTCTGCGTTGCCGTCCGACTCCAATAGGCAATGCGAGAAGCCTCCGATAGTAGGACGTGTGACAGATACAGGCACTCACGCTTTTTTCGTATTGCTCGAATCAGGAGAGGTCTATAGAGCATTTTATTTGTAAGCGTTGTTGTAGTTCTCAGAAAAGGGAACTAACTATGACAATGTTTATCGAAGTTGTTCTATTGTCATGATTTTCAATTCATTTCAATTCATTTGGCTTTTTCCTCTTATATTTTTCGTTTATTGGCTTACGAGCTATTTGAATAAGGGGAAACGGGTTGTAAATTATGTGCTTCTAGCAATTTCGTATGGCCTGTATGCTCAATGGAGTTTTCCAAATACTTTGATTCTGTTGGGGATAACCATAACTACATACGGATTTGCCAGATTAATTGAAGCAAGACAGGCGTATGGAGTAAAGAAATATATTGTTGCAAGTGGAATTACAATTACATTAGTGCCTCTGCTTGTTTTCAAATATTATAATTTTATAAGCGATGCCGGAGCTTCAGTCTTGGAGTGGATTGGTATTGATGGTGCATTGCCGGGTCTAAACTGGGTTGTGCCTTTGGGCTTGTCGTTTTATACCTTCCAGGCGTTGGGTTATCTTTCCGATGTATATTATAAGAGGATTCAAGCCGAACGCAATTTTGCGGATTACATGTTGTTTGTTTCTTTTTTTCCACAAATCCTTTGCGGTCCAATCAGCAGGGGGTCGGAACTACTTCCTCAGATTAAAGGCTGTAAGTCATTCAATGCTATGCAGGCTGTCAGTGGCTTAAGATTTTTGTTGTGGGGAATGTTCCTCAAAGTTGTATTGGCTGACCGGCTGGGGATTTATGTGGATACGATTTATGAGGATTATTCGCATTTTTCAGGTACAAGCTGTTTAATGGCTGCAATTTTCTATTCGTTTCAAATCTACGGTGATTTCGCTGGATATTCCTTTATGGCTCTTGGTGTGGCAAGACTGCTGGGATATGATATAATTAAGAATTTCAATCGTCCATATCTTGCGACTTCGGTTTCTCAGTTCTGGAAACGATGGAATATTTCATTGACGCGTTGGCTTACGACTTACATATATATTCCGCTCGGAGGTAACAGAAAAGGGAAGATCAGGACCTATTTTAATATTATTGTGACTTTTATGGTTTCAGGAATTTGGCATGGAGCTAATTATACGTTTCTGTTCTGGGGCCTGATTCATGGCGTTGTGCAATGTGTTGAAAAGTTCTTTGGATTGAATAAAATGATATCGAAAAACACATTGATTCATTGTTTAAGGGTGGTTCTGACATTCATTGTTGTAACGGTTGCATGGGTTTTCTTCAGAATGCCGACCATAGCAGACGGATGTAATGTGATTGTCCACATTTTCAAGTTCGGACTTCCTTATCTGGATTTTATGACGTTAGTACATTCAGGTTTAGCTCTCATGGTAGTTCTGACATTCGATATTATTATGGAATTCCACGGCGAGAAGTTCAAGGCGTTCATTTTCAGACATTCTGTTCTTCGATGGTGCGGTTATTTGTTTCTGACGCTCAGTCTATTGCTTTTTGGAGTGTTGAATTCGGGACAATTCATATATGTAAGTTTCTAATTGTTAGAAATCATGAAACGATTTATACTAAAATTATGTATCTTCCTATCGCTATTGGTGATAAGCGATATGATGTTAGGCTTCATTTACAAATTGTTTGATTATATAAAGGGCGGAGAACTTTATGAGCTTCATGTATTAATGTCGTCGAAGTCGCCTGAAATATTGGTATTAGGTTCTTCACGTGCTTCTCACCATTATGTGTCGTCAATAATGACTGATTCCCTACATTTATCAACTTATAATGGTGGAATTGACGGACAGGGAGTTCCGGTTGCATACGGTATACTTAAAGGTGTGAACCAACGTGTGATGCCTAAGATTATAGTTTTTGAAATTTCTCCTAAATTTGACATATATGAGGGGCACGCTCCTGCATTGGATTATTTCTATCCATATTTATATGTCGATGGAATAAAAACGTTAGTAAACAGCTTTGATGTTTTAGAAAGTATTAAGTTAAAGTCAAATGCCTACAGATTCAATTCAAAGTTATTACGGTTAATTCCAAATATTGTGTTAGATAGGAAGAATCCTTCCAATTTCTATGGGTATGAACCTTTGTACATGACGTTGGATCCAGGCAGCTTAAAGCCGGATAAATTTCAGGGCATGGGAGTGAGGAAGGTTAGTCCGGTAAAGGAAAAATGGTTGCGGGCATTGATAGAGGAAGCTGATGCGGCAGGATGTAAAATTATTTTTGCCATATCACCTATATACGGAGGTCGCGATATTCATGAATACGATGATGAAATTTCAATTATTCAGGAATATGGTAAACCTGTTTTAAATTACTTAAATGATGAACGGTTTATTAATGATGCAAGTTATTTTCAAGATAAAACACACATGAATAACAGTGGGGCAATTGAATATACCAAGTGTGTGGTTAAAGATTTAAAGTGTATTTTTGTTGATATTTAAAATCGTTTTAACTAATTAAGTTACAAATATTTTTTTGACATTACAATGCCTCGGCTCGGGAAAGTCATGGCTTGTTTTCAGCAGATTTTTATAAAAAGAGGCTGCGCTTTTTTAACACAGCCTCTTTTTATGATGATATAATTTATTTCTTTTCTTTCGATGTGTTGTCATCTTTATCATCTTCCGTTTCATCATCGTCGGAATGATAGTAGCCATAGTGGCCGTAGTGGCCATAGTGACCGTAGCCATATCGGCCATAACCGTAGCCGTAACCATATCCGTAATGACCGTATTTGTAGCCGTAGCGGTAGCCGTAGCGACCGGATGTTACTGGAACGCAGTTAAGTATGAGGCTCATGTTGTTGAACCGGCCTTCGTTATAGAGGTTCTTAAGTTCGGGGAGCATGGAACGGTCGAGAAGGCCGACACGAATTACGAATATCGTACGGTTTGCAACAGATGCGAGCACTGCGGTGTCAGCAACAATGTCGACAGGCGGACAGTCGAGAAGAATATAGTCATATTTGTCTTTAAGCTCCTCGATCATTTCGGTCATGATGGGCTGAGCAAGAAGTTCGGAGGGGTTCGGCGGCATTGTTCCGACGGGAATAACGTCAACATTTCCTTTTCCAAGATGAACGATAACATCGTGATAGTCAGTAATTGAGCCTGTAAGGTAGTTAGACAGACCTTTTTGGGGGTTGTCAACATAGGCTGATGAAGATGCACGACGAAGGTCACCATCAATTACAATTACTTTTTTGCCGTTAAGTCCGAGTGTAATGGCAAGGTTCATGGTAATAAGACTTTTACCTGAACCGGGGTTGAATGAAGTAATCATCACGACCTGACCGGTTTCATTCTTGCCGTTCATGAATTCAAGGTTGGTGCGGAGCACACGGAACGCTTCATTTATGACGTTTCGACTGCCGGCACGAACCACAATATCTTTGATGCCTTTATTGGTGCGGCGTTTTTTCTTCTGGAATATTTTCTTTTCACGATGGTGCTCGTCGAAAATCTGAGGAATTTCACCCATGATTGGAATTGAAAGATCCTCAACGTCGCGTTTGCCACGAACTGTGGTGTTGAGGGTTTCACGTAAGAAAAGAATGCCGAACGGGAAAAACAGACCAAAAAGGAATGCAACGGCGTAGATGAATGATGTTTTTGGCGAAGTAGGTTTGCTTTCGCCGTAAGGAGCATCAATGAGTCGGGTGTTGTAGGCGGTGAAGGCCTGAGACAACTGGCTTTCCTCACGTTTTTCAAGCAGGTAGAGGTAAAGGCTTTCCTTGACTTTCTGTTGACGCTCAACGCTAAGCAGGTAGCGTGCCTGATTAGGAGAAGCCGCAAGGTGGCCGGTAGCTTTTGCTTCCTGACCTTGCAGAGCACGAAGTTGGTTGTTTAGGCCTGTGATAGTATTGTCAAGACCAACGGCAATGTTTGCTCTCAGAGATTTAAGTGATGATGTGAGTTCTGTTACAAATGGGTTGGATTCAGAACTTGCGGAAATAAGTCTGTTCCGTTCAAGCACCATTTTGTTATATTCGCTTATCTGTGCTTCAAGGCTTGTGGACCCGATACCGGTATTGGCTGGAAGCGGAGAGGTTATGTTACCCGAGTTCATCTCTTTCAAGAGGAACTTAGCCATGTAGAGCTGGTTGTTTATCTGCATTATTTCTACCTGATTCTGAGAGCTTTGTTGCAGGTAGAGACGCGAAGATTCATTAAGATCGGGTAGCAGATTCTGAGATTTGTAGGTGGAGATGTCGGAGTCAACTTCGCCAAGTTCCTGTTCGATAACGGCAAGGCGGTCGTTGATAAAGTTGTAGGTTGAAACTGCAACCTGGTTTTTGTCCTCAATCCACTGTTCGTTATACACATCTACAAGTGTACGAAGAATGTCGTTTGCTTTTGGGATTGATGTTCCTGAATATGAAATGTTTATGATGGTTGCATCTTCATTGCCGAGTTCAGTTACTATGGCGGAAGAATAGGATTTCGCAGCTGCAAGGGGTGTGCTGTGGCGGAAGTTGTAAGTTTCGTCGATCATTTCTTCGTTGAACCATGGCGTTTTGCTGGTCATGATACGACCAAGAGGTGTCTGTACGGATTGACCTACGGGAATGGTGACTTCTCCGGGGAACTGGTCTTTACCAATCTGGAAATCAGAGAGGGTTACTTTTCCATCGGGATGCATTTCATATTTCAGGCGTACGCCATTCTGTTGGATTGTCGCAGAGTCAAGCAGTGTTATGGTTACAGGGTTTGCTTTGTACATGTCCATGTGGCGAAGTCCCTGACGGGAGGTGTAAGAGTCTTGCAGATTAAGACGGCGCACAACGTCTTCCATCAAAGAGATGGATTTGAGTGTGAGAATCTCGTTCTGAATGGTAAGGTTTGAGCCAAACATTCCGAACTGGTTGAAATTGGATTTGCTAAGAGGGTTGGATGAATCATCATCGTTCTTTACAAGAATGGATGTGGTTCTGGTGTAGACCGGAGCAGTCCGCAGGATGTAAAATGTGGCGAGTCCGAGTGTGATTGCCAAAGAGATAATGAACCAATACCAGTGGGCAAGACCAATGGCAAACAGGTCGCGCATGTTAACGAGGTTTGATTTTTCCTCGTTGTTAGTTGATGTGTTTATATCAGTGTTTTGTGTCATAATCTGGGATGTGTGCGAAAATTATCTGAATATGAGTACGGCGATGGAGGTGAGTACGGAAGCTAAAGAGGTCCAGATTCCGACGTTTTTCCATTGGTTTTCATTTACTGTGCTTTGACCGGAACGTGTTCTGTTGGGTTCTACGTAGATTACATCGTTCTGCTGAAGGTAGTAAGCGGGAGAGTCAAAAAGGTCTTTAGAACGAAGGTCGATCTGGTAGGTGGAGCGTTTGCCGTTTTCTTCGCGGATTACGAGCACGCGGTCGCGTTTGCCGTAGATAGTAAGGTCGCCGGCTTGTCCAAGAGCATCGAGAATTGTGGTTTTGTCATTGGAGATGGCATAATAGCCGGGTTTCGCAACTTCACCTATAACAGAGAAATGGAGATTTATATAGTCGACTGTAACCACCGGATCTTTGATTAGCGATGAGGAAATGAGTTTGTTTTTTATGTCGGCGGCTATCTGTTCGCGTGTCATTCCTGCAACATGTATCATTCCGAGTTGCGGGAAGTCGATATCGCCGGATTGTGTAACGGTGTAGCCGGACATTTCACCTGAAGAGGAATAGCGCATGTCGTTGTTGGTTCCGTACAATCGGTTGGTGGATGTTACAAGGTTGAAAAGTGAGGCGAGTTTGGGGTCTTTGCAGGTGACAATGATTGACAGGACATCTCCCGGTTGTACTTTAATGGTATTAAGATTGGCAATGACTTGGTCGGTGGCCGGTTGAATATCTTGTAGATACACTATTTCTTTTGTTGAATTGCAAGCACAGAGAGCGGTTAGGACACAACCTATAGCAAACTTGTTTATGATTCTCATGTCAGATAGTTTTTAAGCGAATGGAGGTAAATTCCAAGTATATAAACGTGAAAAAAAGTGTTTTAATATATTAAGAATGTAAAAATTCAATTGGTCAGAGGTCGGTGGTGAGGGATGAGAGGCTTTTGAGGACTTTTTTGGGGATTGAGGCTTCGGTTGCTTCCGCTAATGTTTTGTGGCGGTGCAGGTCGGTGCCGAAGGTGTAGTAGTAGTTTTTTCCGAGCAGGTGCATTGCGCGTTTTCTCGCTTGGGGTCCGTAAAGACCGGCAAGGGATGTGAGGTTCATCTGCATCCTTACGCCCATTTCGTGCAGTTCGTCGTAGTCGTCGAGACTCATGTAGCGATAGCGTTCGGGATGAGCGAGCAGCGGATGATAACCGGCTTTCTGCACTCTGCGAAGAATGTCCTTAAGTCCGTAGGGCGGTGTATAGTAACTGGTTTCCACCAGAAGCATGTCTTTTTCAGAGCCAATAGGGAGGACTTCATTGTTTTCGAGGCGTTCATCAAAAAGGGAGTCCATCATGTTTTCGGCGGCGAGATTTAGTTCGATGGGCCCGTTATAAGCTTCGCATAGTTCATTAAAGCGTTCGCGCAGATGCTGAATGGTGTTTGGCATATCTTCCATGATGTGAGGCGTGAGCCAGACACGTGTTATGCCAAGCTGTTCGTAATCAGTAAGAATCCTGAGTGTTTCAGCTAATTTTTTCACGCCGTCATCAACGCCCGGAAGTATATGGCAGTGGGCATCGGTAGCGTTTGCAAGTATGCCGCTTTTTTTTAGTGAAGTAGAGAAAAGTCCCATGATCAGTATATTATGTCGGGGCGTATTTTCTCCATTTTCACGGTTTTCTGAAATCTGTCCCGTGAATTCGGCCGGATTAGTTCGTCTGCCGTACGCAAAGGAGTTATGCGTTTAATGTGATTGGCTTCGAATCGCACGATGTGTCCCCGCCCCGGGTGAACATCGAGTAACGGGCGTATCGGAAATGGTTTAAGATACGCAGCGCAAAGGTAATGAAAAAATGTCAAATAAAAAATTTGCAGGGGTTTAATCGGTGTTGTGTAAAATAAAAA
>CAZMAO010000051.1:0-7300 GCA_964564465.1 uncultured Bacteroides sp.
CAGACGATGAACACCGTTCTCACTCTTCAGATAACCGTAAGCGAAATCACCCTCAACGTTTATAGTGCACGATTTTATGACCTCCCCATCACCTTCAAGCAAATTTGCCATCGAAGTCTTGTAGCCATGATCCTCGGCCCAACGCAGATACATACGCATCAGCATCGAAGCCCAGTCCTGACTTTCAGTGCCTCCGGCACCCGAATTTATCTTCAGCACAACCCCGAGCTTATCCTCCTCGCGGCGAAGCATGTTGCGCAGTTCCAGGTTCTCTATCTTTGCAATCGCGTCGGCATACATCGCATCAAGCTCATCCTCCTCCATGGCACCCTCTTTCACAAAATCCCATGCAAGTTCAAGCTCATCAACAGCATTGGCAACCTCTTCATAGCCCTTCACCCAGGCCTGCAGGTCCTTGATCTTCTTCATCTGAATCTGCGCTTCCTTCGGATGTTCCCAAAAATCAGGCACATGCGTGCGAAGTTCCTCCTCCTCTATCTGAATTCTCTTATTATCCACATCAAGATAGCGGTTTAGCGCATCGCGTCTCGTCGCCGTTTCCTTCAACTGTTCCTGCGTAATCATGCTTTTTAATCAAATTTTCCACAAAGTTAATCAATTTTAAACACATTTTCCTCCATCTTTTCTAATTTTGCAACAAATGGATGTCAACGACTTTGCCGAACAGATTTATCTAAGCCTCCCTTACGAGCCTAACCACCAGCAAGTGCAGCTGATTGCCGCACTCGCCCACTTCTGTTCCGCCGACCAGCCGCGCGATTCGGTTTTCCTGCTCGCCGGCTTTGCCGGAACGGGAAAAACCTCGCTTTGCGGAGCACTTGTCCGCGCCCTGCGCATGCTCAACATTCCGGTTGTGCTTATGGCTCCCACCGGACGCGCTGCCAAAGTATTCGGCTCGTTCGCAAAGCATCCCGCAACAACCATACACCGACGCATCTACCGCTCCGACTCACAAGGCAGCATGCTCTCTTTCTCCGGCGATGTTGCCGACAACACATACTCCGATGCCGTGTTTATTGTCGACGAAGCCTCCATGATAGGCCCCGATGCATCATCGGCAACCGACGGATTCTCAACCGATCTGCTCCACGATCTGATTCAATATGTCTACTCCGGCCATAACTGCCGGCTTATCCTCATAGGCGACACGGCCCAATTGCCACCCGTTGGCTGTTCGCTAAGTCCGGCTCTAAACCCCGACACCCTCCGCGGATTCGGATTGCATGTGACACGCACCCAACTCACAGCAATAGTTCGCCAGCAGGCAAAAAGCGGCATCCTCTACAACGCCACCCTCCTGCGCAAAGCCATGCAGTTGCCTGCACTACCCGTTCCCCTCATCCACGGTAAGGATTTTCCCGACATTCGCTTCATCCCGGGCTACGACCTGCAGGACAGGATAGCATCATCAATCGCCGAAGTAGGCCTTGAAAACACACTCGTGATTACACGCTCAAACAAACGTGCAGTCCGGTTTAATCTCGCGATACGCAATTCCATCCTCGACCGCGAAGAAGAGCTGACTCCCGGCGAACGGCTTATGGTTACCAAAAACAACTATCTGTTCAGCGCGAAAATCAAAAACCTCGACTTCATAGCCAATGGCGACATGGTTACGCTCGTTTCGATTCTCGGAACCGAACAGAAATACGGACTCCGGTTTGCCGACGTGATAGTGAATCTCACCTACCGCGACATCGACATCCCATGCAAGATAATCCTTGACACGCTCACATCCGATTCCCCTTCGCTCCATACGAACGAAATGGTAAAGCTATATAACGCCGTGCTCAACGACCCCGACCTTTTCTCCCCCGCCACCCCTATGCGCACCCGCATGCGGCAACTTCGCTCCAACCCCTACCTCAATGCTCTTCAGGTTAAATATGCCTATGCCGTAACGTGCCACAAAGCACAGGGCGGACAATGGCCCGCTGTCTACATCGACATGGCCAACATAGCACCCGAAGCTTACACAACCCTCGACTTCTACCGGTGGCTTTACACTGCCATTACACGCGCCACACAAACAGTCAACTTCGCCAATCCGCCCCAAAAACTCATCGACATGGAAATAGAATGACAAAATTCTATTGCCATTCACCCTTTTTTATTACCTTTGTAACTTGAATTTTCCGGCAATGGCACAGAAGCTGCTCGACATACCTCAGCATGACATCGACAGGTTGAAAAAACTTATCGATGACAGTCGCAACATTGTCATCACCTGCCACATGACACCCGACGGCGATGCCCTCGGCTCATCACTCGCCCTCTGCCACTTGCTTAAAAACATGGGTAAGAATGTTGTCGTCATCACCCCCGACGCATTTCCCGACAACCTCTCCTTTCTGCCGGGCACGTCCGATATAATCATTGCCTCATACAACTATCCGCTGGCTCAATCGTTCCTGTCGCGGGCCGATCTTGTGTTCTGCCTCGACTTCAACGAGCTCACGCGTGTCGACCGCCTGCAGCCCTATCTTGAAAAAACAAACGCGGAGTTCGTGATGATCGACCATCACACCTTCCCCTCCCACTTTGCCGGCCTGCAATTCTCGTTTCCCGATGTCTCATCGACATGCGCCGTCCTTTTCTGTGTGTTCGATCAGGCCGGGCTAATTGATTTCATGGATAACACCTCAGCAACCTGCTGTTGCGCAGGCATGATGACCGACACCGGCAATTTCTCTTACAATTCAAATAATCCGCTACCATATCTGATACTTGCCCGACTGATGCAGAAAGGTGTTGACAAGGATAAACTCTACAAACTCCTGTTCGACACCACCTCGCTGACGCGTCTGCGCATTATGGGCTACTGCCAGTCGGAAAAACTCACGCTCCACCCCGATGCACATCTCGCCCTCATCACTCTTTCACACAAGGAATCGGAACAATTCCACTTCCGCAAAGGCGACACGGAAGGTCTGGTAAACCTCCCGCTCGGCATTCCCGATATTATCTGGAGCGTCTATCTTCGCGAAATGGAACCGGGCAAAGTTAAAATTTCAATGCGGAGCAAAGGCAACTTCTCCGTCCGCGAAATATGCGCCGGAAAATTTGGCGGAGGCGGTCACCACAACGCTGCCGGGGGCGAAATTGATGCCGACATAAACACCGCTGCCGCACGCATTCTGGAAATTGCCGGCGAATATGCCGAAAAAGCACAAAACGAATTTCAAAATCAACAACAGAACAATTTCTCACTATAATCCGAAATGAAAAAACTTTTTAAAATATCATTCACCATTTCACTGCTCTCCTTTGTGGCGGTTCTATTCTCCGCATGTGAAAACGGACGCAGCTACGCCGACCTGTTGAACGACGAAAGTAAAGCCGTTAACCGTTTCCTTGCCACACAACATGTTTATGGTTCCGTCCCTGAGGATTCGGTTTTCGAAATAGGCCCCGACGCGCCTTACTATCAGCTCGATAACGAAGGTAACATCTACATGCAGGTCATTATCAAAGGCGACGGTCCTAAAGTAACGGATGGACAGCGGGTCTATTTCCGCTTCATGCGTTATAACCTGAACAGTTTCCAGAACACTCCCCAGTGGTGGGCTTCAGCCGGCGAAGGAAATGAAAACGATCTCTCGCAGGCAAACACCTATTTTCTGTTCAACAACTACACCCTCCCCTCATCATCATCATGGGGAACAGGCATTCAGATGCCGCTCAACTACCTCCCGTTAGGCTCGGAAGTGAATCTGGTTGTAAAAAGTCAGTACGGCATCACCAGCGAAACTTCCAATGTTATCCCCTATCTCTATCACATCCGCTACTTCCAAAGCTTAATGTAATTCCGGCTTATGACACTTATAAAATCCATCTCAGGAATCCGCGGCACCATAGGCGGTGCACCTGGCGAAGGGCTATCGCCACTCGATATTGTAAAATTCACCGCTGCTTACGCAACATTCATACGTCAGAACAAACCTGATGGAAAAGGCGTAATAGTGGTTGGACGCGACGCTCGTCTTTCCGGACACGTGGTCAGTGGAATTGTCGTGTCAACTCTCTGCGCAATGGGATTCGATGTCGTTAACATCGGACTCGCCTCCACGCCCACAACCGAAATCGCCGTAACAGGCGAAGAAGCCGATGGTGGAATAATCATAACTGCAAGTCATAACCCCACACAGTGGAACGCGCTCAAACTCCTTAACTGCAACGGCGAATTCCTCAACGACGCACAAGGCAAACAGGTGCTTAAAATAGCGGAAGATGAAAGCTTCACGTTTGTACCTGTCGAGCAACTCGGTCACGAATTTAAAGTCGACACCTACACGCGCCGCCACATCGAGCAGGTTCTGGCTCTTGATCTGGTTGATGTCGATGCCATTAAAAACGCCGGTTTCACCGTGGCCGTCGATGCCGTAAACTCAGTTGGTGGTATCGCCATTCCTCAACTGCTCCGTGCTTTGGGTGTGAAAAACATCATAGAACTCAACTGTGAGCCCTCGGGCCGTTTCGCACACACCCCCGAACCCATTCCCGAAAATCTCACACAGATTTCCGAACTCATGCGCTCATCCGGCGCCGATGTTGGCTTCGTTGTCGACCCTGACGTCGATCGCCTCGCCATTGTAATGGATGGCGGCGAAATGTTTGTCGAGGAATATACTCTTGTTGCCGTTGCCGACTACGTGCTCCGCAACACTCCGGGTTCTACAGTTTCAAACCTCAGCTCATCGCGCGCTCTTGCCGACGTAACCCGTGCCCACGGCTGCTCCTACCAGGCATCAGCCGTCGGCGAAGTCAACGTAACCACAAAAATGAAAGAAACCGGCGCCGTTATCGGTGGCGAAGGAAACGGTGGCGTGATTTATCCCGCCGCTCACTACGGCCGCGATGCACTTGTTGGTGTAGCGCTTTTCCTATCGCTTCTCGCAAAGGAAGGTAAAAAAGTTTCGGAATTGAAAAAAACTTATCCCCCCTATGCCATAGCGAAAAACAAAATCGAACTCACCCCGCAGATCGACGTTGATGCCATTCTTGCCGAAGTCAAGAACCGCTATGCGAGCGAACGCATCACCGACATCGACGGCGTGAAAATTGACTTTGCCGATTCATGGGTTCACCTCCGCAAATCAAACACCGAACCCATAATCCGAATCTATGCCGAGGCACACACAATGGAACAGGCCGACGCATTATGCCTCGACATTAAAAAAGTCATCGAGCAAATTTCCGGATGCTGATTTTCCGTCTGTTTGCCACTCTGCTTCTGATTCTGCCTGTCTGCCTGTCTGCCGGAGAATTACCCGACGCATTGGTATCAATTTCCGTAGCCTCCCTGCGCTCCGCTCCTTCGCACGCATCGGAAATGGAGACGCAAGCTCTGATGGGT
Organism: uncultured Bacteroides sp.; assembly: GCA_964564465.1. Lineage (GTDB taxonomy): Bacteria > Bacteroidota > Bacteroidia > Bacteroidales > Muribaculaceae > Paramuribaculum. The sequence continues at coordinate 5,378 of CAZMAO010000051.1, forward strand.
ACACCCGTGAAAATTGGCGAACAGTCAGGCGACTGGATTTCCGCGACTCTCCCCGACGGTTACTCCGCTTACATACACCGCTCGGCGGTAACACCCGTCAACCATGGTGAATGGATAGCATCTCCACGCCTCATAGCCACCTTGCCTGTTGAGACCCACATAATTGCCGACACCCTCAACCCGGCATCCATTCTCTCCGACTTCCCGATAGGGTGCATTGTCGAAGGCACGAAAAATAACACCGGAAATTACACCGAAATAACCTTGCCCGACCACCGGAAAGGATTTGTACAATCGATAGCCGTAGAACCATTCAGCCAATGGATGCAACGCGATTTCGACCCGCAACGCATTGTCCGGCTGGCAGAAGCGCTTACAGGCGTTCCATATCTCTGGGGTGGCAGAAGTTCCAAAATGATCGACTGTTCCGGACTTACGCAACTCTGCTATTTTGATTCCGGAATCCTGCTTCCACGCAACGCATCGCAACAGGCCGACGCGGGGAAACTGATTGATTTTGAATCATTGCAACCCGCCGATCTGCTTTTCTTCCGCAACGACAACGGAAAAATAGTTCACGTGGCCATTCATAAATCAGGCTCATTCTACGTACATGCATCCGGGCTGGTGCACACTTCAAGCCGCGATGCATCGCATCCGCTCTACAACGGACGCACCGTTCATTTCGCCTCGCGTCCGCTAAATGCCATAAAAGTTTCAGACAGCCCCTGGTACTTCTAACACCGTAAACTCCATCGTCAGCAAATCCATCATAAGCATACGGTTTGTAAGCAAGTCACCAGCACCGGTCAGATACTTTATAACCTCGGCAGCCTGCACACTCCCTACAACTCCAACAATAGCGTTCAGCACACCGCTTCGGGCACACCCCACATCTTCCCCTTCAGCCACACTCTCCTCCGTGAATATATCTCCGTAGCCCGCCGATCCGGGAACATACGTAAACACCATCCCCTGAAAACGGCTCACGCTACCGAAAACATATGGTTTGCCCATGCGTTCGCAAACACCGGCAACCGTTCTGCGCGAACAGGCCGAATCCGTACAGTCCACCACCACATCATAATCCTTCAGAATCTCCCCGCCGTTCTCCTCATTAAAAAACAGCTTATAAGTCACCACCTCCACATCACCGTTAATCGAAGCAAGCTTTTCCGCAGCCGATTCAACCTTCATCCTCCCCAAATCATCAGTTCCGTGCAAAATCTGACGCTGCAGATTGCTCAGACTCACACTGTCAGCATCAACAATTCCGAGCTTACCGACCCCGGCCGCACAAAGATACATACACACCGGTGAGCCAAGACCGCCTGCACCTATCACCAGCACACGACCCCCTCTTATTGCCGCCTGGCCGCTTATATCAATCTCACATAGCGACACATGCCCCATATACCTTTCCCCACCCGACATTTTAGATATATCCATACTTCCAAAACTTATTCCCCGCAAATTTACCCATTATTTCCCAAACCCAACACCCCACCCCTTCATTTTATACCAACCATCTGATTCCCATCATCTTTTTGCCACATGCCACCCGCACGGCACCACCACCCTGACTCCCAACACTTTGTACGGACGTGCCTTTGGCACGTGCCAGCTAGATGGCTCCCAACTACATCTTCACATATGCCAAAGGCTATCCCTACAAACATCTTATTACAAACGAATTGTAGGGCACGCGATTCATCGCGTCCACCCCCGCATGGGTTAAATCTCGCATATCTCCTCTATCATAATAATTATAAAACGCGTCTATATACTTTCGTGTACCAAAGGTTCTGTATAATGTATGTTTTGCTTGTATAGCATCACTTAAGGGACTATGGATTTTTACCACTGCCTATATTGGGATTAATCTATACGATTAAGATACCAATAGCCTTCGTTGTAATCGAA
>CAZMAO010000052.1:0-6713 GCA_964564465.1 uncultured Bacteroides sp.
TGGTATTAGATTTAAGGTAAGAAGATTATTCGTCGTGATGACGGATAATTTTTTTATTATCCCCACCCGAACTCTCCCCTCAACCACTTTCCCCTCCTTTAAATATCCCACACTTTGTTTACCAACAAAAAAATATCTGCCGATAAGAAAACTCTTACCGACAGATAAATTACAAATCAATTGACCTTAAAACTTGTAACCGGCCGTTACATAAAACGCTGAATTTCGTGCTGATTCACCACCTCCTGAAACAAGAGGCGTAATTCCGATTTCATATTCAGCACCTACAACCCAACGCTTGAATTCAAGGTCAACACCAAAATCCACGCCAACCTCAAAACGTTTGGCGAAACTGAAGACATCGTCTTTATACTTTCCAAACTCAGCGTCATCCCCATTAATCCATCCTGCAAGACCAACTGCAAAATAGGGACCCACCTTTCCCACAAGATTCAGATGATTGTTCAAATGGAAACGATAAGCACCAAGCACAGGAATCTGGAAGTAAAGGATATCAACATTCTGAGTAAAACCGGTTTCACTGAATTTCGCGCCTTTATAGGCTATTTCAGCCGAGGGCATAAGCGAGAAATTTGAAGAGAGAGCATACTCCATGCCAGCACCTAATTTTCCGACAAAATGGATTTTACTTGTTCCTCCGTCACCGCCTGAAAGAAGAACTGAAGATACACCCACGCCGGCCTTGGCATTCCATGTAATCTGAGCAGATGCTGCAACGGCAACAGCAGCCATAATCATAAAGCTTAATAACTTTTTCATAAAATAGAACTTAATTGGTTAATTAATAATGTATTGAAACAACTATATTTTTACGACTAAATAATTAAAAACTCATGTTTTCCCAACTCGTCTTCAAACTCGACGACACCGCAATTGATGGAGTCTGGTTCTTATCGTTCTTAATAATTGCATCACGGCGTACACCTGCCGACACGGCATTATAAAGATCGCTGAATTTCACATCGCCATTTGACTGTTGCAGTTTCTTCAAAACATGATAAGTGAACATTCCGTGCTCCTTCTCATCATAACCCATTGCGGTTTCCGCTTCAGAAGTAGCCGACAGTACAATCACATTTCCCGTTATGGTTTCCTTTTTAGGCTTTCGTGCAACAGCTCGGGCGGCAATAAGACCTGAATTATCGCGGTTCAGACCTGAAAAACACGCATCAAGAAGCACCACTACACTTTCGGCAGGCATAACACCGAAACGTTTATACAAATCGCCTAATGAAAAGCAAGTCGAAGGAACGGTTACAAGACCGTCGGAGGGCACGATATGAGCAGTCTGGTCCTCCTCGCTTGGCGATCCGTGACCGGCATAATAGAACACAAACTTTGACTTTCCGTTAGTTGCAGCCGCAAGACTCTCCATCTTTCTTATAGCACGGGTCATTGATGTGAATGAAGCATTGACATAGAGAAAAACCTGACTCTCGGGCACACCGAGCGCGTTCACGCAGTATTCCTTGAAAGTCTTGCCATCATTCTCAGCATAGTTCACAGTCGGAAGCTCATCATACTTTTCGTTAGCGATAATAAAACAGAAAGTTGATTCATTTGTCTTCTTTGACCGCGGTATATTTATATCTACGTCCGACAACTTCCTCTTTTTTACCGCAGGCTCCGGAACCGCGACACTCTGCGTGGCCACAACTTCTTGCTTTGCAGGTGTTGCCGCAGCCACCGCGGCCTGCACATCATCACCCTTGAACCCCACGGCCTTGGTCAACTTAGAAAACAGACTGCCACCCTTCTTGTGTTTCTCCTCTTTCTGTTTACCTTCTGCCTTTTCTACATCCTTCTGCTTTTTGGGCTTAGAAAACTTAGTTTCCTTTGCTTCCGCCCAGCTGTTATTCTGATCCGGTGCAGGCTCTACATGCTGCGCAAGTAATTTTTCATTTGTCACAGCTACCTGGCCATTAAATGGACGCGAAGTATATCCGCTCACCAACGCAAAATTAAAACTTTCCGGGCCATAGAACACAATCCCGTTATTTTTGCGGAATGCATTGGAATTAACTTTAGTAAGCGAAGATGGAACCGTAACCTTCGACAGATTACGGAATTCATTGAAACAGAACTTTGCTATTTCCTCAACACCCTCCTCAATAATAATTTCCGAAGCCATGTAATTGTGCCCGTTCAGAAAGCAGCTCACCCTCTTTACAGGCATTCCGTCCACCTTTCCGGGAATTACAACCACATCGGCATCATCGTCGAAAGAGGTGACCGTAAGCCCCCCTTTCTCTTCATTGAGCTTAAACGTGACATCCTTATATACATACTTGAAATTTCGGGCATGTGACGCGGACACCGTAAAAGCCGCCATTAAAACAAATATAATAAGATTCCTCATAGTCAGTCAGTTTATTTACTTATTTTTACTGGAATAGTCTGAACATTCATCCTCTTGTCATGTTTCCGGTTATGCGTAAGCCACTTGTTGAATTCACCGTATGTTATCACCGGCACATCAAGATGGCGCTTCTCCGACAAAGGAGAAGTGAACTTTTCGGGCGAGAACACCACATAAATCGAGTTATACTCTACATCGGCGTTGCACATTAGCACATAGTTCTCAACCTCACCGGCATCATCTTTTTCACAAGTAGCCTCCGAGAAAAACACATAAGCCTTGCCACGGCGCACCGGATATGACGACAGCGATGAACTTGCATAGGGCAAAAGCATACTGACATCCGTCGTTGCCTCATCCAACAGAAAAACCGCGACATATCCCGTTTCAGGCGACTTGAAGTAGAGGAACAGATCGTCATTATTCCTGAACTCATAACTTTCAAACCGCAAATCAGTTCCGTTTTTAAGCGTTCTTGCATCGAAATTCACCGCAGCTGTTTCTATTTCACGCGCCTCGCCCTTCACCTTAACCCTGACCACAAGCATATCACTCTCATAAGAGATTGAATACTCCGGCTCGCCGATAGTGCGTATCCACTCTCCCTTCACCTCGCTGCCACCTATGGAAAAGAAGTTGTTATGTGAATCCGACTCATCATTCCTTATAACGGTAGAGGAATTCTGCGAAATCAAAGTGCCGAACTCATTGGCAATCGCCGTTGTCATGGCCCTATCCAGAGCCACACGGCGCGCTTCGGCCGGCGACATATTTTCAGGTGCGTAGAAAGTATACTCCCCCTCCACCTTCTTCACCTTATCGGCAAATGATGTAAGGCATAATAAAACAATAGAGAATGTCACGAAACATCGCAAACTCATTTTCCGCCAAGCATCTTTTCGAGTTTGTCCATGAGCTGCGAAGATTCGCCTTTCATTCCGTCTATGATGGCCTTCCTGGCGGCACGCTTGGCCATTTCGCTATTATACGCAATCATAATGCGGACTTCCCTCTTTTTGCCAGGAACCATTCGGTAAATTTCAATTACATCTATAACACGGCCTATGTTTTGCGAAATCAGCTGCTTTGAGGCATTGATGGTTTTCACAAAACTGTTCACCTCATCCTCGGAAATCTGCTCATTGGCGCCCTCTGTTTCAATCAAGGCCGCTACCTCGGTCTGAATCTTTTCAGCAATATTCTGTTTTGCAAGCGCAGTAGCCTGCTGTTTGGCCGCATCGTAGTTCGCGCCCAGACTCATAGCCTCTCCCATAATGTATTTAGGGAACATGTCCTCGTCATATTCCATCTGCATCATATATGAGCGGTCGAGTTGTTTTTCTATAGGAAGAGCTCCGGGAGCTGCCTGCCACCCCTGCTTATTCAGTTTCTTTGCTTCCTTCCTGGCTTCCTTAGTAGATTTTTCAGTAAGCTCAGCTCTCGACATCTTACGGATTACTTTTCTCTCCTGCCTGATATCCTCATAAGACTGTGCACTGACTGTCGCTCCGCATAGCAAGACTGCGACCAAAACAAAAAAGAACTGTTTCATGATTGATTTGTTTTTATGGTTTGTACTCCGATACTTGCCGCATAAAAACAAAAAGCGTGGAACCCGCAAGCTGCTTATTCCACTATCTGAGGCCTCGCATGCCTATCACAATCGAACAAGCAACGCTGAAGCCCACGCCGTATATTACCTAAAGAATACGCACCGACGCACTCCATAAAAGAATACGTGCAGGCATATCCGCACAAGGATAACATACCAATGGACATCTACCGTTACATTGGCCCTGATTGTGATTTGAAAGTTGCGAGTTTTCAGATAGTCAAGCCCAAGCGTAAGTAAACGCCTTATGTTAAAATACGTGTCCCTCCCTCCATTCGGCTTCAGCATTTCATTCCAAGGCCAAAATTTGATTAGGACAATGCAAATATAGAAACATTTCTATTCATACACAAAACATTTTAATAGATTTTTCCCTTTTTTAAAACATCACTCGCAAAGCTCAGAGTTGCGGAATGAACCCACTAAAAAAAGCAGCGCACACAGAAACATCTCCGCCGATAACTTCAAGGCGGTTCGCGTGGAAATCACCTCGGGACGCCATTATCTTTGCGGAAAAAACAAAGATATGGAAAACACATTTATCGGGAAGGAGGCATTGGCCATACTCGCATGGACCGGAATAATTGTAGGAGTGGATTATTTTGCCATATTAGCGGCCGTTATGGTGGACCTGCGCGCCGGAACTCTTAAAGCACGCGCACGCGGCGAGCGTACAACCTCGCGCGGCTACCGTCGTTCTGTCGACAAGGCGGGGCGATACATCATTACACTTCTGGCCTGCACGCTCATTGACCTGATTCTAGTGCTGTCAGCCATTTTTCTACGCTCCAGCATGAATTTCAGCGTTCCCGCATTCCCCCTGTTCACCACACTTGGCGCCGTGGCCATGTGCCTGATTGAGATGAAAAGTGTAATGGAGAGCGCCCAGAGCAAGCGCGACTACCGCGAATTAGTCCGCAACCTGAACGATCTGCTTAACGACAAAGACCTGCGCACGCTCATCGACAGCTTCCGAGCATCTGCGCAACAGTCAACCCAGTCAGCGGATGTCTCCAGCAAGGTGCGAGTTCAGCCATCGGCTCAAGCACGAACCGACGCAAGTGCATGCGGGGATGAGGAAGCGTAAGCTTGTCGCTTTGCCACACAACATCATCGAGCGCAATAAAATCTATATCCACATTGCGGTCAACATAACTCCCCTTACCGTCGCGGTGAGCAGTGGCGCCGCAATCAGCTTCAGCACGCTGCAGCAGCATCATAATCGCCTCCGGATCAAGTTCGGTTCTGAACGCAAGCCCTATGTTAAGGAACCTGTTTGCCGATTCAAAACCCCAGGCATCACTCTCCACCACACCGCTTCGGCGGCAACGCACCCCCAACAGTCTTTCAACAGCGGCGACCGCGTGCCCTATATGAGCCTCGCGGTCGCCGACATTACTTCCTATATTCAGATAGGCTATTGCCATTAAAGCGACTTCTTCACTTCAACTTCTTCGAAACATTCAATGATGTCATGTTCCTTCACATCGTTATATCCGGCGATGTTCAAACCACATTCATAGCCCGAAACAACCTCCTTCACATCATCCTTCATGCGCTTGAGCGAACCGAGATCACCGGTGTAGCGCACAATGCCGTCGCGGATAAGACGCACCTTGCAGTTACGCTTGATGCGACCCTCACGCACAATACATCCGGCAATAGTGCCCACCTTGCTTATGCGGAATGTCTGGAGAACTTCGGCCGTACCGGTGATTTCCTCCTTAATGTCGGGAGCAAGCATGCCTTCCATAGCATCCTTAACTTCTTCAATAGCTTGATAAATAACCGAATAAAGACGAATCTCAACACCATCACGCTCGGCAGCACGACGGGCTGCGAGGCTCGGACGCACCTGGAAACCGATTATAATAGCATCGGAAGCAGCTGCCAGCGTCACATCGCTCTCCGAAATTTCACCCACTGCCTTGTGAAGCACATTAACCTGAATTTCTTCAGTTGAAAGCTTTATAAGCGAGTCACTGAGAGCCTCGATAGAACCGTCCACGTCGCCTTTCACAATAATATTCAGTTCCTGGAAATTGCCGATCGCACGACGGCGGCCAATATCCTCAAGCGTAAGAATCTTTTTGGTGCGCAGACCCAGTTCGCGCTGCAACTGCTCGCGCTTGTTGGCTATTTCACGCGCCTCCTGTTCGGTTTCCATCACATTGAACGTGTCACCTGCCTGCGGAGCACCGTTCAAACCCAGAATCAAAGCAGGTTCTGCCGGACCGGCCTCCTTTATCCGCTGGTTTCGTTCGTTGAACATAGCCTTCACCTTTCCGAAATGAGTACCGGCAAGAATTGTGTCGCCCACACGCAAAGTGCCGTTCTGCACAAGCACCGTAGCCACATATCCGCGACCCTTGTCAAGACTCGATTCGATTATTGAACCGGTTGCCAGACGATTGGGATTAGCCTTAAGTTCAAGCATCTCAGCCTCAAGAAGAACCTTTTCCATAAGCTCGTCAACGCCTATGCCCTTCTTGGCCGAAATATCCTGACTCTGATACTTGCCGCCCCAGTCCTCCACAAGATAATTCATTCCTGCAAGTTCCTCCTTTATCTTTTCAGGATTTGCCGTAGGCTTGTCAATCTTGTTTATGGCGAAAACCATAGGCACACCGGCAGCCGAAGCATGGTTGATGGCCTCGACTGTCTGCGGCATCACATTGTCGTCCGCAGCCACTATGATTATACAAAGGTCGGTAACCTTGG
>CAZMAO010000053.1:0-6077 GCA_964564465.1 uncultured Bacteroides sp.
AGGGGGCGAGAGAGGAGAGGTGAGAGGAGAGAGCAGGCGAGAGGGGAGCCGAGCGGGGCGATAACAGCCATGCGGGTGTGGACGTGCGGAACGCACATCCGTACAAAGCAGTGAAAATCACCATGTTATGCGTTGTGGTTCGTAGGGATATGCCTTTGGCATGTGTTGAGAAAGGGAGAAAGGGGTTGGGCGGTATTCTAGGTGGCGGGGTGCAACCCCTGCAGGGGTTGATTGAGGAGAGGGGAGTGAGCTTCCCCGGAGAGTCGCTTCGCATCCACTCCGGGGTTTCCTTGATTGAGCCGCTTGCTGCGGCTCTGCTGTGAGGTGTGAAGGCCATGCGGATGTGGACGTGCCGGAGGCAACGTCCATAAAAGGTGGTGGGAGTCAGGGAAGTGGTGCTATCTGGGTGGCACGTGCGGAACGCACGTCCGTACAAAGCAGTGGAAATCACCATGTTATGCGTTGTGATTCGTAGGGACATGCCTTTGGCATGTGTTGAGAAAGGGAGAAAGGGGTTGGGCGGTATTCGAGGTGGCGGGGTGCAACCCCTGCAGGGGTTGATTGAGGAGAGGGGAGTGAGCTTCCCCGGAGAGTCGCTTCGCATCCACTCCGGGGTTTCCTTGATTGAGCCGCTTGCTGCGGCTCTGCTGTGAGGTGTGAAGGCCATGCGGGTGTGGACGCGATCAATCGCGTGTCCTACATTGGGATGGGTGAAACGTTATGTAATATGTTGACGATTAATGTATTGTAGGGACGTCGACTTGTCGCGTCCGGAGAGATTGCGGGGGAAGCAGGCCGGTGCGGTGTGAAGGCCATGCGTGCGTGGACGTGCCGGAGGCACGTCCGTACAAGGTGGTGGAAGTCGTGGGGATGGTACCGTCCGGGTGTGGACGCGATGAATCGGCGTCCGTACATTATCGTGGGAATGTCAGGCAATCATTTATGGGTGCAGTTTACGTATATAATGCCATGCGGATGTGGACGTGCCGAAGGCAACGTCTCTGCAAGGCGGTGGAAATCAGTGGGGTGACGTGCCGGTGGAATGTCCCTGCAGGTTATGGAGTGGAACTGATTGCTATGCCTATGAACCATCCTGGGATGAATAGAAGATAAGCAGGGTTGGAGGAGATGAGCGAGGTCGGTACATTTAAGTTTGGGTTTCAGGGTGTTGTGTGTTTAGTTTTATTTGTTGGGGAAGTATGTTGGGCAATTTTTGGTTGTTTGAGAGAATATTTTTAAATTTGCTATATGATGGTGGTTTGTTTAACTTTGTTTATTTGATATGGGCGATGTTTTTGCCCGGATGGATGGTAATTTTGCATCATCAGAGTTGTTTAGTACAGAATAATAAATAATTATAAGATATGGCAAAAAAGGATAGTAAAAAGGTGGCAGTTGATCCGGGGCGCGCAAAGCTCGATGCTCTTAAACAGGCTATGGCTGCAATTGAGAAGGATTATGGCAAGGGTGCTATAATGAAGCTTGGTGATGACTCGGTGGAGGATATCGAGGTTATTCCTTCGGGCTCGATTTCTTTGAATATGGCTTTGGGTGTTGGTGGTTATCCGCGAGGAAGGATTATCGAGATTTTCGGCCCGGAATCGTCGGGTAAGACCACACTTGCTATTCATGCTATTGCCGAGGCGCAGAAGAATGGGGGTATAGCTGCTATTATCGATGCTGAGCATGCGTTTGACCGTTTTTATGCTGAAAAGCTTGGTGTGGATGTGAACAATCTCCTTATTTCGCAGCCGGACAATGGCGAGCAGGCTCTTGAAATTGCTGATCAGCTGATCCGTTCTTCGGCTATAGATATTCTTGTGGTTGACTCTGTAGCGGCGCTTACACCGAAGAGTGAGATTGAGGGTGATATGGGCGATAAGAATGTTGGTTTGCAGGCGCGTTTGATGTCGCAGGCCATGCGTAAGCTTACAGGTACGATTTCACGTACGAATACCACATGTATTTTTATAAATCAGCTTCGTGAGAAGATAGGTGCAATGTTTGGGCCGTCGGAGACGACAACGGGTGGAAATGCATTGAAGTTCTATTCGTCGGTGCGAATAGATATTCGTCCGGGTACGTCGATAAAGAGCGGCGACGATGTTCTTGGCAAGCGTACGAAGATTAAGGTTGTGAAGAACAAGGTTGCGCCTCCTTTCAAGCGTGCGGAGTTTGACATTATGTTCGGTGAGGGCATCTCGCGTTCGGGTGAGCTTATTGATCTTGGTGTTGATCTGGGCATTATAAATAAGAGCGGTTCGTGGTTTAGCTACGATGGTTCGAAGCTTGCTCAGGGTCGTGATGCTGCCAAGCGTGTGATGGTTGACAATCCTGAACTGGCCGAGGAAATTGAGGCAAAGATTGTAGAGGCTTTGCAGGCCGGCAAGAAAGCGCAGAAGAGTGGTTCGAAGGATTCTGCAGATGCGGTGGATATTGCCATTGATGATGAGCTGCCGGAGGACCTGAATATTGAGATAGATTAACCCCGGTTTGTGTTGCGGTTTGGCTTGGAAGTGGGCCGCAATGAGAACAATGTGGTGGGAAATAGTGTTATAGCGTTAGAGAATGTAGTTCACACTTTTATCTAACGCTATAATTTTTTTATGAAGTCAGGACGTTTAGTTACGCTGTCGGTTGTTTTTTTAATTTTTTCATCACTAACAGGCGCAGGACGTACGCTTTCACCGACACAGGCATTGGCTCGTGTTTCGCGGGCATGCAGTTTGAATAATTCGCGAGCCGGAATATCGACTCTTTCGGTTTCAGACGCAATTTTAACTCACACGGAAAGTTTTGACGGTGAGCCAACTGTTTATCTGTTTCAGAAGCAGGGTGGTGGATATATGGTGGTGAGTGCCGATGATAGCGCTGCCCCGTTATTAGGATATAGCGACAGTGGCCGAGTGAGTGTGACAGATATGCCTGAAAACCTTAAATGGTGGCTCGGAACATATAACGTGCAGATAGGAAAGTCGAGGGATGTTTCGGTGAGCCGCGCAGAAGATACGGATGATGACATTGATTCCGATTCTCTTTCTGAAGTTGAGCCGTTGCTTACAACTGTGTGGGGACAAGGTTCTCCTTTCAACAGCTATTGTCCGGAGATTGGGACGCAGCGTGCGCCTTCGGGCTGTGTGGCAACTGCGTTGTCGCAGTGTATGTATCATTATAAATGGCCGGAACATGGAAGGGGCAAGACTTCATATATAAGCACATATAATTCTGTACGCCATACGCTTTCGCTTGATTTTGACACGATTACGTTTGATTGGGACAATATGGTGCCGAATTATTCCCTTGCGCACACTTATGAACAGGCGTCTGCAGTTGCGACGCTGATGTATAGTGTGGGAGTGGGTGTGCATATGCAGTATAATCTGAGCGGCAGCAGCAGTGACTTGATGTCGGCGGCGCAGTCAATGATCAAGTATTTTGATTATTCGGAAAGTGTATGCTATTATGAAAGAGAGTACTATGAGCTTGACGACTGGAAAAAGAAGATTCATGACGAGTTGGTTGCCGGTCGACCGGTTCCATATTCGGGCGCTAACAATGTTGAAGGCCACGCGTTTGTTGCCGACGGATATAAAAAAGGTGGATATTTTCATTTCAACTGGGGTTGGAATGGTCAATATAACGGTTGGTTTTTGCTGACGTCTCTGAATCCGCGGGAGGATGTGCTTGATTATACGGCAGGCGGATATGATATGTCGCAGGCCATAATAACGGGATTTGTTCCGTCGCACAAGTATGAGCAGCCTGCAATCGAGCTAAGGGTATCGGGTAATTTTTCGGCACAGCAGGCAAGCTATGTGCGTAGCGACGGTGGGAGTGTGACCTTTCATTGCCAGAACGGTATTTTTTCGATGGCATACGCTACATCGACTGTTACGCTTGGTGTAAAGATAAAGGACGCAGATGGCAATGAAAGTTATGCGGCTTCGCAAACACCATACACTTTTTCGAGATTCGAGGCGTTGCAGAACTTCAAGGTGCCGATGAGTGCGTTGCCTGAGGAGGGAGAATATCTGTTGAGTCCGGCATTCATGGATTCGGTAGGTGTCTGGCACGATGTATTGATTCCGTTGACAAATGAGCGTGATATAGAGCTTGAGGCGAGTCCGAAATCGTTGCAGTTTGTAAAGAGCGACGATATTCCCAATTTGGCCGTATCTGATTTTAAACTTGATTCTCCGCTTATGATCGGGGAGCGGTTCAGTGTAAGTGCCAGGATTGAAAATACCGGTGCGGAGTTTTATGATGAAGTATGGCCTCTGCTTAAGCTTGACGGAACTGTTGTTGCGCGCGGGCCGGGTATGAATGTAGATTGTCCGGAAGGAGAGAGCGTCGACTTGGAGTGGGTGGGTGTTTTGTCGCCCGTAGGCGGTCATACGCTTACAGCCGGCAGTTATGAGTTGGTTCTGGCTAATGCCGTTAATTATTCGTATGTGACTTTAAGTCCGGAACTTTCGGTTGATTTGCTTGCGAAGTCGAGTGCGCCCATGATGTTTAACTGCACTATGGTTTCGGTTGATGGCAAACCGGGTTCATCGACAAGTGCAGAACAGCCTCTGGAGTTGTCCGGGTCAACAGCTGTTTTCGGATTCCAGGTTTTGTGTAAGCAGGGCTATTTCGGCCAGGATGTAGGGGTGTATGTTTTTGAAGCTAGTGATCCTTCCGACAGTACCCGTCCGAAATTCAGGTTTGGTGAGAAATTTGTTGGATTGACCGGAGATCAGAGTAAGGATGTAAGTATCGATGCCGATTTAAGTGAGCTTACTTCAGGAGTGGTTTATAGAGCAGAGCCATGGTCGTCGACCAGCGGACAGTTAGTTAGTACGCCCACATATTTCCGTGTCGGTTTAGCCGGAATAGAAACAGTTCCCGAGGATGCCGCTGTAGTATCGGCGGAATATTATAATCTGCAGGGAGTATATGTCGGAGGAAACCGGGAACGGTTGGATAAGGGAATATATCTGGTTCGGGAGGTTCGTGAAAACGGATCGGTGAGCGTTAGGAAAATCGTTCGATAACGACCGAAATAATATATAAGAGAGAGGCTATGGTGTTTTTTCATCATAGCCTCTCTTGTTATCTAGGGATAAATATATAGAACTCACGCTATAATTTCCTTACAATTAATATTGTTTTATTAGGTATATATTGATAAGTATATGCTACCTTCTTTTTTTCGCCAGCTTTTAAAACACAAGATCCGCTACATTCCGGTGTAGGGCATGATCCTGAAAATACTTCGTAAAGAACAGTAACCGGAAAGTTCCTATAGTTTTCCAAATACACTTCATGCCTATCAGTATATGAGGCTTCAACGCCACCAATATCCTCTCTTGTAGAGATTCCGTTTATAAAATATTCCTTTGTCTCTGTTTTTTTATTATTATCAACGTTTATGATATTAACCTGTGATTTTGCACTTAAAAATATCATTAAAATAGTTGTAAATAATACTATCTTTTTCATGAAGAAAGTTTTGGTTGGTCTTACAGCCCTTTCGACCGATTTTATAAATAGAAACGTGGACTGCATTACTACATCTCCTATTGAAGGTCCTGAGAAAACCTGTACGCTGAGATGTGAAACGAGAGCCCACGCTATGGCGTGAGAATCGCTTTGTTCTCTCTTGCGTACGGTGAAAATTTCTCAGGTTTTCAATAGCAAGATAGCAAAACGCTTCTTTTTTATTTTATGTATGTCATTCCGGATTGACTTCGTAAAGGTACAAATATTTGTTTGATGATTTTAAATTTTAGAAAAAAAATTAGGGTTGGATTGAAGAGAATATAACCGTTTGGTGTCTTCCGGAGGGAGGAGAGAAGAGAGGAAAGAGGGAGGAGGAGAGAAGATGAGTGAGCGGATTTGGGGAGGGTGAGTGCGGAGGATATGAAAAAGGGGCGTGAGGGCTGCAACAACAGTTAAAATGTGTTAATTGATGGATTTTTGCTGTAATGCACTGTGTGGTTGTAATTTGCGTGCTATTTGGATAAGAAAAGGGGTGTTGCTACGTTGCAGGCGTTATGTTACAAAACGGGTAAAAACAGGCCGTGAGGCTAAAA
>CAZMAO010000054.1:0-5707 GCA_964564465.1 uncultured Bacteroides sp.
GTTTTTCAACAGGTTATAACGAAAAGAGGCTGCGCCTATTTTGACACAGCCTCATCTTCGATGTTTCAATTATGTCATAAGCCGAATCAGCGACAAACACCGCTATTACATATCTATTTCCATCCGGAAACCTAACATACCCGCAATCATTTATAGCTGACAAGCGCCCCTGCGAATTTACAAACCCGGTTCCAGTCTTATGGCCTATGATAACATCCTTGGATAAAAACGGAGCCGGTAAACGATCAACGCCAGTATGACATCTCTCCAACATACCGGCTATTTCCCCAAATATCTCACTTTGATTCCTGAGATTTTTATCAAACCGGTCAAATAACCGGGCCATCGCCATTGGAGTGGCTCTATTCAGATAACTCTTATAATTGTCGCAGTGCATATCCTCTTCTGAAGCTCCAATCTCAATGTTTTCAGGCAGATGCATTTCCCTCATGAGCCTCATCAAGCCCAACGGTCCGCCAACAAATTTCAAAAGTATATCGGAAGCATTATTATCACTCTCCATTAACGACCATTCAAGTAACTCACGAAAAGTCATTCCGCGAACTCCACTGCCATATTTTTTCAACATCGGACTGTAGGTGTTCTGTATCATATTGTCGAAATTTACAGAAAGCGTATCCGATAACGATAAATTATTAGTATCCATATAATTCCCCACAACCAATGCAAGGGGAAATTTGAACACACTTTGCAACGGAAACTCCTTCTCCCCATTTATAGATATCATGGCATTACAACCGAATATCACCGCCACGCCCACCCGGGCATCCTTTCCGCCGATATACTCTGACAATTTTGCTTCAAGCCGATTGAGTGCATTTGGAACAGACTCACTATATCCAGAATTACAAACATTATTTGCACGGCAGGAGCAAAATGTAAAAACAATTATGCAACAGGCTACCAGGAATTCTATGCATCGACTTCTAATCATATTAATTTTCAATACACTACACTATTTATTCGAAGCTGTTTTCACTTCCCTTAGAATTTCCTGAAGTTCAAAAACCACTTCCGGATTCTGGGCTGCAACATTGTTCCTTTCATACTCTCCTTTATACATATCATATAGTTGCGGGCGCGGGGCATATCCGGTTTCAACATCAGGACCCCATGTGATCCTCGGCCCCTCTCCGCTCGGATCAATGTATTTCCAGCGGGGCGTACGCACTGACAGCGTATTCGATTGTTCCACAATCCATGGAGTATGTCCATCATCCACACCTAATAAATTACCGAGACGACTACGGCTGTCAGGTGCAGAGCCTTTGGGAATCCTCGCTCCGACAAGTGAGCCTAACGATGCCAGCCAATCAATCTGCGACATAAGAACATCGCTGCTCTTTCCAGACGGGACATGCCCGGGCCAACGGACAATAGCCGGCACCATAGTGCCACCTTCAAATGCACTGTACTTATTTCCCCTGAACGGACCGGTAGGTTTATGATCACCGACCAGTTCCGCAGCCCCATCCTCATAACCATCATCGAGAACAGGCCCGTTATCACTACTTAAAATCACAAGCGTATTTTCCGCCAGACCAAGAGAATCAAGAGCATTCAAAACCTGTCCTACAGTCCAGTCAAATTGTTCTATGGCATCGCCGCGAACTCCCATAGGATTTCGCCCCCTGAACCGTTCATGAGGAAATCGCGGAACATGAACGTCATTCGTACACAAATATAAAAAGAACGGATTCCTCTCTTGCGAACTCTTGCTTATAAAATCAATAGCATGCACTGCTATTGAATCGGCAATATTTTCATCCTTCCATAAAGCCTTTCCACCACCTTTCATAAATCCGATACGGCCGATTCCGTTCACTATCGACATATCATGGCCGTGTGAATGACGCATATTGGTCAGTAACTCCGGATTCTCCGCTCCTGTAGGTTCTCCGGGGAAATTCCTTTCATAGCTTACTTCAATCGGCGAAGCCGAATCATAATCAGCGACAAAACCGTTCTCAATAAAAACACATGGAACACGGTCGGCCGTAGCCGCCATTATATAATGATAATCAAATCCTATGTCCTGCAAACCGGTAGGTAACGGAGCATTCCAATCCTGCAGAGCTGTCTTATCGCCCAGTCCGAGATGCCATTTGCCGACAGCAGCAGTTCTATATCCTGAATTCCTGAACATATCAGCCATCGTGAACTGTTCCGGACGAATAATCATGCCGGCATTTCCCGCCGCGACACCGGTATCGTTCCTACGCCATGCATAATGGCCGGTGAGCAATGAATATCTTGACGGGGTAGACGTAGACGCAACCGCATGTACGTTTGTAAAGGTAGTTCCCTCCTTTGCCAGACGATTTACGGCAGGCGTACTCACCCGTTTAGCCCCATATGGTTGCAAATCGCCATAACCAAGGTCATCAGCGAGAATAATTATAACATTAGGATTTGACTGCTGCATGACCGATGGCTTTTGTTTCGCGCTCATCGGATTGCTCAACAACACCGGAATAAAAAAAGAAAACGAACGGACGATATTATTTTTCATGATAATGACTGAATTCTATTTTATGGATACGAAACAAAATTAGCTATTATTTTTATCATTTGCTAATTAAAAAACAAATCGTTAACTTTGCAGTCGCTTTTTAGCATCCCGCGTGTGATGGGAAATTAAGAAGCACAATTAATTTAATTTCTTAATTTTTAGTAACACATTTAAAATGAAAACATTTAAACTTGAAGCAAAGCCCCGCACCGCCCTTGGCAAAAAGGCAGCTAAAGCTCTCCGCAGCGAAGGTCTTATTCCCGTCGTTCTTAACGGTGGTGAAATCATCGAACTCCCCTATGCCGGCACACTTCGCGAAGGTGAAAAAATTGTTGAAATCGGCAATGGCAAAGGTTTGATTACTACCGACCTCGTTGTTACAAACGAAGCTGTTCGCAATCTCGTCTACACTCCCGACATCTTTGCAATTGAGCTTGACATCAACGGCGAAAAACGCATGGCTGTGCTTAAAGATCTCCAGTTCCACCCCGTTAAGGATAACATCCTTCACATGGATCTTCTCGAGGTGAACGATAAGAAACCGGTATCTATTGAAGTTCCTGTTAAACTCGAAGGTCACGCTGAAGGTGTTAAAGCGGGTGGTAAACTTTCCCTCTCCATGAAGAAACT
Organism: uncultured Bacteroides sp.; assembly: GCA_964564465.1. GTDB lineage: Bacteria > Bacteroidota > Bacteroidia > Bacteroidales > Muribaculaceae > Paramuribaculum. The sequence continues at coordinate 3,164 of CAZMAO010000054.1, forward strand.
CCGCGTGAAAGCTATTTACACTGAAATTCCCGAACGTCTGGTTATCAACGTTGACAACCTCGGCCTTGGCAAAACACTTCAGGTTGGCGAACTTCATTTCGACGGTCTTGAACTGATGAACGCCAAAAATGCAGTTGTATGCGCAGTTCAGCTCACCCGCGCCGCTCGTGGTGCCGCTGCCGCTGCCGCTGCCGGTAAATAATCATAACTTTTATTTACGCGCATGAAATACCTGATTGTCGGCCTGGGTAACATCGGTTCAGAATATGATGGAACCCGCCACAACATAGGATTTAGAGTATTGGATGCCTTTGCCGAGGCATCCAATATTTCATTTTCCACCGAACGTTACGGCGATATTGGTCGCGGACGCCTCAAAAACAAACAGCTTGTGCTGCTTAAGCCCTCAACATATATGAACCTTAGCGGCAACGCCGTGCGCTATTGGAAAGAAAAAGAAGGAATCGAGCTGGAAAACATTCTGGTAATCGTTGACGACATTGCCCTTCCTTTCGGAGCCATACGGCTTCGGGCCGGGGGCAGCGACGCCGGACATAATGGTCTTAAAAACATCGCACAAATGCTCGGAACCCAACAATATCCGCGCCTTCGGTTTGGCATCGGAAATGACTTTCCGCGCGGATGCCAGATCGACTATGTGCTTGGACATTTTACGCTTGATCAGCGTCAGCAACTCCCACTGCGGGTTGAAACAGCATGCAAGGCAATCAGCGAATTTGTGCTTGCTGGACTGGCTCGTGCAATGAACACCTACAACACCGGAAAATGAACGAAGTCAGAATCGACAAATGGCTCTGGGCCGTACGCATATTCAAAACACGCACCATTGCAACCGACGCGTGCAAGAAAGGACGCGTCCTAATGGGTAATGCTCCGGTTAAGCCATCGCGTCCCATCAAAGTGGGTGACATTATTAAAGTGCGCAAGCCGCCTGTAACATACTCATTTGAAGTACTTGCACTTACACAAAACAGACTCGGAGCTAAACTTGTGCCTGACTATATGAAGAACATAACACCCGAAAGCGAACTTCACCTGCTTGATGTTATAAAAGTAAGCGGTTTCGTTGATCGCCGCAAAGGATTGGGACGTCCCACTAAACGCGAAGGTCGCGAACTGGCAAAATTCACTTCCGACATATGGGATCTTGACGATGACGGTTGGGATTTCGATGCTCTTGACAGCGACGACGAATAATTTACCATCCCCAATTAACAAAACGGAACGTCCGGAAATAAAAACTTCCGGACGTTTCGTTTATTTTAAGCACATTTATTAACTTTGCAATTGCTATAACAAGATTTTAAGAAACTAAAATTTAAACATATATGTTCAGAACAAAAACTTGTGGTGAACTTCGTCCGGCAAATGTCGGAGAAACCGTTACCCTTGCAGGCTGGGTGCAACGCAGCCGTAAAATGGGCGGAATGATATTTCTTGATCTGCGCGACCGTTACGGAATCACTCAGATTGTGTTCAACACTGAATCAAATCAGCAGCTGCTTGAGTCAGCGGCTAAGTTAGGACGCGAATATGTGGTTCAGATAACCGGAAACGTGGCCGAACGCGAAAATAAAAACAAGAACATCCCGACCGGCGACATTGAAGTGATAGCATCCTCACTTAAAGTTTTGAACAAGAGCGATGTTCCTCCATTCACCATTGAGGACAACACCGACGGTGGCGATGATCTGCGTATGCGCTACCGCTATCTCGATCTGCGACGCAATGCCGTGCGAAAAAATCTGGAACTGCGCCATAAGATGGCTTTCGAAATCCGTCGCTATCTCGACTCTAAAGGATTCCTCGAAGTTGAAACCCCCGTCCTCATAAAATCAACCCCCGAAGGTGCACGCGACTTCGTTGTTCCATCGCGCATGAATCCCGGACAGTTCTATGCCCTGCCACAATCTCCTCAAACATTTAAACAATTGCTTATGGTAAGCGGATTCGACCGCTACTTCCAGATAGTAAAATGTTTCCGTGATGAAGACCTTCGCGCTGACCGTCAGCCTGAATTCACACAAATTGACTGCGAAATGTCATTCGTGGAACAAGAAGATGTTCTGCAGATGTTTGAAGGACTTGTTAAACATATATTTAAATATGTGAAGGATATAGACTTCACTGAACCATTCCCCCGCATGACCTGGGCCGACGCCATGCGCCTTTATGGTAGCGATAAACCCGACACACGTTTCGGCATGGAATTTATCGAGCTCAAGGATCTGACCGAAAACAGCGGTTTTGCTGTTATGGATGATGCTCCTTATGTCGGTGCAATTGTTGCACCAGGATGCGCTTCTTACACCCGTAAACAACTTGATCAGCTTACCGACTTTGTGAAAAAACCGCAGATTGGCGCAAAAGGAATGATGTGGGTTAAGTATGAGGCCGATGGATCGGTTAAAAGTTCGGTAGGAAAATTTTTCAGCGAACAGCAAATAAAACAATGGCTTGAACGAGGAAACGCAAAACCTGGCGATTTGATGCTGATTCTTGCGGGAGAAACAATGCGCACCC
>CAZMAO010000055.1:0-5504 GCA_964564465.1 uncultured Bacteroides sp.
TCTGCATCGAAAAGCAAAGTCAATTAAACGGTTGATTAGCAATGATTCGGCGGATTTCAATAAAACAAATTCTCAAGTCGCAAAGTAGCGATAATTAGTACTTAATATCACAATTAAAAGTCATCATTTAATTAACTTGTCGCATTCCCCCCCCCATATCTATGAAACAGAGAAATGCCGGTAAGTACTCCGAGGTCTGACTTTAGCTTTTCGCTGAAATTTCAGTCTATGTCAAAAGCATATTCAAACCATATCACCATTTCAAATTGTTTTGCAATATTTGTAGCGAGTTAAACAAGTAACATCATGTCAGCTTATTACATACGCTTTTCGTTATTATGATCGTTGTCATTGCATGAAGCTTGCTCATTGCATTAGTCGTGGACTTTTTATTCAATACTATCTCTTTGCCAAAATCATCGACAAATGACCCTATTATTTCAAGCACATAAAAGCCGGTTATTCCGGTTAGCTCGTCATCTTTAAAAAATAGACTTGGGGAAAACCAGCATCCACATCTTCAGGGAAATGATAATAAAAAGCCTCAACACCCCGGGATTCACCCAGGTGCTCAATATGGTTGCCGTACATCCCGACGAATCGTAAAAACGCACTGTAGAAACCCCTACGACTTATATAAGTATATTATTAGTCATAAGATTAGTGTCGGTTATTACATAACCGTGCCCTGTCAATCAAACGCACACCCATTTCAAAACATTTTTCTTCATCTATAGGAAACTGCATTTGGTGTCGATTTATCCGATCATCAGCGTTAAATAAATCAGCATTCATTTTTGAATAATCTACGAATTGGAGTGTGGCGTAGGAATTATATTGCTCGGCATAACCGAGAATAACTTCGAGATTACTTTTTGTCATTCCCAATGAAATGTCATAGCCGTTTGCATTATAATCTTCCTCATATGCATTCATTGTAAATATTAATCCGGCAGGAATAATACGATTACCCAGAATCCTCTTAATGTTTCCTTCTTCCATTTGATAAGAAGTAAGTGGATAGAGAAACCTTTCCAAAAACGCACGTACCATTCCCGAAGGGTAACCGAAAAAATTCGGTGAACCTATAACGATTGCATCCGCTTCAAAAGCTTTTTCCAATATGGGACGTAAATTATCGCGTATCGCACATAATCCACCGGTTTTATTTCCCTTTCGTTTGCAAGCGAAGCACTCCAGACATCCCTTTATAGGCTGATCATACAGGTTTATAAACTCAGTTTCAGCTCCAGATGTTTTTGCCCCTTCAAGAGCTTTCCTAACAAGAGTGGCTGTATTCCATTGTTTCCTTGCACTTCCGTTTATTCCTAATATTTTCATTGCAAAATAATAATTTCATTTTAAATCTACAACAATCATCTGTTTAAACTTGTTTATAGTAAAATTCATTCTGTTATTTGCGTCAAATATGGTTTTCTGACTTCCTATTTATAAAATAAACATAAATCGAATGACAAGTATGTGGAAATACTTTTTTATTTTACTTTTGTCCGGTTTGATTTCCTGCGCAAGACATACCGGTAATAATGAAACAGATGCTTCAGACAACACCGGCTCTAAATTAACGGATGTTTCATCGGTCAGAGATATCTACGGTAAATGGATGATTGAAAATATTGTGGAAAATGACTCTTCATATATTCGACCGATCGAAACCGAGCCTCCGACAACTGCTTATTTCACTTTTGACACAGAAGATTCTTTCGGAATCATGACAAATTGTAATCATTTGAATGGAAAATATCTTTTGCACGGCGACTCGATGCGTCTTGAGGATATTTCATATACAGAGCTGGCATGCGACAATATGCGGATGGAGAATCTCCTAAAAAAAATACTTCCGTCTGTCAGCTATCTTGATGCAATAAACGACACTGTCTTGCGACTGAACTGCGAAATAGAATCTTCATATATTGTTCTGCGAAAAATAACTACTGATATAAAATAATTTCATTTTATTTAAAAACATACCATGAAAATCCATAACTTATTTGACCTCTCTGGTAAAGTCGCAATTGTAACCGGTGGCGGCGACGGAATCGGAAAAGCATCCTGTGAGATTCTAGCAGCGGCAGGTGCATCAATAGTTGTGAGCGACATATCTTTTGAGAAAGCCAAGACCGTTGCCGACGGCATTTCACTTTCAGGAGGTCAAGCAAAAGCAGTTTCATGCAATGTACTTGACAGCAATGACCTTACCAAGCTTGTGGAATTTGCCGCCAATACGTTCGGAACCATCAACATACTTGTAAACAATGCAGGCCTCGGGGGTGGAGGCAGGGAAAACCCGTTCAAAATAGACCGTAGCTATGTCGAGCGTATTTATGCCATAAATGTATTCGCACCATGGCAGCTATGCAAACTCGTAGCTCCCTATATGGAGAAATCGGGATATGGAAGCATAATAAACATCACATCCATGAGCAGCATCAACAATAGCCCTGACATGGCTATATACGGCTCGTCAAAGGCTGCCCTCAATCATCTGGCTTCCAATCTGGCCTTTGACTATGGCGCAATGGGCGTCCGGATAAACAACGTAGGTCCCGGTGCAACCCGTACAAAAGCTCTGGCCTCTGTTCTGACGCCAGAAATAGAAGCGAAAATGCTTGCGCACACACCCATACACCGACTTGGAGAAGTGTCTGATATAGCGGGAGCTGTGCTCTATTTCGCCTCTCCCGTTTCGGCATGGGTCAGCGGACAGACACTGATGATTAACGGCGGAGGCATCCAGACATTGGACTAGATCGCCAGATAAAACAAAATTCCAGCAAAATTGTCGATATGACACGAAATTTACCTGTTTGTAATTTTCCGGGCATTGCCGTTCTGCTTAATGATATAGGTTCCTTTATTTAACTCCACTAACCCCGACATATCTTTTTTCGAAATCATCACTCCGTTAAGATTATAGATTGCGACTGTTCCCGACATATCAACTACAACAAGCTCCAACAGCATCAATCTCAGGATATGACGACGGACTGTCGGGATTATTACGTATGGCTGAAATCAACGCTGCCCAGAAATTGCATCGTGATATTTCTATTTTCATTGCTGTTATTATTGATTTTGATTTGCAGTAAAGAGGATTCAAGCCTCATCAAATCTATCATCGAACGTTAAAATTTATGCAAAATTGACGTAAAAGCCTAAAATAACCATTTTACATTACCATAATCTCAAATATTTTGCGTAACTTTGCATATAAAGTAACAATCAGTATCACTGATATAAAACATTATGGGCGTAATCACAGACATCAGAGCATAAGCACAGTATCAATCATCAATAAATAACTCGTGGAAGGATTCTGTATGACAATATACCGGCCTTCCCATTCGAAGATGATATGAATTGGTAAGACTCAAAGACTTGAATTGACTTTACTTGCGCCTCAAAATTTGGACTAACTGCCATTGAAGATTATCAATAATAGAGTGCTTATCACCGTCGAAGCAACCGACTGGAAAGAGGCCGAACTAATAAATACCACATTACCTAGCAAATAAAACAGTCCCAATATGAACATCACAATAAAACCGGCATACATCTTCTTCGGTATCGGTCTTCACGAACCGGATATCCATACAAACGCACCGAAGACAGGCGACCCCGTTATCAGCGACAAAGTCGGCATCACTTACACCGTCAAAGAGTGGAATGTCGGCGGTGGCAGCGAATTCGTAGTTCCCGGAACCTAAATAATCGATAACCCCATGAAACGTATTAATCATATACTAGCTTTATCGCTCATTCTACTACTGTCATCCTGCTCTCAGGATGATTCGACAGAAAATGATCTTTTAGCAGACGACGACGGAATCTCTTTTTTTGCCTACATGCCCGGCGTATCTAGGCAGGCCAATTATGATTTAAAAAACCAATTTCTTCCAGACAGCTTTACCGTCTCGGCTATCTCTCCCGAAGGTGCCGAGGGCTTTCTCAATACTTTTTTCGAAAACAAGATCGTCAGACGCGAAGTCGACGGTGCTTTTCGATCTGATAGATGCAGATGGGCCAGTAATCGTGGCGGGAATGACGGACATCTGAAATTCTTCGCCTTTCACCCCTCGTGCGCCGAGATGAAGACCCGTGCCGGTGTCGGCAACGAATGTTTTGTCTATTCCAACTCGTCAAAAAAAGACGCCTCCGGCGTCAGCTACGATTACCGCCTGACCAAATTTCGCGTAGCTCCCGACATATCAAATCAGGTCGACTTTGTTTCCGCTATTGGCGAAGGCAACAAGACCGAACATCTTTACAGCAATATCGAGCTGACTTTCGAGCATCAGCTCTCAGGGGTTGAAATCAGCGCGTGGGGAGCAGCCTCGCTCTACGACATCGAGGTGGCCGGCTGGCGCGTGGGTGGCATTGTCGTGGAGGCTGACTTTGGCCTCTCGACCGAGATTGCGAATCCGGGGCAGAATAACAATACAATCGGCGAGTGGTTCTTTCCCTCCGATCCACTGCGTGGATATGTGGATTATGTCTTCGTCCCGAAGGATAAAGTGGTTCGGATCAACGCTGCCGAGCACAACACCCCAGAGACAGCCGTCTCACTTTTGGGCGGTGGCGGCAGAGCTTTGCTCATACCTCAGAAACAGGACATGTGGGATTACAAAAATAACAAGACCGGCACCCCAAAGGGTATGTATTTCAGTGCTCTTGTTCGAATCACTCAGCATGTCGGCGACCACCACTGCATCTTCCCATCCAATGATCCCGAAGCACAGGACTATATCGTGTTCTTGTCGGTTAGCAAGGCCGACGGCATAGTGATGAAGCGCCTTGACAAAAATGGCAACATCTTCGGCACCGACATTAAGTATAATATTCCTGACACCGAAGAACTCCGCTGCTATGGATGGGCTGCCGCTCCGGCAAAAGTCGACTGGAAAGCAGGTTATACCTACCACTACGTCCTGAATTATACTAATGGCGTGGGCGTGCATGACCCCTACGATCTTAACCCTGCAAGCACCATCGTGAATTGGGGCGGTGTAGAAATCACCACCACCACCGGCAACTGGAGTAGCGGTGGCGTTATCGGTGGCGTTAACGGTAGCGGTGGCAGTAGTGGTAGCTGGGGATCCTATAATAATAACACGGCTCCTGACGGAACCGTCTGGTGGAAGTGATTAATTCTCTACTCACATTCCAAACTAATAAAACGAAATCAAGATGCACAAAATATTGACAAGTATTTTCCATTTCCAATCGGCAGGGGTTATATTGCTTTTGCTGATATTGACGGGCTGCGCTGATGAAATAGTTTATACTTCATCCAATGAATGTGACGATCAGGGACGCGAAGTTTTGATGCCCCTGTCTCTTGAAGTGGAAGGCATGGTCACTCTAAATGCCACTACCCGCAGCAATTCTTCTGACAATAACAATGACGATTTTTACCCTACCGTGGAGAATCCCGATCCACGGATTACAGAAGACGAGTCGCGTCTGCATGACTTCTGGGTTCT
>CAZMAO010000056.1:0-5246 GCA_964564465.1 uncultured Bacteroides sp.
ATAACATTAAACATTTAAAATAATCTCGAAGACCATTTCTTTTTCAATCTTCATAGGTAAAACACGGTCATTTATTCAATGTTTATAACTTTAAACTAAATAAATACATATTAAGCCTCTTTAAACCTTGCACAAGCCAACGACTTACACATCCTCATCCCATCTTCGCTTCCGATAAAGCATTGTAGCGCAGGCTTCCAGCCTGCCCCAATGACTTGGAAATGATTAGGAAAGGACTCGTAGCAGGCTGGGAAGCCATTGGTGATAACTTAAACTATTATATTCTCTACTGAATACGCGTACATTCCGTATTGTGAGTTGTAACCTATACATTATAAAGGATTTAAAAGACTTTCATCTCACGCAGATTCGGGTGGCTGAGCTGACGCTCAGCCCTACCCTCGTTGCGCGGGATTGGAGGAGATTTTGCGCAGATTTTTTATCTGTCATACGGCCCCTTTTGCACGCCGGGGCGCTCGGCTTGCGCCTCGCCCCCAACGCAGATGCGGCCAGACGGTCGCAGATCCTGACGGACGCAATTCTTCGGTAAGAATCCCGATAAAGCATTGTAGGGCAGGCTACCCAGCCTGCCCCAATGACTTGGAAATGATTTGGAAATGACTCGTGGCAGGCTGGAAGCCTGCGCTACAATGCTTTATCGGTGAGGACTATGTTCGTGATGGCGTTCCGGGAGATTCCGATGACTCAAATCCTTTTGCACAATATGGATGTAGATAGGGGTTGGCGTAATTTACTTGCAAAAAAAAGCTGCGGGCACAATGCCCACAGCTTCGAATGATAGTTAAGCGTGGAGTCAGATTTATCTTAGCATTACCTTGTAGGATCTGCCGGAGATGGTGACGATGTAAACTGACGGCTTGTCAAGGTTGATGACACGGTCTGTGCCCCGATAATAACGGATGCCGGCGGTGTCGAAGACCTCGGCTATCGCCTCGTCAGACGCACCGCTGATTGTCACGGTGCGGTTCTGAGCAGTGACGGTGATCTTATCCTCCCCTATCATGCTCACTTCATTGACGCTGTCGCTGAAGACCACTGTCACAAGAGTATCCTCGGTCAGCGGACCGACTACGAAACCTCCATCCTCATCAAGAGCGGTGATTACATCCCTGCCGACGGTGGCCGAGTGGAAGTTCCAGCCCTCGTCAGCTACCGGAGTGTATCGAAGTTCCGTTCCGAACTCGTAAGTTGTAGAGAGCACACCACCCTCCAAAGCGATGCTCAGAAGCACGCGCTTCTCATCAAAAGTCACCGTGAGCTCACGGTCCGCCTTGATATTCTTGAGGGTCAGTACACCGATTGCGTTGACTTCGTCGGTGACATCTTCACCGTCAAGCTCAACCTTTGCAATCTCGTATCCGTATTCAGGAGTGATGACGACTTTCGCTTCGGTTCCCCACTGAACCCATGCGGAACCTTCCGAACCGTTGACAGTCACACTACCCAAAGCATTGTCATAGTTGACGGTCACATCATAATAAAGCTCCTCAAAGAAGACGGAAATACGGAGATCCTTTGTGACATGTTCGATTACAAACGGAGTGCCTTCTTCCAACACTTCGCCCCTATTGTTTATGCCCAACTTCCCGATTCGATAACCTGGGTTGGGGGTGGCAGCAATACTCAGGGAAGAGCCGTAATCCACAACTGTCTCGCCCACCTCTCCGTTGAGGGTGACGGTACCCATTTCGCTTTTATATTCGGCTACGATTTTGAAGCGGATAATCTCAAAGAGAGGAACGACTGAGAGCTTCTCGGTGAGATTCTCAATCACATACTCGCCATCAGAGTTAACGGTCACATCCTCGCCGTTAATGCTAAGGGACTTCAGCAGATAACCCTCGTCGGCAACCGCGCGAATAGCAACGCGAGAACCGTACTGAATCTGTGAAGGGAATTCTTCGCTGCCGTTTATTTCGATATGACCGCCGGTTACGCTCTCGGGGATGGTCAGGTCATACATAATGGGAGCGAACTCGACCACCAAGTTCAGATTATCCGAGATTTCATCATAATGCAGTTTATCGTCAACAAGTTTGTCAGTTACATTCTCACCGTTAGCCGTTACGCTTTCGACGGCTAAGCCCACCGCCGGAGTAATGACGACATCAAGAGGCTCACCCTCATCAAGAGAAACGCTTTCAACGGCCTCACCATTAAGGGTCACTTCACCCTGTTCATGATCATACTCAACAGTAGCCACCAGTTCGCCATCCGTCTGAATATTCACAAAGTTCTTCCAAACATCAGCAGCCGCATACTTCCGCTTGCTACCCAGAGGCACCGTCAGCACCGCAGTCGGGTAAATCGACGACTCGAAAACCCAATTCCCACACGTCGGCGGCGTTGTGGCATTACTTGTAATTAGTTGAATGTTTTTAGACATATAGAAAGCCATCTCATCAATCTTTTTTAAAGTAGAGGGTAAGACAACAGACACTAAGTTAGTAACTTCGTGAAGTGTATTTCGAGGTATTACTTCCCAACCCTCACCGAAAACAACATTAGAAGGCCTTGCGTAACCTAAAGAAGGCAAAACTCTATATAAGAACAGAGAATCTATCTGAGAACTTAATGATGTTGTCCCCACTTCAATTGGTAAATCTGAAGAAAGAAAGGTAACAGATTTTAAACTATTACAACTTTGGAAAGCTGACCCACCGATTTCAATTACACTTCCCGGAATTACTACTTCCTCAAGAGACAAACATGAACCGAAAGCATTTATCCCAATGCTTTGAAGCTTCTCGGGGAAAACCGCCGTTTTTAGATTTTTACAATTCGCAAATGCTCCTTCTTCTATTTTAGAAAGATTTAACGGAAAATTTATATGGATGAGAGAAGTGCACTGTCCAAATGCATACAATCCAATAGTTTTGAGCGATGAAGGGAGGCTTACTTCAGACAAAGTGGTATATGGATTGGTAGCGACTCTTGTTCCAATGAACTCAGCAGGTATGTCCTCCCATCCCTCTCCGAAAACTAAATATGATACTTTTGTCTGTGAGTTTACTTTTGGAATACATCTTCCCAACACCAAGGTATCAAGTTTACAGTTATCAAAGGGAGATTCAAACACGTTGAATTCCAAAGTAGAAGGTAACAGTTCAGCTCTCTTTAAACCTGTACAATATCGAAATGAATTATCAATATTCAATAAACTTCCTGGCAGGACTAAGTCTGTCAAAGATTCACATTCAGCAAAAGCATAAAAACCTATGTATTCTAATTTATTTCCAAAAACAACATTCTGTAGTTTTTTACAATACTGGAAAGCATTGTTACCTATGTAAACAAGATTCTCAGGAAAATTTACTTCCTTTAGTGATTCACAAAAATCGAAAGCATCGTCACCTATAGATTTCAACGTAGAAGGCAATGATAAAATCTCAAGATTTTTATCGTGATTCAGAGTTGAAGATCCCTTGAAGTCTTTAGGAATCTCCTCCCACCCTTCGCCAAGTTTAAGATATGAAACTTCTGTATAATATAAATTTGGAACAACCCGTTCAAGAATTAGCGAATCAAGAGGGCAAACAAAAAAAGGAGATTTATATAGAGTGAATTCTTCTGAGGATTCAAGGAGAGTAACTTTTTTGAGATTGGCACAATTATAGAAAGACTCATTTATCTCAATTAAGCTTCCAGGAAGTGTTATCTCATTTATATTATTACAATGACTAAAAGCATATCGTCCTAATCTTTTTAAATGATCGCCAAAACTAACTCCTAATAGTTTCTCACAATTTTGGAAGGCATAGTCTTCTATTGTAACCAAATTATTTGGAAAATTTACACTCTCAAGATTTATGCAATAATCAAACGCGTCTTCTCCAACTCGGCTAATAGATAAAGGCAACGAGATAGACTCTATCACAGGATTTCTACTTACATTTGAAGAGAGCATAAAGTTATCTGGTACAGATTCCCAACCCTCTCCAAAAGTAAGATTCTTGACATTCTTATAGGGTATAGTCGTAAACTGTGTGGCATTCAAGATAAGGTTATCTATTACAATTGAGGGGAAAATGGAGGAGGGAACGGTATAGTCTCCGGGATTGAGGGTGAAGGTCTGGAGGTTGATGCAGTCTGCGAAACTGTCATTTTTGTGGAAATACTTAATGTCACCTCCGATGGTGACCTCCGTAACCTTAGTCGCCGACATCACATCAAAGAGGAAGGTCTTGCTTAGGATTCCAGTGGTTTTACCTCCGTAAGTCAATTTTACAGAATCGGCGGTCGAGGCTAAATAGGTAAGATTGTAACTTAAACTATTGGGTCCTAAGAACTCAGCCTGATCTCGACCAAAATAGTACTCCTCGATGGGGCAATTCTCAAACGGCGAAGTAGGTAGATACATTTCTCCGCTTCTGCTCATTGTGCAGATAGGTGCGTCAGACTCCTCGAAACGGACGGAGCGAAGCGACTTGTAATTGTCGAAGGCGTCATCATAGAGGTAATTGACCGGATAGGTCTTTCCACCGTAGGTGACGGTTGCCGGGACGGTTAGGCTTGTGATGGACTTGGACGTTGCGCCGGTGAGATAGGCCACACCATCCTTCGTCGAGTAGTTCAGACCGTCTACGGTAAAGGCGGAGGCACTCGTCCAGGCTACAAGGAGGAGGACGAGAGCAACGATTTTACTGAAAATCGGTTTCATAAAAGATGTTTAAAGCCGAGCGGTCCCCTGTCTCGCAAGATAGTATGAATGTATGAAAAACAAAAGCGTGAGAACCTTACTTGTCTGTCCGTCCCACACTCTGAGGCCCTGGAATGCCCGATAACGTTGAACGGACAGTGCAGAGGCCTCACGCAAGATATGATTATATACGCTCAAGGTCGACGCGAAAGCGTCGACAGGAGCGTGGATACAGCATATCCCCGAGGCATCCACTCCTGTCTCATTCTTGACGTTATCATAAAATTTTCCAGATTTCAGAGTGTCAAGAAGGAGCGTCGAGTAAACGCTTCGCAAAAATAAGATGTCTGCCGACCCCACCCGCTTAAGCCCGTGACCGGGCCTCTGCGTCTGCGGTCAACACCACAAAGTTATACATTATTTTCCTAATACCCAAATCCGTTGTTCACGCGTTGTCAATATCGTGTATTTGTTTTAGTATTTTATTTACCACGAAACAGAAAAGTAGCACCGCTCCTAAGTCTGAATGTATACCGATAAAGCATTGTAGCGCAGGCTTCCAGCCTGCCCCAATGACTTGGAAATG
>CAZMAO010000057.1:0-4981 GCA_964564465.1 uncultured Bacteroides sp.
GCGTTCGTGCCGAAATATGAGTTGATAACCGACGATATTGTCTTCGCATTGATCAGATCAATGGGCGTGAACACCTCATTGTCGCGAACATTCATGCGCTCGCGGATTGTGCGTGACATACGCGCCAGACCAACATTAAACTGATTGTAAAGCTGCTCGCCGACGGTGCGGACGCGACGGTTCGACAAATGGTCGATATCGTCGACATCAGTCTTCGAATTAATCAGCTCTATAAGATATTTGATAATTGCTATTATATCCTCGCGCGTTAAAACTCGAACCTCCTCAGGAATGTCCAGATCAAGCTTCTTGTTTATTCTGTAACGGCCAACATCGCCCAGATCATAACGCTTCTCCGAGAAAAACAGATTGTTGATAACCTCGCGCGCGCTCGCATCGTCAGGAGCGTCAGCATTACGGAGCTGACGGTAGATATACTGAATCGCCTCCTTCTCCGAATTCGACGAATCCTTCTGCAGTGTGTTGAAAATAATCGAATAGTCTACCGACTGGGCATCCTCCTTGTGAAGCAGAATCGTAGGCTCACCGCTCTCCAGAATCATCGGAATATGTTCCTCGGTCAAAACCGTCTCGCGGTCTATGATAACCTCGTTACGGTCAATCGAAACAACCTCACCCGTATCCTCATCAACAAAATCCTCAACCCAGTTCTTGAGCAAACGGGCGGCAAGCTTGCGGCCGACAGCCTTCTTAAGGTTAGTCTTGTTAACCTTAACCTCCTCTGCCAAACCGAAAACCTCGATTATATCCTTATCCGTTTCCAGACCGATCGCCCTCAGAAGCGTTGTTACAGGAAGCTTCTTCTTACGGTCGATATACGCATACATCACATTGTTGATGTCCGTAGCGAATTCTATCCACGATCCGCGGAACGGTATGATACGAGCCGAATAAAGCTTCGTGCCGTTAGCATGTGTGCTCTGACCGAAGAAAACACCCGGCGAACGGTGCAGCTGCGACACAACAACACGCTCCGCTCCGTTTATCACAAACGTTCCCTTCTCCGTCATATAAGGAATCGGTCCAAGATAAACATCCTGAATAACCGTTGCGAAATCCTCATGATCCGGATCCGTGCAGTATAACTTTAACTTCGCCTTCAACGGAACACTATACGTCAACCCGCGCTCCAGACACTCCTCTATCGTGTAACGGGGCGGATCTATATAGTAATCCAAAAACTCAAGTACAAAATTATTACGCGTATCTGCTATCGGAAAATTCTCCGCAAAAACCTTATATAGTCCTTCATTATTACGCTTTTCCGGCGGAGTATCCAACTGCAAAAAGTCCTTGAACGACTTCAGCTGCACCTCAAGAAAATCAGGATACGGCAGCGGATTCTTCACCGACGCGAAATTTACACGGGGCTTTGCTTCTACTAATTGTTGTGACATTATTTATATTTATGGTTTAGTAACGAGGAACTCAAATAAATTTTTACACAAAAAGGTTAAGTATCTGCCTCGCCGGCGATACTTAACCTATTTACCTGATTAACAGGCAGTATTATTTAAGCTCGACTACTGCGCCGGCTTCTTCCAGTTCTTTCTTCAAACCTTCAGCCTCAGCTTTAGGAAGACCTTCCTTAACTACGCTGGGTGCGCCGTCAACCAATTCCTTAGCTTCCTTCAAGCCAAGACCGGTCTGTGCCTTTACAACCTTAACTACATTCAGCTTGCTTGCGCCTGCTTCCTTCAATACTACATCGAACGAAGTCTTTTCCTCAGCTGCAGGTGCGCCGGCTGCAGGACCGGCAGCTACAGCAACAGCAGCAGCAGCGGGCTCAATGCCATATTCGTCCTTAAGAATCTGTGCGAGTTCGTTTACTTCCTTAACGGTAAGGTTAACAAGTTGTTCTGCAAAAGCTTTTAAATCTGCCATTTTAGTATAATTTTTGTTTGTTTTTTACTTTTTTATTTCTTTATGCTTCTTTGTTTGAGAGTGTCTCGAGAATGCCGTGAAGCTTCGTGCCACCTGAAGTAAGCGCCGATACAACATTCTTCGCCGGGCTCTGGAGAAGGGCCACAACGTCCGCTATCAACTCGTTCTTGCTCTTTATAGTTGCAAGCGTGTCGAGCTGCTCAGGACCCATATAAACCGTCTCCTCTACATATGCAGCCTTCAGCGCCGGAAGCGTATCTTCCTTCTTCACAAAGTCCTTTATCAACTTCGCAGGCGCATTCGCAACCATCGAACACATCAGCGACGACGGTCCCGCCAAAGCAGCATATAACTCACTGTAATCGCCCTCAAGAGTCTCAAGCGCCTTGTGAAGCAACGTGTTCTTCACAACAAGCAACTTAATCTCTGCCTTCGCACATGCCCTGCGCAACTGCGAAGTCTTCTCAGCATTCAAACCTGCTGTCTCTACAACGTAAAAATTAGGATACTCCTGCAGAGTGGCGATTATCTGCTCTATAACTTTTGATTTATCTTCCTTTTTCATCTCTGATTTCCAATTTTTGAATTATTCATCAACGGTCTTGGCATCAACCTTGACACCCGGACTCATTGTGCTTGAAAGATAAATGCTCTTGATATACTGTCCCTTTGCTGTAGCGGGCTTCAGCTTAATCAGAGTGTTGATGAACTCCTTGGCATTCTCCTTCATCTGCTCTGCAGTGAAGCTTACCTTGCCTATCGACGAATGAACTATGCCGTTCTTGTCAACCTTGAAGTCTATCTTACCCTTCTTTACCTCCTCAACTGCTTTCGCAACATCGTTGGTAACTGTTCCGCTCTTAGGGTTCGGCATCAGGCCGCGAGGTCCGAGAATTCGTCCAAGCGCACCGATCTTGCCCATGATTGCCGGCTGGGTGATGATAACATCAACATCTGTCCAGCCTCCCTTGATCTTGTCGATATACTCGTCAAGTCCTACATAGTCAGCTCCGGCTGCCTTTGCAGCTGCCTCAGCATCTCCGCTGCACAGTACCAGAACCTTTACAGTCTTGCCCGTGCCGTTCGGCAACGTTACAACACCGCGAACCATCTGGTCTGCCTTACGGGGATCAACGCCCAATCTCACATCAATGTCCAGCGAAGCATCAAACTTCGTGTAGGTGATTTCCTTCACCTTCTCAGCTGCTTCTGCAAGACTGTAGCTCTTCCCAGCTTCAATCTTCTCCAGGGCCAACTTTTGATTTTTTGTAAGTTTACTCATTGTTCAATTGAAGTTTATTAGTTATTTTCAGGGAACGAGCCTTTTACGGTGATACCCATGCTTCTGGCTGTGCCTGCAACCATACGCATTGCCGACTCTACAGTGAAACAGTTCAAATCCGGCATCTTGTCTTCAGCAATTGTCTTTACCTGCTCCCAGGTAACCTCACCTACCTTGTTTCGGTTAGGCTGTGCGCTGCCGCTCTTCAGCTTAGTTGCCTCAAGCAACTGAATAGCTACAGGCGGAGTCTTTACAACAAAGTCGAAACTCTTGTCCGAGTAATACGTAATTACTACAGGCAACACTTTTCCGGCCTTGTCCTGGGTACGGGCATTGAACTGCTTGCAAAACTCCATGATATTGATACCCTTAGAACCCAGTGCAGGTCCTACTGGAGGGGACGGATTCGCTGCTCCACCCTTAATCTGCAATTTGATCTGTCCAGCAATTTCTTTAGCCATGTTAATCTTAATTTTAGATATTTGGTGTTTATTTCGCAAATGCTCGCCTCACATCACCCCGCAACCCCTCATGCCCGTAACAGCACGAAAAGCCCCGTGGCAACGCAACGCGCTTACACTCGCTCTACTTGTGAATTATCCAACACTAAAGGGGTCTTGCGTCCGAAAATCTTAACGCTTACCTTCAACTTCTTCTTCTCACGGTCAACTTCCTCTATCTCGCCGGTGAAACCGTTGAAAGCTCCAAAGATAACCTTCACCGACTCCCCTACAAGATAATCGTTCACCGAATCGTCAGTAACCTCCGCAAGCTCATCGGCAACTCCAAGCATCCGCTGAACCTCGCTCGTGCGAAGCGCCTCAGGCTTGGCATCCTTGCCGCGACCACGCAGAAAATCAATGACATTGGTGGTGTTGCGCAAAACATGCACAACCTCACCCTGAAGTATAGCCTCAACAAAAACGTAGCCGGAATAAAGATTCTTTTCCTTAACAATCTTTTTTCCGCCACGAACCGTCAGAACCTTCTCCGTCGGTATCAGCACCTGAAACAAATAATTCCCCAGGTCAGTGTTGCGCATCTGCGCCTCTAAAATTTCCTTAACCTTGGCTTCCTTACCCGAAATAGCACGCAGCACATACCACGCGCGCTTCGAATTGTTCTCTTCTAAATTCATTTCAGACATCGCTTCTACTTCCTTTTTGATTCCGCCTCTGTTTACAGACTATAAATAAGATGCATCAGGTTGTCAACCACCTGGTCCATGCAAAACACTATCAGTGATATAATAATGGAAGCAATCATCACTATCAGTGCGCTCTTGACCAATTGTCCCTTGGTTGGCCAAGAAGTCTTATACCGCAACTCGGTATACGACTCCTCTATATCCGTAAGTAGTTTCAATTTCTTCATCTGTTTTTTCCTTTTGCACGGGACGAGAGACTCGAACTCCCGACACCCGGTTTTGGAGACCGGTGCTCTACCAACTGAGCTAGTCCCGTAAATAAAACAGCAACCGGGGAACTTCACCCTGGAGCCTGCGCCCCGATTGCTGTTTATGTCGCTTATTTGGTCGCTCCGGTTTTCCCGGAACTATCAAAAATCTGTATTAGTCGAGAATTTCAGTGATCTGACCCGAACCTACAGTGCGGCCACCTTCGCGGATTGCGAAACGCAGACCCTGATCGCATGCAACCGGGTTGATCAGTTCAACTGTGATTTCAACGTGGTCGCCGGGCATAACCATTTCTACACCTTCCGGAAGAGTGATCTCACCGGTCACGTCGAGTGTACGGATGTAGAACTGCGGACGATAGTGGTTGTGGAACGGAG
>CAZMAO010000058.1:0-4939 GCA_964564465.1 uncultured Bacteroides sp.
TACGACTTCCTTCGCCTGCTCTATGCACGTATCGGACAAGCGGTGAGCTACATTTCGGGCGAGCCGATGATAAAATATACTGAAGAACGGATAGTTGAACTGATTCTTTCAAAATTCAACGAAAAGAAAATATACATTCTGGCTCCTTTGGTAAAAAACCGGAAAGGACACTATAAAGAACTGTTTGAGTCTCTTCGCAAAAAAGGATATCTCAACGTGCGTGTCGATGGCGAAATGCGCGAAATTGCTCTGAACATGAAACTCGACCGCTATAAAAACCACTCTGTCGAACTGGTGGTTGACCGCATGAAGGTAAACGACAACGACCCGCAGCGCCTTCGCGACAGTGTGGCCGAAGCTCTGCGTCAGGGCGATAAGGAGCTGATGATTGTTGATGCCGACAGTGACGAGATTTTCCACTACTCGCAACATCTGATGGATCCCGCCACAGGAATTTCTTATAAAGAACCGGCACCGCATAATTTCTCATTCAACTCACCGCAGGGCGCATGTCCGCATTGTAAAGGCCTCGGCTACGTTAACATTGTCGATCAACATAAAATTGTTCCCGATCCGTCGGTTTCAATCCGCAACGGCGCCATTCTTCCATTGGGAAAATACGCCAACACAATGGTGTTCTGGCAAATTCAGGCAATATGCGAAAAGTATGGCTGCTCACTCGACACTCCTTTCGCGCAGTTGCCACCCGAAGCCGTTAACGACATAATGAACGGAACACCTGAACGACTGGCCATTAAAAACCTGACACTAAGCACCTCAAATTATTTTCTCACTTATGAGGGGTTGGTGAAATATATAGAGATGCAACAAAGTGAAGATGCCGGTTCAACCGCACAGAAATGGAGCGGACAATGGTTTTCGCGTTCAGTGTGTCCGGAGTGCAACGGTCAGAGGCTGAATCGCGAAGCTCTGCATTTTTTTATTGACGGACAGAACATTGCGCAACTGGCCGCGCTCGACATAAACGAACTTTATAACTGGTCGCAGCAGATTGAAGATAAACTCAGCCCCACACAACGCTTAATAGCGCAGGAAATAATCAAGGAGATACGCACACGCCTCGGATTCCTTGTCGATGTCGGGCTCGACTATCTGTCGCTCAACCGTGCTTCGGCATCCCTTTCAGGCGGAGAAAGCCAGCGAATAAGGCTCGCCACACAGATAGGCTCGGAACTTGTAAACGTGCTCTACATTCTCGACGAGCCGAGCATAGGTTTGCACCAGCGCGACAACGACCGCCTTATAAACTCACTTAAAAAACTGCGCGATGCCGACAACACAATCATTGTGGTTGAGCATGACCGCGACATGATGCAGCAGGCCGACTATGTTGTTGACATAGGCCCGAAGGCCGGAAGAAAGGGGGGCAATGTGGTGTTTCAGGGCACTCCTGAACAGATGTTGAAAACCGACACCCTCACAGCAAGCTATCTTAACGGAAAACTTACCATCGACGTGCCCTCGACACGCCGAACCGGAAACGGAACCACATTAACGCTCAGAGGTGCTAAAGGAAATAACTTGAAAAAAGTGGATCTCACCATTCCGCTCGGCACATTCACATGCGTGGCCGGAGTGTCGGGAAGCGGAAAATCGAGCCTCATAAACTCTACGCTCCAACCCATTCTCTCCCATCATTTCTACCGGTCTGCGGCTCAACCGTTGCCCTACGCCTCAATTGAAGGACTGGAAAACATTGACAAAGTGATCACCGTCGACCAGAGCCCGCTCGGCAAATCACCCCGCTCCAATCCGGCAACATACACCGGCGTGTTCACCGACATCAGGAATCTGTTCGTGGGTTTGCCTGAAGCTAAAATTCGCGGATATAAACCGGGACGTTTCTCCTTCAATGTAGCGGGCGGACGATGCGAAACTTGCGCCGGCAACGGCTACCGCACAATTGAAATGAACTTCCTCCCCGATGTTCTCGTGCCTTGTGAAACCTGCCACGGAAAACGCTATAACCGCGAAACCCTTGAGGTACGCTTCAAAGGCAAATCCATTGCCGATGTGCTCGACATGACAATAAATCAGGCGGTCGAATTCTTTGAAAACGTTCCCTCCATTCTGAAAAAAATAAAAGTGCTTCAGGATATAGGACTCGGTTACATAAAACTCGGACAACCCTCCTCAACCCTCTCAGGCGGAGAGAACCAGCGCGTGAAACTTGCCACCGAACTCGCCAAGCGCGACACCGGCCGCACCCTGTTCATTCTTGACGAACCCACCACCGGACTACATTTCGAAGATATTAAGGTTCTTCTGGCAATGTTCAGGAAACTCGTTGACAAAGGAAACACAGTGCTGGTAATTGAACATAACCTCGATGTGCTTAAATGCGCGGATTACCTCATTGACATGGGCCCGGGCGGCGGACGCGACGGCGGACGGATTCTCGCCGCCGGAACACCCGAACAGATTGCCGAAGGCGATTCACCCACCGCACGATTCCTGAAACCGGAATTAGCTCGTTAAATTCACTAAAGCCACTCATAACCAACATGCGCAGCTTACTCTCATTCACAATTCTTGCACTTTCGGCCATATCAGTAGCAGCCGACAACAACAGCAACAACACTTTCCTGCCGCAGATTCACGGCGTGGTCAGAGCCCGATATGAACTGTCAACCCTCAATGCCGACCAACGTTTTCAGGTAAGAAACGCACGAGTTGCCGTTTCAGGTTCTCTGACAAAAATATTCGACTACAACATTATGACCGATTTCTGCGACCGCGGTAAAATCAAGATTCTCGACGCATGGGCACGCATAAATTTCACTCCCTCCTTTCAATTCCAGATGGGCCAGTTCCGCATGCCTTTCGGCGTGGAAACTTTCCGCGCTCCTCAAAACTACCTGTTCGCCAACCGGTCCTACATGGGCAAACAAATGTGCAACTACCGCGCCGTCGGTGCCAAACTCGCCTACACGCTTCCGTCATTTCCGCTGAACATTGAAGCCGGAATGTTCAACCCCAACACCATCGGCGATCACACACCGTGGCATCGTCCGATGGCTTATTCCGCAAAAGCCACCTTCAGGCACAGAAATCTCACCCTGTCAACCGGATTCATGTCCATTACACCCGATTCCGTCCGCTCCAATCTCGTTGATCTTGCCGCCGGATTCGATAACGGAACCTGGCTCGCAGCAACCGAATTCATGCTGCAGAACTATACCGGCAACACAGCGCCGAAAGCATTCAGCTACGTCGCCAATCTGCGCCGAAGCTTCAAAGTGAAATGGTGGGAATTCAGCCGCGCCAGCCTTCAGGCACGCTTCGACGGCACGACACGCCACAGCTCCGGCTCACGCCTGCCCGACGGAACACTCGCCGTAACCACACCTGCCACAAACCGCTTCACCGTAGGAGGCACCCTATCCTACATCCACACAAAAAACATAGGCTTCGACATAAGACTCGACTATGAAAAAATGTTCCACCACCGTTCCACAGTCAAAACACCCGACAACTCCGACCGCCTCACCCTCGAACTCGTCGCCCGCTTCTGAACGACCCCGATTTTTATAAAACCATTCTCCGAATTATATTATCTTTGCAATATGAATAGAGAAATTTTAATGAAATCCGATCATATTATTTACCATAATTCAAACTCAATCCAAAAATGCGCAAATTAATTATGGGATATATACTGATTGCAATAGGTGCAGTGTTGGTGATAGCAGGATATATGATGATTAAATCCAACACCCATACCACACAAGACCTCTATGATTCTGAACAACAATATACAGAAGCGGAAACTTGTGATAATGAAAAAATCGAGGAACTATCCGCAAAAGATAAAGGAGATGCATTTGAAAATTTCATTGTCAATCTTTTAGCCGATCATCGTTTTAAACTGATGGACCGGACTCAAGACGTTGTTTCGACAAATGGGGTTGTGGCCGAATCATGTAAAAATCCGGATCTTCACATTCAGCAAAAACGTGGCATATCCAGCATTGATTACTACATCGAATGTAAATACCGCTCAAATTGGAATGACGGAAAAATATCACTCCAGGATTGGCAGATAAAACGCTACCGTCAATTCCAAAGAGAAACCCACCGCAAAGTAATCATTGCATTTGGCGTTGGTGGAACCCCCGACAACCCGGAAACTGTCCGGCTTGTGCCGTTAGATTCCATCAAAGGAAATTCAATAAGCAAAATCAAAACTGAATTCGCCGTTGAAATGACACCATCAGGTTTATATAACTATGTTGATGATTACTTCACTACCGTATTCGATAATTCAAAATCCACAAAGAAAAAATAACCAATTCACAACAAGCCAATAAAATTCTCAAGCCTACTGACATAGCCGTGACAAAAATAAAAGCCAAGCCTTTTCTAAAATGGGCGGGTGGCAAAACCCAATTGTTACCGACCATTGATTCTTTTCTTCCCGAATCATTTAGGAAAGAGAAGACCATCACCTACATTGAGCCGTTTGTAGGAGGGGGGGCAATGCTTTTCTTTATGCTGCAGAAATATCCCAATATAAAAAAGGCTGTTATCAATGACATAAACCCACATTTAATTAAGACATACACTATAATTAGAGATAATCCTTATTCTCTAATTGACGCATTGTCTGAATTGCAAGAAAATTTCAGAACTGCTATAGACTATGAAACGCAAAAAAAATTATTTCTAAGTTTCCGTTCTAAATTTAACCAAGAAAATCTTACGGATATTGAGGAAGCTGCTTATATGATTTTCCTTAATCGCACTTGTTTTAATGGTCTCTATCGTGAAAATTCAAAGGGCGAGTTTAATGTACCGTTTGGTAAATACTCAAATCCTACTATATGTGATGATTCACTAATTCTCGCTGATAGTGAACTCTTGCAGAAAGTAGAGATCCTTAATGGAGACTTTGCTCGTACAGGCGATTATGTTGATG
>CAZMAO010000059.1:0-4934 GCA_964564465.1 uncultured Bacteroides sp.
GTAGCAAATTGCTAAGATCCGAAATGTTAATTTTTTTACCGGACAGCTGTGCGATGAATCGCGTGCCCTACATTCACGTTGTGGAACGAATGCTATGCGAGTGAATGTGCTATCCAGGTGGCACGTGCCGGAGGCACGTCCGTACATTATTGTTTGGGAATAAAAGAGTTAGCGGTGGTGGGGTGCAACCCCTGCTGGGGTTGAGAGGGGAGTTGGGGGTACTACCCCAGAGAGTCGCTGTGCTCCACTCTGGGGATTCCTTTATTGAGCCGCTTACTGCGGCTCTGCCGGGAGGGGAAATTTTGCCATCCAGGTGGCACGTGCCGGAGGCAGCGTCCCTACAATTCGTTGGTAGCCAAGGCGCTGTGGGGAGATGCCATGCGGGTGGCACATGCCAAAGGCAACGTCCCTACGTTATGGATTGGGGCGCTTACTGCGGCTCGAATGCTATGCGGGTGGTGAAAATCAGTGGGTTTATTCGGGGGTGGAGAGGAGGAGGTCGACGAGGGATTTGCGGGAGTGGATGCGGATTTCGTTGGGGTTGAAGTCGATGAGGCCGCGCTGTTTCATGTGCTCGAGGGTGCCGACAAATGAGCTTCGCTGGACGCCGAAGAGGGTGTAGAGGTCGCGCTGGCGGCAGGTGAGGACGATGTCGGTTGCGGCGCGTTGTGTGAGTGCGACAATCCAGAAGGCGATGCGTTCCTCGAGTGAGCCGGTGGTGAGCGCCAGGACGCCGGTTACTGATTTCTGGGCGTTCATGGAGAGGGTGTTGAGGAAGTTGAACAGGAACACGGGGTCGGAGTTGAGGATTTTGATGTAGTCGGATTTTTCAATCTGAAGGATGCCTGTCGGCTCGATTGCTGTGGCGGAGCAGGGGTAGATTGTTTCGGGCCCGAAGAGGAAGTCGGGGGCTATGACATCGGGGGCCGTGAGGGTCTGGGAAATCTTGAACCGGGAGTTCGAGTTGGTGATTGTGGCACGTGCGGAGCCTGAGATGATGAATTTTATGTGTGTGCACCTTTCGCCGGCGGATACAATTGTTTCGCCGGTAAGATACTTAAGGAAATGGAATTTTGTTTTTTCAATAAGCTCGGAAAGGCGCTGAAAGCTTACCCCTTTGAAAAGGGGTAGTTCCATGAGTATTTCGTACATGCTGTCCATAAGGAAATTTTAAGTTAAAACGCTTATGGAGTGTTAATGGTTTTGGCTGTTGAAGTCAGAGAGGAATTTTGTCGATGCGCCGCTGGTGTCGTCCGCCGTCGAAGCCGGTTGAGAGGAATGTGTCGATAACCTGCATGGCTGTCGCGTGGTCGATGAATCGGGCGGGAAGCACGAGTATGTTAGCGTCGTTGTGCTGTCGGGCGAGTGCGGCAAGTTCAGTGTTCCAGCAGATTGCGGCGCGGATGCGGGGGTGTTTGTTGAGGGTCATTGCTATTCCGTTACCTGTTCCGCACAGGGCGATCGCGGGGTAGACATCGCCACGTTCAACGGCTTCTGCGCAAGGGTGTGCGAAGTCGGGGTAGTCGCAGCTGTTGTCGGAGTCGGTTCCGAAGTCGACGGTTTGAAATCCTTGTTGTTCGAGGTGTTTTTTGATTTCAAGTTTAAGCTGGAAGCCGGCATGGTCGGAACAGAGTCCTATTTTTTTTGATTGTTTGGAGTTGAGCATTATTGTTTGGGGTTAACGATTGTCAGAAAGATATGCTGATATGAGTCCAGAGCCGGTTGGGGATGAGTTTCCAAAGGTTGGAGACAAGACCCCACCGCCAGTCGATATATGCGATGCGTCGCCGTGACAGGATTGCTTTTTCAATGAGCCGTGCAGCGTGGTCCACGCTCATAATCATGGGGTAGCTGCGGTTGGGGTTTAGGAGGTCGGTGCGAATGAATCCGGGGCGAATGTCGGTTATGGAGAGATTGACATGCTGTGAGTGAGCGAGTTGGTCGAGTGCCTGAAGGAAAGTCTGCTGGAATTTTTTCGAGGCGCTGTAGGCGGCTGAGACTCCGATTCCTTTAGTGGCGGCAACGGAAGTTATGGCGGCGATCTGCGCTTTTGTGACGTCGGCGTTGTTGCGGAAGTAGCGGTAGGCCGCAGCTGTGAGGCGGGCGAATCCGGTTACGTTTACGCTGAGCGTGCCGGCAAGTTCGCCGTCGTGCAGTTCGGGGTCATAGAAACCGACACCCGAGCAGAACAGGAACCGGTCCATGCCCTGATTGAGTTCAATAAGGTTCTGAAAATCGGCGAGTGCGGAGGGCGATGTTACGTCGAGCTGCTGACAGACGATTTTGCCTGGAAACTGTTCGCGGAGTTCAAGCATGGGCTGCATGCGGCGTGCGGCGATTCCAACGTTCCAGCCCGCCCGCGCGAAATCGGCGGCGATTTTGGCTCCGAGTCCGGATGAAGCGCCGATTATGATTATTTTTTTCATAGGTTGAAATTTAATTACTGCTGTTCGTCATTAATAACCGTTTCAACCTTTTTGCGGTTCAAAGGGAGGGTGTAGATAACAGAGAAGCTTCCGGTTATGGAGCTGCCCCGTTTACCGTAGCCGGGGATATACATCGGTTTTCCGTAGGTGTTCTTGCTTTCGTGGAGAATGGCATGATAGCGCACCATCCATCCCATTGAAACCGGGCCGAATAATTTTACTTTCACTCCGGCAACGAGTTCGAAGAATCCGACGGTGGATGATTGTGAGGGGATGTTGAAAGTGGCTGGGTCGCCCCAGTAGCCTTCATCGACTGTTACGTTTGTAACGGAGTAGCGGAAGGGGGTGAAGCCGTAGCGCAATCCTACGTTCAGCTGATAGGCGGGGTTCGAGTTGTAGAAAACGTTATAGTTGGCGCCTATTTTGAAGAATGGCGCGAGTTTGCTGCGGTAGGTGAAATTCATTCCGTCGGGAGTGTCGTTTGCCTGCCCGAAGCCGAATTCCATGACGGGGAGGTAGCGGTTGTGCAGGTTTATTTCGGCCCAGACGGCAGCGAGGCCGTAGCGTTGCCCGAACATGCGCATCACCGGGTCCCAGATGTCGACGCCGAAGTTTAGTGAATTCAGCAGAGGATATTCCATTTTCTTTACTTCGGTGATGACAGTGGTGTCAGGCACCTCAAGGCCTGAAACGGTGTCGATGTAGATTATGTTTCCTTGGGCATCGGTTTGAGTGACAACGTTTTTGCGATTGAAACCCTCCTCTTTTTTTTCGGGAGTTCCTTGTGTTCCGGGTGTGACGGGCACGGGTGTTATGCGGCGCTGGGCGAGCAGAGCCGATGATGAAACCAGGAGCAGGGCTATGAATGTCACGAGCAATTTATTCATAGCTGAGCTTCCTCCTGCGAGCCTGTGCGGAAAAAGATTTTAATGCGTTCCAAGTCAACATTGGTGATGGTTGAATCGGTTATTGCGATGCTGTCGATGAGGTGGCGGGTGTGCGACATGGAGGTGATGCGGTAGAAATACATGGCGCCACATTCTTCTGAAACGAAGCGGGGTACAGAGGTGTAGGAGAAGGAGATGGTGTCGTTAAACGCAGGGTTTGAGAGTGCTTTGGAAGCGTAGTGGATGTAGAACGACGATTGCTGTGCGGCGGAGCGGAAGGGGAGATAGATGACCGAGAGCTTTAACGAGGCATCGTAGAGCAGAGAGTCGTCAGGCGCGCCGATTCCCCCGATTTCGAGGGAGTCGAGCTGAATGGCGTTCTCTGTCTGGTAGGAGTAGAGGCCGGCGAGGGGAAGTGCGTTCTGATTTTCAGTGCATCCGGTGGTGTTGCATGCCTGGAAAAGCGAGGCAGCCGCGATTAGGGTTATTAGAGTCAGAATTTTCCCCATTTTACGATCTGGTCAATGTTTTTTCGTTTTTTTTCGGGTGCGGAGAATCCGTTTTCAGGATATCCGAGCGCAATGAGTGCAACCGGTTCGGTGCCTTCAGGAATGTTGAATGATTCGCAGACAGCATCGGGGTTGAAGGCGCAAATCCAACAGGATCCAACGCCGAGTGAAGCGGCAGCCAGGCAAATGTGTTCGGCTGCAATGGCAACGTCGATGTCGGTGTGATCCTTTCCGTCGAGCGGTCGGTGCCAAGCCTGGTCGTGATGTCCGCAGACAACGATGTAGGCCGGGACTTGCGGTGCCCATTCGCGCGTGTAGGCCTTGCATATTTCGGCAGTAAGTTCGGGCGTGTCAGCAACGAGGAATGTCCATGGCTGACGGTTGGTTGCAGACGGTGCAAGCCGCGCAACGTCGAGAATTGCGGTTATAACCGGCCGCGGGAGAGGCTTGGAGGAGTAAGCGCGACAGGAATAGCGTTGCCTTGCGAGGTCGTAGAGTGCGGGATATGCGTTTATTTCAGGCTGCATGTTTTTTCAGATGTTTAGTTCAGAGTCAATTTCGTAGTGATTGCGCAGAGATGAGTTTCTGACCACGAGTTCACCAATGAATCCGGTGAGGAAAAGCTGAGTGCCGAGAAGCATCATGACCAGTGCGATGTAGAAATAGGGAGATGATGTTACGAGTGGAGCCGGGATGCCGTTGTAGAGGTGAGTGAGTTTGACCGCACCGACAATAATGATGGCGATAAGTCCGAGCAGGAACATGAGCGAACCGAGCAGCCCGAAGAAATGCATTGGCTTGATTCCGAATTTGTTGGTGAACCAGAGGGTGGCGAGGTCGAGGTAGCCGTTGACGAAGCGGTCGAGGCCGAATTTCGTAACGCCGTATTTACGAGCCTGATGGTGCACGACTTTTTCGCCTATTTTTTTGAAACCGGCGTTTTTGGCAAGATAAGGGATGTAGCGGTGCATGTCGCCGTAGACTTCGATGTGTTTCACAACTTCGTGGCGGTAAGCTTTAAGTCCGCAGTTGAAGTCGTGCAGGTTCTTAATTCCTGAGACACGGCGTGCGGTGGCGTTGAACAGTTTGGTGGGGATTGCTGTTGAGAGAGG
>CAZMAO010000060.1:0-4073 GCA_964564465.1 uncultured Bacteroides sp.
GAAATCCTCAAAAATCGATCGCCTGAAAATTATTGAAACCTCAACAGCATAAAAATAGGCTGCGCCTATTTTGACACAGCCTCGTTTCAGAATATAAGAATCAGGATTGACGATATAGATGCAAGAATCAGGAATGTGAGAACATATTTTTCCCCTTTGGTGAATATATCGGACGATGTTTTGTACTCGCGTCGTGCTTTTATGTAGAAGCCAACGCCTGCAAGATAGAAAATCGAGGTCATGAACAGGTCGGTTATTCCACCGGCATATGCCATCCATATGCAGAACAGAGTGGAAACCCATGCAATGATATGCGCTTTTATGCCTTTGGCAACTTTTAACATGAAAAGTCCGGAGAACAGGTAGCATGGAATAATCATTAAACCTGTTATACGGAGCGAGGCAAGGTATGCATCATCGGCAAAAACCACCATTAAAAGGAATAGTTCCATTGCTATGCTTGAAGCCATAAGGCCGAAAGCCGGAATGGAGTGCCGGTTAAGTTTTTTGAAGGAAGATGGAAGAATTTTTACTTTTGCAGCTTCTAACGGAACTTGAGCGACAACGAGAGTCCATGCCACCCAACCTCCGAGCAGAGAAAAAATAACTGAACAAATTACAAACCAATAGGCCCAGTCGCCGCATGCGTGTCTTAATATATATGCAATTGAGGGATTCGGCAGTTTTGCAATTTCGGCTTGTTTGAGCAGACCGAAGCATAGAATGGAAATGGAAAGATATAAAAGGAGTGCTATCAGAAATCCTGCAATTCCGGCTTTGCCGACATCGGATGCACGTTTTGCTCTTGCCGACATCATAACCGCGCCTTCAACACCAAAGAAACAAAAAAGAGTTATCATCATTGTTTCCTTAATCTGGTTGAGAGGTGTACCTAAATTTGAGTTAATGCCCCATAGGTCGCTCTCAAAAAGATTAAGTTTAAAGAAAAGTATGAAGACAACGATTATGAATAAAAGCATAACCACTTTTATAACAGCTAAAAGCGTGTTGATAAAAGTTGCTGTTTGAATACCTTGCGCAACAATAAAATACATTACCCATATCAGGGTTGAGCAGAAAAGGACTGTCTCCCAATCATGATTAAGCATTATCGGGAAAAATGCACCGATCGCATCGTTGAGCATAACGGCAAAGGCAACATTCGAAAAAGCGGCGCACAGCCAGTAGCCCCATGCGATGTTGAATCCCATGTAATTGCCGAATCCGGCTTGAGCATACTGATAAATGCCGGCGTTATATTGCGGATATTTGTCACTTAACCATTTGAATGCAAGAACAAGCGGAAGCATTCCGCATGCAGTTATTAGCCATCCAATGGCAACTGAAAAAGGGGAAGCAACCGATGCCATGTTCTGTGGCAGATTGTAAATTCCCAGACCTACCATAAGTCCGAAGACAAGGGCGGTAAGTCCTATTATGCCAAGTTTTCCTTTCGAAAGCATTGTATAAATTTGCGTACAGAATATGTTATTTTAATTTCGTCCTGCAAATTTAGTGAAAATATTTCTGTGGATTTCCATGAGGAAAGTTCTGTTATAATTTACGTATTACTTTGCAGGGATTTCCAACAGCAACCGAATTTGCCGGAATATCGCGCACAACCACGCTTCCCGCTCCTATGACACAGTTGTCGCCTATTGTAACCCCCGGCAGGATGTTTGATCCGGCTCCAATCCACACATTATCGCCCACTTTTATCGGGAGTGCGTATTCCGTTCCCTCATTCCTTTCCTTGTAGTCCAAAGGGTGCGAGGCAGTATAGAATCCACAGTTGGGGGCAATGAAAACATTATTTCCGAATGTTACTTTCGCTTCATCAAGAATAACGAGATTGAAATTGGCATAAAAATTATTGCCGACTGAAATATTATATCCGTAGTCACAGTAAAAAGGTTGCTCAATCAATATGTTACCTTTAATTGAGCCAAGTATTCTATTTAAAATTGAAATTCTGCCTTTTATATCCTTTGGACGGAGGTTGTTGTAATCGTGACATAGTTCTTTGCATTCAAGGCGTTCGGCAATAAGTGCCGCATCGTTGTTAGCATCATACGGCATACCTGCAAGCATTTTTTCTTTTTCCGTCATTCTGTTTTAATCCAATATTTTCAGTAGGCGAAATTACTTTGTCGGATATAAATTCGCAATGGCTAATTATAACCATTTAGTTAAATGTATTTGCTTGCTTCCCGAATGCTTAATGAGCTCATTGCCTCTCTATGCCGCATGATGAATTTTCTCACCCATTCCGGATTTGTTTTAGAATAATCGCGCAGGCTCCATCCAATTGCTTTGTTTATAAAGAATTCTGAACTGCCAAAATTATTGATTAATATTTTTTCGAGTAATCCGGTGTCGGTTTTTTCTTTTCGTAACAGTTGATGGTCAATAGCAACTCTCCGCACCCAGAAGTTATCATCCGTTGACCATTTAAGCATTAAATCATTTATACGTGCGTCGCTGAATGCGATGCCCCCGACAATTCTGTCAAGACCGTCGATCGTATCCCACCATTGCTTGCTTCTGATGAATGGTTCTATGCGTGTAACATCATCAAATGTAAGCAAAGATTGTAGGTTAGCAAGATAGTCAACTACAAAATATTGAAATTCACGATGTTCATCATTCCAGCCAGCTTCAAGAAGTTTCCAATCGATGTATTTGCTTTTTCTGGCTTTGGAAATGATATCTTTATATGCGGATTTACGTGGAACTGCCTGTATGCCGAAGAATTTAAATTGATTGCGCATGTACGCGGCCATTTGTTCGGCTCTGGATTCGTTGCGTAGCAGATTAAAGCGATCAGATAACAGTTTGTATTGATTCATTTCAATTGATTTTTGTGAGGGAACATTTTGCGGACACGCAAAATTATTTTATCTATACGGTCGGCGGCTATAATTAGAGTTGTAGCGAGTATAATCAATAGTCCGCCTCCAAGTTCTCTTGGTGTAATTGACTGACCTAAAATCAATATGCTCAGAACCACTGCTGTAACAGGTTCAAGAGCACCGAAAATTGCTGTGGGAGTAGAACCGATGCAACGGATTGCAAGAGTCGTGCAGCTAAGAGAAAGAGCAGTAGGCAGAATTGCCAGTGCCCACAGATTAATCCAGTCGTTTGGTTGGGATACCGGAGTGAACGATGTTCCGGAGCAAAGCAGAATTATAAAGACAAAGCTTCCAAAGGCAAGTTCCCAGAAAAGTAATTTTGAGGTCGGGATGGATTGCACTGTTTTCGACACGTTGGTCATCACGAGATTTATAGCATAGGTAAGTGCGGAAATCATGACAAGTCCAATTCCGATTCCGCTGATTTTTGCACCATTTGACGTGTCGATTAACATGATCAGGCCTAATCCCATTATTATTAGACATATGCCGGTTATCATGCGGAATTTTTCATGAAAAAACAGAGTCATAATCAGTGCCACCATAACCGGAAATACAAATAACAAGGTTGAAGCTATTCCGGAATTCAGATAGTTGTATGATTCGAAAAGAGTCAGGGATGAAATGCCCATCATAATTCCGAGGAAAGCGAGTGGAAGCACCTCTTTTCGGTTGAGTTTCAATGAGTACCCTCTGAAAAGTACCATGCAGGCCAGTATAGGCAGGCTGAATAAATATCTGAACAGCAGCACAGTGTTAGGATTCATCCCGTGCTCATAGAGAGGAATTGCAAATACCGGGTTTGTGCCGTAGGATGCTGCGGCTAATGCAGCAAAGAGATATCCCTTTAGTTTCATCGTAAAAATTGGCGTTATAACATGCCGGATTAAATAGAAAAAGCCCGGGAACCCGGGCTTTTAAGTGGAGCTGGAGGGACTCGAACCCTCGTCCAAACGCGGAACTAATGTGCTTTCTACATGCTTATTCTCAAATTGATTTTCGTGAACAGTCAGGCATGAGACCACCAAACTGTTCCTTATCCTCTAAATTTTCGGCATCTTCGCGAGGCATTCAGACGCCTATTCCCGATTTAACTGCACCGCCTTATCGATTAGTCTCGGAAAAAGGACAATCGGGCGATGTCTTGTCGCTGCAACTGTT
>CAZMAO010000061.1:0-3765 GCA_964564465.1 uncultured Bacteroides sp.
TCGAACCCACGACCCAATGATTAAGAGTCATTTGCTCTCTTCGGCATCTAAAAGATTCGCTTCGCTCATCTTTCCGATGCAACCAACTGAGCCACAGAGTCATATATTCTAAAGCAGTAGCTATCGAATAGATATTTCTTATTGCGGTTTAAACCTCAGTTTAAACGAATTGTAATTGTTAATAAATGTTTATAAACTCTCAAGCAAATTATTATCGTTTGTATTGGATAGGTTATGCAAACACAAGGTACTAAAGAACCATGCTTTAGACTTACTCATCTTATCTGTCTTTATCAGTTATCTTGTCAAAAATATAGTCAGGTGCTCCAGCAGAGCCATGTGACATTAACCGATAAATAGAATCAATCATAAACATCATCTTATAAAGTTCGGCAGTGGGATTTGAGGTCTCTCCATTGTGTGTGTAACACTCACCGTTAAGAAGATGATGTAATGTACCTTTGAGCGATTCTATTTCTGTAGCATTGATATTGCAATAACCGTCTTTAATGAGAGTATATCTACAAGCGTCAAGGTCAGCATTAAGATTATGGAGAGTATATGTTAAGCTATCCATAGTTCTTTTAACAAGACCATGGATATTGAGCAGTTCAGGCGAATTAGCTTGTTGACACAATTCATAGCCAAGATTACCAAGATTTCTGCCAATGGCATATAGATATTTTTTCGATATATTATTCACAGAATGGGATTGTATTGTCTTCAATGCATTCACAATTTACTACGGTTATAGATTTAGCTCTCATTTTGAGAATTGTATAATCTTTCGTAAGCGAGTTCATTTGAATTTGCAACGAGTTAAATTCTCTTGTAATGTTAAGCCCGAAGGCTGTCTCACGAAAAATATTATCTAACTCTATTTTGCCAAAGATATTGTTTATTTTAAATGTAATCTCTTTATTATTTGAACTGTACCATCCATCATGACGAATCGTTAATAGAATGCAGTCCGAATCAATGAATCTTAAATCAGTAATATTTACAGCATATAAATCATAGGTATCATTGGTGTCTTTTGGTAATAGGTTGCTGTTATTAATTAAGGGTAAAGCATCCGGACTGATTGAATATTTCTTTTCTAATTCTATTTTATCATTTAGTAATTTTAATTCTGTAACAGTACAATCAAACAAATTACTGTCAGATGTATATTTCAGAATCTCAGAATAGAGGTATTTTTCAATTTTCAAATCTTTGGTTGGATAAGCACAACATAATAAATCGTAAAATGGAATAGAGCTTTTTATGGTTTGACAAAGACTATGAGCTAAAATAATCTGTGCTTCACAAACTCTTTCCATATATCTTTGTCTTTCATTTCTCCAATCAGCAAACCCTTGATAAGTTATTGGAATGGGAAATTGGAATGGTTTTGCCAATGAAAAGTCTTTTCTACAATTTTCCACAGTATTTCCTACTCCATTTTCAAATAGAGCCTTAATTAATTGAGCTTTATCAATTATTGAATTATCTATTGTTGAGATTTTCTCCATGTAATTAGAAATAGATTGTTCCTAATGATGCAATGTAAGCCTGATGAGTGCATGCTTGTTTGATTTGTTCAGGTGCTCCATAGCCAATAGGGGAAGCATATGCAGAAGTGTTATTCCACATTTGACCGTCCCAATATCCGCACACTAATGTTTGATTTTGGTTTGTTCCTGATATGCCAATTTTCAGTTTTACTGAATATAACTCACCGTTTCTAACAAACACTCCGTTTACAGTTTGTGTATTTTGTGGACCGACAGACTGAAAGAATTTATCGGCATCCATTACCTCATATTGTGGAGTGCTGCTCTCATAACCGTTGTATCCTTGACTGGTCTGTTTTTGTTTTCGTGTAGGTTGAGTTTGAACACTCTTGAAGGTCGTGAATAGGTCATTATAGTTTTGAGTGAGACCTACAAAAGAGACAGTAGCCAATATTGAAGTGACAACAAGACGTACCATATTAGAAATCATTTAAATGTGAACCTTTAGAATAAGTTATAGTCAATCCCATTCCTGCCATTGTAGTTCCATCGTCAAATACCATTCCAAAATTTTCTTTAACCCATGGTTTTACTGTTATAGAATTACCATTTGAAGTTCTCCATGTTGCTATCTGTCCTGAAACTTTAGGTGTACCATATTTAGAAGAAATCGCATCACACAGTTCTTGATAATCACTCTGCATTTGCTGAGTAAGTGAGTTTAAGAACGATTGCACCCTGGAGACATGAACTTGTTTCCAACCAGCAGTTTGATTAAATTCAGCTTTTGTAAAAGTACCATTAGTAAATGTAAATACACATCGGTCACATTCCACTCCCGCCAAACTTACTTTTGTTGCGGTGAATGGATGTCCCTTAGTATCTCTGTTGTAATCAGCATTAGGATAGCTCTGCCTTACTTTACTGACTACATTTCTTTCGGTATCTCCGAGTTTGACACCCCAAAATCCTTCTATTTGTGTTTGTGCAGAACTACATATTGAAATAGTCAGCAGCAACTCAAACAAAACATATAATCTTTTTATCATCATATGGTTACATATGCGTTTCTCATCCTCCATTGAAACGGCTTTGTTAGAATACGACAAAAGCGTGAGGACTGTATCTTGCTTATCCAACTATCAGGCTTCTCGCATTTGCCTATGGGACGGATAAGCAACAGCCGCCCACGCTTAGAGGATATATAGAAACCGTTTGAACGGAATGTATATAGCCGAAGCGTGAGCGTTGTTGCCACCCTCGTTGTCCCTTAGAATTTTGCGAGAATTCGATAGTTGACGATGAGTATCAATAACGCTCTTGTATAATATGTCTTGACCTCCTTTCGGAAATCAGGTGCAAATATAATCAAAAGCGTTGTAATTTCAATGAAAAAGCATGAGAATCTTCAAAAAAATATCATAAAACATATTCTACAGTCTTCCCTCGTCACAATATGAGAAATAGCTATCATTGGGAGTCACAATAATGTGGTCAAGAAGACGAATATTCATAAGCTCACATGCTGACTTGACTTTACGTGTAATATTATCGTCTTGACCGCTTGGATAAGTATTGCCGGAAGGATGATTGTGAGCTATAAGAATGGTGGTCGCATTGCACACTAATGCAGTCTGCATAATGACTCTTACATCCCCCAGCCATGAATAATAGCAATGACTGCCAACAAATAAGGTCAAGCCGACCGATGCTCCCATCTTGGACTGAAGGCGTAAGCAATCCTTTGCTAACTCGTCATTTGCATAGAATATGGCATTGACTATTGTGTGTTCTGGTTTCAGAGAGCAAAAGCTTTTCCTCATATAGGTTTCGATATTATGGGCGACAATTCTTGACGCATCTGCACCATGAGACAATCCGCCCATACCGTCACAAACGACAATCAGTGTTACACCGGGAGTAATTTCAGAGTGCAAAACGTAATCCTCATTATTTTTCCCGATACCGGCTTTTGAGAAAACTTCTACATCAATCATCGGTCTATCTTTTTGAGAATACATCCAAAATAGTTTGCAATACTTTAAGGACATCAGAATAAGTGACAGATCTATTCGTGTCAAGAATCTGAACAACAAGTCTGCTTTCTTCCTCACGTTCTATCTCCTTACGGAGAAGGTCAGCATAGTATTCAATCTGTTCTCGTGATAACATGTCTGCAATATCATGCGCCATCCAATAAGCTCCGCCTTTAGCGAGGTCAAAGTCATCAAGTTCATAAACTTCCGGATGAATACCTCTGCCCTCATTG
>CAZMAO010000062.1:0-3709 GCA_964564465.1 uncultured Bacteroides sp.
CAAACAACAGTGTTGGAATAAGCGATTTGGGATTAAATGAATTTAGAATGGATGCAAAGTTGGTTATAAAATATTCTTGAATTATACTCACAAAGTTACGACAAATCTATGAAATAACACCCATATTTATGCCACAACTAAATGCAACTCACATAATAAATGTTAAACTTTTTAATCCCGTGCGCACACTCACACATGCAGCCACGTCAGCTTCTTCCACACCCATTCCAGCGGCCCCTGTGCATGCCCCTTCAGCCACCAGCAGCTAAAACAAGTCTGCACCACTATTACACCCACACCTATCAGCATCGAAAGCGTCGCACCGCAACACCTGTACAGACCCAGACCGAAATTATAAAACAGCACCACACCAATTATTGACTGACATATATAATTAGTCAGCGACATACGCCCATAACTTATCGAAAGACGCTGAAACGCATAACCATCCCCTGCGTGAAACCATAAAAGGACAAAAACCGACACCCAGAGCGCCATCACAAGAAAATTAAACGGCAAACCGGTTGCTATACCTATATGCGAAATCCATGTAGCGTTCAAAGTCAACGAACACAGATACGACTTCAGAAAAAACATACCCGCGGCAAGCGGCACACACACCGCAAACACCCTCTTCCAAAAACGCTCCGATTCCGCACTACGCACAAAATACTCCTTCCTGCCCAACCACATCCCAAGCAGAAAAAGAGCCGGAGTCTGACAGATTCTTCCCGCCTCAACCTGCCAGAAATTACTGTAAAGCTGGCCATTCCAGATATTATCACGTATCATCTGCCAGAAATCGCCGTGCATACCCACATATTCCGCCTGCGAAGCATAAACTGCAAAACGCGCATTCAGATCCTCATATCCCGGCAACCAATTCGACAGCAAAATATGCAGCCAATCAACCGGTTGCAACAAAAGCACAAGCGCCACACCAACAACCGTCCGGTTACCCCACGACGATGCCGGAATCAGAATCAAACCGCAAACAGAATAAAAAAGCAGAATATCACCGTTATAAAACAATGCATGTAGTTGAGCCAGCAACGCCAGCATAACCATGCGCCACGCAAAACGCAGCCTGAAATCACACCCCCTCGCACGCGCATTCCGCATCTGAACAAAAAAACTGAACCCGAACAGCAGCGAGAATGTCGCATACGCTTTCCCGGCGAAAAGCATCCATATCCAGTCCGTTAAAACCGAATCAAACCCATTCAGCCAGTCAGGCTGCCAGTTTATCGCACAGAAAATATTATAATGTTCCATGCTGTGAAGCACCACTATCGCCATCAGCGCAAAACCCCGCAAACTGTCCACAACACTCAACCTGCGGCGTTTCCCAACCCCATCGCCACCACAAAAAGAAGGCGCAGACACACATTCCTTCGAATGCATCTGCGCCACTTCTATATTATTTGTCATATTATGACATCTTATTCAGCAGCAGGAAGCTCTGCCTCCGGAGCAGCTTCAGCAGCCGGAACTTCAGCAACTGTTGCCGCAGGAGCCTCAGCAGCCTTGCGACGTGAACGGCGCGTACGTCCGCCCTTCTTCGAATCCTTGCTGTCCTTAAGCATGTTTTCATTGTAGTCAACAAGCTCAATGAAGCACATCTTCGCATTGTCACCCAAGCGGTTGCCGGTCTTGAGAATACGGGTATAGCCGCCATTGCGCTCTGCCACCTTCTGCGAAACCTCACGGAAAAGTTCCGTAACAGCTTCCTTATTCTGGAGATAGCTGAAAACCAGGCGACGGTTTACCATCGAATCCTCCTTCGAACGGTTAATCAGAGGCTCGGCATACATGCGCAGAGCCTTTGCCTTTGCCAAAGTAGTGAATATGCGCTTGTGCATAATCAGCGAAATGGTCATATTGGCCAAAAGCGCATCGCGATGGGCTTTCTTACGACCGAGGTGATTGAATTTCTTATTATGTCTCATCGGTTTTTACTCTTTATCTAATTTATATTTCGAAATGTCCATCCCAAACGAAAGGTTAAGGCTGGCCAGAAGCTCATCCAACTCCGTAAGCGATTTCTTACCGAAGTTGCGGAACTTAAGCAGATCCGTCTTGTTGAACACAACCAGTTCACCCAGCGTTTCAACCTCCGCACTCTTCAAACAGTTCAGAGCACGAACCGACAAATCCATATCCACAAGTTTCGACTTCAGGAGCTGACGCATATGAAGAACCTCCTCATCGAACACCTCATTCTCCTCTGCCTTCTCAGTGTCGATCGTTATCTTCTCGTCACTGAACAGCATGAAATGATAAATAAGAATCTTCGCAGCCTCCTTCAAAGCCTCTTGAGGAAGAATCGAACCGTTTGTTGTTATCTCAAGGGTAAGCTTGTCATAGTCCGTCTTTTGGTCAACGCGATGATTGTCAACCGTATACTTCACATTCTTTATAGGCGTGTAAATCGAGTCGATTGCAATGACATTTATGTCGTCGCCCGGAGTTGCATTTTCCTCCGCCGGAACCCAGCCACGGCCCTTGTTGATTGTGAACTCGAGAGTCATTGTCGCACCCTCGTCAAGATGACAAATAACCTGCTCCGGATTCAAAACCTCAAATCCAGTGAGCACGCTGTCCAAATCGCCGGCCTTGAACACTTCCTTGCCCGACACCGTGATAACAGCCTTCTCCGAATCCGTATCTGCCACAACCTGCTTCAGATCTACCTTCTTCAAATTAAGAATGATGTTCGTAACATCCTCCTTAACTCCAGGCACAGTATCGAATTCATGTTTTACACCGTCAATCCTGATGGTGGAGATCGCATAACCCTCAAGCGACGAAAGAAGAATCCTCCGCAACGCATTGCCTATCGTTATGCCATAGCCCGGCTCCAAAGGTTTGAACTCGAACTTGCCAAAACGATTGTCCGCCTCCAACATCAACACCTTGTCAGGTTTTTGAAATGCTAATATAGCCATGTGGATTTTGCTATTTAAAGTTTATTACTTAGAGTAAAGTTCGACGATAAGCTGCTCCTTGATGTTCTCCGGAATATCCTCACGGGCCGGAACATGGAGGAACTTGCCAGCCTTTGCCGATTCATCCCACTCTATCCAGGGATATTTCGAATGATTGAATCCTGCAAGGGCGTCGGATATTACTTCAAGCGACTTCGAACGCTCACGCACACCGATAACATCGCCGGGCTGAACTGCATACGATGCAATGTTCACAACCGCACCGTTAACAGTGATGTGACGGTGAAGAACAAGCTGGCGTGCCGCCGAACGCGTAGGTGCGATTCCAAGACGGTAAACAACATTATCCAGACGGCCTTCAAGCAACTGAAGAAGAACCTCACCGGTAATGCCCTTTGTGCGCGATGCCTTTTCAAACAAATTGTGGAACTGCTTCTCCAGAACACCGTATGTGTATTTGGCCTTCTGCTTTTCACGAAGCTGAACACCATATTCCGAAGTCTTGCGACGCTTGTTCTGACCATGCTGGCCGGGAGGATAATTCTTCTTTGTAAGAACCTTGTCCTCACCAAAAATAGGTTCGCCGAACTTGCGCGCGATTTTTGATTTGGGGCCTGTATATCTTGCCATTTTTCTTAAATCAATAGATTTGGTTAATAATGCCTTTCAACGCCTTCCGCCATCCGTCCGTTCCGGAACATCCGATTCAGTGCAGCCGCGACCATAGAGAGGTGATAAAAATATGATCAATTTCACATCCT
>CAZMAO010000063.1:0-3204 GCA_964564465.1 uncultured Bacteroides sp.
AAACAAAGAATTTGCGAGATTCCGATAGGTCAAGAATAAGCGAAAGTAAACGCTTTTAATATATGTTGTATCCCGCCCACAAGCCCATATCGGGCTTCGGCAGACAATATGTATCTACAAAGGTAATTACAATTTTCTAAACAAGGCGATTAATCCATTAAAAATTGCGGATTTACATTGCGCCAAAAAGTATGTAAAAAATCAGCCGGTTAGTTTGGGGCTAACCGGCTGGGTGTTTATTGGGGAAAGATGTGTTTTCTTAAATAGAATTCACGTTGTTTAGGTCGTGGATTTATTTTTTGATGTTTTTGAGGGGCTCGCGTTTGATGATGTCGAGAACTTCAACATCGAAAACCAGGGTTGCGCCCGGTTTGATTTTTTCGCCACCACCCTGAACGCCGTAGCCGAGGTCGCCGGGGATGTAGAGTGTCATCTTCGAGCCTTTGTTCATCATTTTCAGGCCTTCAGCGAATCCGGGAACAACGCCGCGGGGTGAGAAGGCGATAGAGTCGTTAGAGTCGAAAACTTCGCCGTCGATGAGTTTGCCGGTGTAGCGGACAACAACGCGGTCGTCGTCGGTGGCTGTAGCGCCTGTTCCCTGTTTGAGGACTTTGTAGCTGAGGCCGTCGTCGGTAGTCTTGATTTCAGCGTCTTTGGCTTTGAGTTCGTCGACGTATTTTTTGCCGGCTTCCATGTTGGCTTTGTTCTCAGCTTCCTGTTTCTGGAGCATTTCAGCCTGTTTGCGCTGTTGTTCTGCGCTCATGATCTGCTGGGCTTTGCCCTGAAGAATCTGCATCTGGTTCTGGATGGCGGCGAGAGTTTCGGCGGGAATGCTGTCGGGTTTGAAGTTTTTGCTGAAAGAGCTGTAGAACTTGTCGCGGTTTGTCGCAACGCCGTTCTGATCCATCATGCGCTGCTGCTGAAGCATGTTCAGACCAATCTGCAGGCCAAGGATATAGCTCATGTTGTTGGTGTCGGTAAGATAAACTTCCTTAAGACCTTTCAGGAATTCTGTTTTGTTGAAACGTTTCTGGTCGGCTTCGGGGAGGGTTTCGATGTTTTTAGCAAACATAGCACCGTTAAGTTCACCGGAAATTTCGGAAAGAGAGTCAACAAAGGCTGCATTTTCACCAGTAGCGGTTGATCCGGTTGTGCTGCCTGTGCAGGCTGCGAATCCGAGAGCGATTCCGGCAATGCCGAATGCCATAATGATTTTTTTCATAATTTCTGTTTTGTTTGTTTTATGGTTAATGTTTCAGATTGTATCAATTGTTTTTTCCGCGCGGAAGCACCTCGTGCAGAGTCACTTCAAACACCAGGGCGGCGTTTGGCGGAATAACGCCCGGAACTCCTGCTTCGCCATAGGCGAGGAATGAGGGGATGTAGAATTTATATGTGCTTCCGGGAGTCATGAGCGACAGGCCTGAAGAGAATCCGGGGATAAGGGTTTCGAGGTCGAAGCGCACGGGGCGTTCGCGATGTGTTTCATCGAAAATCTTACCGTTGTAGAGTGAGCCGACATAGGTTATGAGCACGTCGTTTTCACCTACGCGGGGCGATTTTCCCTCGCCGTCTTTGATTTTTTCCCAAATCAGTCCGCTCATGCCCCTTTTTGTTCCGGGTTTCTTGGCGATTTCCTCAAGGAAATTATCCGATTCTTCAAGTGTTTTTTCGTCTGCGGCAACGGCTGTGGTTATGTAGTTCATGTAGCGTTGCGCGGTTTCGGGGGTGAATGCGTTGCTACGGCCTTTGGCTGCGCGTTCGAAGGCGAGGGCCATGCGTTCGCGGTCGACAGTCAGTTTGTTGTTTGCTTCAATTTGCTGTATGCCGGCAACAATCATGGCGCCGTCGCGGAGGCCGGCGTAGTAGGAGGAATCGCTTGCCGAAGCGGTGAGTATTTCGCGCAGTCCGCGGAGGTATGCGCTTTTTTCCGGTTTTTCACCGGCACGTTCGGCACGTTTTTTCAGGTGTTCTCCCCAGATAACGGTCAGAGCCTGCGCCACCGAATCGGTTTCGGCGCGTGATAATGTGCGTTTCGCTATGGCCGGTGAAGAAACTGCCACACACATTATTATAAGTATAATGAATTTCTTGAGCATTTTGAAATGGTTATTTGCCAAGGACTTCAAGAAGTTCCACGTCGAAAATGAGGGTTGCGTCGGGGCCTATCACACCGCCGGCACCGTTGGGTCCGTATGCGAGGTTTGAAGGGATGTAAAGACGCCATTTTGAACCGGCTTTCATGAGCTGCAGGGCTTCAACCCATCCGGGAATTACCTGTGTTACGCCGAATGTCGCCGGCTCTCCGCGTTCAACAGAACTGTCGAACACAGTGCCGTCGATCAGTTTGCCGGTGTAGTGTACTTTTACCTGGTCGGTGGGTGAGGGCTGCGCTCCTGTTCCTTCGGTGAGAATTTCGTATTGCAGTCCTGAAGCGGTGGTTTTTACTTCCGGACGTTTGGCGTTTTCAGTCAGGAATGCTTCACCTGCCTGACGGTTTGCTTTTCCAACTTCCTGTGCGGCGGCACGCTGGCGTTCCTCCATGGCTGTGAAGTATTTGCGTATTTCTTCTTTTGCTTCGTCGTAGGTCATGCGGGGTTTTTCACCGGAGAAAACAGCGGCTACGCCATCGGCAAAATCCTGTACGTCGAGTTTATCGATTCCGCTGCTACGGAAATTATTGCCCATGCTGAGGCCAAGTGCGTAGCTGATGCGGTCAAGTTCTTTCGTTTCCATAATTATTATATTTAGAATTTTGGTTTGAATTTCTGATTTTTACGATTAATGTACAAAGGTAACCTAAAATGCGTGTAACGATTTAAAATTTTAATAAAAAATTATTAAAAGCCAATTTTAAATGTCAGTTGAATAACACGGCAGGCTCTGTAAAGTTAGATGCAGTGACTTTTATGGCGGAAGCGATTTAAATATTCATATGTCGGTTGTGACTGTGGAAAATGAGCAGCACCTCAAAATGAAAAGACATCTTGAGGTGCAGTCGATGAATTATTGAATGTGTGTTTAGTTGAAAAGGTTGAAGACGAAGGGGCGGTTGTTTGTCCAGTCGATGGTGTAGATGAGCCGTTTCCATTGGATTTCAATGCCGGATGCGTACCATTATGCAAAAGTTGACGGGTTGTAACAGAAATAGTGAGGTATTGTAACAAAAATGTGATAAAATTTTTAAAAATTTATTTCACTGAT
>CAZMAO010000064.1:0-2826 GCA_964564465.1 uncultured Bacteroides sp.
GCTCACCTCGACACTGCCAGTGTCGCGCTCTAGCCAGATGAGCTAATACCCCTTATGCGCTACAAAGGTAAGCGCATTTTTTATATTCTCCAAAATTTTGCCTTATAATTTTTTAAGCTCATGGGGTATCATCGCATAATTTCACTTATCGGCAGCGAAGTGAACCACAACCTGAAACCCGGATGAATCATGCCGGGATGTTTCCGTGCAAGCTCCGGATCGATATTGGTGGTTTCAGCAACCTCCTCCTCGACAAAGAAACCGACATTACCGTCCGGAAGTACCTCCATCGACGAATACGCACTCGGAGCCCGCACAATCCGGTGCGAATGATTCCAGCTCTTTCCTTCGTCGTCACTCACATAAACCGTCACGTTGTCACGCAGGGTTGGGCTGCCGGGCAACGTCTGAAGCAGCAGATTCATTCCCTCACGGTTATATCTTATGATATCTCCGTTGCATGCCGGATCAGGTAACTGTTTCATTTCCTGTTCATCACCCCATGTAACTCCACCATCTTTAGAATACGAAAAAATACGGCCTCCCTTGAAACGGTTACGTATGCTCATCAAAAGCCGGCCATCGTCAAGTTCAATAATCTTTGCCTCGTCGCCGTTCAGTGTGGCGGCATTCTTGCTCACCTTCCAGTTATAACCGCCGTCGTCACTGTAAACAGCATATACGGGAAACCCTTCAACCCCACGCTTGCGTGTAACCAGCGCAAACAAAATCCGCCCCTTTTTGGTCTGAAATGCACGTCCCGACGAAGCGAACCACGACGTATAATTCTGTATACTGTCGGGCAATGAAGCCCATATCTGCTCGTTAATATCTACCGCCGGCAGCCAGGTCTTTCCGTTATCTTTTGAGCGCGAAACACTTATATGAGCCGGCGTTTCCTGCCACAGCCCGTTGCCGTGCGATGAGATTGCAAGTATGTCACCGCGACGTTTATCAACCACAACAGCCGCGTCGCCGTATCCACCAATCGAGTCATGCTCCGCAATCATTATAGGGGCACTCCAGGTGCGGCCGCCGTCGGTCGACCGCTTGGCAACGACATCTATTTTCCCCGGCAAATCAAGCTGATTGTCTATACGTCGGTCGGCAACAGCAAGCAGCGACCCGTCATTAGCCAGAACAAGAGCCGGAATCCGATAGAACTGCGAACCCCACTCGTTACGGTCAAAAACAAGCGAACG
The DNA here is from genome assembly GCA_964564465.1 of uncultured Bacteroides sp. Lineage (GTDB taxonomy): Bacteria > Bacteroidota > Bacteroidia > Bacteroidales > Muribaculaceae > Paramuribaculum. The sequence goes on from CAZMAO010000064.1 coordinate 1,203, forward strand.
CAAAGGTGACGTCTGCGGATTTAATGCAGACACGGCTATCGAAAGCATAGCCGGTAACAACAAAGTGAATATGATTTTTTTCTTCATGGCGTGGAAAATTTGCACAAATATAATCATTCTCCGCAAATTTACCCATACCTGAGCCAAATTTATAACTTACGCTTAAACCCGTAATACAAAAGATGATTCATCATCTCCTTATAGCCCGTGTCATACACCTGTTCCAGATGCTTGAGGTCGAAAACCTGTCGTCGCGCAATTTCATCTATCACCACACCCATATCGCACATCTCCATATCGCTCATCGTATTGCTTTTAGCCATAAGTTCATAGCTGCGTAACGCAATGTTAAGCAGATTATCCTTCGGAGCCCCGTGGGTAAGAGGCGAACAGTTCACTCCAATCAGATATTTGCACCGGTTTCTTATTGTCCATGCCGGCAAATTCCTCAACACTCCACCGTCAACATAGCGTTCCCCGTTTATTATCGCAGGCTCAAAAACAATCGGAATACTGCACGATGCCGCCACAATGTCGGCTATAGGTCCGGTTTCAAACATTTCGCGTCGTCCACGGTCGAGATTAGTAACCCCAATGACGGTTTTCATTGGCAGATCCTCAAGATTTTCATACGGCGCCACAGCCTTCTTTATAAAGTTCCGGAACCTGTCAAGCGAAAACAAACCGGTGCGTGGAATCTTCACTTCAACATAATCCGTAAACTTCCCGCTCTGAAAAAGCTTCACAAGGTCTTCCGTGCTGCGTCCGGCCGCATACATCACAGCCGCCACACTGCCCGCACTCACACCGGCTATTATATCCGGCTTTATCCCAACATCAGCCAATGCCTGTAATGCACCGGCATGTGCGAATCCTCTCGCTCCGCCACCACTAAGGGCAACTCCTATCCTATACCTGTCCTTTCGTTTAAATCCCAACATAATGTGAATTTTTCTTAATGTTATTTGTTAAAAGAACCTTTTAAAACCCCATTTGGTTCACTAAAACGGCCTAAAAACACACAAAAATGTAAATATCTCATTTTTAATTATTAACTTTGTGCGAATTTTTGAGACGTAAAAAAAATACATTTAAGAAAAGAAGATAAACTATGTTGAATCCAATCAAAAAAACCATCGAGCTGCCCGACGGACGAAAGATAACCGTCGAAACCGGCAAACTCGCCAAGCAAGCCGATGGAGCGGTTGAGGTGCGCATGGGCAACACCATGCTGCTCGCCACTGTTGTTTCGGCTAAAGAAGCCGGCGAAGGGGTCGATTTTATGCCCCTGCAAGTTGAATACAAAGAAAAATTCTCTGCCTTCGGACGTTTTCCCGGTGGCTTTCTGAAACGCGAAGGACGCGCCTCCGACTATGAAATTCTCACTGCACGCCTTGTTGACCGCGTGCTCCGTCCCCTTTTCCCCGACAATTATCACGCTGACACATTCGTTAACATAACTCTCTATTCAACCGACGGCGAAGATATTCCCGACGCTCTTGCCGGTCTTGCTGCAAGCACCGCGCTTATGGTCAGTGACATTCCGTTCAATGGTCCTATATCCGAAGTGCGTGTTGCACGCATCGACGGCGAATTTGTCATCGACCCCACATTCGAACAGCTT
>CAZMAO010000065.1:0-2763 GCA_964564465.1 uncultured Bacteroides sp.
AATTCTAAACCTAAATTAGTCATTCCATATTCAACTTTTGGTGGGTTAGTATGATAATCCTTTCTATAAATAAGACCATCACTTTCAAGTTGTCTTAAATTATCAGTTAATACTTTTTGAGATATTCCATCTAGTGATTTTAATAATTCATTAAATCTCCAATTTCTATTCAACAAATTTCTTATTATTAATAATTTCCACTTGCTACCTACTAAAGAAACTGTTGTAGCAACAGGACATTCAGGCAATTCATTTTTATTTCTCATTTTCACACCTCTTACAAATTTATTGATATTATATCACATATTTTTTTATTAGTACATAGTTACTTTAAAGTGCGTACTTGTTTTTATACTGTATTATGATATAAATCTATCATAATATATTTAAAGGAGGAATATTAAAATGGCAAATTATAAGAAAGTGAGTTTAGAAAATGCTCCAAGAGTAGAATTACACGATAAATTAGGTTTAACAGGAGCTGAAATCAGTTGCAATACTATTTCAGCTGGAAACTATACACCATTTATTCATTCTCACAAAAAAAATGAAGAAATTTATTTTGTTTTATCTGGTTCTGGTAAAATAATTATTGACAATGAAGAAGTTAATTTAGTTTCTGGAGACTGGCTAAGAATATCACCAGTTGCAGAACGTCAAATGTTCGCTTCTAAAGATGATTCTATTTCTTATATTTGTATTCAAGTAAAAGAAAATTCACTTGAAGAATTTACTGCTGATGATGCAATTATAAAATAATTGAAAAACTTCTAAAAGATTATACTTTTAGAAGTTTTTTTAATATAAAAGGTTCCTTCCTAAATTATAATTTATCTAACTCCTATCATCTTTTTTAGAATAGGAATTTTTTTAATGATTTCATAAATGAATATAGTTACTATAAAACTTCCAGAAATAATCAACCCTATTTGTAAAAATATATTATTTATCATTATTAAAGAATAGTACCCAATAATTACTAAAACTGGTAGATGTAAAATGTAAATTGGAAAGGATGCTTTCTTAAAATAATTAGTAATTTGATTTTCTTTATTGAAATACAACTTCCCTATAAGGATACAAGATAATACTCCTAACCATCCAACTAAGTTTACAAAGCAATCTCCATAGTAAGAAAACTTATAATATACTATTACTAACGTTAATTGAAATAAACAAAATAATCCTAAAATTAATCTCTTATTTTCCATAATTTTATCGATTACTTTTTCGTTAGTAAACATATAATAACCTAATAAATATAATGAGAAATATCTACCAAAACTATATACACCAAAAGCACCAATATAAGAAAATAACCATATGGGTACAAATAATAAAATGATTCCCATTATGTTTACTTTTCTTAATTGTTTGGAAACTTTTTCATAAGGTATATATTTTATTAGGAATAGCGCTAAAAGAGCAATTACAAACAAAAATAATAGAAACCATAAATGTCCTGGTGTGAAACAACCATCATTTCCCCTGAAATCTGTAAAATGTGTAAAAAAGTATTTGCAATGATCTAAGATACTTCCATTATAATAAAAAAAATATTTTCTTGCATATAACGTTTGTATTGGGACTAGTAATACAATTCCACTAATAAATGGAATTAGTAGTTTAGAACTTCGTTCTTTTACAAATTCTTTTACACTTCGTTTTTCTAATGCATATTTTGCACACATTCCTGCAATAACAAATAGTAATGCCATAATCCAAGGATTCACTATAATAATGAAGGAACTTAATAACTTATTTTCTTCTGCCCATATATAAAATTTTGTTCCATAGTCATTCCAAATCATGAAAGTATGAACAGGAAATAAAATTAGAATCACAATTGTTCTTAAATTATCTAAATAAGGTTTTCTCATAATTTATCTCCACTTCAAATTGAAATTTATTATTTCCATTCATCAGAGAATTTCTTTAAATCCATTTTGGTTTCTTCTGAAAGTTTATTAAAATCTGTATCAGTTATCGCTCCTTCAAGAGTGTATAAATGAACTAGGCATACTTCAGGGAATCTCGTCTTTAATTGTAAGAATACTTCTTTGCTTCCAACCTTTTTCAAATCTTCAGCTGAATTGATACCTATTATTTTTAATTTTCGTTCTAGTTCTTTTCCAATATTTCTCATTGATGTTAGTTCTGTCATATTATCACTCCCCTAGATTATAATTTGTTTTAAACTTTCTTTCGAGTTAATAGAATTCCAATAAAAGATACAATAAGGATAATTGGGGCTACCCTAATAAATATCCATTCAATAGAATGAAAAATAACTCCTAAAACAGCATTTTCAGAATCATTATAATCCCAATTTAAATAAGGACTATTTACTAAGAAGAAAAAGACAAAACCTATTATCAGGATTACACATAATGAAATTAATGACCAATGAATCATTTTTCTTCTTGCATTCTTCCTTTGCAATAGTTGCAAATTTATTATCTCTAATTTTTCAGCAATGACTTTTAAATCATCTACTTTAGATTCTTCAATATTTTCTCCAAGCAAAGTACTTACTGGTGTTTCAAGAACCTCCGATACTCTAATTAACATTTCTGAATCAGGGACAGACAAACCTTGCTCCCATTTTGATATTGTTTGTCTTACTACATTTAGTTTAATAGCAAGTTCTTCTTGCGATAGTCCTTTTGATTTTCTTACTTGTTTAATGTTTTCTTTTAACATTTTAAAACAACTCCTTTCTTTACAAACTATTATATAAAGAATAGTCCGTTGCTACAAGCA
>CAZMAO010000066.1:0-2719 GCA_964564465.1 uncultured Bacteroides sp.
TTATTGAAACCTCAACAGCATAAAAAGAGGCTGCGCCTATTTTGACACAGCCTCATTGCAAATGTTTGAGGTGTTATTCGGAATACCATTTTGAGTACATGAGGTAGTTGCGGGCGATTTTACGGTTAAGTTCGCTTGCGGTGGCGGGATCGACCATTTTGATGAATTTGGCGGGTGCGCCACCCCACAGCTCGTTAGGTCCGATTTTAGTGCGTGACAGTACGACAGAACCTGCGGCAACAAGGGCTCCTTCGCCGACTTCGGCATCGTCCATTACAACGGCTCCCATTCCGATGAGTGCGAGGGAGTGGATTTTGCACCCATGGAGGGTTACGTTGTGTCCGACTGAAACGTCATCGCCGATTTCGATGGTGGATTTCTGATAGAGGGTGTGGAGCACGGAGCCGTCCTGAATGTTGACGCGGTCGCCGACGGTTATTTTGTTTACGTCGCCGCGCAGAACGGTGTTGAACCAGATTGAGCAGTCCTTGCCAATGGTTACGTCGCCTACGATTGTGGCATTTTCGGCCAGGAATGTGTTTTCACCGATAGCGGGAGTGAATCCGCGGAGTGGAATTATAAGGGCCATTTTCTGATTATTGCTTATGGGAGGTTAATGGTGTGGTGTGAGCTATGAGCCATTCCTGTTCGTCGGGTTTGAGCAGGGGGAGCAATCGTTCGCGCACTGTTTCATGATAATGGTTTACCCATTCAATTTCATCGGGAGTCATGACGGAGGTGTCGAAGAGAGTGAGGTCGAAGGGGCAGAGGGTGAGGGTTTCGAATTTATAGAAATCGCCGAATTCCGTTGTCATGGCGGGGACGGTCAGGACAAGGTTTTCGCAACGGATTCCGTATTCGCCGGCACGGTAAACGCCCGGTTCGTTCGAGGTTATCATTCCCGGGATGAGTGGCGTGGGGTTTTCGTTCAGCCGAATGTTCTGCGGACCTTCATGTACGTTGAGGAAGTGACCGACTCCGTGTCCGGTTCCGTGAAGGTAGCTGAGCCCGTTTTTCCAAAGGTTTATACGTGCAAGGGCATCGAGCTGCGCGCCTCGGGTTCCGGCGGGGAATACGGCCTGCGCTATGGCGATGTGTCCTTTCATCACGAGGGTGAAATCGTGGCGCTGAGCCTGCGATGGCTGTCCGAGTGAGATGGTGCGCGTTATGTCGGTTGTTCCGTCGAGGTAATTTGCTCCGGAGTCGATAAGGAGAAGGTTTCCGGAGTGGATGTCGGCGTTTGTCTGCGGGTTGGCGCTATAGTGAACGATTGCACCGTGAGGTCCGAATCCGGCGATTGTGTCGAATGATTCGTCGAAGTACAAATCCTGCTGCGAGCGATGTTTCGTAAGGATTTCGGCTACACCGATTTCGGTGAGGGGCTGGTTGTCCTGAACGAGTTTTTCGATTTCCATGAGCGAGCGGACCATTGCTACGCCGTCGCGTTCCATTGCCCGACGCACGCCTTGGATCTGTGTGTCGTTTTTCACTCCTTTAAGCAGCGCTACGGGCGATTTGCCCTGGATAAGCCGCTGTCCGAGCAGCGGGCGGAGTGATCCGGTGGTTTGTGATGATGAGGCGAGCACGCGTGCCGATTGGGGAAGGGCTGCGAGGAAGGAGAGTGCGTTCTGATAGGGGAGGAGGGTTATGTTGTTGTCGTCGAGATATTGCTTTACTTCGTGGTTGATTTTTGCAGAGTCGACAAACAGAATTGATTGTTCGGGGCTGAGGTAGAGGAACGATGTGACAACGGGATTGTCGTGTACGTCGCGAGAACGGATGTTGAGAAGCCATGCAATTTCTGCGAGGTCGGAAATGAATACGCTGTTCGCTCCGTCGGTTTCGGCGGTTTGAAGCACTTTGTTTATTTTTGAGGCTGCGCTTTCGCCGGCGTAGTTTTCGCCGTGTATGAACACGGGATGCTGGGGCAGTGCGGGCCGGTCGAGCCACAATGCGTCGATGGGGTTGAAGCCGACGTTGAGTTTGATGTCGTGGCGTTCAAGTTCGTTTTCGAGGCGGCGGGTGTCGTCGATGCTGAACAGCATGCCGTCGATTCCGACGGTGTCGCCGGGTTTAAGGTTTTGGATCAGCCATCCGGTTATTTCGGGAACTTCGGGTTTGCCTTCTTCCATAACGGAGATTACGGTTCCGCGGAGCTGGTCGGCGGCCTGGAGCCAATAACGGGAGTCGGCCCAGATGAAGGCGTTGTCGAGGGTTATTACGAGAGCTCCGGCCGATCCGGTGAATCCGGAGAGCCACCGGCGCACTTGCCAGTGGTCGGCGAGGTATTCGCTCTGATGCGGGTCGGTCTGAGGGATAATTGCTGCATTGATTCCTTGTGAACGCATTGCGTTGCGGAACGATTCAATTCGGCTGTTGATGGTGTTTGAATCCATAGGCGCATATATTATATGTATGAACAGATGCAAAATTATTATTTTTTTGGAAAAGAAGCAAGATTGAAAGGTTAAGAAAGTGGAATTGGGGTTTAATAAGGTGTTTTTCAGTGGTTTGTGTGTTTTGGTGATGCTATTGGCGGAGGTGTGTCGAAAATATTTTAATTTTTTTATGGAATGAAAATGCAAAAATATTTGGTGGATTAAAAATTATGCTCTAACTTTGCAATCGCTTTTGAGGGCTGGGAGAAGCCTGAATTAAGCAGAACTGCCTCTTTAGCTCAGTTGGCCAGAGCACGTGATTTGTAATCTCGGGGTCGTTG
>CAZMAO010000067.1:0-2547 GCA_964564465.1 uncultured Bacteroides sp.
CCATTCATCAGATGAGCGTACTGGAAAGTAGTGACAACGACCGTAAATTACTGAAGTGAAGATTATTGAAAAGATTTAAAGCCCAGTGAGCGCAGTTATAATACATGTTATTTTGTAAGTAGTTCTTAAATATTAATGAGCATATAAAACTACTTACTATCGATTAATTTTTAAGAACTACTTAAGATAGTAGTCTAATGGGTGTATCTCACCAGAATAAGCATCCGCCATATTAAAACCTCGCTTAAATAGGAGATTATAAAGGTTGAAGCCGGTTACATAGAACCATCCTGTAAGGTCTAAATCTCCCCACCTCGGGTCATTATCTTCGTAAAGGCCTAAATGCTTTCCAAGATTATATTCGATATAACGAGCCTGTCCTTCAGCCAATTCTTGCATATCGCAGAAACGCACAAGTTCTTCTGGATAGCCGTTCTCAATCATGAGTTTTCTTCGATCTTTACGAAATTGGACGAAATTGTCAATAGCCTTTTGTTCCTCCACTGAATTGGTAGCTTTTAATGCTGCCGATAATACGTCATTCTCTAATTTCAACGCGGCATACAGCGTCCTATCTTGTTTATGGAGATTGCCCACATGTTCCGGCCCACCATATAGCTGTTCAAAGTTAGAGATCGCAGAAAGGAATTCTGGGTGCCGTTGCTGCCATACATGGCAACCTTCGTGCAATAGCATCGTATACCATTCTGTTTCATCTTTGATACCGGGAACCATCTTTTGTGCCTGATTGAAAGTGGAGCAGAAAATCCAAGGTTTCGTGTAGTACCAAGGTTTTTCATAAGCTCCTTGCTCGTAGGGCGCCCCCATTACCATCATCATGAAGTTGGGATTAACTTCATTGGTGAGATAGTATAGGGTGCCATTATCTGTTTTACCAATTTCTCTTGGCTGAAAAATTGATAATAAGGTGGAGTCAGGGTTATAGGATAAAACCGAGTTATCGGTAAAAATCATCATCGGAATAGGATTATGTAAATCGAACATATCCGGGAATAGATTCTCATTAATCCATTGACCCAGTTCATCGACTTTGTTCAGTTGAACCAACAAACTGTCTTCTGCAACTGTCCGTGATTGAGCCTTAGCATATCCGAATGCGCATAATGCTAAGATAAATGTAAAGAGAATTTTTTTCATAAATTAAACTTTAAGGTACTGTGGCTCTGCAAAATATATTTCCAAACGCCAAATTTCCATTTCGGCTAAAAGCTTATGGAGTGTGTACTTTTAAAGAATTTTGAGCCATAATGGGTTTTATAATAAAATGCGCACTAACTTTGCAGTGTTGATTCCCGGTAGCCCCTGACTCGTCAAGCTATCGGGTTTAGTTTTATTATATGGGTGCAAATGTAGCCATAATTCAGCACTTCACAAAGGATTAAAAGAAATATCCTGACGAATTTTTTGAGATTTTGGAACACCGGGGGAGCGCATAACTTCGGGTTACCCGTGGAACCCGGGGACCGGTTGACCGTTTAGTCAAATATAACGTCAGACACTCTTCGAGTTAAAAACGATCGCTATGGAACCTTTTCCTCTCCCCGGCTCCGAGCAAATTCATATAAGAAACGAATAAGGGGGTCTTCAATAGTAAGAAGTTCAACAATATGAGAGAACGACAAACTGGAAATAAGCGAATTATGAGGTGTCGCGAATTTATCCGACGCTGTCGGGAAAATCTTTAATTCTTCTTTAGAAAGGGAATGCAGAGGCAACGGAAAGTCCTTTAATTTTTCCGATACCATCGGAAAAATTGGGTTAGCAACCTCATTCATTTGCGGATTCCGCAAATATAAATTTCGATCTTTGGCAAGCAATGATGGAATCGGGGGACATGTTGACGGTTCCGCCCTCTACTGACCCAGCTATTCTCCGAGTTCAAAACCATATCTATGGAACCTTTATCCTGTCCCTCGGTTCTTCCGCTTTTATTTTGTCTAACGGAACAGGATAGATGATAGGGAGATTATACCAAACTTTCATAGGTTTACCGTTCATTGCTCCAGGTTCAAAATTACCCAGATTTTTGATTGCATCTATGGCTGCTTCCAAATAATCTTCAGGCACATTATTGTTTCTGAGAATTGTGATGCTGTTAGAGTCTATAATTCCCTCCTCTGTGATTTTAAACTTGACAACGGCACGTCCTTTGATACATTCCTGAGATATGGGAGCAGTCTCTAACAATGTACTGTATAAGTCGTTGAGCAAGCCTGACATACCGCCATTTAAATAGTTCGGCTGTCGTTCGGGTGTATCCCATATTGCGGAGTCATCAACTTTTTCATTTAAAGTGGATGCCAGCTTATGTGTATTGCATGAAGATTGCAGCAATAAGATACCCAATAACAGGATAGTGTAAATCATTTTTATCATAAGTAGTTCTTAAAAATTAATCGATAATAAGTAGTTTTCAAATCTTGAGCTATTAAACTTAGACCCCGTTTCAAAAAAATGGCAGTCGCACGGGTCGCAGCCTTGAGTCGATTTTTGTTCTGCAGGCGAAGGAACATAGCGAGCTATGTG